>NZ_JBIRXZ010000011.1:41104-205627 GCF_044389385.1 Isoptericola sp. NPDC019571
GCCGGGCCCCCCCTCTCCCCCCCGGCCCCCCCGCGGGGGGGGGGGGCGCCCCCCCCCCGGGGGGGCCCCCCCCCCCCCCTCTCTATCTCGGCGAGGAGCCTCTCTATCTCGCGGGGAGGTCAGCGGTCGAAGGCCTGGGCGACCAGGATCTCCTGCTGCTCCTTGTGCCGCTTGGCCGTGCCGGCGGCGGTCGACGCGGACGCGGGGCGGGACGCGACGCGCACGCGCGGCATGTCATCCGGGAGCGCCAGGTGCAGGAAGGACCAGGCGCCCTGGTTCTCCGGCTCGTCCTGGACCCACACGACGTCGGCGTCCGGGTACTGCGCCAGCTGCGCGCGGACCTGCTCCTCCGGGAACGGGTAGAGCTGCTCCAGGCGGACGATGGCGGTCCGGGTGTCCTGGCGCTTGGTGCGCTCGGCGAGCAGGTCGTAGTACACGCGGCCGGTGCACAGCAGCACGCGGTCGACCTGCGCCGCGTCCACGGTCGTGTCCGGCAGCACCGGCTCGAACGTGCCGGTGGTGAAGTCCTCGACGCTGGAGGCCGCCGCCTTGAGGCGCAGCAGCTGCTTCGGCGTGAAGACGACCAACGGCCGGCGCGGCCGGGCGTACGCCTGCTGGCGCAGCAGGTGGAAGTACGACGCCGGGGTGGACGGCTGCGCCACCGTCATGTTGTTCTCGGCCGCGAGCTGCAGGAAGCGCTCGATGCGGGCGGACGAGTGGTCCGGCCCCTGGCCCTCGTAGCCGTGCGGCAGCAGCATGACCAGCGACGAGTGCTGGCCCCACTTCTGCTCGGCCGACGAGATGAACTCGTCGATGATCGTCTGGGCGCCGTTGACGAAGTCGCCGAACTGCGCCTCCCAGAGCACGAGGGCGTCCGGGCGCTCGACCGAGTAGCCGTACTCGAAGCCGAGTGCGGCGTACTCGCTGAGCGAGGAGTCGTACACCCAGAACTTCGCCTGGTCGCCCGACAGGTACAGCAGCGGGGTCCACTCGGCACCGGTGTTGCGGTCGTGCAGCACGGCGTGGCGCTGGACGAAGGTGCCGCGGCGCGAGTCCTGCCCGGCGAGGCGCACGGGGGTGCCCTCCATGAGCAGCGACCCGAAGGCGACGAGCTCGCCGAAGCCCCAGTCGATGCCGCCCTCCTTCGCCATGAGCTGCCGCTTCTGCAGCATCTGGGCGAGCTTCGGGTGCACCGTGAAGCCCTCGGGGGCGGACACCTGGACGGCGCCCACGCGCTCGAGCACGGCGTGCGGGACGGCCGTCTGCCAGCCCACCATGTCGCCGGCGCCCTCGCGCTGGGCCTCCGGGCGCTCGAGTCCGAGGATCTCGTCCTCGCCGTCGGGCGTGCTGGCCTTGCCGGCCGACTTGGTCTCGGTGAAGACCCGCTCGAGCTGCGCCTGGTAGTCCTGCAGCGCCTGCTCGGCCTCCTCGACCGTGATGTCGCCGCGGGCCACGAGGTTCTTCGTGTACAGCTTGCGCACCGACTGCTTGGCCTCGATGAGGTTGTACATCAGCGGCTGCGTCATCGACGGGTCGTCGCCCTCGTTGTGGCCGCGACGGCGGTAGCAGACCATGTCGATGATGACGTCGCGGTCGAACTGCTCGCGGTACGCGAAGGCCAGCTCGGCCACGCGGACGCAGGCCTCGGGGTCGTCGCCGTTCACGTGGAAGACGGGGATCTGGTAGCCCTTGGCGACGTCGGTCGCGTACGTCGTGGAGCGCGACGACGACGGCCCGGTGGTGAAGCCCACCTGGTTGTTGATGATCACGTGGATCGTGCCGCCGGTGCGGTACCCGCGCAGCTGCGCGAGGTTGAGCACCTCGGGCACCACGCCCTGGCCCGCGAAGGCCGCGTCGCCGTGCAGCAGGATCGGCAGCACGGAGAAGCCGTCGCCGCCCAGGTCGATGCGGTCCTGCTTGGCCCGCACGATGCCCTCGAGCACCGGGTCGACCGCCTCGAGGTGGGACGGGTTCGCCGCCAGGTACACCTTGGTCGTGGCGCCCGACTCGGCGGTGAAGACGCCCTCGGTGCCGAGGTGGTACTTCACGTCGCCGGAGCCCTGCACGCTCTTCGGGTCGAGCTGGCCCTCGAACTCCTTGAAGATCTGGCCGTAGCTCTTGCCCGCGATGTTCGCCAGCACGTTGAGGCGGCCGCGGTGCGCCATGCCGATGCCGACCTCGTCGAGCCCGCCCTCGGCGGCCCGCGACAGGATCGCGTCGAGCAGCGGGATGACCGACTCCCCGCCCTCGAGCGAGAACCGCTTCTGCCCGACGAACTTGGTCTGCAGGAAGGTCTCGAACGCCTCGGCGGAGTTCAGGCGGCGCAGGATGCGCAGCTGGTCCTCGCGGGGGGTGCGGGCGTAGCCCGACTCGAGCCGCTCCTGGAGCCACTTGCGCTGGGCCGGGTCGGCGATGTGCATGTACTCGACGCCGATGGTGCGGCAGTACGAGTCGCGCAGCAGGCCGAGGATGTCCCGCAGCGTGTCCTTGGTCTTGCCGCCGAAGCCGCCCGTCGGGAACTGGCGGTCCAGGTCCCACAGCGTCATGCCGTGGCTCTGGATGTCCAGGTCCGGGTGCTTGCGCTGGCGGTAGGCGAGCGGGTCGGTCTCGGCCATGAGGTGGCCGCGCGAGCGGTAGGAGTGGACGAGCTCCGCGATCCGGGCCGGCTTCGCGGCCTCGACGTCGGCGTCCACGGTGTTGTCGCGCACCCAGCGCACGGGCTCGTACGGCACGCGCAGCGCCGCGAACACGCGGTCGTAGAAGCCGTCCAGGCCGAGCAGCTTGTTCGCGAGCACCTTGAGGAACTCGCCGGACTGCGCGCCCTGGATGATGCGGTGGTCGTAGGTCGACGTGATCGTCATGACCTTCGAGATGCCCATGCGGGCGAGCTGCTCCACGGACGCGCCCGCGAACTCCGCGGGGTAGTCCATGGCGCCGACGCCGATGATCGTGCCCTGCCCGGCCATGAGGCGCGGCACGGAGTGCACGGTGCCGATGCCGCCCGGGTTGGTCAGCGAGATCGTGGTGCCGGCGAAGTCGTCCATGCCGAGCTTGCCGCCGCGCGCCTTGCGCACGAGGTCCTCGTACGCGGCCCAGAAGCCGGCGAAGTCGAGCTCCTCGGCCTTCTTGACGCTGGGCACGAGCAGCTGGCGCGAGCCGTCCGGCTTGGCGAGGTCGATCGCGAGGCCGAAGCCGACGTGGGCCGGCTGCACGACGTGCGGCTTGCCGTCGATGCTCTCGTAGTGCGCGTTCATCACCGGCATGTCGGACAGCGCCTCGACGAGCGCGAACCCGATGAGGTGCGTGAACGAGATCTTGCCGCCGCGGCCGCGCGCGAGGTGGTTGTTGATGACGATGCGGTTGTCCACCATGAGCTTGGCGGGCACGGCGCGCACCGACGTCGCGGTCGGGACCTCGATCGAGGCCTCCATGTTGGTGACGACGCGCGCGGCGGGGCCGCGCAGCTTCTGCACGTCGTCGGTGGCCTCGTCCTCGGTGGCCTTCGGCGAGGACTTCGCGACCTCGGCGTAGGGCGCGGTCGAGGGCAGGGCCTCGGCGACCGGGCGGACGGCGCTCACCTCGGGGTCGGCCGGGACGGGGGCCGGCTTCGAGGCCTTCCGCTCGGCCTTCGCGGTCTCGGCGGCGGCGGTACCCGACCGGCCGGCCGGGGCCGCGGGTGCCGGGGCTGCCTGCGCCGGTGCCTGGGGCTCAGCCGGCGCCGCGGGCTGCGCGGGTGCAGCCGGCGCGGCGTCCGCCGTGGCGCCGTTGGTCTCACCCGGCTCGTAGTCGGCGAAGAAGTCCCACCACGCGGGGTCCACCGCGTTCTTGTCCTTCAGGTACTGCTCGTAGAGCTCGTCGACAAGCCATTCGTTGGCTCCGAACGCGCTCGCCACGCTGATCGACTCTGACCCGTCCTTCGGGGACACCACGCGCGGATCGCCCACTTTCACACAGTTGCAACTCGTTCGACCGGAAATGCGCCCGACAGCGCCGGTGCGCAGGTCCAGCCTACGTCCTTCGCGGCGTCCGACCGGGGAGGTCGAGCGGCGTCAGACGGCCGTTCCCGGGCTCACGGTGCGCATCGTGACCGTCCGGTAATGGGGTGGGCAACGACTCCTCGGGTCGACACGATGACTCCGTGTTCCGGCGTCATGTCCGGACCACGCGGGCCGTCCTGTGACGGACGAGTGTGACCAACCTCACGCCGGCGCCGCGGGGCGGGCCGGGGCGCGGGATCACTCGGAGGGCTCGGTCGTGACGCCGGCGGCGGGCCGGGCCTGCGCGGGGAGCGTCACGCGCATCGTCGCGCCGCGGTCGGTGTCGGCGACCTCGACGTGCCCTCCGTGCAGGTCGACCGCCCAGCGGACGATGGCGAGGCCGATGCCCGTGCCGCCGCTCGCCATGCCGGACGGCGGCGCGGCGTGCGGGCGACCGGCGGCCGCGCCGCTCGCGAACCGCTCGAAGATCCGGCCGCGGTCCTCGGGCGCGATGCCGGGGCCCTCGTCGCTCACCTCGAGCACGACGTCGTCGTCCACGGGGTAGGCGTCGAGCCGCACCGTCCCGGCGTGCGGCGAGTGCCGGATCGCGTTCTGCAGCAGGTTGGTGACCACCTGGCGCAGCCGCTCGACGTCGGCCTCCAGCGCGAGGTCCGGCGGGGTGACGTCGACGACGTAGCTGAGGCCCTTCGCAGCGTCGACCATCGACATCGCCTGCGCGGACTCCTCGAGGAAGTCGCCCACGGAGAACTCGCTGAGCACCAGCGCGGAGGCGCCCGCCTCCACCCGCGACAGGTCGAGCAGGTACGTGACCAGCCGGGTGAGCCGCTCCGTCTGCTCCAGGGACAGCTCGAGGGCCGACGGCGTCGGCTCGGTGACGCCGTCGACCATGTTCTCGAGCTGGGCCTGCAGCGCCGCCACCGGGGTGCGCAGCTCGTGCGACACGTTGGCGATGAGCTCGCGCCGCACCCGGTCGGAGGCGTCGAGGTCGGCGGCCATGACGTTGAAGGCCTCGGCGAGCTGGCCCACCTCGTCGCGGCTCGTGGCGCGCACGCGGATGGAGTAGTCGCCCGCCGCCATCGCCTGCACGGCCGCCGTCATGTCCCGCAGCGGCGACGTCATGCCGCGCGCCAGGAGCTGCACGATCACCAGGGACAGGAAGATCGCCAGGGGCAGCGTGCGGGTGGGGCCGAGCTCGTTCTGCAGGCCGATCCACGTGATGAGGACGGCGAACGTCACCGTCGCCACGACGAGCACGCCGAGCTTGGTCTTGAGCGACCGCAGCGGGTCCAGCGGGCGGACGTCGGGCAGCCGGTGGTGCTCCTTGCGCCGCGGCGCGGCCGGCCCGGCGTCGTCGCCGGCGGCGGGGTCCATCAGGCCTCCGGCGGCTCGAACGCGTACCCGACGCCGTGCACGGTGCGGATGAGGTCCGGCCCGAGCTTGCGGCGCAGCGCCTTGATGTGGGAGTCGACGGTGCGGGTGCCGCTGGCGTCCGCCCAGTCCCACACCTCCGCGAGCAGGCGCTCGCGCGTCTGGACCGTCTTGGGCGAGCTCGCGAGCATGACCAGCAGCTCGAACTCGGTCGGCGTGAGGTGCACCTCGTCGCCCGCGCGGTGGACGCGGCGCTGGGCGCGGTCGATCGTGACGTCGCCCATGACCATCGGCGGGTCGGCGGGGGTCGTCACCGCGGCCTGCTGCGCGCGCTCCACGCGCCGCAGCAGCGCCTTGACGCGCGCCACCAGCTCGCGCATCGAGAACGGCTTGGTCATGTAGTCGTCGGCGCCGACGCCGAGGCCGACGAGCATGTCGGTCTCGTCGTCGCGCGCCGTGAGCATGAGGATGGGGATCGGGTTCTCCGCCTGGATGCGGCGGGTGACCTCGAGCCCGTCGATGCCGGGCAGCATGACGTCCAGCACGATGGCGTCCGGGCTCAGGCGGGAGGCGGCGTCGACGCCGGCGAGGCCGTCGCGCGCGACCTCGACCCGCCAGCCCTCGGCCGACAGGCGCTGGGCGATGGCGGCCGCGATCGCGGGCTCGTCCTCGACGACGAGCACGGTGGCGTTCTGCTGGCCCGAGGCGCCCGGGCTGCTCGGAGGGGTCGCGGTGGTCATGGTGCCATCTTGCACCGGCTCCCTGGGGGAGCGCTGAGTACACGCTGTCCAGGGCCCTCCCGCGCGGACGCCGACTCGCCCGCGGGCTCCGTCCCGATACCATCGGAGCACGATGGACGAGAGCCGATATCGCGCGGGGTCGCCCGCGCCGTCCCGCCTGGCCACCCCGCCGCCCCGCCGCCCGGCCGCGCCGCGCCGCACGACCGGGAGCCGCCCGTGCTAGGCGACGTCCTCATGATCGTGCTGGGCGTGGTGCTCACCGCGGGCACCGCGGTGTTCGTCGCCAGCGAGTTCTCCCTCGTCACCCTCGACCCGGCCGTCCTCGGGGCCGACGACGAGGAGGGCGACAGTCCCTCGCCCGGCCACGACACCGCGCGCCCGTCGGACCGACGGGACCGTGCCGTCCGCGCCGGGCTCAAGCACCTGTCCACGGAGCTCAGCTCCGCCCAGGTCGGCATCACCATCACCACGATCCTGCTGGGCTACACCGCCCAGCCGGCGCTACTGTCCCTGTTCTCCGAGGCGTTCGCCGCCACGGCGATGGGGCAGGGCGTCGCCGGGGTGCTCGCGGTCGTGCTGGCCCTCGTGGTCGTCAACGCGTTCTCGATGCTGTTCGGCGAGCTGATCCCGAAGAACTTCGCGCTGTCCGCCCCGCACGCGACGGCGCGGCTGGTCGTCCCCGTGCAGCGCGTGTTCACCATGCTGTTCCGGCCGCTCATCGCCGTGCTCAACGGCTCGGCCAACGCGCTGCTGCGCAGGGTCGGGGTCGAGCCTCGCGAGGAGCTGTCCGGCGCGCGGTCGTCCTCGGAGCTGCTGTCGCTCGTCCGACGTTCGGCGCAGGAGGGCACGCTCGACCAGTCGGTCGCGACCCTGCTCACCAACTCCCTCGAGCTCGACGAGCTGTCGGCGCGCGACGTCATGACCGACCGCATGCGGATGGCCGTCGTCGAGCGCGACACGACGGCCGCCGAGGTCGTGGCCCTCGCCCGGCGCACCGGCCACTCCCGGTTCCCGGTGATCGGCGAGGACCGCGACGACGTCGTCGGCCTCGTGCACCTGCGCCGCGCCGTCGGCGTGCCGCACGACCGCCGCGCCGAGGTGCCGGCCGCCGCGCTCATGGTCGACGCGCCGCGCGTCCCGGAGACGGTCCGGCTCGGGCCGCTCCTCGTCGAGCTCCGGGGTCTCGGGCTGCAGATGGCCGTGGTCGTCGACGAGTACGGCGGCACCTCGGGCATCGTCACGCTCGAGGACGTCGTCGAGGAGCTCGTCGGCGACGTCGCCGACGAGCACGACCCGCGCCGCACCGGGGTGGTGCGCGGCGCCGACGGGTCGTGGGTCGTGCCCGGGGTGCTGCGCCCCGACGAGCTGGAGGAGCGCACCGGCCTGGTGGTGCCCGAGGGCCCGGCCTACGAGACGCTCGGCGGCCTGGTCATGGCGGTGCTGGGGAGGGTGCCCGAGGTGGGCGACGAGGTCGAGACCGACGGCGTGCTGCTGCGCGTCGAGGCGATGGACGCGCGGCGCGTCGAGCGGTTGCGCGTGCTCGCCGTCGACCCGGCCGGGACCCGGCACGGGGAGATGGGCCGATGAGCACCGGGACCGCCCTGCTGATCGGCGTGCTGCTGCTCGCCGGCAACGCGTTCTTCGTCGGCGCCGAGTTCGCCGTCATCTCCGCGCGCCGCAGCGCCATCGAGCCGCGGGCCGAGGCCGGCGACCGACGCGCCCGCACCGCCCTGTGGGCGATGGAGCACGTCTCCCTCATGCTCGCGTGCGCGCAGCTCGGGGTCACCGTGTGCTCCACCGGCCTGGGCATCGTCGCGGAGCCCGCCCTCGCCCACCTGCTCGAGGTGCCCTTCGAGGCCCTGGGGGTCCCCGAGGCGCTGCTGCACCCCGTCTCGCTCGTCCTGGCGCTCGCGATCGTCGTGTACCTGCACGTGGTGCTCGGCGAGATGGTGCCCAAGAACCTCGCCGTCGCCGGCCCGGAGACGGCCGCCCTCTGGTTCGCGCCGCCGCTGGTGCTGCTCGGCCGCGCCGTGCGCCCCGTGATCGCGGCGCTCAACTGGGTCGCGAACCATGCCGTGCGGCTCGCGGGGGTCGAACCGAAGGACGAGGTCGCCTCCGCGTTCACGGCGCAGGAGGTGCAGTCGATCGTCGAGCACTCGCAGGCCGAGGGCGTGCTCCGCGACGAGCAGGGCCTCCTGGCCGGGGCCATCGAGTTCTCCTCGCGCACCGCGGGCGACGTCATGGTGGCCGTGGACGAGCTGGTCACCGTCGACCCGCGCACCACGCCCGACGACGTCGAGCACCTCGTCGCGCGCACCGGCTTCAGCCGGTTCCCCGTGCGGGGCGACGACGACGCCCTGCGCGGCTACCTGCACCTCAAGGACGTCCTGTACGCGTCGAACGGCGACCGATTCGACCCGGTGCCGGCGTGGCGCGTGCGCGCGCTCGCGTCCGTGCGGCCGGCCGACGAGGTGGAGGACGCGCTGCGCGCCATGCAGCGCTCCGGGGCGCACCTGGCCCGCGTCGAGGGGCCCGACGGCGTCCTCGGCGTCGTGTTCCTCGAGGACATCCTCGAGGAGCTCGTGGGCGAGGTGCGCGACGCGATGCAGCGCCGACCGTGAGCAGGGTGGACACCCTCCCATGCCGCCTGGCCCTGGCCGCGGCCTGACCGCCTGTGGACGGGGACTTGGCGGGGGCGCCCGACCCCGTTATGGTTCCGTGACGGATCGCCTCGTCGGTCGCGTGCAGGGCACGCGACGCCGGGCGGTCCGTGTTCTGGTCCGAGGAGCACGGGCGACCATGGCGGCCGCCCGGAGCACGAGCGCGGAGGTGCCGTGGAGGCGACGTCGCAGGGTGACGCAGCCGCGCCGCGCTCCCGTCGCGAGATGCGGGAGGCCGAGCTCGCCCGGGCCGGCAAGAAGCCCCGCAAGCGCCCCGCTGCCGCCCGCGGCGACCGCTCCGGCGGCCGGCATGCCGCCCCCGCCGGGCACGCCTGGGTCACCCGCCTGACGGTGCTCGGCTCGCTCGCCGCCGCCACCATCGCCGCACCCCTCGTCACCGACGGCCAGGCGCACGGCGGTACCCCGTTCGACCTCGACACCCAGCCCACCGGCCCCTCCACGCTGGCGCTCCTCGAGCAGGGCGTCGAGACCCCCCGCACCTCCCAGGGCATCGCCGCCGCACCCCGTGACGTGCGCGTCGAGGCGTCCGCCGCCAGCCGTACCGCCGAGCGCAGCCCTCTGCCGGGCTGCGACTCCGGAGCCTCCATCGACGGCGGCAACGGCAGCCTCGCCGACCACTCGCTCTGCGACATCTGGCAGCCGGGCGAGAAGCTGCGCGCCGACGCCGCCGTCGCCCTCAGCGCCCTCAACGAGGCGTTCCGCGTCCGCTTCGGCCGCGACCTGTGCCTCGTCGACAGCTACCGCTCCATCTCCTCCCAGTACGCCGTCAAGGCCAGCCGCGGCTACCTCGCCGCCACCCCCGGCACGTCCATGCACGGGTGGGGGCTCGCCATCGACCTGTGCGGCGACGAGTACCGCTCCAGCGAGGTCTACGGGTGGCTGTGGGAGAACGGGCCGGCATACGGGTGGGAGAACCCGCCGTGGGCGCAGCGGGGTGGCATGGGGAACTACGAGCCCTGGCACTTCGAGTACAAGCCCGGTGTGGTGGAGATCACGCCCTGGCACTGAGCCCTCTGTGGTGCTCCCTTGCTCACGGCCGCGGGAGGTGCAGGATCCTTCGCGCGGTCGCGTTCACGCGCCCCAGGGGGGCGCTCCACTTCGGGAGGGATACGACCGCGCGAAGGATCCTGCACCTCCCGCTCTTCTGAACGCTCGCCCTGCGCGACGACGGCGTCCACCGTCCCGCCGCTCCGGCGTCGGCTCTCACGGACCCCCGCCCGTGCGTGCGAAGGGTGGGCGCACGGGCGGCGCAGGGCTCTGTGGGCTGTCAGGTGGTGATCGTGGTGTTGCCGCCGAAGTCGTCGCGGAAGCGGGGGCCCTGGGTGGCGAGCTCCTGGGCGTAGGCGGCGGACCACCCGCGGAAGGGGTCGACGGCGAGGGACTCGTTGGAGAAGCGGCGGTCGTCGGTGAGCTCGGTGACGCAGAAGTCGGGGATCTGGAGGTCCGTGACCGGGCCCGAGCGCTCGCACTCGGCGACGATGAGCGGGGCGTTGGCGCCGCCGAAGACGTCGATCGACCAGCCGTCGGCGCCCAGCCAGGCCGCGTAGCGCGTCTTGATGACCTGGGCGCCGCCGCGGCGCACCAGCTCCGCGCCGACGTCCGGCTCGAGCGGGCGCTCCGCCTCGTACCGGGTGCCGCCCACCGACGGGCCCTTGACCGTGACCGCGGCGAAGTCGACGCGCGAGCGGTAGAGCTCGAGGACGTCCCGCGCGTCGCTGTCGGGGCCCAGCCGTGCCTCGACGCCCGTGGCCTGCACCCGCACGCGCAGCGCGTAGCCGCCGTCGGACAGGAAGTAGGACTGGACGATCAGAGCGGGGGCGTCGCGCAGCGCGTCCGGCAGCTCGCGGACGAAGAACCGGCGCTCGAACTCGAAGTCGGAGTAGTCGGCGGACATGACTGCGAGCCTAGTGCGCCGTGGCGACGGTCCGGTCCCGCGGCCCGGTGGTGTCGTTCAGGTGCGCCGCGCGCGCAGCACGCCCGTGCGCATCGGCACGGTGAACTCGCCCTGCGCCGTCTCCGGCCGGCCCGCGAGATAGGCGCGGATCCGCCCGGTCGTGGCCGCGCGCTCCGCCTCCGGCATGACGAGCATCCCGGCGCGGGTCGCGAGCGTCGCGACGAGCGAGTCGGCGGTGCGGCGCTGCCCGTGCGGGAACTCGGCCCGCTCCGCCCGGGCCGACCACGCCTCCCCGGCGGGCGGGAGCAGGCCGGCGGTCGCGCGGCGCCAGGCGGCCGGTGTGTCCCGTGGCCCCACGGCCGCGCTCCCGCTCACGTCGGCGAGCCCGGCGACCCAGGCGACGTCGTCGTCCAGGAGGTTCCAGAGCCCGGCCAGGACGCCGCCGGGGGCGAGCACGCGGGCGATCTCGGGCCCCGCGACCGCCGGGTCGAACCAGTGCAGGGCGTTGCCCGCGAGCACGGCGTCGACGGAGCCGTCGGGCAGCGGGATCGACTCGGCGCTGCCCGCCAGGGCGCGGACGGCCGGCAGGCCCCGCCGCAGCTCGGCCAGCATCGCCGGGTCCGGCTCGACGGCGACGACCTCCGCGCCCGGGGCGACGGCCGGGTCGAGCAGGGTGGCGGTGAGCTTGCCCGTCCCCGCGCCGAGGTCGAGCACCCGCGGGCCCGGCGCCGCCCGCAGCGTCCAGCGCACCGCGGCCGCCGCGTAGTCCGGGCGGTGCTCGGCGTACGCGACGGCCGCCGCACCGAAGGACGACGCGGGGCGCGCGGCGTCCCGGTCGGCGCTCACCGGTCCGCGGGGCCGGGCACCTCGCGGCGCTCGGGACCGACGTAGGCCGAGAGGGGGCGGATGAGGGCGTTGGCGGCCTGCTGCTCCATGATGTGCGCCGTCCAGCCCGTGACGCGGGCGGCGACGAACAACGGCGTGAACGTGGCCGTCTCGAAGCCCATGAGGTGGTAGGCCGGGCCCGACGGGTAGTCGAGGTTCGGGTAGATGCCCTTGCGGCGCACGAACTCGGACTCCAGCGCGTCGTAGAGGGCGGCCAGGTCAGGGCGGTCGTAGTGCTCGACCAGGGTGTCGAGGGCGGCCTTCATGGTCGGCACGCGCGAGTCGCCGTGCTTGTAGACCCGGTGCCCGAAGCCCATGATCTTGCGCTTGGCGTCGAGCGCCTCGTCGAGCCAGGACGCCGCACGCTCGGCGGTGCCGATCTCGGCGAGCGTCTCCATGACCGCCTCGTTGGCGCCGCCGTGCAGCGGCCCCTTGAGCGCCGCGATCGCGCCCACGACGGCCGAGTGCAGGTCGCTGAGCGTGGACGTGATGACGCGCGCCGTGAACGTGGAGGCGTTGAACGAGTGCTCGGCGTACAGGATCATCGAACGGTTGAACGCGTCGGCCACGACGGGGTCCGGCTCGACCTCGAAGGTCATCCAGAGGAAGTTCGCGGAGAAGTCCAGGTCGTCGCGCGGGGCGACCGGCTCCAGTCCCTGGCGGCGGCGCTGCCCGTACGCGACGACGGCCGGCAGGGCCGCGAACAGCCGCACGCTGCGCTCGAGGTTGACGTCCGGGTCGGCGGCCGCCTCCAGGGCCGTGAGGCCCGCAGCCTCGCGCGCGCCGACGACGCTCACCGCCGTGCGCACCTCGTCCATCGGGTGCGCGGTGAGGGGCAGCAGGTCGATGGCGGCGCGCACGTCGTCGGCGAGCGG
The DNA here is from genome assembly GCF_044389385.1 of Isoptericola sp. NPDC019571. Classification (NCBI taxonomy): domain Bacteria; kingdom Bacillati; phylum Actinomycetota; class Actinomycetes; order Micrococcales; family Promicromonosporaceae; genus Isoptericola; species Isoptericola sp. NPDC019571. Next base: position 53,546 of record NZ_JBIRXZ010000011.1, read on the forward strand.
GCGGTGCTCGCGCTCGGTCGCGCGCAGCGCGTCCAGCTCGTCGGGCGTGGGCAGCTCGCCGTGCCACAGCAGCCACGCGACCGCCTCGAACGGACGGGTCGCCGCCAGGTCCTGGACCGGGTAGCCGCGGTACAGCAGGGAGTTGGTCTCGGGGTCCACCTTGGAGACGGCCGTCACGTCGGCGACCACCCCCGCCAGCCCGCGTCGGACCTCGGGCTCGGACCCGGTGTGCTCTGTCATCGATGCTCCTTCGCTGCGATGTGCTGCGGTGCGTGCTGCGGCGGCGCTCAGCCGTGCAGGTTGTCGTCCAGGCTGAAGTCGAAGACGCCGGTGTCGAACGCCGAGTAGGCGCCGTAGTCGAGCAGCTCGTAGAGCCGGGCGCGGGTCTGCATGTGCTCGACCTGCCCCGTCAGCGAGCCCTCCGCGCGCAGGGCGTCCAGGCCGCGCTCGGCGGCGCCCATCGCGAGGCGCAGCAGCGAGACCGGGTAGATGACGAGGGCGACGCCCGCGTCGGCGAGCTGCGTCGTCGTGAACAGCTCGGACTTGCCGAACTCGGTCATGTTGGCCAGCACGGGGACGTCGACGGCGCTCGCGACGGCCTCGAACTCGGCCAGGTCGCGCATCGCCTCGGGGAAGATCGCGTCCGCGCCCGCGTCGACGAGCGCCTTCGCGCGGTCGACGGCGGTCGCGAGCCCCGCCACGGCGCGCACGTCGGTGCGGGCCATGACGAGCAGGTTCTCGTCGCGCCGCGCGGCGACGGCGGCGCGCACCCGCTGCAGGGCCGTCGGCTCGTCCACGACCTGCTTGCCGTCGAGGTGCCCGCAGCGCTTGGGGTTCACCTGGTCCTCGACGTGCAGCCCCGCGACGCCCGCGTCCTCCAGCGTCTGCACGGTCCTGGCCATGTTCATCGCCTCGCCGAAGCCGGTGTCGGCGTCCACGAGCGTCGGCAGGTCGGTCATGCGCGCGATCTGCCCCGCGCGGGTCGCGACCTCGGTGAGGGTGGTCAGCCCGACGTCGGGCAGCCCCAGGTCGGCGGCGACCACTGCGCCCGAGACGTACACGCCGTCGAACCCCTTGTCCTGGATCAGCCGCGCGGCGAGCGGGTTGAACGCGCCGGGCAGCTGCAGGAGCTCGCCGGAGCGCAGCCGCTCGCGGAACGCGGCGCGCTTGGCGGCGGGGGTGGTGGTCGTGTAGAGCACGGTCGCCCTCCGGGTCTCAGAACGGGTCTCAGAAGATGCCGCGCGCGACCGGGTGGGTCGCGAGCGGGTCGGCGAGCGGCGTGACGGTGAGACCGGACAGCTCGTCGGCGGACAGCTCCGGCAGCCGCTGCGCGAGGTCGAGGAACCGCTCGGTCTCCTCGTCGGCGAGCACCCCGGCGGCCAGCGTGCGGAACTTCGCCACGTACTGCTCGCGGGCGAACGGGCGCGCGCCCAGCGGGTGCGCGTCCGCGACGGCGATCTCCTCGACGACGCGCGAGCCGTCCGTGAGCTCGATCTCCACCCGTCCGCCGAAGGACTTCTCGTCCGGGTCGCTCGAGTGGTACCGGCGGGTCCACTCGGCGTCCTCGGCCGTGGTGACCTTGCGCCACAGGTCCACGGTGTCCGGGCGGGCGGCGCGCTCGGGGGCGTAGCTGCCGACGTGGTCCCAGGCGCCGTCCTGCAGCGCGACCGTGAAGATGTACGGGATCGAGTGGTCGAGCGTCTCGCGGCTGGCCGTGGGGTCGTACTTCTGCGGGTCGCCGGAGCCGGAGCCGATCACGTAGTGCGTGTGGTGGCTCGTGTGCAGCACGACGGCGACGACGTTCGCCGGGTCGCGCAGCTCGGGCCGCTCGGTGCCGAGGCGGCGCGCGAGGTCGATCCACGCCTGCGCCTGGTACTCGGCCGAGTGCTCCTTGGTGTACGTGTCGAGGATGGCGCGCCGCGCCTCGCCGGCGGCCGGGAGCGGCACCGTGTAGCGGGCGTCGGGCCCGTCGAGCAGCCAGGCGATCACGCCGTCCTCGCCCTCGTAGATCGGGCTGGGGGAGGTCTGCCCGCGCATCGCGCGGTCCGCGGCCTCCACGGCCATCTTGCCCGCGAACGCGGGGGCGTGGGCCTTCCACGTGGAGATCTCGCCCTTGCGCGACTGCCGCGTCGCCGTCGTCGTGTGCAGGGCCTGGCCGACCGCCTGGTAGATGGTCTCCGCGGGCAGGCCGAGCAGCGTGCCGATGCCCGCCGCGGCCGACGGGCCGAGGTGGGCGACGTGGTCGATCTTGTGCGCGTGCAGGCTGATGCCCTTGACGAGGTCCACCTGGATCTCGTAGCCCGTGACGATCCCGCGCAGCAGCTCCGCACCGCTGCGGCCCAGGTGCTGCGCGACGGCGAGCAGGGGCGGGATGTTGTCGCCCGGGTGCGAGTACTCGGCCGCGAGGAACGTGTCGTGGTAGTCCAGCTCCCGCACGGCGACGCCGTTCGCCCAGGCCGCCCACTCGGGGCTGGTCCGCCCGGGGGAGCCGAAGACCGTCGAGCCCGCGCCGCCGCGGGAGACCGGGTGCGCCTCCGCCTGCGTGCGGGCCGCGAGGATCGGGCCGCGGCCCAGCGACGCCGTCGCCACAGCGGCGTTGTCGATCACACGGTTGATCACCATGTCGGTGACCTCCGGGGCGGGCTCGAGCTGCTCGGCCGCGACCTCCGCGATCTTCCACGCGAGCTGCCCCTCGCGGGGCAGCGGCTCGTCGGAGCGGTAGACGCGGACCTCGTGGTCGATCATGCGGGGGAGTCCTCCCTGTGCAGGCCTCGGCAGACATCGTGTGCGGGCGTCGTCGCCGCCCGTGTCCGGGCCGCTCCGAGAACGTAACGCCCGGTGAGCGCCGGGTCCAGCGAGCGGGGGCGGGCGGCCGTCGCCCGGACGGCCGTGCGAGGGCGCTTCTCGAGCCCTGTGGCGGGCTTCACGAATACCGTGTCAAGGAACGGTGTCGCCGCAGGTGAGGGCGTCGCGCCACGGGCACTTCCGGGCCCTTGGTTGCCCTGCCGAACTTGATTCTCGGTCAAGGATCGGTAACGTGGCCGCCCATGTTCGGGCTCGGCGTCCGCCCTCGTGGCGGGCGCCGGCTCCCTGTCACGGGCCGGGCCGCTGCGTTCACACCGCGTGCGCGCCGCGCCGGCCACGGAAGGAAACATGACCGCCGTACTCCCTCAGGAACCGACCGGCACCACTCCCGAGAACGCTCCGGCCACCCGGGCCGCGCGTCGCAGGCTCCGCGTCTCCGACGTCACCGTCGTGGACAACTCCATGCTCAAGAAGACGATCGGCGGCACCGCCGTCGGCAACCTCATGGAGTGGTACGACGTGGGCGTCTACGGCTACCTGGCCGTGACGATGGGTGCCGTGTTCCTGCCGCAGGCGTCGTCCGGCGTGCAGATCCTCTTCTCCCTCGGCGTGTTCGCCGCCACGTACGTGGCGCGCCCGCTGGGCGGCATCGTCTGCGGCCGCATCGGCGACAAGGTCGGCCGCCAGAAGGTGCTGGCCTTCACGCTCGTGATGATGGCGGCCTCGACGTTCCTCATCGGGCTGCTGCCGACCTACGGCGTCCTCGGCGTCGCGGCGCCGCTGCTGCTCGTGCTCCTCAAGGTGGTGCAGGGCTTCTCCACCGGCGGTGAGTACGCCGGCGTCACGACCTTCGTCGCCGAGCACGCCCCCGATCGCCGTCGCGGCTGGGCCGCGTCGTTCCTCGACTTCGGCAGCTACCTCGGCTTCGCGCTCGGCGCGGTCGTCGTGACGGTGCTGCAGGTGACGCTGGGCGAGCAGGCCATGCTCGACGGCGGGTGGCGGATCCCGTTCCTGGTCGCCGGCCCGATCGGCGCGTTCGCCGTGTGGTTCCGCCTGAAGATCGAGGAGTCCCCGGCGTTCCAGGCGCAGCAGGTCGCGGCCGAGGCCGCCAAGACGCACGGCGTCGAGACGCCCGCGCCCGCCGACGTCACGCTGCGCTCGCAGTGGCGCCCGCTCGCGGTCGCCATGGTGCTCGTGGCCGTCGCCAACACCGCCGGCTACGCCCTGACGAGCTACATGCCGACCTACCTCACGGACACCCTCGGCTACGAGGCGACGGCGGGCACCCTGCTGACCGTGCCCGTGCTGGTGCTGCTCGCGGTGATGATCCTCGTGGCCGGCCCGATCAGCGACCGCGTCGGCCGCCGTCCGCTGCTGTGGTTCGGCGCGGGCTCGCTCGCGGTGCTCGCGGCCCCGGCCTTCCTGCTCCTGGCGATGGGCCACGTGTGGTCCACGATCCTGGGCCTCGTGCTCATGGCGGTCCCGGTGGCGTGCATGGTCGGCGTGCAGGCGGCCACGCTGCCCGCGATGTTCCCCACCTCCGTGCGCTACCGCTCGATGGGCCTGGCCTACAACGTCTCGCTCGCGATCTTCGGCGGCACGACCCCGCTGATCGTGGAGTCGCTGACGCAGGCCACCGGCTCGAGCATGGCCCCGGCCTACTACCTGATGGGCTTCGCGCTCGTGGGTGCGGTCGCCGTCGGCTTCGTCAAGGAGAGCGCCGGCAAGCCGCTGCCGGGCTCGATGCCGTCGGTCGACACCGACGCCGAGGCCAAGGCGCTCGTGAAGACGCAGGAGAAGAACCCGGACCTCGACCTCGACACCATGCCGCTGGGCGGCCTCGCCGGGGCGCGCTGAGCCGCCGGGCCGACTCTGACGTAGCGATCGGTCGCCGTCCCGTCGCGGGACGGCGACCGATCGCGACGTCGGGGTCGAGGGAGAACGAAGAACGGCCCTGGTCGATGACCAGGGCCGTTCTCTCGTGGTGCGCCTGAAGGGATTCGAACCCCCGACCTTCTGCTCCGGAGGCAGACGCTCTATCCACTGAGCTACAGGCGCGGGCGCCGGACGGAAAACCGCTCGGCACGGTGCACGAGACTACCAGCACCTGAGCGCCGGACGGCACACGGCGGACGATCCCACCACGACGGCGAGCACCTGGCGGCCCGCCGCCTTTGTAGAATCGCCCGGTGACCCCCGACGAGCTCTCCGGAGCACTCAGCGCTGCCCTCGCCTCGGCCGTGGCCGACGGCACCCTCGCCCTGCCCGCCGACGCCGTCCCGGCCTCGGTGCACGTGGAGCGACCCCGGCAGCGCGAGCACGGGGACTGGGCCACCAACGTGGCGCTGCAGCTCGCGAAGAAGGCGGGCACCACGCCGCGCGCGCTCGCGGAGGACCTGGCGGCCCGCCTCGCGGCGACGCCGGGGATCAAGGCGGCCGACGTCGCCGGCCCGGGCTTCCTCAACATCACGCTCGAGGCGGGCGCCGCGGGCGAGCTCGCCCGCACGATCGTCACCGCCGGAGACGCGTACGGCCGCACCGACGCCCTCGCGGGCCAGGTGCACAACCTCGAGTTCATCTCCGCCAACCCGACGGGCCCGCTGCACATCGGCCACACCCGCTGGGCGGCGCTCGGCGACGCGCTCGCGCGGATCATGCGAGCGGCCGGCGCCGACGTGACGGCCGAGTACTACATCAACGACGCGGGCGCGCAGATGGACAAGTTCGCCGCGTCGATCCTCGCCCGCGCGAAGGGCGAGGACGTGCCCGAGGGCGGGTACCCCGGCGAGTACGTCGCCGAGCGCGCCGCCGAGGTGCTCGAGCAGGAGCCCGACCTCTTGTCGCTCCCGGCGGACGAGGCCCTCACGACCGCGCGCGAGCTCGGCTACCAGGCCCAGCTCGAGGCGATCCGCCGCACCCTCGACGCGTTCGGCGTGCACTTCGACGTCTGGTTCTCCGAGCGCACGCTGCACGACTCGGGCGCCGTGGAGCAGGCGGTCGCCCGCCTGCGCGAGCAGGGGCACGTCTTCGACGTCGACGGCGCGGTGTGGCTGCGCACCACGGACTTCGCGGACGACAAGGACCGCGTGATGATCCGCGCGAACGGCGAGCCCACCTACTTCGCCGCCGACGCCGCGTACTACCTGTCGAAGAAGGACCGCGGGTTCCCGGGCAAGATCTACCTGCTCGGCGCCGACCACCACGGGTACATCAACCGGCTCAAGGCCATCGCCGCCTGCGCGGGCGACGACCCGGAGGCGAACATCGAGGTGCTCATCGGCCAGCTCGTCAACATCGGCGGCGAGCGGATGGGCAAGCGCCGCGGCAACGCCCTGTACATGGACGACCTCATCGAGTGGCTGGGCTCCGACCCGCTGCGGTACTCGCTCGCGCGCTACCCCGCGGACTCGCCGCTGTCGCTGTCGGGCGAGGAGATGCTCAAGCAGAGCAACGACAACCCCGTCTACTACGTGCAGTACGCGCACTCGCGCACCTGCGCCGTCGACCGGAACGCGGCCGACCGCGACGTCGCGCGCGTCGCGGCCGACGGCTCCGACGCCTTCGACCCCGCCCTGCTCACGCACGAGACCGAGGCGGCGCTGGTCGGCGCGCTCACCGAGTTCCCGCGGATCGTCACGCAGGCGGCCGAGCTGCGCGAGCCGCACCGCGTCGCGCGCTACCTCGAGTCCCTCGCCGCGGACTACCACAAGTGGTACCAGGAGTGCCGCGTGACGCCGTACCCGGACGAGGAGGTCACCGACACGCACCGCACGCGCCTGTGGCTGAACGACGCGGTGCGCCAGGTGCTGGCGAACGGCCTCGACCTGCTCGGCGTCTCCGCCCCGGAGCGGATGTGACCGGGGCCGGGAACCAGGCCACGACGGGCGTGCTCGGGGTCCCCTGGTCGACGGGCGTGCGCCGCCGCGACGACGGCGTCGTCGAGGTGGGCGGGGTCGGCGTGGACGCGCTGGCGGCCCAGCAGGGCACCCCCGCCTACGTCCTCGACGAGGCCGACTTCCGGGCCCGCGCCCGCGGCTACCGCACGGCGTTCGCGACGGCGTTCGCCGAGGTGGGCACCGGCGTCGACGTCTACTACGCGGGCAAGGCGCTGCTCACCGTCGCCGTGGCCCGCTGGGCGCGCGAGGAGGGCCTGCGCGTCGACACGGCGTCCGGCGGCGAGCTCGCCGTCGCGCTGCGCGCCGGTGTCCCCGGCGCCGAGATCGGCCTGCACGGCAACAACAAGTCGGACGCCGAGATCCTCGCGGCACTCGACGCGGGCGTCGGCCGCATCATCGTCGACTCGCTCGTCGAGATCGACAGGGTGGCGGCGCTCGCCGGCTCCCGCGGGCTCGTGGCTCCCGTCATGGTGCGCGTCACGACCGGCGTGCACGCGGGCGGGCACGAGTACATCTCCACCGCGCACGAGGACCAGAAGTTCGGCCTCTCGGTGAACCCGGGTCCGGACGGGGGAGACGGGCCCGCGATGCGCGCGCTGCTCGCGGCCGTCGAGCGCCCGGAGCTGCACCTGCTGGGCATCCACTCGCACATCGGCTCGCAGATCCTCGACCCGGCGGGCTTCGAGGCGGCGGCGCGCGTCGTGCTGCGGCTGCGCGCCGAGCTCGCGGAGCGCACGGGCGTGCTGGTCGGCGAGGTGGACCTCGGCGGCGGGTACGGCATCGCGTACCTGCCGGGGGAGGTGCCGCTCGACCCGGACCGCATCGCGAAGGACGTGGCGAGCGCGGTGGCGGCCGTGTGCGCCGAGCTGGGCACTCCGCTGCCCCGGATCTCGATCGAGCCGGGCCGCGCCATCGTCGGCCCCGCGGGGCTGACGCTCTACACGGTCGGCACGGTGAAGCCGGTCGCGCTCGACGACGGCCGTGTCCGCACCTACGTCTCGGTCGACGGCGGCATGAGCGACAACATCCGCCCGGCGCTGTACGAGGCGCAGTACCACGCGGAGCTCGTGGGCCGGACCTCGACGGCGGAGCCCGTGCTCGCGCGCGTCGTGGGCAAGCACTGCGAGAGCGGCGACATCGTCGTGCACGAGACCTGGCTGCCCGGCGACGTGCGCGACGGCGACCTGCTCGCCGTCGCCGCGACCGGCGCGTACGGGCGCTCGATGGCGTCGAATTACAACCTGCTGACCCGCCCGCCGGTGGTCGCCGTCTCAGGCGGCGCGTCGCGCGTCCTGGTGCGGCGCGAGACGGTCGACGACCTGCTCGCGCTCGACCTGGGCTGACGGCCGTGGACGGCGGCCCGGCGGCCGACGCGCCGCGGCTATCCTGACCCCGTCCCGGCATCCCGTTCCGAAGGTTCTCCCGTGCCTGCAGCCCCCTCGTCCGGGCCCCTGACTGGGGCCGTCCCCGCGGCCCGTCCCCGCCAGGCGGCCGACCCGACCCCCACGGTGCTGCGCGTCGCGCTGCTCGGCTGCGGGGTCGTCGGCTCCCAGGTCGCGCAGACGCTGATCCAGCACGCCGACGACCTCGCCGCCCGGGCCGGGGCACGCCTCGAGCTGGTGGGCATCGCCGTGCGCGACGCGAGCCGTCCGCGCGGCGGCGTCGGGACGGTCGTCCCCGCCGACCTGCTCACCGAGGACGCCGAGGCGCTCGTCGACCGGGCCGACCTCGTCATCGAGCTCATGGGCGGCATCGAGCCGGCGCGCGGGCTCATCCACCGCGCGATCGCCGGCGGCGCGAGCGTCGTCACGGCGAACAAGGCGCTCCTCGCCGCGCACGGCCCGGAGCTCTTCGAGGCCGCCGACGCCGCGGGCGTCGACCTGTCGTTCGAGGCCGCCGTGGCCGGCGCGATCCCGATCGTCCGCCCCGTGCGCGAGTCGCTCGCCGGCGACCAGGTGCGCCGCGTGCTCGGCATCGTCAACGGCACCACCAACTACGTGCTCGACCAGATGACGACGCACGGGCTGGACCTCGAGGAGGCCCTCAAGGAGGCGCAGACCCTCGGGTACGCGGAGGCCGACCCCACGGCGGACGTCGAGGGGCACGACGCCGCGGCGAAGGCCGCGATCCTCGCGTCGCTCGCGTTCCACACCCGGGTCTCGCTGGCGCAGGTCGCCTGCGAGGGCATCACCCGCGTGACCGCCGCCGACGTCGCCGCCGCGCAGCAGACCGGGCACGTCGTGAAGCTGCTGGCGATCGCGGAGCAGACCGCCGAGGGCGTGTCCGTGCGGGTGCACCCCGCGCTCGTGCCGGCCACGCACCCGCTCGCCGCGGTGCGGGGCGCGTTCAACGCGGTCTTCGTCGAGGCCGACGACGCCGGGCCGCTCATGTTCTACGGGCAGGGCGCGGGCGGCCGCCCGACGTCGTCCGCCGTGCTCGGCGACCTCGTGTCGGCCGCGCGCGACCGGATGGTCGGCGGGCGCGGGCCGCGCGAGTCCGCGTACGCGTCGCTGCCGGTGCTGCCGCACGACGCCGCCGTCACGCGCTACCAGGTCCGCCTCGTCGTGGCGGACCGCCCCGGCGTCCTGGCGCAGGTGGCGCAGGTGCTCGCCGACCACGGCGTGTCGATCGACACCGTCCGCCAGGCGCCCGACGAGCCGTACGCCGTCGACGTCGCCGAGGGCACCGCCGCGCTGCTGCTCACCACGCACTCCGCCCGCGAGGCGTCGCTCGCCGCGACGGTCGCGGCCGTGCGCGGCCTCGAGCCGGTGCGCGAGATCACGTCCGTCCTGCGAGTCGAGGGAGCCTGACATGTCGACGCCCCAGCCTGCCCACCAGTGGCGCGGTGTCATCACCGAGTACGCCGACCGGCTGCCCGCCCACGTGGCGGAGCGGATCGTGACGCTCGGCGAGGGCGGCACCCCGCTCGTGGCCGCCCCCGCGCTGTCGGACCGCACCGGCGCCGACGTCTACGTCAAGGTCGAGGGCATGAACCCGACCGGGTCGTTCAAGGACCGCGGCATGACGACGGCGATCTCCGCGGCCGCGGGCCGCGGCGCGAAGGCCGTCGTGTGCGCCTCGACCGGCAACACGTCCGCCTCGGCGGCCGCGTACGCGACCCGAGCCGGCATGACCTGCGCCGTGCTCGTGCCGGACGGCAAGATCGCGATGGGCAAGCTCAGCCAGGCGATCGCGCACGGCGCCCGCCTGCTGCAGGTGGACGGCAACTTCGACGACTGCCTGATCGCGGCGCGCAAGCTCGCCGAGGTGTACCCGGTCGAGCTGGTGAACTCCGTCAACCCGGACCGCATCGAGGGTCAGAAGACGGCGGCGTTCGAGGTCGTCGACGCCCTGGGCGACGCCCCGGACATCCACTGCCTCCCGGTCGGCAACGCGGGCAACATCACCGCGTACTGGAAGGGCTACCGCGAGTACGCGGGCCTGGACGACGGCGCCGCGCACGGCGCGGTCGCGACCCACACGCCGCAGATGTGGGGCTTCCAGGCCGCCGGCGCCGCGCCGATCGTCCTGGGGCACCCCGTCGACCAGCCGGAGACGATCGCCACCGCGATCCGCATCGGCAACCCCGCGTCGTGGGAGCAGGCGGAGGCCGCCCGCGACACGTCCGGCGGCGTGATCGAGTCGGTCACCGACGAGCAGATCCTCGCCGCGCACCGCGTCCTGTCCGCCGAGGTCGGCGTGTTCGTCGAGCCGGCGTCCGCGTCCGGCGTCGCGGGCCTGCTCGCTCGCGCCGAGCGCGGCCTGGTCCCCGCCGGGGCCCGGGTCGTCGTGACGGTCACCGGCCACGGGCTCAAGGACCCGCAGTGGGCGCTGCGCACGCCGGACGGCGGCGAGGTGACCCCGACGCGCGTGAGCGCCGACGTCGTCTCCATCGCCGACGCGCTCGGCCTCGGCTGAGCCCCTCCCGCCCGACACCGTTCCGACCGAGCCCCGAGAGGGAGACGCGCATGCAGCTCGGCGCCGACCACGTGCTGGTCCGTGTTCCCGCGACCAGCGCCAACCTGGGCCCGGGGTTCGACGCGATGGGCCTGGCCCTCGCGCTGTACGACGACCTGGAGGTCGAGCTCCTCGCGAGCGACGACGTCGTCATCGAGGTCGAGGGGCAGGGGGCGGGGGAGGTGCCGCTCGGCGACGACCACCTCGTCGTGCGCGCCCTGCGTCACACGCTCGAGCTCGCCGGGGCGCCCCGGACCGGCCTGCGGCTGCGGTGCGTCAACCGGATCCCGCACGCGCGGGGGCTGGGCTCGTCGTCGGCGGCCGTCGTGTCGGGCATCGTCGCGGCGCGTGCGCTCCTCGCCGACCCCCACGTCCTGGACGCGGCCGCGGTGCTGCGGATCGCGACGGAGTTCGAGGGCCACCCGGACAACGCGGCTCCCGCGATCCGGGGTGGCGCGACGCTGGCGTGGCGGTCGGGCGACGGCCCCCGCGCCGTGGACCTGGACGTCGACGACCGCATCGAGGCCACCGTCCTGGTGCCCGACGCCCGCCTGGCCACGAGCCGCGCCCGGGGCGTGCTCCCGGCGGAGGTGCCGCACGGCGACGCGGCGTTCACCGCCGGGCGCGCGGGGCTGCTCGTCGAGGCGCTGGCGCGGCGCCCGGAGCTGCTGCTCGACGCCACCGAGGACCGGCTGCACCAGGACTACCGCGCGAGCGTGATGGCGGGCTCGGCCGAGCTGCTGCGGGCCCTGCGCGCCGAGGGGCTGGCGGCCACGATCTCCGGCGCCGGTCCCACGGTCCTCGTGCTCACCGCGGGCGACGGCACGGGCCGGCTCGACGCCGTGCTGGCCGACCTCGTCGACGACGTGGCGGGCTGGCGCGCGCTGCGGCCGGGGGTGGACCACGACGGCGCGGTGGCGCGCCGCGTGGCGGCCGGCGCGTCGGCCTGGGGCCGGGTGTGAGGTGATATGATGCGGTGAGCCTTCGGGATCGACCGCGAGGGCACCCCCTCTCCACCGCACGGCGCGCCAGCGTGCCCGGTCAGAGCCAGGTGCCTCGGTGGTCGCGATGCGGTGCAGGACCGCCGCGCCAGTCCCGCGAGAGGGTGAAACACCAACCCCGCCAGCCGACGTCGTCGTACCACTGATGCGAGGTTCCACGCGTCTCGGCGCTCCCCGCGCCGGACGGCAACCACCCCGGCCCCGAGATCTGCGGGCCGCATACGAGGGGGAAGGGTCCTTCGTGACGAACACCACCGACAGCCGGAACGGCGCCGCCGCATCCGGGAACCTGAGCTCGATGCGTCTGGCCGAGCTCCAGGCGCTGGCCTCCGGCATGGGCGTCAAGGGCACGTCCCGGATGCGCAAGAGCGACCTGCAGGACGCGATCCGGGCCGCCCGCGGCCAGGGCGCGCGCACCGCCGGTGCCCCGGTCGCCGCGGCGACCGCCGTGGCGCCGACGGTCCGCAGCGACGCCCCGGCCCAGTCGCCGGCCGAGCAGAGCTCCGGGCAGGCCTCGGGCGGCGCCCGCTCCCCGCGCGCCGACGGGGCCGAGGCCCCGCGCCGCTCGCGCCGGGCCACCCGCTCGGCCGGCTCGGCCGAGGGCGACGCGGCGCCGCAGCGGCGCGCGGCGGAGGCGCCCGCCGAGCAGCAGCCCTCCCGGGACGAGCAGCGCGGCAGCGAGCAGCGCGGCCAGCAGAACGACGCCGACCGCGAGGCGCGCCTCGCCCAGCTCGCGGAGGCCGTCGCGGCCCCGCGCGAGCGCGGCGGCCGCCGGTCCGGCAACGGGCAGAACGGCAACGGCCAGAACGCCGGACAGGGGCAGGGACAGGGCGAGGGTGACGGCCAGCGCTCGGGTCAGGGGCGCGGCAACGACGGCTCCGGCCAGCAGCAGCGCTCGGGCGCCCAGGGCGGCCAGCGCGACGAGCGCCCGCGGCGGGACGACGACGACGAGCGCGGTTCGCGCCGTCGCCGGGGTCGCGACCGCGGCCGGGACCGCAAGCGCAACCGCGGCGGGCGTGCGGGCGGCCCGGACGTCGCCGGCCTGGACGACGTCGAGGTGCGCGAGGACGACGTGCTGCTGCCCGTCGCCGGCGTGCTCGACATCCTCGACAACTACGCCTTCGTGCGCACGAGCGGCTACCTGCCCGGGGCGGGCGACGTCTACGTCTCCCTCAACCAGGTGAAGAAGTCCGGCATGCGCCGCGGCGACGCGATCGTCGGTGCCATCCGCCAGCCCCGCGAGGGCGAGGAGCCGCCGGCGGGCAAGAACGTCCGCAGCAAGTTCAACGCGCTCGTGCGGCTGGACTCCGTCAACGGCATGACGCCGGAGGAGGCGCGCCAGCGTCCCGAGTTCACCAAGCTGACGCCGCTGTACCCGCAGGAGCGGCTGCGGCTGGAGAACCCGGAGGCCACCCGCCTCACGCCGCGCGTGATCGACATCGTCGCCCCGATCGGCAAGGGCCAGCGCGGCCTCATCGTCGCGCCGCCCAAGGCCGGCAAGACGATCATCATGCAGCAGATCGCCAACGCGATCACCGCGAACAACCCCGAGGTCCACCTCATGGTGGTGCTCGTGGACGAGCGGCCCGAAGAGGTCACCGACATGGAGCGGACGGTCAAGGGCGAGGTCATCGCCTCGACGTTCGACCGCCCCGCGTCGGACCACACGATCGTCGCGGAGCTCGCCATCGAGCGGGCCAAGCGCCTGGTCGAGCTGGGCCAGGACGTCGTCGTGCTGCTCGACTCGCTCACCCGCCTGTCGCGCGCCTACAACCTCGCGGCGCCGGCGTCGGGCCGCATCCTGTCCGGTGGTGTCGACGCCGCGGCGCTCTACCCGCCGAAGAAGTTCTTCGGCGCGGCGCGCAACATCGAGAACGGCGGCTCGCTGACCATCCTCGCCTCGGCGCTCGTGGAGACGGGCTCGAAGATGGACGAGGTGATCTTCGAGGAGTTCAAGGGCACGGGCAACATGGAGCTGCGCCTCTCCCGCAACCTCGCGGACAAGCGGATCTTCCCGGCGGTGGACGTCAACGCGTCCGGCACCCGGCGCGAGGAGATCCTCATGTCGAAGGACGAGCTGGGCATCGTCTACAAGCTGCGCCGCGTCATGGGGGCGCTCGACCAGCAGCAGGCGATCGAGCTGCTGCTCGGCCAGCTCAAGAAGACCAAGACCAACGTCGAGTTCCTGCTGCACGTGCAGAAGACGACGCCGGCCGGGCTCTCGGACGAGAACCCGGGCGAGACGATCTGATCGTCCCGGTGCGCCGGGCCCGCGGGGCCCGGCGCACCGGGGATGTCCGGGGCGCGTCCGCGTTCTGGCACAATGGTTCGTCGGCCATCCGGTTCACGGCCCGCTGTCCTGCGGGGCGACCCGGTGGCATCACACCAAGGAGCATCATGAAGTCCGGAATCCACCCCGAGTACGTCGTCACCGAGGTGACCTGCACCTGCGGCAACACGTTCACGACCCACAGCACCGCGACCTCCGGCAAGATCAGCGTCGAGGTCTGCAGCGCCTGCCACCCGTTCTACACGGGCAAGCAGAAGATCCTCGACACCGGTGGCCGCGTCGCCCGCTTCCAGGCGCGCTACGGCAAGAAGAAGTAGCTGCCTGACCCCTGTCGGGGTCCCTGCGAACGCGCGGAGCGAAGCGAGCACGTTCGTGGGGTGGCTAGCGCCGGTGGTCCGCCCGACAACCTCTCCAGGGGCAGTCGGACGACGGACCACCGGCGCTTCTGCTTTGCCGAGGGAGTGTCGCCACCCGCCGAGGCAGTGCGTGTCCCGGTGAGGTGGTCCGCGCCGGGCCCGACGCCGCCTCGCGCCCGGACCGGGAGTACCCATGACCGACTCGTTCGCCGCCGCGCGGCCGCTGCTCGACGAGCACGCGGAGATCGAGAGCGCGCTGGCCGACCCGGCCGTGCACGCGGACGCGGGGCGCGCCCGCTCTCTCGGCCGCCGCTACGCCGAGCTGAACCAGGTCGCCGCGGCGTACCGCGCGTGGGAGCAGGCCCGCGACGACGCGGAGGCGGCCGCCGAGCTCGCCGCCGAGGACGAGGCCTTCGCGGCCGAGCTGCCGGCCCTGCGCGCCGCGGCGGACGACGCGTCCGAGCGGCTGCGGCGTGTGCTGGTGCCGCGGGACCCCGACGACGCGCGCGACGTCATCCTCGAGATCAAGGCGGGGGAGGGCGGCGACGAGTCGGCCCTCTTCGCCGGCGACCTCCTGCGCATGTACCTGCGCTACGCCGAGCGCCGCGGCTGGGCCACCCAGGTGCTCGACGCCACCGAGACCGAGCTGGGCGGCTACAAGGACGTCCAGGTCGCGGTCAAGGCGCGGAGCGTCTCCGACCCCGCCGAGGGCGTGTGGGCGAGCCTGAAGTACGAGGGCGGCGTGCATCGCGTGCAGCGCGTGCCGGTCACGGAGTCGCAGGGACGCATCCACACGTCGGCGGCCGGCGTGCTGGTGCTGCCCGAGGTGGACGATCCGGGCGAGGTGGAGATCGACCCGAACGACCTGCGCATCGACGTCTACCGGTCGTCGGGCCCGGGCGGCCAGTCCGTGAACACGACGGACTCGGCCGTCCGCATCACGCACGTCCCCACGGGGATCGTCGTGTCGATGCAGAACGAGAAGTCGCAGCTGCAGAACAAGGAGCAGGCGATGCGCGTGCTGCGCGCCCGGCTGCTCGCGGCGCAGCAGGAGGCGGCCGCCGCGGCCGCCGCCGACGTCCGGCGCTCCCAGGTGCGCACCGTGGACCGCAGCGAGCGGATCCGCACCTACAACTTCCCGGAGAACCGCATCGCGGACCACCGCACCGGGTACAAGGCGTACAACCTCGACCACGTGCTCGCGGGGGACCTCGACCCGGTGGTGCGCTCGGCGGTCGAGGCCGACGAGGCGGCGCGGCTCGCGGCCGCGGGCAGCGCCGGTGACTGACGCGACGCCCGCGGTTCCCGCCGTGCCCGCGACCGTCGGCGGGGCCGTGCGCTGGGCGACGTCGCGGCTCGGAGCAGCCGGCGTGCCCAGCCCGCGCGTCGACGCGGAGACCCTGCTCGCGCACGCCCTCGGCGTCGACCGGTCGGAGGCGCGGCGCCTCGCCGTGCTGGACCGCGTGATGCCGGACGGCGCGGCCGACCGGTTCGCCGCCGACGTCGAGCGCCGCGCGGACCGGGAGCCGCTGCAGCACCTCACCGGCGTGGCCGCCTTCCGGCACCTGGAGCTCGCCGTCGGGCCGGGCGTCTTCGTCCCGCGGCCCGAGACCGAGGAGGTCGCGCAGGTCGCGATCGACGAGGCGGTGCGCGTGGTGGCCCGCGAGGGCACGGCGGTCGTGGTCGACCTGTGCACCGGGTCGGGAGCCATCGCGCTGGCCGTCGCGACCGAGGTGCCGGGCGCCCGCGTGCACGCCGTCGAGCTCGACGCCGCGGCCCACGGGTGGGCCGCCCGGAACGTCGCCGCGGCGACGGGGGACGGGGCGGCGGACGCCGTCGTCCGCCTGCTGCGCGGCGACGCGCGCACCGCGCTGCGCGAGCTGGACGGCGCCGTCGACGTCGTCGTCTCCAACCCGCCGTACGTGCCGCCGGGCGCCGTGCCGCGCGACCCCGAGGTGGCCGACCACGACCCGGCCGTGGCGCTCTACGGCCTGGGCGACGACGGGCTGGAGGTGCCCCGCGGAGTGACCGCCGCCGCGGCGCGGCTGCTGCGGCCCGGCGGTCTGTACGTCATGGAGCACGCGGAGGTGCAGGCTGCCGCGGCGCGCGCGATGGTGGCGGGCACGACCGGGTTCGGCCCCGCGAGCACGCGCGAGGA
Source organism: Isoptericola sp. NPDC019571 (assembly GCF_044389385.1). Taxonomy (NCBI): domain Bacteria; kingdom Bacillati; phylum Actinomycetota; class Actinomycetes; order Micrococcales; family Promicromonosporaceae; genus Isoptericola; species Isoptericola sp. NPDC019571. The sequence goes on from NZ_JBIRXZ010000011.1 coordinate 70,009, forward strand.
CCTCACCGGCCGGCCGCGGATGGTGGTGGCGCGCCGCTGCGGCGGTACGCGCGAGCACCTGGCCACCGACCCGGACGGCCGGCCGGGGGCCGGCCGAACCGTGACAGACTGAGCCCGTGAGCAGCGTGCACGACGTCACCGACCCGAACACCTGGGGCCCTGCGATCGACGAGGCGGTGAACACGGTCTCGCGCGGCGGCCTGCTGGTGCTGCCGACCGACACCGTCTACGGGATCGGCGCCGACGCCTTCGACGCGGAGGCCGTCGCGGCCCTGCTCGCGGCCAAGGGCCGCGGGCGCCAGATGCCCCCGCCCGTCCTCATCCCGGACGTCCGCACCCTCGACGGGCTCGCCACCGAGGTCCCCGACGACGCGCGCAAGCTGGCCGAGGCGTTCTGGCCGGGCGGGCTCACGATCATCCTGCAGGCGCAGCCCTCGCTGCAGTGGGACCTGGGGGAGACGCACGGCACCGTCGCGCTCCGCATGCCCGACCACCCGGCCGCGCTGGCGCTGCTGCGGCGCACGGGCCCGCTCGCGGTGTCGAGCGCCAACGCCACCGGCAACCCGGCGGCCCTCGAGGTCGCCGACGCGCAGGCGCAGCTCGGGGACGCGGTGACCGTCTACCTCGACGGCGGGGACGCGCCCGGCGGGGTCGCCTCGACCATCGTCGACGCCACCGGAGAGCAGCTGCGCGTGGTGCGCCAGGGCGCGATCACGCTCGAGGCGCTGAACGACGTCGCGCCCGTGCGGGGCGTCGACGAGCCGGTCGAGGAGCCCGCCACCGAGACCACTGCCGAGACCGCTGACGCGTCGACCGAGCCTGCCGACGAGAGCACGCCCGCCCGGACCGAGGAGCAGAGCTCCGCCCCCGCGGAGGAGTCCGCCGGGTGAGGGCCTATCTGCTCCTGCTGCTCGTCTCGGCGGCGGTCACCTACCTCGCCACGCCGGGCGCGCGGTGGGTCGCGCGCCGCACGAACGCGATCACCGCGGTGCGGGCGCGCGACGTGCACGTGCAGCCGACGCCCCGGCTGGGCGGCCTCGCGATGCTCCTCGGGATCGTCGTCGCGGTGGTGCTGGCCTCGCAGATGCCGTTCCTCGCGGGCGTCTTCGAGACCGGCCCGCAGGCGTGGGGCATCGTGGGCGGCGCCGTCATCGTCTGCCTGCTCGGCTGGGCCGACGACGTGTGGGACCTGGACTGGATGACCAAGCTCGCCGGGCAGGTGCTCGCGGCGGGGTTCATGGCCCTCCAGCAGGTCCAGCTCACGTCGCTGCCCACCCCGGACTGGCTGTTCATCACCTCGTCGAGGATCTCGCTGTTCCTGACGATCCTGGTGGTCGTCGTGGCGATGAACGCGGTGAACTTCGTCGACGGCCTGGACGGGCTGGCCGCGGGCCTGATCGCGATCGGCGGCTCCGCCTTCCTGCTGTACACCTACGGGCTGACCCAGCAGGCGACGCCGGAGAACTACGCCAACCTCGCGACGCTCATGATGGCCGTGCTGGTCGGCGCGTGTCTCGGGTTCCTGCCGCACAACTTCTTCCCGTCGCACATCTTCATGGGCGACTCGGGCTCGATGGTGCTCGGCCTGGTCTTCGCCGGCTCGGCCATCACGATCACGGGGAACGTCGACCCGGTCTCGATGGGGGCGACGCTCTCCGGCGCGCAGCGCGTGCCCCTGTTCATCCCGCTGCTGCTGCCGGTCGCGGTGGTGCTGCTGCCGCTCCTCGACATGGTGATGGCCGTGATCCGTCGCCTCGCGGCGGGCAAGTCGCCGTTCCATCCCGACCGCATGCACCTGCACCACCGGATGCTGGCGCTCGGCCACTCCCACCGGCGCGCGGTGCTGATCCTCTACGTGTGGGCCGCCGTCTTCTCCTTCGGCGTCGCCGCCCTCGTGCTCTGGGACTGGAAGGCCGTTCTTGCCGGCCTCGGCGTCGCCGTGGTGGTGGCGCTGCTCCTCACCCTCGGCCCGCTGCGCACCCGCGGCCGTTTCCTGGACGACGACGTCGCCACCGGCAGCCACCCGGCGGTCGTGGCGGCGCACCCGGCGCCCGCGCCGCACCGTTCCCCGACCCCGCCGCCGGCCGGCCCGGCCGCGCCCACCCTGACGACGCACGAAGGACGCCCCCGATGACGACGCCCGACGCTCCCGGCCCGACGCCCGACCCTGCCGCCGCGGACGAGCACGCCACCGACGCCGAGCGGCGGGTGCTGCGGACCGCGCTGCGGGACACGATGCTGCTGGTCGGCGCCCTGGTGGTGCTGGGCGGCGGCATCGGCCTGCTGGTCGCCGGCCTGCCCGGGTTGTGGGGCGCCCTGGTGGGCGCCGCGATCGCGGCCTTCTTCTGCGCCACGACGATCTGGTCGATGATGCGCACCGTCGGGTCGAGCCCCGCGCGCATGGCCGCGTTCGTCATGGGCGCCTGGGTGGCCAAGATCGTCGTGCTCATCGTGGTGCTGGCGCTGCTCCAGGGCGCCACGTTCTACGCGCCGTGGGTGCTGATCGCCGTGCTCGCCGTCGGGGCGATCGGGTCCGCGCTGCTCGACTACCGCGCGGTGAACAGCGGCCGCGTGCCCTACGTGCAGCCCTGATCGCGCCGTCCGACCGAGCCTTTGACCAGGGTGCTTGCGCCGGGCGACCATTCGTCGCCGGGGGCAACATCGTGCGCTTCTTCACAAGCCGCGAGATCTGGCCGGAAAAACTGCTCCGCGATGTCGGAGCACCTGTGAACATCCGGTAGGCTGTCCGCGAATCCATGACGGCCAGGTCCGATGGCGTGCCCTCCCAGGAGTGGAGCGCCCGGACCGTACGACCTCCGGGAGAACCCCCTGTCTACGCCAGCGATCCCCCTGCTGCTTGCCGCCGAAGGTGACGGCGAGTTCCACGCGCCGACGATCGCGGACTTCTTCCCGCCGGCCATCTTCTTCGAGGGCACTCCCTTCGAGTTCAACCGGATCATGCTGGTCCGCGTCATCATGGCCACCGTCCTGCTGGTGGTGTTCTGCCTCGCAGCCCGGCGCGCCCGCCTGGTGCCCGGCCGGTTCCAGAACGCGGTCGAGATGATCCTCGACTTCGTGCGCAACTCGATCGCCATCGAGGTGCTGGGCCAGGAGAACGGCCGCAAGTACTTCAAGCTGCTCGCGACGATCTTCTGCACGGTCCTCGTGATGAACATCGCCGCGGTGATCCCGTTCCTCAACATCGCGGGCACCTCCGTGATCGGCCTGCCGATCGTGCTCGCCGCGTGGACGTACGTCATGTATCTCTCCGCGGGGGTCAAGGCGCACGGTCTGGGTGGCTACCTCAAGAACTCTCTCTTCCCGCCGGGTGTGCCGAAGCCGCTCTACGTGCTGCTCGTGCCGATCGAGGCGCTGCAGGTCTTCGTCCTGCGCCCCGCGACGCTCGTCATCCGGCTCCTGGCGAACATGGTCGCCGGGCACCTCATGCTCGCGATCTGCTTCGCGGCCACGTCGTTCTTCCTCTTCGACTCGGCCGGCGCGATGAAGCTGTTCGGCGCGGGCACGTTCGTGGCCGGCGCGGCGTTCTTCTTCTTCGAGGTCTTCGTGGCCGCCCTGCAGGCGTACGTCTTCGCGATCCTCACCGCCGTGTACCTCAACATGTCCGTCGAGGCGGAGCACTGACCGTCTCGCGGTTCCCGGCCTAGCCGGACCCGTCCTACCAACTGCACCCAGAAAGCGACGCCGGGCCACCGTGGTCCGGCGCCCAACGGAAGGAAACCCAGTGGACGTCACCACCCTCGCCGAGGTCACCGGAAACATCGGCACCGTCGGTTACGGCCTCGCGGCGGTCGGCCCGGGCATCGGCCTCGGCATCCTCATCGGCAAGACGATCGAGGGCATGGCTCGCCAGCCCGAGGTCTCCGGCCAGCTCCGTACCACGATGTTCATCGGTATCGCCTTCGTCGAGGTGCTCGCGCTCCTCGGCCTGGTGGCCGGCTTCATCGTTCCGTGATGATGACCTCTTCCCTGAACACCTCCACGCCGGCGGTCCTCGCCGCCGAGGGGACCGAGCAGAACATCCTGCTGCCGCACACGTACGACATCGTGTGGTCGCTGATCATCGTGATCATCGTCGGGTTCGTGTTCTACCGGTACGTCCTGCCCAAGTTCCAGGCCGTGCTGGACGAGCGCACCGCGAAGATCGAGGGCGGCATCGCCAAGGCGGAGAAGGCCCAGGAAGAGGCCGCGGAGGCGCTGAAGGAGTACCACCAGCAGCTCGCCGAGGCCCGTGCCGACGCCGCGAAGACCCGCGAGGAGGCGCGCGCCGAGGGCACCGCCATCGTCGCGGAGCTCCGCACCAAGGCGCACGAGGAGGCCTCGCGCATCGTCGAGACCGCCCACCGCCAGATCGAGGCGGAGCGCCAGACGGCGGCTGTCTCGCTGCGCGCCGAGGTCGGCGAGCTGGCCACCGAGCTGGCGTCCAAGATCGTCGGCGAGTCGCTGCAGGACTCCGCGCGCCAGTCGCGCGTGGTCGACCGCTTCCTCGACGAGCTCGAGGCCGCGGGCGACGAGTCGCGCACGGCGGCGCCGGTCGGCAACTCGGTCGGCAAGGAGGGCTGATGCGGGGCACCAGCGGAGCATCCCTCGCGGCGGCGCAGGAGCGGTTCGAGCCGGTCCTGCGGTCCGCCGGGTCCGACGCGAAGGCGCTCGGCGAGCAGCTGTTCGCCGTCGTCGCCGCCCTGGACTCCTCCGGGCCGCTGCGCCGGTCGCTCGCCGACCCGTCGCGCGACCCGGAGGACCGTGCGGCCCTGGCCGGCCGCGTGCTGGCCGGGGGCTTCGACGAGCGCGTCGTGGACCTCGTCACGGGGCTGGCGCGGTCGCGCTGGTCCGGCGACCGGGACCTCGCGGACGCCGTCGAGCGTCTCGGGCTCGACGCCGTGCTGGCGTCCGCCGAGGCGCGGGGCACCCTCGAGACGGTCGAGGACGAGCTGTTCCGGCTGACCCGGGCGCTCGTCGGGCAGCGTGAGGCGCGCCAGGTGCTCTCGGACTCCACGACGGAACCCGGGCGCCGCGCGCAGCTCGTCGACTCCCTGCTCACGGGCAAGGTGGACGACGTGACGCTCGTGCTCGCCCGCCGCGCCACGACCGCCCTGCGCGGCCGCCGCTTCGTGGCGACGCTGCTGTGGTACGGGGAGATCGCCGCCGAGCGTCGTCGCCGGCTCGTGGCCACGGTCACGAGCGGCAGCGTGCTCAGCCAGCCCCAGCAGGACCGGCTCGCCGGGCTGCTCGAGCGTGCCTACGGGCGCGCCGTGCAGCTCAACGTCACGGTCGACGCCGCCGTCATCGGCGGCCTGCGCATCCAGGTCGGCGCCGACGTCGTCGACTCCACCGTGCTGTCCCGCCTGGCCGACGCCCGTCGCCGGCTGGCCGGCTGAACCCCTAGGCCCAGCGCCGGCCCCGGTCGGCTACGCAGAACGTGAGGCCGCGCGATACGCGGCCACGACAGGAGAGAGCAATGGCTGAGCTGACGATCCGGCCGGAGGAGATCCGCGCCGCTCTGGACAGCTTCGTGAAGTCGTACGAGCCCGAGGGCGCGGTCAGCGAGGAGGTCGGCCGCGTCACCGTCGCCGCCGACGGCATCGCCTACGTCGAGGGTCTCCCCGGCGCGATGGCGAACGAGCTGCTGCGGTTCGAGGACGGCACGCTCGGCCTCGCCCTGAACCTGGACGTCCGGGAGATCGGCGTCGTCGTCCTCGGCGAGTTCACGGGCATCGAGGAGGGGCAGGAGGTCCGCCGCACCGGCGAGGTCCTGTCCGTCCCCGTGGGCGAGGGCTACCTCGGCCGCGTCGTCGACCCGCTGGGCAACCCGATCGACGGCCTGGGCGACATCGAGAGCGAGGGCCGCCGCGCCCTCGAGCTCCAGGCGCCCGGCGTCATGCAGCGCAAGTCGGTGCACGAGCCGCTGCAGACCGGCATGAAGGCGATCGACTCGATGATCCCGATCGGTCGCGGTCAGCGTCAGCTGATCATCGGCGACCGGCAGACCGGCAAGACCGCGATCGCGATCGACACGATCATCAACCAGAAGGCCAACTGGGAGTCGGGCGACCCGAGCAAGCAGGTCCGCTGCATCTACGTCGCCGTCGGCCAGAAGGGCTCGACGATCGCCTCCGTGCGCGGCGCCCTCGAGGAGGCCGGCGCGCTCGAGTACACGACGATCGTCGCCGCCCCGGCGTCCGACCCGGCGGGCTTCAAGTACATCGCCCCCTACACCGGCTCGGCCATCGGCCAGCACTGGATGTACCAGGGCAAGCACGTGCTGGTCATCTTCGACGACCTGTCGAAGCAGGCCGAGGCCTACCGCGCCGTGTCGCTGCTGCTGCGCCGCCCGCCGGGCCGCGAGGCGTACCCCGGCGACGTCTTCTACCTGCACTCCCGTCTGCTCGAGCGCTGCGCCAAGCTCTCGGACGACCTGGGCGCGGGCTCGATGACCGGCCTGCCGATCATCGAGACCAAGGCGAACGACGTCTCGGCGTACATCCCGACCAACGTCATCTCCATCACCGACGGCCAGATCTTCCTGCAGTCGGACCTCTTCAACGCCGACCAGCGCCCGGCGGTCGACGTCGGCATCTCCGTCTCCCGAGTCGGTGGTGACGCGCAGATCAAGGCGATGAAGAAGGTCTCCGGCACGCTGAAGCTCGAGCTGGCGCAGTTCCGCTCGCTCGAGGCCTTCGCGATGTTCGCGTCCGACCTCGACGCGGCGTCGCGCGGCCAGCTGGCCCGCGGTGCGGTGCTCATGGAGCTGCTCAAGCAGCCCCAGTACACGCCGTACCCGGTCGAGGACCAGGTCGCGTCCGTGTGGGCCGGCACCAAGGGCAAGCTCGACGACGTCCCCGTCGAGGACGTCAAGCGGTTCGAGTCCGAGATGCTCGACCACCTGCGTCGCCACACCTCGGTGCTCTCCACGATCGCCGAGACCGGCAAGCTGGAGCAGGACACCGAGGACGCGCTGGCCGCGGCCGTCGAGGACGTGCGCAACGGCTTCCTCAAGGCCGACGGCACCCCGCTCGTCGGTGGCGACGACGAGGGCGACTCCGCGGACGTCGAGCAGGAGCAGCTCGTCGTGCAGAAGAAGGCCTGAGCATGGCCGGTGGAGCCCAGCGCATCTACAAGCAGCGGATCAAGTCGACGCAGTCGCTGAAGAAGATGTTCCGCGCGCAGGAGCTGATCGCGGCCTCCCGCATCGGCAAGGCGCGGGCGCGCACCGCCGCGGCGTCGCCGTACGAGCGTGCCATCACCCGCGCTGTGTCGGCCGTGGCGACGCACACGTCGACCAAGCACCCCCTGACGAGCGAGCGGCACGACACGGACCGCGTCGCGGTCCTCGTGATCGCCTCCGACCGCGGCATGGCCGGCGCCTACTCGGCGTCGATCATCCGGGAGGCGGAGCGCCTGATCGCCCAGCTGCAGGGCGAGGGCAAGCAGGTCGAGCTCTACGCGACCGGCCGGCGCGCCGTCTCGTACTACGGCTACCGCGGGCGCCAGCTCGCGGGGCAGTGGTCGTACGGCTCGGACAGCCCGGACTCGGACGTCGCCGGCGAGATCGCCGAGACCCTGCTCGGGGCGTTCCTCGCCCCGGCGGACGAGGGCGGCGTCGGTGAGCTGCACGTCGTGTACACGCAGTTCGTCAACATGGTCACGCAGCGGCCGCGCGTCGTGCGGATGCTCCCGCTCGAGGTCGTCGAGGGCGTCGCCGCACCCGGCGAGCACGAGACGTTCCCGCTGTACGACTTCGAGCCGTCGCCGGAGAGCGTCCTCGACGCCCTCCTGCCGCGCTACGTCCGCAGCCGCATCTTCAGCTTCATGCTCGACGCCGCGGCGTCGGAGCTGGCCGCGCGCCAGCGGGCGATGCACACGGCGACGGACAACGCCGAGGACCTGATCCGCACCTACACGCGCCTGGCGAACCAGGCCCGCCAGGCGGACATCACCCAGGAGATCAGCGAGATCGTCTCGGGTGCCGACGCCCTCGCGGCGTCATGACGCCGGCCATGGCAGCAGCCCAGCCGGCTCTGACGACCGTACTGACATCCGCAACGTTCCTTTCGAAGCGAGGCAAGCAATGACCGCCACCACCGTGGAAGCCCCGGTCGAGCACCAGAGCGGACCCGGCGTGGGCCGTGTCGCGCGCGTGATCGGCCCCGTCGTCGACATCGAGTTCCCCGAGGACGCGATCCCCGACATCTACAACGCCCTGACGGTCGACATCGACCTGTCGTCGCAGGGCGAGGGGGAGAAGTCCTTCGCCCTCATGCTCGAGGTCGCCCAGCACCTCGGCGACGGCCTGGTCCGCGCCATCGCGCTGAAGCCGACCGACGGCCTCGTGCGCGGCTCCGCCGTCACCGACACGGGCGCGCCCATCAGCGTGCCGGTCGGCGACATCACCAAGGGCAAGGTCTTCAACGTGACCGGCGACGTCCTCAACCTCGCCGAGGGTGAGAAGCTCGAGGTCACCGAGCGCTGGCCGATCCACCGCAAGCCCCCGGCCTTCGACCAGCTCGAGTCGAAGACCGAGATGTTCGAGACCGGCATCAAGTCGATCGACCTTCTCACCCCGTACGTGCAGGGTGGCAAGATCGGCCTCTTCGGTGGTGCGGGCGTCGGCAAGACGGTCCTCATCCAGGAGATGATCCAGCGCGTCGCGCAGGACCACGGCGGTGTGTCCGTGTTCGCCGGCGTCGGTGAGCGCACCCGTGAGGGCAACGACCTCATCGCCGAGATGGAGGAGGCCGGCGTCTTCGACAAGACGGCCCTGGTCTTCGGCCAGATGGACGAGCCGCCGGGCACGCGTCTGCGCGTCGCCCTGTCCGCGCTGACGATGGCGGAGTACTTCCGCGACGTGCGCAAGCAGGACGTGCTGCTCTTCATCGACAACATCTTCCGGTTCACGCAGGCCGGCTCCGAGGTGTCGACCCTGCTGGGCCGCATGCCGTCCGCGGTGGGCTACCAGCCCAACCTGGCCGACGAGATGGGCCTCCTGCAGGAGCGCATCACCTCGACGCGCGGTCACTCGATCACCTCGCTGCAGGCGATCTACGTGCCGGCGGACGACTACACCGACCCGGCGCCGGCGACCACGTTCGCCCACCTGGACGCGACGACCGAGCTCTCCCGCGAGATCGCGTCGAAGGGTCTGTACCCGGCGATCGACCCGCTGACCTCGACGTCCCGCATCCTCGACCCGCGCTACGTGGGCCAGGAGCACTACGACGTCGCCACCCAGGTCAAGTCGATCCTGCAGCGCAACAAGGAGCTGCAGGACATCATCGCGATCCTCGGTGTGGACGAGCTCTCGGAGGAGGACAAGACGGTCGTCGCGCGTGCGCGCCGCATCCAGCAGTTCCTCTCCCAGAACACCTACATGGCGAAGAAGTTCACCGGCGTGGAGGGTTCCACCGTGCCGCTGAGCGAGACCATCGAGGCGTTCAAGAAGATCGCCGAGGGCGAGTTCGACCACATCGCCGAGCAGGCGTTCTACAACATCGGCGGCCTCGAGATGCTCGAGGAGAACTGGGCCCGGATCCAGAAGGAGTACGGGGCCTGACGGTCTCGTCCCGCCGCGTCGCCGCGCCGGGAGGCACCGCCTCCCGGCGCGGCGACGCGACCGCCTGACGAACCCGCACGATCGGAAAGAGGACATGGAGATGGCAGAGCTGAACGTGGACCTCGTCGCGTCCGACCGCAAGGTCTGGTCCGGCGCGGCGCGCGAGGTCAGCGCCCCGTCCGTCGACGGCCAGGTCGGCATCCTCGCCGGCCACGCCCCGCTCCTCGCGGTGCTGCGCCCGGGCACGGTCAAGGTGTCGACGGCCCACGGGACCGCGGTCGAGGCGCACGTCACCGGCGGCTTCGTCTCCGTCGACGGCAACCTCGTGACGATCGTCGTCGACGAGGTCTCGGAGCTGTCCGGCCGCGAGCCGGCGCTGCGCTGAGGCAGGTGCCGGTGGCGTACGCAGTCTGGTCCGCGGTGGCTCTCGTCGTCGCGCTCGGACTGGTGCTCGCCGCCGGCGCCTCCCGCCTGCGGACCCTCTCCCGGAGGGTCGGCTCCTTCCCCTGCCACGCACGCCCCGCGGACGACCCGCAGGCCGCGTGGATGGTGGGGATCGCCCACTACGCCGTGGGCCGTATCGACTGGTGGCGCGGGTGGTCGCTCGCGCCGCGCCCGGCGCGCGTCTGGCGCCGCGACGGGCTCTCGATCACCGGCCGCGCCCCGCTCGACCAGGCCGGGCAGCCCGACCAGGTGCTGGTGCGCTGCCGCTACGACGGCACCGACTTCGAGCTGCTGATGTCCTCCGGCGCGTACGCCGGGCTCGCGTCGTGGCTCGAGTCCGCGCCCCCGGGGCGCCGCGACCTGGTCCTGTAGAGCACCGCCACAGCACCCGCCACGAACGAAGAGGGGGACCGTGCGTCTCGTCGTCGCCCGCTGCTCGGCCCGGTACACCGGCCGGCTCACCGCCCACCTGCCGCTGGCCTCGCGGCTCCTCGTCGTCAAGGCGGACGGCAGCGTGCTGCTGCACTCCGACGGCGGCTCCTACAAGCCGCTCAACTGGATGAGCCCGCCGTGCTCGACGGCGGTCGGCGAGCCCGACGACGAGGCGCGGGGGCGCGGCGTCACCCAGGTCTGGACGGTGCAGCACCAGAAGTCCGACGACCGCCTGGAGATCGAGCTGCACGAGGTGGAGCACGACTCCGCCCACGACCTCGGCGTCGACCCCGGCCTCGTGAAGGACGGCGTGGAGGCGCACCTGCAGGAGCTGCTGGCCGCGCAGATCCACCTCCTCGGCGCGGGCCACTCCCTCGTGCGCCGTGAGTACATGACGGCGATCGGACCGGTCGACATCCTGGCCCGCGACGCCGCCGGCGCGACCGTGGCGGTCGAGCTCAAGCGCCGCGGCGACATCGACGGCGTCGAGCAGCTGACCCGCTACCTCGAGCTCCTCAACCGCGACCCGCTGCTCGCCCCGGTGCGCGGCGTCTTCGCCGCGCAGGAGATCAAGCCGCAGGCGCGCGTGCTCGCGACGGACCGGGGGATCGAGTGCCTGGTGCTGGACTACGACGCGATGCGCGGCGTGGACGACGTGGACTCGCGCCTCTTCTGAGACCTTCCGGAGTTTGTCAGGAAGGTTTCGCAATCCACCAGCCCTGCGGCAGGATGGGCCCATGAGCGCTGCCACCCCCACGGCCCCCCTCTCCGACTTCGGCGCGCCGGTCGCGCTGCGCGGTCGCGTCGTGACGCCGCAGGACGACGTCGAGGACGGCGCGGTCGTCGTCGCGGACGGCCTCGTGCGCTGGGTGGGGCCCGTCGTGGCGGCCGAGCACGCCGACGCGGAGGTCGCCGCCGCGGTGGCCGCGGCCCTCGCCCCCGAGCCCGGCACCGTGCTGCTGCCCGGTCTCGTGGACCTGCACAACCACGGCGGGGGCGGCGTCGGCTTCCCCGACGCGACGACCGCCGACGACGCGCTGGTCGCGGTGCTCGAGCACCGCCGGCACGGCACCACGACGATGCTCGCCTCCCTCGTCACGGCCGACCGCGAGACCCTGCTGGCCCGGGCGGGCCTGCTCGCCGGCCTCGCCGACGCGGGCGAGATCGCGGGGATCCACGCCGAGGGGCCGTTCCTGTCGCACGAGCGGCGGGGCGCGCAGAGCCCGGACGACCTCGTCCCGGGCGACGTCCGCCTCGTGCGCGACCTCGTCGAGGCGTCGCGCGGGCACCTGCGCACCATGACCGTGGCCCCCGAGGTCGACGGCGTGGTCGGGGCCGACGGCGCGGCCGACGCGCTCGTGGCCGCGGGCGTCGTGCCGTCCCTCGGGCACACCGACGCCACCACGGAGCAGGCGGAGGAGCTCCTCGCGCAGGTGGCCGCGGCCCTCGCCGCCGCTGCCGAGGCGGGCGAGGCCCCTGCACGCGAGATGACCGCCACCCACCTGTTCAACGGGATGCGCCCCCTGCACCACCGCGCGCCGGGGCCGATCGCCGCGTGCCTCGCGGCCGCCGCCCGCGGCGAGCTCGTCGTGGAGCTGATCGCCGACGGCGTCCACCTGGCGCCGGCGACCGTGCGGACGGTCGTGGAGACGGTCGGGGCCGACCAGGTCGCGCTCGTCACGGACGCGATGGCGGCCGCCGGCATGGCCGACGGCTCCTACGAGCTGGGGCCGATGGCGGTGACCGTGCGCGACGGCGTCGCCCGCCTCGCCGATCCGGGCGACCCCGACGGCGGCGCGATCGCGGGCGGCACGGCGCACCTGGTCGACGTCGTGCGCGACACCGTCGCGGCGGGCGTCCCGCTCGTCGACGCCGTGCGCTCCGCGTCCTGGGTGCCGGCGCGCGTGCTGGGCCTCACCGACGTCGGCGGCCTCGTCGTGGGCCGGCGCGCGGACGTCGTCGTCACCGACGGCGACCTGCGCGTGCGGCGCGTGCTGCGCGGCGGCGTCGACGTGCCGCTCGGCTGAGCGCGGCCCTCCGCAGCGCTGCTCTCCAGCAGGCGATCCGCCGCGCCGTCGGAACCGATGACGCGCCCCCGCGCCGTCGCGGAGCCGCGGTCCTACCGTCGAGCGGTGCTCCCGCGGGTGGTCAGCACGGGCGCGAGCAGCCGGGTCTCGGCAGGCCGGCCGTCGTCGAGCCGACCCATGACGATGTCCACGGCGAGGCTCCCGATGGTCGACGCGGGCAGGTCGATGGCGGTCATCGGCATCGCCTGCGCGAGCGCGACGTCCTCGGGGCACAGCGCGATCACCGACACGTCCTCGGGCACGGCTCGGCCGGACTCGCGCAGCCGGGACAGGACGTGGGGAAGTGCGCGCTCGTTGTGCACGAAGAGCCCGCTGGTGCCGGGGGCGTCGGCGAGGAGCTCGTCGACGACGCGGGCGACCTCGGCGGGCGCGCCCGGGCACGCGACGACCCGCGCGTCCAGGCCCTGCTCCGGTGCGGCCTCCGCGAAGCCGCGCATCACGCGGTCCACGTACGACGTGTGCCGGTCCACGACCTCCGGCGGGGCGCCGAGCATCGCGACGGTGCGGTGCCCCAGCTCGGCCAGGTGGCGCGCGGCGAGCCGCCCGGCGGACTCGAAGTCCAGGTCCACGCACGACAGCCCCGAGGCGTCGCGCGGCAGCCCCACCAGCACCGACGGCTGCCTCGACCGGGTGAGGATCGGGATGCGCGCGTCGTCGGCCTCCACGTCCATGACGACGAGGGCGTCGACCATCGACCCGTTCGTGGCGCGCTCCAGACCCTCGAGGTCGTCCTGGGTGAGCAGCAGGACGTCGTGCGCGTGCTCCCGCGCCCGGGTGACGACGCCGCCCGCGAACTGCATGATCACGGGCACGTCGATGCCGGAGCGCAGCGGGATCATGAGCCCGATGACCTCGGTGCGCGCCGACGCGAGGGCCCGTGCCCCGGCGTGCGGGCGGTAGCCCAGCGTCGCGATCGCCTGCTCGACGCGCCGGCGCGTGGGCGCGGAGATGGACCGCTTGCCGGAGAGCACGTAGGAGACGGTCGACGCCGAGACTCCCGCCGCCTTGGCGACGTCCTCGATGGTGGCCACGGCTATCTCCTGGGTGCGTGAGGGACGGCGGCGCCCACGACCGGGAGGTCACCGGGCACGTCGAGGATCACGGTAGCGCCCGCCGCGACCGAGACCGGGGTTCCCGCTGCGGCCACGCCGCCGTGGCCCACCACGACATCCAGGGCCCGGTCGTCGGGCGCCCGCAGCCGGGCGCGGGTCAGCGCGCCGTCGCGCCACGCGAGGTCGACCTCGGCCCCGCCGCGGGCCCGCAGCCCGGTGACCTCGCCGTCGGGCCATGCCGGGGGCAGCGCGGGCAGGAGGTCGAGGCGCACGGCGCCGCCGTCCCGCCGGTGCGACTGCAGCAGCATCTCCGCGACGCCCGCGGTGAGGCCGAGGTTGCCGTCGATCTGGAACGGCGGGTGCGCGCTGAACAGGTTCGGGTACAGCCCGCCGCGCTGCCCGGCCGGGTGCCGCTGGTCGGGGCCGTCGGCGGGGCGCAGCGACAGCAGCACCTGGTCGTGGGCCCGGCCGCCCTCGCCGAGCCGCGCCCACAGTGAGATCCGCCAGGCGAGGGACCAGCCCGTGGACTCGCGGCCGCGCAGCTCGAGGCTGCGGGCGGCGGCCCGCGCCAGGTCCGGGGTGGTCGTCGGGTCCAGGTCTCCGAGGGGGTAGAGCCCCACGAGGTGCGACAGGTGCCGGTGCTCGGGCTCTGCCTCGGGGACCTCCTCGCCCCACTCCAGCAGCTCACCGCGCGACCCGGTCGCCGGGCCCGGCAGCGCGGCGGCGACGGCCTCGAGGCGGGGGAGCCACGGCTCGTCGGCGTCGTCGAGCCCGAGCCCGCCGGCGGCCTCGCGGCAGCCTGCCGCCAGGGCGCGCACCAGCGCCACGTCCATCGCGGCGCTGGTCGTGACCGCGGCGGGCTCGCCGTCGGGGGCGACGAACTGGTTCTCCGGTGAGGTCGACGGGCTGGTCCAGGCGTGCAACCGGTCTCCGTCCCGCCCGGCGCCGGACGGGGAGCCGCCCGCCGTCTGCACCCAGGCCAGCGCGAACTCGCCCGCCCCGCGCAGCGCGGGCCACGCGGCCCGCAGCGCGGCGTCGTCGCCCGTGAACCGGTGGTGCTCCAGGAGGTGCTGGGCCAGCCACGTGCCGCCGTGCGCCCACGCGGACCACTTCGCCTCGCCGCGGCCGTTGCCGACGGGCGCCGCGTGGCCCCACGCGTCCGAGTTGTGGTGCGCCACCCACCCGGCGGCGCCGTACAGGTCGCGGGCGACGACGGCGCCCGGCCCGTTGGCGAGGCCGCGGACGTAGCGCAGCAGCGGTTCCTGGCTCTCGGCGAGCCCGGTCGTGCCGGCCGCCCAGTACGCCATCTGCAGGTTGATGTTCAGCGTGTAGCCGCTGCTCCACGGGCCCGGCAGCCACGGGTTCCACAGGCCCTGCAGGGTGAGCGGCAGGCCGCCCGCCCGGGAGGACGACAGCAGCAGGTAGCGGCCGAGATGGAACGTGAGCGCCGCGAGGCCCGGGTCGGGGCGCTCGGCGGCGGCCAGCACACGGCGGTCGGTGGGCAGGTCGGCCGCGCCCGCCGGGGACGGCAGCGCCAGGTCCACGCGGCCGTAGTGCCGCGCGTGCTCCGCGACGTGCGCGGCGCGCAGGCGCTCGCGGAGCGCGTCCGCGCCCTCGACGGAGGCGTCGTCGCCCTGACCTGCGCCGCCGGGGTCCCCGCCGGTCGTGAGCTGTGCCGCGATCCGGTCGGCCGGCGCCGCGGCGCCGGCGTCCCCGGGCGGGTCGGTCGTGGCGGTGGCGACCAGCAGGACGTGCGTGCGTGCGACGCCGGTGCGCAGCGTGCCGTCGCCGACGGCGGCGTCGCGGTCGGCGGGCGCGGCCACGGCGACGGTGCCGGTGCGGCCGAGCGCGGCGTCGTACCGCAGCTCGCCCTCGGGATGGTGTGACGGCGGGACGTCGACGGGCAGGTCGAGCGTCCGCACCAGCACGGCGGCGCCCGCAGGGCCGGCCGGACCGTCGGCTCGCGACAGGTCGACGGGCGGGCGGGCCGACGCCCGCAGCAGGCTCTCGACGCGCACGACGAGGCGGACCGGGCGCTCGGCGCGCACGGTGTGCACCACCGCGCCGCCGCGGGAGTCGGCCCAGGTCTCCTGCACGACGCGCCCGGCCACGGGGTGCTCCCACGCGTGCGTGGCGACGGCCGTGCGCAGGTCCAGCTCGCGCCGCTCGATGCCGTGGGGGTGCGGCGCGGGCCCGCTCGCCGGGCCGGCGGGCTCGACGGCGACGTCGATCTCGGCGAGCGGGAGGTAGGCCTGCGCCCACGGGGTCTGCATCTCGGCGAGCAGGGCCTCGGCCCCGCGCACGTCGCCCGCCTCGACGGCGGCACGGACCCGGGCGAGGTGCTCGGGGCCACGGGCTCGCGCCCCGGCCAGCGGGTCGGGGTGCGGCGAGCCGGACCAGGCGGTGAGGTCGTTGAGCCACAGGTGCTCCACACCGGCGCGGCCCGTGCACATCACCCCCCGGCGCCCGTTGCCGACGGGGTAGGCCTCGACCCACCGGGTGGCGCTGCTGTCGGTGTGGAGGACGTGCGTCGTCGCGCGTAGCTCGGCCATGGTCGGAGAGCGTAGTGCGCGCGGGCGAATCGGTTCGACCGTCGGGGCGGTCGCCGGGAGGCGCGCGGTCCCAGGTCGAGGAGCACCTGCTTGACGACGGTTCGTCCGGGGTCGATACTCGCCGTCGAAGCGCTTCGATTTACATCGGGCGCCTCGCCGCGGCCCGTGCACTGCCGCCGCGGCGCCGGACTCGACGAGGAGGACCCCCATGCTCCACCGCGCACGCACGCTGTCCGCGGCCGCACTGATCGCCGCGTCTGCCCTGACGCTGACCGCCTGCGTCGGCGGCGGGGGAGGCGGCGGAACGACCGCCGGGGGCGGCGACACCGACGACAAGACCCTGACGATCTGGCACTACGAGAACGAGGACTCGGCGATGGGCCAGGCGTGGGCCAAGGCGATCGAGATCTTCTCCGAGGAGCACCCGGACGTCACGGTCGAGGTCGAGAAGCAGACGTTCGAGCAGATCCAGAAGAACGCGAAGATCGTGCTGACCGGCGACGACGTGCCCGACGTCATGGAGTACAACAAGGGCAACGCGACGGCCGGTCAGCTCGCCGCGCAGGGCCTGATCGCCCCGCTGACCGACGCCGCGGAGGAGAACGGCTGGGCCGACAAGCTCTCCGGCTCGCTGCAGACCACCGCGCGCTACGACGAGAACGGCCTCATGGGCTCCGGCGACTGGTACGGCGTGCCCAACTACGGCGAGTTCGTCGGCGTCTACTACAACAAGCAGATGTTCGCGGACGCGGGCCTCGAGGTGCCGACCACGCTCGAGGAGCTCGAGCAGGTGATGAAGGCGTTCAAGGACGACGGCGTCACCCCGTTGGCCGAGGCCGGCGCCGAGTACCCGATGGGACAGCTCTGGTACGAGCTCGTGCTGGCGAACGCCGACCGGGAGCTCGTCGACCAGTACCAGCTCTTCGACGGCGACGTCGACTTCCACGGGCCGGAGATGACGGCGGCCACCGAGCAGCTCGACTCGTGGATCGAGGACGGCTACGTCGCCTCCGACTCCGCCGGCCTCACGGCTGAGGACATGGGCGTCGCCTTCATGAAGGGCGACTACCCGATGATGGTCTCCGGCTCGTGGTGGTTCGGACGGGTGACGGCGGAGATGAAGGACGACTGGGGTCAGTTCAACTTCCCGGGGAACACGCTGCACACCGGCTCGTCGGGCAACCTCTGGGTCGTCCCGACCAACGCGGACTCGCCGTCGCTGGCCACGGAGTTCATCGACACCACGCTGCGCCCCGAGGTGCAGG
The DNA here is from genome assembly GCF_044389385.1 of Isoptericola sp. NPDC019571. Classification (NCBI taxonomy): domain Bacteria; kingdom Bacillati; phylum Actinomycetota; class Actinomycetes; order Micrococcales; family Promicromonosporaceae; genus Isoptericola; species Isoptericola sp. NPDC019571. Next base: position 87,409 of record NZ_JBIRXZ010000011.1, read on the forward strand.
ACGTGCTGGCGCAGACGGGCGGCCTGCCGGTCGCGGGCGACGCGTCCACGATCACCGACGACACGACGCGCGAGCTCACCGAGAACTTCCAGGCGATCCTCGACGACGACGGCCTGGCGTTCTACCCCGACTGGCCCGTGCCGGGCTACTACGACACGATCGTCAGCCAGCTGCAGTCCCTGATCAACCGGTCGAAGACACCGGACCAGGTGCTCGACGGGCTGGAGTCGGCCTACACGGACGGCAAGGCCGACCTGCTCGGCGAGTGACGACGTGACCGCCACCCTCAGCCCGCCCGCGGCGGCGTCCCGGGCCGACGCCCGGACGCGCCGCCGCCGGCGGGGCACGACCCTGCCCTACCTGGCGTACCTGCTCCCCGGCGCGGTGCTCTTCGTGCTCGTCATCGGGTACCCGCTGGTGACCAACGTCTACATCAGCCTGTTCTCCTGGCGCGGCGGCCTGGCGCCGCTCACCTGGGTGGGCCTCGACAACTACACGGAGCTCTGGCACGACGCCGCGTTCTGGACGTCGTTCCAGAACTCCGTCGCGATGATCGTGGCGATGGTGCTCGTGCCGACCGTGATCGGCCTGCTGCTCGCGGCGGTGCTGTTCGACTACCTGGGCCGGCGGTTCGGCGCCCGCGTGGCGTCGGTCCTGCGGGCCACGTACTACCTGCCGCAGATCCTCCCGGTCGCCGTCGCGGGCGTGCTGTGGAACTGGATCCTCAACGCCCAGACGGGCGCGCTCAACGAGATCCTGCGCGCCGTCGGCGTCGCGGACCCGCCGAACTGGCTGGGCGACCCGAGCACGGCGCTCCCGAGCGTCATGCTCGTGCTGATCTGGGTGCAGATCGGGTACCCCGTCGTGATCTTCATGGCGGCGCTGCAGCGGGTGGACCCCGAGCTCTACGAGGCGGCGGAGCTGGACGGCGCCGGCTGGTGGCGGCGATTCCGGGCCATCACGATCCCGCAGATCCGCCCGGAGACGTTCGTCGTGACGCTGACCTGCACGGTCGCGGCGCTCAAGGTGTTCGGCCCGATCTACGTGCTGACCCGCGGCGGCCCGGAGAGCTCCACGCTCGTGCCGAGCTACTACTCGTACCTCAACTTCTTCGACAAGTCGCGGGTGGGCTACGGCGCCGCCGTCGCGACCGTGCTCACCGTGGTGATCCTCGTGGTCGCCGTCGTGATCCTCGCGCTGCAGACGCGCGCCGAGCGGGCCGAGGAGGTGGGGCGCTGATGGCCGCGACCCTGGCGACGGTCCGGTCGCGCAGCGGGGACCGCCACCACCGGGGCGCCGGGCGCTGGTTCGTGCTCGCGGGCGCCGTCGTCGTCGCGCTGCTCGTGGTCGCGCCGCTGCTGGTGATGCTGCTCAACGCGTTCAAGTCGCCCGACGACTACACGCAGCACGGGCCGCTCAGCCTGCCGACGAGCCTGTACCTCGACGGGCTCGTGAACTTCTGGCAGCGCACCGAGTTCCCGGTGAAGCTGTGGAACTCGTTCTTCATCTCCGCCGTCGTGGCGGTGGCGGCGTGCGCCCTCTCGCTCCTCAACGCCTACGCGATCGGGATCGGCCGGATCAAGGGCCGGATGTGGGTGGTGCTGCTCTTCCTGCTCGCGAACATGCTCCCGCAGGAGGCGCTGATCTACCCCCTGTTCGACATGGCCCGGCAGGTGGGGCTGTCGAACTCGCAGTGGTCCGTGATCATCATCTTCACGGTCATCCAGTCGGCCTTCGGCACCTACCTGCTGGCGTCCGTGCTCGGCACGTTCCCGCCGGCGCTGCTCGAGGCGGCGGCGCTCGACGGCGCGGGCCGCTGGCGGATCCTGTGGCGGGTCGTCTTCCCGATCGTGCGGCCCACGCTCATGGTCCTGATGATCTTCTTCTTCATCTGGACCTGGAACGAGTTCTTCATCCCGCTGGTCATGCTCACGACCAACGACACGCAGACGATCCCGATCGCGCTCGCGTCGCTGCAGGGCGACCGGATGATGGACGCCCCCACGACCAACGCCGGGGCGCTCGTCTCCCTCGTCCCGGCCCTGGTGTTCTTCCTGATCTTCCAGCGCACCCTCACCCGGGGCGTCACCGCCGGCGCGGTGAAGTAGCGCACCACCCCCTCGCGCGGCGTGCTCCTCGGCGCTCCGCCATCATCGACACGACAGCACGGAGTAGGTGCACCTGATGAAGTTCACCGACGGCTACTGGCAGACCCGCCGTGGCATCGCGCCGCTGTACGCGGTGGAGGTCGACGACGTCCGCGTCGACGAGACCGCGGGCACGATGACCGTGTACGCCCCGACGGCGCCGGTCCGGCGCCGGGGCGACACGCTCAACCGGCCGATGCTCACGGTCACCTACTCCTCTCCCGCGCCGGGCGTCGTGCGGGTGCGCGTGGAGCACTTCGCGGGGGCCGCGCGCCGCGGGCCGGAGTTCGCCATCCAGGGCGAGCCGGGCTTCCTCCCGGTCGTCAAGGTCGACGAGACGGAGGGCGTGCTCGAGACCGGCGGGCTCTCCGTGCGGGTGCACCGGGGCGGCGGGTGGCACGTGGACGTCGAGCACGACGGCCGGGTGCTCACCTCCAGCCTGCCGAAGTCCGTGGGCGCGATGAGCGCGACGTCGGGCCCGCTCGAGGGCGGCACCTGGGTGCACGAGCAGCTCACGCTCGAGCCGGGGGAGCACGTGTACGGCCTCGGCGAGCGGTTCGGGCCGTTCGTCAAGAACGGGCAGTCCGTCGACGTCTGGAACGAGGACGGCGGCACGTCCAGCGAGCAGGCGTACAAGAACGTGCCGCTCTACCTGACCAGCAAGGGGTACGGCGTCTTCGTGGCGCACCCGGAGCGGGTGTCGCTCGAGGTCGCGTCCGAGGTGAACACGCGCGTCCAGTTCTCGGTGGAGGGCCAGTCGCTCGAGTACTACGTCATCGCCGGCCCGACGCCGAAGGACGTGCTGCGCCGCTACACCGCGCTCACCGGGCGGCCGGCGCGCGTGCCGGCCTGGTCGTACGGCACGTGGCTCTCGACGTCGTTCACCACCGACTACGACGAGGCCACGGTCACGAGCTTCGTGGACGGGATGGCCGAGCGCGGTCTCCCGCTCAGCGTGTTCCACTTCGACTGCTTCTGGATGCGCGAGTACCAGTGGTGCGACTTCGAGTGGGACCCGCGCGTCTTCCCCGACCCGGAGGGCATGCTCGCCCGCCTGCACGACCGGGGCCTGAAGGTGAGCGTCTGGATCAACCCCTACATCGGGCAGCGCTCGCCGCTGTTCGAGGAGGGCCGCGCCAAGGGCTACCTGCTGCGCACCACGGACGGCGGGGTGTGGCAGTGGGACCTGTGGCAGGCGGGCATGGCGCTGGTCGACTTCACCAACCCCGAGGCCGCGGACTGGTACCTCGGCCACCTGGAGCGCCTGCTCGACCAGGGCGTGGACGCGTTCAAGACCGACTTCGGCGAGCGGGTGCCCACCGAGGACGTGGTCTGGCACGACGGCTCGGACCCGCGCAAGATGCACAACTACTACGCCGAGCTGTACAACGAGCTGGTCTTCCGCCTGCTCGAGCGGCGCCGGGGGCGCGGCGACGCCGTCGTCTTCGCGCGGTCGGCCACGGCGGGCGGCCAGCAGTTCCCGGTGCACTGGGGCGGCGACTGCGACTCGACCTACGCGTCGATGGGGGAGTCCCTGCGGGGCGGGCTGTCGCTCGCGCTGTCGGGCTTCGGCTACTGGAGCCACGACATCGGCGGCTTCGAGGGCACCCCCGACGCCGGGGTGTTCAAGCGCTGGCTCGCGTTCGGCCTGCTGTCGAGCCACTCGCGCTTCCACGGCTCGTCGTCGTACCGCGTGCCGTGGGCCTTCGACGAGGAGGCGGTCGACGTCGCGCGCCGCTTCGCGCACCTGAAGATGTCGCTCATGCCCTACCTCGCGCAGGCCGGGGAGGAGGCGCACGCCGCGGGCACGCCGATCATGCGGCCGATGGTGCTGGAGTTCCCCCGCGACCGGGCCACGTTCGGCGTCGACATGCAGTACATGCTGGGTGGGTCGCTGCTCGTGGCCCCGGTCTTCCGGGCCGACGGCACGGTCGAGTACTACGTGCCCGAGGGCACGTGGACGCGGCTGCTCGACGGCGCGGACGGCGGGCACGCCGAGACGGTCACGGGCCCGCGGTGGGTCACCGAGACCCACGGCTTCGACTCCCTGCCGGTGCTGGTGCGCCCGGGCACCGTGCTGCCCGTGGGGGCGCGGACCGACCGGCCCGACTACGCGTGGGCCGACGGCGTGGAGCTGCGCTGCGTCGAGCTCCCGGACGGCTACGACGCCGTCACCCCCGTGCCGACGGGCGGGCCCGGCGGAGAGACGGCGCACTTCCACGTCCGCCGCGCGGGCGACGAGGTCGCCGTCACGAGCGACGACGCCCCCGGCGCCTGGACCGTCCGGGCGGGCACCCGCACGGCCACGGGTGACGGCCCCGGGACCGTCACCCTGACCGTCTGAGCCGCTCTCGAGCACGCGGTCCGTCGCGCCACCCAGTGGCATGACGCGACGGACCGCACGCTCGACCGCGACGCCCTTCGGGTCCGGCCCCGTTCCCGTGACCTACACTGACAGGAGTGTGGAAGCGCTCCCACACTCCTCTGCCACCCGCCATGACCTCCAGGATCGAGGACCGAGAACCATGACCAGCACGTCCACGGCCACCGCGACCGAGACGGTCGGCGAGGCGACCGCCGCCCGCACGTTCCCCGCCGACTTCCTGTGGGGCACCGCGACCGCGGCGTACCAGATCGAGGGCGCCGCCTCCGAGGGCGGTCGCGGGCCCTCCATCTGGGACACGTACTCCCACACCCCCGGGCGCACCCGCGACGGCGACACCGGCGACGTCGCGTGCGACCACTACCACCGCTGGGCCGAGGACGTGGACCACCTCGACCGGCTCGGCGTCGGCGCCTACCGCCTGTCGATCTCGTGGTCGCGCGTGCAGCCCGGCGGGAGCGGCCCCTTCAACCCCGAGGGCGTCGCGTTCTACCGCGACCTGCTGGACGCGCTGCGCGAGCGCGGCATCCGGCCGTTCGTCACCCTCTACCACTGGGACCTGCCGCAGGAGCTCGAGGACGCCGGCGGCTGGGCGAACCGGGAGACGTCGTACGCCTTCGCCGAGTACGCCCGGCACATGGCCGCCGAGCTCGGCGACCGCGTCGAGGCCTGGACCACCCTCAACGAGCCGTGGTGCTCCGCCTACCTGGGGTACGGCTCCGGCGTCCACGCGCCCGGCCGTACCGAGCCCGCCGCGGCGCTCGCGGCCGTCCACCACCTCAACCTGGCGCACGGGCTCGCCGCGCAGGCGATCCGCGAGGTGCTGCCGGGCGCGCAGGTGTCGATCACCCTGAACCTGCACGCCATCCGGCCGGCGGACGCGGCGTCCGGGGGCGACGCCGACGCCGTCCGGAAGATCGATGCGCTCGCCAACCGCGCGTTCCTCGGTCCGATCCTCGACGGCGCGTACCCCGACGACCTGCTCGCCGACACCGCCCACGTCTCCGACTGGTCCTTCGTGCACGACGGCGACCTGGAGCAGATCCGCCAGCCCCTGGACGTCCTCGGCGTCAACTACTACTCCACCGTCACCGTGCGGAAGTTCGCGGGCGACGGCGAGCGGTCGGAGAACGACGGGCACGGCGCGTCCAGCCACAGCCCGTGGATCGGCGTCACCGACGTCGAGTTCGCCGAGCAGCCGGGCCCGTACACCGCGATGGGATGGAACATCGAGCCCTCGGGGCTCACCGACCTGCTGCTGCGGCTGCACCGGACGTACCCCGGCCTGCCGCTGGCCGTCACCGAGAACGGGGCCGCCTTCGACGACGAGCTCGTGGTGGACGACGGGGAGCGCCGCGTGCACGACGACCGCCGCGTGGCCTACCTGCACGACCACGTCGAGGCCGTGGGCGCCGCCCGCGACGCGGGCGCGGACGTGCGCGGGTACTTCGCCTGGTCGCTCATGGACAACTTCGAGTGGGGCTACGGCTACTCCAAGCGCTTCGGCATCCTGCACGTCGACTATCCGACGGGCGAGCGCACCTGGAAGGACTCCGCCCACTGGTACCGCCGGCTGGTCACCTCAGGCGAGGTGCCGCCCGTCACCGCTGCCGCCCCCTGACGGGCACCCGGCCCCGCCTGCTCGGCACTACCGTGCGGGCATGACCGCCGCGCGTCCCGACCTGCCGCCCACCACCACGCCGGACGACGCCGCCCGGTTCGACGCCGCGCTCCGTACGCGGTGCCGGGAGCGGCGGGTGCCGGCCCTGTCCGCCGCGGTGGGGCGCGCCGGCGAGGTGGCGTGGACCGGCACGGCCGGCTGGGCGCCGTCCGGCCCGGGCACGGCGTTCCGGATCGGGTCGATCACCAAGCCCATGACGGCCGTGGCCGTGCTGCGGCTGGTGGCCGCCGGGCGGCTCGGCCTGAACGACCCCGTGGGCCGGCGTCTCGCGGACGCCCCCGCCCCGGACGCCACGGTCGCCCAGCTGCTCACGCACACCGCGGGCCTGCCGGCCGAGCCGCCGGGGCCGTGGTGGGAGCGGCACGGCGCGGGGTCGTGGGACGGCCTCGTCGCGTCCGGCGTCGAGCCGCTGTGGGAGCCGGGGGAGCGGCACCACTACTCGAACGTGGGCTTCGCGGTGCTGGGGCGGCTTCTCGAGGAGGCGCACGGCCGGTCGTGGGACGCCGTCCTGCGCGACGAGGTCTGGACGCCGCTGGGGATGGCGAGCACCGGGCGGACACCGTCCGGGGACCCCGCCGTCGGATACGCCGTGCACCCCGACGCCGACGCCGTCCTCGTCGAGCCCGTGGCCGCCTACGGCGCGATGGGGCCGGCGGGGGAGGTGTGGTCGACCCCGTCGGACCTGGTGCGGTTCGGGTCGTGGCTGGTGGGCGCGGGCGGCGCCGCCGGTGACGAGGTGCTCCCGCTCGCGTGGCGGCGCCGGATGGCGGTGCCACGGGCGGTGGTCGACGACGACGTGCCGTTCACGTCCGCGTGGGGGCTGGGCGTGTCCGTGCACCACGCGCCGGGCGACCTGGGACGCCCCGACCGGCGCACGGTGGGCCACGGCGGCTCGGTGCCGGGGTTCACCGCGACGCTGCGCGCGGACCCCGCGACGGGCGACGTCGTCGCCGTCTGCGGCAGCTCGACCGCCGGGTTCGGCGACGCGTCCTTCCTGCTCGACCTCCTGGACGGGCCGGCTCCCGTCCCTGTCCCCGCCCCTGCCGGCGCCGACGCCGCCGACCCCCGCGCCCTGGCGCTGGCCGGGACCTGGTACTGGGGCCCGATGGCGTACACGCTGTCCGTGCGCCCCGACGGCTGCCTTGACCTGAGCGCGTCGGACGGCCGGAGCACGGTGTTCGGGCCCGCGCCCGACGGCGGCTGGGTCGGCGTGGCGGGCGGCTACTGGCGGGGGGAGCGGCTGCGGCCCGTCGCGACCGGCACGCCCGCGGAGGCCCTCGACGTCGGCACCTTCCACTTCACCCGCACGCCGTACGACCCGGCGACGGCGGTGCCGGGCGGCGTCGACCCCGCGGGGTGGCGCGCCGTCGACTGACGGGTCGCGCGCGGGTGTGCGACACACCACCGCGCGCGACACGCCGATGACGTCGACGAGTTTTCGGCCGGTTCCGCGCCGGGAATGTCCGATCTGCCGGGCGCTGCCCGGACGGGAGCTCGAGGGCCGGCCGGACCGCGGCCCCGCCGCGCGGGGGCGCGTCGTCGCGCACACGCTGTGGACGCCCGTCGCCCACCGCCTGTGGACATCTGGTCGAGATCCGCACGGTGCTGCGGAAGGTCGGCCCGAGGCGGTGTTGACGGCGCCCCGTACGCCCTGTGGACGAGGACTGTCGGACCCCCGTGGGACGCTGTGAGAGAGGGTGCGAGGCGAGGGGTGTTCGACGAATGACAGTCGTGTCAACCACAAGATGTCGGCCCCGCGCGCGCCCCGACCACTAGGTGTAGTGTTTGGAGCACGCGGGGCGCACAGCCCTTCGAACAAAGCACACCGGCGTAGTTCCACGGGCGTCATCCCTGGTCCGGGCCCTTTCGAGGCCCGTCGAGGGGACCGGCTCGCAGGGTCGCGACACCGGTCGGACGAAGCCCCCCGGCGGGGAGCGCAGAGAGGGAGAGACACATGAGCATCACGGTCTACAGCAAGCCGGCCTGCGTGCAGTGCGATGCGACCTACCGCGCCCTCGACCGGAAGGGTGTCGAGTACTCGGTGGTCGACATCACCCAGGACGCCGAGGCGCTCGAGATGGTCCGCGGGCTCGGCTACCTGCAGGCCCCCGTCGTCGTCGCCGGTGACACCCACTGGTCGGGCTTCCGCCCGGACCAGATCGCCGCGGTCGCGGCGCAGCAGGCCGTCTCGGCCTGACGCGCACCTCCGCACAGACTCGACAGGACGCGGGGCGCGCAGGCCGCGGCCCCGCACCCCACGAACGGCCGGCGCCCCGGGCTTCGACACCCGACCCGGGGCGCCGTGCGTGTTCCTCGACGCAGCGCGTCGGCCTGGTAGCAGCATCCGGGGGGAGGCTGAGCATGAGTTCTCTCGTCTACTTCTCCAGCGTGTCGGAGAACACCCACCGGTTCGTCGAGCGTCTCGGGCTCGAGGAGCTCGGCATGTCCGTGCACCGGATCCCGGTGCGCAAGCAGGACGGCTTCCTCACGGTGACCGAGCCCTACGTGCTCATGGTCCCGACCTACGGCGGGGGCAACGAGGGCGGCGCGGTGCCACGGCGCGTGCGCGAGTTCCTCAACGACCCGCACAACCGGTCGCTCGCCCGCGGCGTCATCGCCGCGGGGAACACCAACTTCGGCGCTGCCTACTGCATCGCCGGCGACATCATCTCCGCGAAGTGCCAGGTGCCCTACCTGTACGCCTTCGAACTCCTGGGGACGGCTGAGGACGCCACGCGCGTCCGTGACGGATTGGGACGATTTTGGCAACGACAGTCACTGATCTCGGCGTGAGCTCGACGACGGACCCGGAGCTCGCGGGGGCCACCCCCGTGCCGCTGCAGGGCGTGCAGCTCGACTACCACGCGCTGAACGCGATGCTGAACCTGTACGGCGACGACGGCAGGATCCAGTTCGACAAGGACCGCGAGGCCACCACGGCCTACTTCGAGCAGCACGTGGTGCCGAACACCATCCAGTTCGAGACGCTCGACGCGAAGCTCGACCACCTCCTCGAGAACAAGTACTACGACCCGGCGGTCCTCGAGAAGTACTCGCGCACCTTCGTCAAGGAGCTGTTCCGGCTCGCGTACTCGAAGGACTTCCAGTTCGAGTCGTTCCTCGGCGCGTTCAAGTACTACACGTCGTACACGCTGAAGACGTTCGACGGGAAGAAGTACCTCGAGCGCTTCGAGGACCGCGTCTCGATGGTCGCCCTCGGCCTGGCCGACGGGGACGAGCAGGTCGCGCGCGACATCGTCGAGGAGGTCGTCTCGGGCCGGTTCCAGCCGGCGACGCCGACGTTCCTCAACGTGGGCAAGGCGCAGCGGGGCGAGCCCGTGTCCTGCTTCCTGCTGCGCATCGAGGACAACATGGAGTCCATCGCGCGCGGCATCAACTCCGCCCTGCAGCTCTCCAAGCGCGGCGGCGGCGTGGCGTTGCTGCTCAGCAACGTCCGGGAGCACGGCGCGCCGATCAAGCACATCCAGAACCAGTCGTCCGGCGTCATCCCCGTGATGAAGCTGCTCGAGGACTCCTTCTCGTACGCCAACCAGCTCGGGGCGCGCCAGGGCGCCGGCGCGGTGTACCTGCACGCGCACCACCCCGACATCATGCGGTTCCTCGACACCAAGCGGGAGAACGCGGACGAGAAGATCCGCATCAAGACGCTCTCCCTCGGCGTCGTCATCCCCGACGTCACGTTCGAGCTGGCGAAGACGAACGCGGACATGCACCTGTTCAGCCCGTACGACGTCGAGCGCGTCTACGGCAAGCCGTTCGCCGACATCTCGATCTCGGAGAAGTACGACGAGCTCGTCGCCGACGACCGCATCACGAAGACGACGATCAAGGCGCGCGACTTCTTCCAGACGATCGCGGAGCTGCAGTTCGAGTCCGGCTACCCGTACGTGATGTTCGAGGACACCGTGAACGCGGCGAACCCGATCAAGGGCCGCATCACCCACTCGAACCTGTGCTCGGAGATCCTGCAGGTGTCGACGCCGTCGACGTTCCACGAGGACCTCTCCTACGACCACGTGGGCCGGGACATCTCCTGCAACCTCGGCTCGCTGAACATCGCGAAGACGATGGACTCGCCGGACTTCGCGAAGACGATCGACACCGCGATCCGCGCGCTCACGGCCGTCTCCGACCAGACGAGCATCGAGTCGGTCCCGTCGATCCGCCGCGCCAACGAGCTCGGCCACGCCATCGGCCTCGGGCAGATGAACCTGCACGGCTACCTCGCCCGCGAGCGGATCTACTACGGCTCCGACGAGGGCGTCGACTTCACGAACCTCTACTTCTACACGGTCGCGTACCACGCGATCGCCGCGTCGAACCGCCTCGCGATCGAGCGCGGCAAGGCGTTCGGCGGGTTCGAGGACTCCAAGTACGCCACCGGCGAGTACTTCGACAAGTACACCGACGGCGAGTGGAAGCCGGCGACCGAGCGCGTCGCGCGGCTCTTCGCGGAGGCCGGCGTCGCCATCCCGACGCAGGACGACTGGCGCGCGCTCAAGGCCTCGGTCATGGTGCACGGCATCTACAACCAGAACCTGCAGGCGGTGCCGCCCACCGGGTCGATCAGCTACATCAACAACTCGACGTCGTCGATCCACCCGGTGCCCGCCAAGATCGAGATCCGCAAGGAGGGCAAGCTCGGTCGCGTGTACTACCCGGCGCCGTACATGACGAACGACAACCTGGACTACTACCAGGACGCGTACGAGATCGGCTACGAGAAGATCATCGACACCTACGCCGCCGCGACGCAGCACGTGGACCAGGGTCTGTCGTTGACGCTGTTCTTCCCCGACACGGTGACGACGCGCGACGTCAACCGCGCGCAGATCTACGCCTGGCGCAAGGGGATCAAGACGCTGTACTACATCCGTCTCCGTCAGATGGCCCTCGAGGGGACGGAGATCGAGGGCTGCGTCAGCTGCATGCTGTAATTGCGTCGGGCAACTATCGAGAATTCGGGGAAGAGAAGACAATGGCGCCCACGGGGAAGCTCAAGCTCATCGATCGCGTGAGTGCGATCAACTGGAACCGGCTGCAGGACGAGAAGGACCTCGAGGTCTGGGACCGCCTGGTCGGCAACTTCTGGCTGCCGGAGAAGGTACCGGTGTCCAACGACATCCAGTCGTGGCACACGCTCAGCGACGCGGAGCGGCTCATGACGACCCGCGTGTTCACCGGCCTCACGCTGCTGGACACGATCCAGGGCACGGTCGGCGCGGTGTCGCTCATCCCCGACGCGCTGACCCCGCACGAGGAGGCGGTGTACACCAACATCGCGTTCATGGAGTCGGTGCACGCCAAGAGCTACTCGTCGATCTTCTCGACGCTGATCTCGACGCGGGAGATCGACGAGGCGTTCGCCTGGTCGGAGCAGAACCCGCACCTGCAGCGCAAGGCCGAGATCGTGCTCGACTACTACCGGGGCGACGACCCGCTGAAGCGCAAGGTCGCCTCGACGATGCTCGAGTCGTTCCTGTTCTACTCCGGCTTCTACGCGCCGATGTACTGGTCCAGCCGCGCCAAGCTCACGAACACGGCCGACCTCATTCGCCTCATCATCCGCGACGAGGCCGTGCACGGGTACTACATCGGCTACAAGTACCAGAAGGGGCTGGCGCAGGTCAGCCAGACCGAGCAGGACGAGCTCAAGGCCTACACCTTCGAGCTGCTCTTCGAGCTGTACGAGAACGAGGTCGAGTACACCGACGCGCTGTACGGCGAGCTCGGCCTCACCGAGGACGTCAAGGCGTTCCTGCGGTACAACGCCAACAAGGCCCTCATGAACCTGGGCTACGAGGCGCTGTTCCCCAAGGAGGACACGGCCGTGAACCCGGCCATCCTCGCCGCGCTGTCGCCGAACGCCGACGAGAACCACGACTTCTTCTCCGGGTCGGGCTCGTCGTACGTCATCGGCAAGGCCGTGGCCACCGAGGACGACGACTGGGACTTCTGACCCCTGCCGAGGGAGGACGAGAGGGCGGACCGCATCACGTGCGGTCCGTCCTCTCGTACTACCTCGGCAGATCTCGTACTACCTCGGCAGATCTCGTACTACCTCGGCGGTCGAGGGCGGCGTCGACGACGAGGGTGAGGGTGGGGCGCGGGTCGGTCGGGTCGTGGCGGGCGATCGCGTGCAGCAGCAGGCCCTCGTAGGCGCCGGAGACGGCGATCATCGCCGCGCGCGGGTCGGCCGCGCCGAGCCGGCCGACCATCCGCTCGCCCCAGTCGAGGAGCGCCTCGCGACCGCGGTTGACGCGCCCGCGCAGGTCGGGGTCGTGGCTCGCCTCGAGGAAGAGGACCAGGCGGGCGGTCGTGGTGGCGCGGTCGGGGCCGGTCGCCTGCGCGAAGCCGGCGCACAGCATGTCGACGAAGTCGGCCGCCGACCGGGGCTCCGGCGCGGCGGACAGGCCCGCCAGGTCGCGGGCGGCGAGCTCGTCGGAGACACCTGCCAGTAGGGCGGCGCGGGTGCGGAAGTAGTTCGACGTCGAGCCGCGGGGGAGCCCGGCGCGCTCGTCGACGCGGCCGTGGGTGAGGGCGCGGAGCCCCTCGGTGCCGAGCAGGTCCACGGCCGCGTCGAGCGCGCGGCGTCGGGGCGGGAGTGCGGTGGTCACGACGGCACCCTAACCCGGGTACTACGTCCATAGTGACACGACACTATGAACGTAGTAACGTCGAGGGATGGACGAGAACAAGGTGGGCGAGGGGCGGGCCGTCTCGGCGCGGCCCGAGGCGACGGTCGACGTGCCGATGCCGGAGCTCGCCGGGGTCACCCACCGATGGGTCGACGTCGACGGGCTCGCGATGCACGTCGTCGAGCAGGGGACCGGTGACCCGGTGCTGCTGCTCCACGGGTTCCCGGAGCACTGGTGGGAATGGCGCGGGACGATCGGCCCGTTCGCCGCCGACCACCACGTCGTGTGCCCCGACCTGCGCGGGTTCGGCTGGACCGACGCTCCGCCGGACGGCTACACGCGCGACCGCCTCCTGGCCGACGTCGTCGGCCTGCTCGACGCGCTGGGCCTCGACCGGGTGCACGTCGTCGCCCACGACTGGGGCGCGCTGGTCGGATTCCACCTCTGCCTCGGGCACCCCGACCGCGCTGCCTCGCTGCTGAGCATGGGCGTGCCCCACCTGTGGCTGCGGTTCGACCCGCGGCTGCTGCTGATGCTGCGGCACACGTGGTTCCAGGTGGTCATCGCCTCGCGGCTGACCGGCCCGCGCGCGCTGGCGCGGGGCCGGCAACGGCTGCCGCGCCACCTGCTCCAGGAGTACGGCAGCGACGCGCCCGTGATGACGGACGCCGACGTCGAGGCCTACCTCGCGCCGCTGCGGCAGCCCGCGGGCGCGCGCGCCGGGTCTGCGCTCTGCCGCGACTTCGTCCGTCGCGAGCTGTGGGCGGTGCTGCGCGGTGCCTACAGCGACCAGCACCTGACGACGCCGACCGTCGCGCTCCTGGGCGAGAACGACATCCTCAGCGACCCCGCGCTGCTCGGCGGGCACGAGGAGCACGCCGACGACCTCGCCGTCGACGTGCTCCCCGGGGTCTCGCACTTCATGGTCGACGAGCGTCCGGACCTCGTCGTCGAACGCGCGCGCGAGCTGTTCGCCCGCGCGGCGTGACGGAGCTCAGACGTCGGCCGAGTGCGCGCCCGTCACCGGGGGCTCGGCCGACCACGGGAACGTGATCCACAGGTCGGTGTCGCGCCACGAGTAGTCGGGCCGGATGATCGTGCGGGGCTTGGTGTAGAGCACCACCGACCGGGCCTCGGCGCCCTGCTTCGCGAGCATGTCCATGACGAGCGCGAGCGTGCGGCCGGAGTCGGCGACGTCGTCCACCACGAGCACCTTGGAGCCCGGCAGCTCGGACGTGTCCATGAGCGGAGGGAGCACGCGCGGGTCGTCCAGCGTCTTGCCGATGTCGGTGTAGAACTCGACGTTCATCGTGCCCACGCCCTTGGTGCCCAGGGCGTACGCCATCGCGCCGCCGGGCACGAGGCCGCCGCGCGCGACGGCGATCACGACGTCGGGCAGGAAGCCGCTGTCGACGACCTGCTGCGCGAGCTCGCGGATCGCGACGGGCAGCAGGGTCCAGGTGAGGACCTCGCGCTCGGGGACGGCGCCGGCGTCGGCGGGCACGGGCGGCTCGGCGGGGGTGGGCTCTGCGCTCATGGCACCCGAGACTACGCGCGACGGCGGGCCCCCGGTGAACGGGGGCCCGCCGTCGTGGTGGGGCTGACGTGCTGCTGACCTGCGGCCGGCCAGCACGGCCGTCGTCGTGACGTGCGGGACGTCACGACGACGAGGGATCACTGCGCGTCGAGGATGTCCACGACGAAGACGAGCGGCTGCCCGGCGAGCTCGTTGTCGTCGCTCTTCTCGGCGCCGTACGCCTGGTCGGCGGGGATGACGAGCAGCACCTGGCTGCCGACGGTCTGGCCGGCGAGGCCGTCCGTCCAGCCCGGGATGACCTGCTGGAGCGAGAACGAGCTCGGCGTGCCGCGGTCCCACGAGGAATCGAACGACTTGCCGTCGAGCGTCCACCCCGTGTACTGCGCGGTGACGGTCTGGTCCTTCTTGACCTTGGCGCCGTCGCCCTTGATGAGGGTCTGCGCGACGAGGTCCTTGGGCGCCTCGTAGCCGTCGGGGATCTTCACCGAGGGCTTGCCGGAGTCGTCCAGCGTGACCGTCGGCAGGCCCTTCTCGGGCTCGACGGCCGTGCCCTCGGCGCGCGTCGGGATCTTCGTCGCGTCGGTGATCTCGACGAGGTTGACCATCGTGGCCGTCGAGCCGTCCTGGCCCTGCACGGGGTTGGCCACGAGGAGGCGCGTCCCGACCTTCTGCCCGGTCAGCGGCTCGGTGAGCACGCCGTAGTTCGCGTCGCCGAGGATGAAGCTCTGCGGGGTCTTCTGCTCCCAGGTCGACCCCTGGGTGGAGCCGTCGGTGCCGAGGAAGGCGACGGTGTCCATGGTGATCTTCATGCCCTCGGCGAGGTCGGCGCCGTCGCCCTCGTCGATCACGCGCGACGTGGGCACCGAGACCTCGAGCGGCGTCTTGAACGTCACCTTGGGCTCTGCACCGGCCTTGCCCTCGACCTTCACGGACTCGAGCGCGGCGACGTCCTCCTTCGTCGGCTCGGGAGCCTCGGTGGCCGGTGACGACGACGCGGAGGCCGACGGCGTGGCGCCGTCGCCGGTGGAGTCGTCGGCGCAGGCGGTCAGGGTCAGGGCCGCGGCCAGCGCCAGCGTTGCAGCGGCGGCGGACGTGCGGAGCTTCACGGGGAGTCCTTCGGTCGGCGGGGACGAACCGGGCCACTGTAACGGCCCGACCTGACCGCGCCGTCCATGGTCCGCCGGGGCGCCCGGGCGGGCGGACCGGTCCGGCCCGCGTCGCGCGACAATGGGTGCCATGCCGTCCCGCCGACCCTCCCGCAAGCGCCCCTGGGGGGCGGAACCCCCGCCCCTCGACCTCGACCGCGCCCTCGGCGGCGTCCGGCGGGAGAGCGCGGCGGACGGCGAGTGGACGGTGCGCCGGTTGCGCGGCGGCGACAAGGCGTACCGCTGCCCCGCCTGCCGCCAGGAGATCCCGGCCGGCACGCCGCACGTCGTCGCCTGGCAGCGCGACGTCGTCGGCGGCGAGGTCGCGGGCCTCGAGGACCGTCGGCACTGGCACTCCTCGTGCTGGGAGCGCCGGGCCCGGCTGCGCTGAACGGCGCCGCAGGACCGGCCAGGAGCGCCCGGCCGAACTACGCTGGACGCGATGAACGACGACACCATGGACGACGCAGCGGGCCGTGACGCCGGGCAGGACACCGGCCACCAGATCCGCTCCCTCACGATGCTCCCCGCCCGCCGTGAGGACGTCGAGCTGCACACCGCGGACGGGCTCACGCTCGTCGGCGAGCTCGCCCTCCCGGCCGACCGGGACCCGGTCGCGACCCTCCTCACGTTCCACCCGCTGCCCACGCACGGCGGTTACATGGACTCGCACGTCTACCGGAAGGCGGCCTGGCGCCTCCCCGCGCTCGCGGACCTCGCCGTCCTGCGCTTCAACACCCGCGGCACGTCGTCGCCGCGCGGCACGTCGGACGGCGCGTTCGACGGCGGCGAGGCGGAGCGGTACGACGTGGCCGCCGCGATCGAGCTCGCCGAGTTCCGCGAGCTGCCGCGCCCGTGGCTCGTCGGGTGGTCGTTCGGCACCGAGCTGGTGCTCAAGCACGGCACCGACCCGGCCGTCGAGGGCGCGATCCTGCTGTCCCCGCCGCTGCACCGCGCCACGGACGCCGACCTGGACGCCTGGGCCGCCTTCGGCCGCCCGCTGGTGGTCCTCGTGCCGGAGCACGACGACTACCTGCAGCCGGAGGAGGCGCGGCGCCGGTTCGCGCGGGTGCCGCAGGCCGAGGTGATCGGCGTCGACGGCGCGAAGCACCTGTGGGTCGGGGAGCCGGCGGTGCGCCGGGTCCTCGACGAGATCGTCGGGCACGTGCTGCCCGGCCACGCCTCTCTGCCCACGCACTACGACGGCGAGGTGCGGACGGCCGAGACGGTGCCGCGATGAGGTTGTCCTGATGACAAGGCGATGACGAGGAGTCGACGATGACCACCACCTCTGCGCTCCTGGCGACCTACCCGCTCCACGACGGGGCGGGCACGCCGGTCGTGCTGCTGCACGGTTTCCCGCTGGACCACCGCATGTGGGCGGCCGCGGCGCAGGCCCTGCCCGAAGGGGTGCGCGCCATCGGCGTGGACCTGCCCGGCCAGGGACACTCCGACCTCGGCGGCATCCCGCCGAGGCTCGAGGACGTCGCCGACGCCGTGCACCACACCATGCGGGAGCAGGGCGAGGGCAACGCGGTCGTGGTCGGCCTGTCGATGGGCGGCTACGTGGCGCTCGCCCTGGCGGAGCGGCACCCGGGGTTCGTCGTCGGTCTCGGGCTCGTCGACACCAAGTCGACCGCCGACCTCGACGCCGCGCGCGCCAACCGGCTGCGGATCGCGGCCGCCGTCACGGAGGGCCAGACGCTCGACCCGGTCCTCAGCATGCCCGGCACGCTGCTCGGGCCGACGAGCGTGGAGAAGCGGCGGAACCTCTTCCCCCTGCTGGAGTCATGGATCCGCGCGCAGTCGCCCTCGGGCGTCGCCTGGGCGCAGCGCGCGATGGCGGCCCGCCCGGACCGTACCGACGTGCTGCGGACCTTCGACGGCCCCGTCTCCGTGGTGGTCGGGGCGGAAGACCAGGTGACCCCGCTGGTCGAGGCCGAGCACATGGTGCACGCCGCGAGGGACGGCGCGCTGACCGTCGTCCCTGCGGCCGGCCACATGAGCGCCGTCGAGGACCCGGCGACCGTCGCCGCCGCCATCGGGCTGCTGCACCGGCGCGTCGCCGAGCGCACCAACCCGCCCCGCTGGCCCTGGCAGTACCGCCCGGCCGCGACCAGCTGACGCAGCCGACCGACGAGACGCCGCGGGCCCGCCACCGGACGGTGGCGGGCCCGCGGCGTCAGCGCGCGTCGCTCAGGCCTTGGCCTTGGCCTTGGCCTTGGGCGGGGCCGGGGTCTCGTTCTCGGCGTCCGCCTCCACGGGCTCGTCCGCGGCGTCCTCGGGCTCGGCGACCTCCCCGGAGTCCTGGTCGGAGGAGGCGTCCTCGGGCTGCCCGGCGGCGTCCGGCTGCTCGTCGGCCTCGGGCTCGACGTGGGTGTGCTCGGCGACCTTCTCCGCCTGCGGCGCCGGAGAAGCCGGGACGGGCGCCTGCAGGACGGTGACGGGCTGGCCCTGGCCGGCCGGGGTCTCGGCCTTCTCGGCACCGAGCAGGCCGCGCAGCTCCTCGAGGTAGGAGTTGATCGAGTCGTGCCGGCGGGTGAGGTCCTCGAGCTGGCGGGCGGCCGTGGATCGGTGGTTCTCCGCCTCGACGCGCGCGTCGTTGACCATCGTCTCGGTGAACTCCCGCGCCTCGGCGACGATCCCGTCCGCGGTGCGGCGGGCGTCCGCGACGAGGGCCTTCACATAGGTGTCCGACTCCGCGCGGACCTTCTCCGCCTGCTGCAGGGCCATGGCGACCCGCTGCTCCGCCTCCGCCGCGTGCTCCTCGGCGGCCCGGACGAGCAGGTCCGTCTCCTGGCGGGCGGTCTCGTGCCGCGCGGCGGCCTCGTGCTCCACCTGCTCGCGGCGCTGCGCGATCTCCAGCTCGGCGTCGGCCAGCGCGGCACGAGCCTGCTCGCGCAGCTGCTCGAGCTCGGTCGTCACGGCGTCGGACGCCTCGGCCGCCTGGTGCTTGGCCTCGGCGATGATGCGGGCGGCCTCCCGGCGGGTGCGCTCCAGGAGGTCGGTCGACTCGCGGTCCGCCTCCTCCCGCTGCGCGGCGGCCTCGGCGGCCGCCTGCGCCCGCTGCTGCGCGGTGTCGCGCTCGGCGGCGACGCGCAGCTCGGTGGTCTCGCGCTCCGCGGTGGAGCGCTGGACGCCGATCTCGCGCTCGAGGGTGGCGCGGCGCTCGCTCTCCTCCGCGGACAGCGTGCTGGTGATGAGGGCGGCCTCGCGCTCGGCGGAGCCGACGAGCTCCTCGGCGCGGCGCTGGGCGGCGAGCAGCGTGCCCTCCGCCTCGGCGGCCGTGGTGGACCGGATCTCCTCGGCCTCGCGGCGCGCGCTGCCGAGCAGCTCGGAGGCCTCGGACTCCGCGCGGGCGCGGACCTGGCCCGCGGACAGCTTGGCCCGCGCCATGATGTCGGCGGCCTGCTGGTTCGCCTGCGTGAGCACCTCGGTGGACTGCTCCTCCGCGGACCGCAGGAGTCGCTCGACGCGCGAGCCGAGCCCGGCGTACGAGGGCTTCTCGTTCTCCCGGAGCTGGCGCTGCACCAAGGCGAGCTCCGAGGAGATCTGCATGGCGCGCGCGTCGGTGCTCTCGACGTTCCGGCGGGCCTCCTCGAGCGCCTGCTCGAGTCGGGCGATGTGACCGTCCACCTGCGCGCGGTCGTAACCGCGCATGGTGATCGGGAAGAGCGTGCGCTCGTCGGACACGTGCAGACCTCCGTACATGGTGGGTGCCCCGGCGTCGCCAGGATAGTGGCGGGGGCAGGGCGCCGATACTCGGGACATTCTTGCCCTCGCGGGACGAGTCGGACATCCTCCCACGCCGGGTCGGTGCGGCGCGACGGCGTCGCCCCGGCAGTGTTCCACGGGTCGTGACGACGCGCAGGAGCCAGGGCGCGGCCGTCGTACGCGAGTCGTGAAGGGTTCGTGAACCGCACCCTGCCAGGGCGGTCACGTGGACGGAGCCCTCCGCGCCGTCCCTATGCTGGACTGTCCACGTCGAAGGGAAAGCTCGGTGCTGCAACGCATTCTGGGCGGTGTCCTGGTCCTGGTCGGACTGGCTGCCGCCGCGCTCGGTGTCGCCTCGGCCACGGTCTGGCGCGACACCGACACGGTGGTCGCCACGGCCAAGCCGACCGGTGACGGCACGTTCGTCGTCACCGACCCCGGTGTCCTCGGGCTCGTCGGTGGCGACGTCACCGTGAGCGCGTCCGTCCCCGAGGGGCAGAAGGTCACCCTCGCCGTCGGTCGGGACGTCGACGTCGCGGGGTGGGTCGGCAACGACCCGTACTCGCGCGTGACGGGCCTGAGCGACTGGGAGAACCTCTCCGTCGCGGCGGGTGAGCCCGCCGACCCCGACGCCGAGACCGAGGAGGCGCCGAAGTCCGGCTCCGACCCGGCCGGGTCGGACATGTGGGTGGCAGAGGCCTCCGACGAGAACAGCGTCACGCTGCGCTGGAGCGACCGCCCCGGCCGCTGGACGCTCCTCGCCGCCGGTGTCGGCGAGGGCGCGCAGGCGCCGACCCTGGAGCTCAGCTGGCCGCGCGCCGTCACCACGCCCTACCTGTGGCCCGGCGTCGGGGTGGGCGTCGTGCTGGTGCTCGGCGGAGTCCTGCTGCTCGTGCTGGGCGGGCGCCGTGCCCGCGCCCACCGGGCCGACCTCGCCGAGCAGGGGGCGGGCGACGAGACCGCCACCGACCTCCACGACGACGGCCCGCCGGCCGGCGGCCTCGGGGCCCCGTTCGCCCCGGTGCGCCCGACGACCGCGACAGCGGGCCCCTGGGCGCCGTCGACGCCCGCCGAGCCTGCGGCGGACGACGCCCAGGCCGCCCCCGCCGAGCCGGCGACGGGTACCGAGGCCGAGGACGACTCCCCGGAGGACGGCACCGCGCGCGACTCGGCCGCCGGCACCGCCGAGGTGCCGCTCGCCGGCAGGCTGCTGCGCCGGTCGCGCCGCCGCCAGCGTGACGAGGCCGCCGACGCGCCGGCCGTGCCGTCGGCCGACCCGGCGCCGACCGCCGCCGACACGGCCGCCGCCGACACGGCCGCCGCCGACACGGCCGCCCCTGGGCCGTTCGGCAGCCTGCCCGTCCCCGGCCCCGCGGTGCCGGCCGAGCCGACCGTGCACGAGCCCGTGCCGGCCGAGCCGACCACCGCCACCGGTGCCCTGCGCATGACACGGCGGGAGCTGCGCGCCCAGGAGGAGGCCCGGCGGGCGGCGGAGCAGGGCGGGATGACCCGCATGCTGCGCGCCATCACCGGCTCGATCCCCGCGGTGCGCCCCGCACAGCCCGACGGGGCGTCCGAGGAGGGCGCCACCCGACCCGACACCTCCACGCCCGCGGGCCGCGCCGCCGCCTGGCGCGCGACCTGGGGCTTCGGCGACACCTCCCGGACCGGGCAGCCCGCCGACCCCACGACCGACAACGACGGGGAGAACCGATGAACCGCCGTACCACCCGCGGCCTGGCCGTGGCGAGCGCCCTCGTCGTGTCGTCGACGCTGCTCGCCGGCTGCGCCGACGAGCTGCCCCAGCCCCAGGCCGGCGAGGCGTTCAGCGGGCCCGTGCTGACCGAGGAGCAGGACACCCAGGTGTTCACCGCGGTCGCCGACACCGTGGCGAAGGCCGACAAGGCGCTCAAGAGCGACGCGCTCAAGCCGCGCGTGAGCGGGCCTGCGTACGAGGTGCGCAAGAGCCAGCTCGCCGTCGCCAAGAAGCGGGACAACGCGGAGTTCGTGACGGACATCCCGAGCGAGTCCCAGCAGATGATCATCCCGACCACCGAGGGATGGCCGCGCACCAGCTTCTCCATCACGTCCAGCACCGAGGACCTCGAGACGCCGCGCCTCGTGGCGTTCGAGCAGGCGTCCGCACGCTCGGACTACAAGATGTGGGCGTGGGTGCAGCTCATCCCCGGGCAGAGCATGCCGTACTTCGCCGACTCGGCCGTGGGATCGGACGCCGTCGCGGGGGACGACGACTCCCTGGCGGCCTCACCCGTCGACGCCCTCGCGCAGTACGCGGACATCGTCACCCTCGGTGCCAAGAAGTCGTCCTTCACGAAGGGGTTCGAGCTGCCCGAGGGCGACCTGGTCGCGGCCGTCGCGGCCGACGCGGCGGCGTGGAAGGAGGTCGAGGGCTTCGAGGAGTCCGGGACCAAGTACACGCAGAAGTACCAGGCGCGCAAGGACGAGGTCCGCGCGGTCCGCACGGCCGACGGCGGGGCGCTCGTCATGGGCGTCCTCGACGGCAAGACCACGGTCGAGGCGGAGGAGGACGCCAAGGTGCCGGCCCTCTCCGAGACGCAGAAGGCGCTCCTCGGTGACGCCGAGCAGACGAACGTGCTGAACACCCGGTACACGGACATGGTCGCGCTGTACGTCCCGGCGAAGGGCTCCGACGAGAAGATCCGGCCGCTCGGCTACTCGCACGTGGCGACGGCGGCCTCGAACTGACGCTCCGCTCGTAGGATGGCGCCCATGACCAACCCCACGCCCGACCCGACCTTCAGCACGCGTGGCGCCGTCGACCTGTCGGCGCTGAACCGCCCGCAGTCGCCGCCCCCGGGGGAGCCCGGCGGCGCGCCGTCGGCGGGCGGCTACGTGCTGGACGTCACGGACGCGAACTTCCAGCAGGTGGTGCAGGACTCGACCACGTACCCCGTGGTCATGCTGCTGTGGATCCCCACCGACAAGGCCAACGCCGATCTCGGCGAGCTGCTGGGCCGGCTCGCGGAGGAGTACGCCGGCCGGTTCCTGCTCGGCCGCCTCGACGCGCAGGCCTACCCGCAGGTGGCGGCCGCCTTCCAGGTGCAGGGCGTGCCGACCGTCGTCGCGGTGCTGCAGGGCCAGCCCCTCCCGCTGTTCCAGGGGGCGGCGCCCGAGGAGCAGGTGCGCGGCGTGCTCGACCAGGTGCTGGCCGCGGCCGAGCAGAACGGTGTCACGGGACGCGCCCCCGCCCAGGGCGCCGAGGGCGAGGAGCCCGCGGAGGCCGTCGACCAGGAGCCGGTCGAGGAGCCGCTGCCGCCGCTGCACCAGGAGGCGTACGACGCCATCGAGCGCGACGACCTCGACACCGCCGTCGCGGCGTACGAGAAGGCGATCAAGCAGGACCCGAAGGACGCCCTCGCGGTGGCCGGCCTGGCGCAGGTGCGCCTGCTGCAGCGCACCCGCGGCGCCGACCTGCAGGCGGCCCGGACCGCGGCGGCCGACGCCCCGGCGGACGTCGAGGCGCAGCTCGCCGTGGCCGACATGGACATGCTCGGCGGCAAGGTGGACGACGCCTTCGCCCGCCTGCTCGAGCAGCTCCCCGGCGCCGACGCGGACGCGAAGGAGAAGCTCCGCGTGCGGCTCGTCGAGTACTTCGAGATCGTCGGGCCCACCGACCCGCGCGTGATCAAGGCCCGCCAGCGCCTGGCGATCAGCCTGTACTGACGCCCACGCCCGATGCGTCCCCGGGTCAGTCCGCGGGGCGCAGCACCAGCACGCCGAGCGGCGGCACCCGCAGCGTGGCGGAGTGCCGCCGCCCCTTCCAGGGCACGTCCTGGGCGTGCACGCGCCCGAGGTTGCCGACGCCGGAGCCGCCGTAGACCTCGGCGTCCGTGTTGAGGACCTCGTCCCAGGCGCCGCCGTCGGGCAGCGCGAGGCGGTACCCCTCGTGCGGCACTCCCGCGAAGTTCACGACCACGACGGCGGGGTCGCCGTCGGCGGACCGGCGCACCCACGAGAGCGTGTCGTGGTCGGCGTCGTCGGCGTCGAGCCACTCGAACCCGGCGGTGTCGAAGTCCCGCTCCCAGAGGGCGGGCGTGACCCGGTAGAGGGCGTTGAGGTCGCGGACCAGGCGCTGCACGCCGGCGTGGCCGGGAGTCTCGAGCAGCCACCAGTCGAGGCCGGAGCCCTCGTCCCACTCGGCGTCCTGCGCGAACTCCTGGCCCATGAACAGCAGCTGCTTGCCGGGGTGCGTCCACTGGTAGGCGAGGAAGGCGCGCACGCCCGCGAGCTGCTTCCACCGGTCGCCCGGCATGCGGCGCAGCAGGGAGCCCTTGCCGTGCACCACCTCGTCGTGGCTGACCGGCAGCACGTACTGCTCCGAGAACGCGTAGACCAGTGAGAACGTCAGCTCGTGGTGGTGGTAGCGCCGGTACATCGGGTCGTGCGCGACGTATCGCAGCCCGTCGTTCATCCAGCCCATGTTCCACTTCAGCCCGAAGCCGAGCCCGTCAGCGTCGGTGGGCCGGGTGACGCCGGGGAAGGCCGTCGACTCCTCGGCGATCATCATCACGCCGGGGGAGCGGCGGTAGGCGGTGGCGTTGGCCTCCTGCAGGAACGCGATGGCCTCGAGGTTCTCCCGCCCGCCGCGCACGTTCGGCTCCCACTCGCCGGGCTTGCGCGAGTAGTCGAGGTAGAGCATCGACGCGACGGCGTCGACGCGCAGGCCGTCGGCGTGGAACTCCTCGAACCAGTACGTGGCGTTGGCGACGAGGAAGTTCCGCACCTCGCGGCGACCGAAGTCGAAGACGAGCGTGCCCCAGTCGGGCTGCTCCCCGCGGCGGGGGTCCGGGTGCTCGTACAGCGGGCCGCCGTCGAACCGTGCGAGGGCGAACTCGTCGCGGGGGAAGTGACCGGGCACCCAGTCGAGGATGACGCCGACGCCGGCCTGGTGCAGGCGGTCCACGAGGTACCGGAAGTCGTCGGGGTGCCCGAACCGTGCGGTCGGCGCGTAGTAGCCGGTCACCTGGTAGCCCCACGACCCGCCGAACGGGTGCTCCGCCACGGGCAGCAGCTCGACGTGCGTGAAGCCCTGCTCGACGACGTAGGCGGTCAGCTCCTCCGCGAGCTCGCGGTAGCCGAGCCCTGGCCGCCAGGAGCCCAGGTGCACCTCGTAGACGCTCACCGGCCCCGCGTGCGGGTCGGACGCCGCGCGGCGCGCCATCCACTCGCCGTCCGCCCACTCGTACGCCGAGTCGACGACGACCGACGCCGTGGCGGGCGGCACCTGGGTGCCCTTGGCGAGCGGGTCCGCCTTAGCCCGCCACACGCGGTCGGCACCCAGCACCTCGAACTTGTACCGGGTGCCCTCTCCCACGCCGGGCACGAACAGCTCCCACACGCCGCTCGCGCCGAGCGAGCGCATCGGGTGCACCGTGGTCCAGCGGTTGTGGTCGCCCACGAGGCGCACGCCCCGGGCGTTCGGCGCCCAGACGGCGAACGCCGTCCCGTCGACGTCGCCCAGCGCGCTCGGGAAGCGGCGGGGGTTGGCGCCGAGCGCCCGCCACAGCTCCTCGTGGCGGCCCTCGGCGATCAGGTGCAGGTCCACCTCGCCCAGGGTGGGCAGGAAGCGGTACGGGTCGTCGACGGTCTGGACGTCGTCGTCGTAGCGGGTCCGCACGCGGTAGTCCGGGGCGTGGCGCCCGCCGGCGGCGTCCACGCCCGCCGGCACCACCGACTCCCACACGCCCGCCGCCACGTGCCGGGCCGGGTGCTCGCCGTCCCCGGTCACGACCGTCACCTCGCCGGCCAGCGGCCGCAGCACCCGCACGACGGCCCAGGCCCGGTCGGCCGGCGAGCCGTCGTCGTCCAGCAGGTGCGGCCCGAGCACGGCGTGCGGATCGTGCAGCGTGCCCTGGGTCAGGGCGGTCAGCACCTCGGGGTCGACGGGCGGTGGCGACGGCGTCATGCGCCCACGATTCCACGGACGTATGTCGGGCGCGTTCCGACGCGCGGCCCGGCCCCGGGCGCGGGCAGCGGCCCGGCGAGGCATACCATCCTGCTCGGGAAGGAGAGCGGATGGCTCGGATCACGATCGCGGACATCGCCCGGCGGGCCGGTGTGTCCACGGGGGCGGTGTCCTACGCCCTCAACGACCGCCCGGGCGTCTCCGACGAGACCAGGGCGCGGATCCTCGGGGTCGCGGCGGAGCTCGGGTGGGTGCCGAGCCAGGCGGCCCGGGCGTTGTCCGGCGCGCGGGTGGAGACGATCGGCCTGGTGCTCGCCCGCGCCCCGGAGACCCTGGGCTTCGAGTCGTTCTACATGCAGTTCATCGCGGGCATCGAGCAGGTGCTCACGGAGCGCTCGTACGGGCTGCTGCTGCAGGTCGTGCCCGACATGGACGCCGAGACCCAGGCGCACCGGCGCTGGCACGCCGCCCGCCGCGTCGACGGCGTGATCGTGGTCGACCCCCGCAAGGACGACCCCCGGATCGCGGCGCTCTCGGAGCGCGACGCCCTGCCCGCCGTCGTCGTGGGGGACCCCGAGTTCGCGGGGAACCTGCCCGCGGTGTACACCGACGACGCCACGGCCCTCCGCGAGTGCGTGCGCTACCTCGCCGGGCTGGGGCACCGCAGGATCGGCCGCGTGTCCGGCACGGAGGGCTTCGGGCACACGACCATCCGTGACCTGGCGTTCGACGACGAGGCGACGCGCGCGGGCGTGGTCGCCCGGGTGGCGCGGGCGGACTTCACGCCGGACTCCGGTGCGGCCGCCACCCGCTCCCTGCTGGAGACGGACGACCCCGTGACGGCCGTGATCTACGACAACGACGTCATGGCGTTCGCCGGCCTCGGGGTCGCGCACGGGCTCGGGGCCCGCGTGCCCGAGGACGTCTCGCTGGTGGCCTGGGACGACTCGCCGCTGTGCCAGGCGGCGTACCCCCAGCTCACGGCGCTCAGCCACGACGTGACGAGCTACGGGGCGCACGTGGCCCGGCGGCTGTTCGAGCGGATGGCCGGGGCCGAGGCGCGGGCGTACCGCGACTCGACCCCGACGCTCACGGTGCGGGGGAGCACCGGCCCGCCTGCCTAGGCCGGAGCGAGGTGCAGCACGATCGCCTGGACGGGCCACAGCGTCGGCAGCTGCAGCCCGACCTCGGCGAGCACCCGGCCGGGGAGGGTGACCGGTCCGTCGCCGAGCCAGCCCGGCGTGACCCAGCCCCAGCGTGACTCCCCGATCTCGTCCCGCAGCCGCACGGTGTACCGCCGCTCCGGGTCGAGACCGTCGATCCGCAGCCGCTCCGCGAGCGCCTCCTCGGGCGACGCGACGGTCGCGACGGTGACGACGGCCTCCGACCGGTCCTCGGCGACCACGGTGCGCGCCCGCAGGGCGGGGTCGGCGGTGTCGGGGTGTCGCACGGTGCCCGAGTGCAGGAGGCCGCGGAGCTCCTTGTAGAGCGCCGCGAACGCGGTGATCCGGGCGGTCTCCTCCGGGGTGCAGCCGAGGATGTCCCACTCGAACCCGGCGGAGCCCTGCAGCGACGTGGCGATCCGGTACGACAGGTCGGTGGCGCGTCCGGAGGAGTGCGCGGGCGAGGGCCCGACGTGCGCGCCGACCAGCTCGGGGGGCAGCACCAGCTCGGTCCAGCGCTGGACGTCCTGCCGCTCCACCGGGTCGTTGGAGTCGGAGGCCCAGACCCTGTCGGTGCGGGCGAGGATGCCGAGGTCGGTGCGCGCCCCGCCGGAGGAGCACGACTCGATCTCCAGCGCGGGGTGGTCCTCCCGGAGCCGGTCCAGGAGCCGGTACGTGGCCAGCGTCTGGGCGTGCGTGCCGGGCGCGCCGTCGTGGACGGGCTCGACCAGGTCCCGGTTGTGGTCCCACTTGACGAAGTCGATGCCGAGGTCCGTCACGAGCGCGGACATCTGCCCCCGGACGTGCTCCCACGCGTCGGGGTTCGCCAGGTCGAGCACGTACTGGGTGCGGAACGACAGGCCGTCGGGCGACGGCACGGAGGCGGGGTGGGCCAGGATCCAGTCGGGATGCCGGCGCGCGAGGTCCGAGTCGAGGTTGACCATCTCCGGCTCGAACCACAGGCCGAGCTGCATCCCCAGGCCGTGCACCAGCTCGGCGAGCGGCTCGAGGCCGTCGGGCCACACGCCTCGGTCGACCACCCAGTCGCCGAGACCCCTGGTGTCGTCCCGGCGCGCGGGGAACCAGCCGTCGTCGAGGACGAAGCGCTCGACCCCCACCTCCGCCGCCCGCCGGGCGAGCGCGAAGAGGCGCTCGGGGTCGTGGTCGAAGTACACCGCCTCCCAGGTGTTGAGCACGAGCGGCCGGGGCGAGCGCGGGTGCTGGGGGCGGGCGCGCAGCCAGGTGTGGAACCGTGCCGCGACGCCGTCGAGGCCGCCGTCCGACCAGGCGAAGTACGCCGTCGGCGCGCGGTACGACTCGCCGGGCGCCAGGACGAGCTCGCCGGGTCGCAGGAGCTCTCCCGCGCCGAGCAGCGAGACGTGCTCGGTGACCCGGTCGACGCGGTGGCGCACGTCGGCGCTCCACCCCAGGTGGGCGGCCCACACCCGGCCGTCCCCGGCGCGGGGCGCGCCCTCGGAGGCGAGGGTCACCCAGGGGGCGTCGTGGCCGCCGCGGCCCCGGCGGGACTCGCGCACGGTGGTCCCCCGTGGCATCGGGGTCGTGAGCGGGGACTTCTCGCGCGTCCACCGGCCGCCGAACGTGGTGAGGTGGTCGGCCGTCTTCGGCACGGGCAGGGTCGCCTCGAGCCAGGCGACCTCGAGCCGGTCGGCGCCGTCGTTGACGAGCTCGTGGTCGAGCACGACGAGGCCGCCGGGGCCGACCTCCACGCGGGTGCGCAGGGTGAGGCCGCCGGTGGCGTCGGTGGCGGTGATGATCGCGGTCGCCTCGTCCGGGCGGCCCACGGAGGACTCCCACCGGGGGTACACGGGCCGGCCGGCACGCGTGACGAGGAGGCCGGGCCGGCCGGACCAGCCGTCGGACTCCTGCGGCAGGAGCGGCAGGCGCCAGGCGGCGTCGAGGGTGCCGGGCGGCGTCTGGCGGCTGGTCGCCCGGAGGAGGGCGTCGGCGGCGTCGTCGTCGAGCGGACCGAGGTCCGCACCCCAGTGCACGACGGCGGGCAGGCCGTGCGTCGGCAGATGGAGGACGAGGGCGGTCCCGTCGCGGTGCAGGACGTGGTGGGCGGTGGTCACAGGGCTCCGATCGTGGCGGGCTGGTCGGGTTCGGGGTCGGGCGTGAGGTCGGTCGACGGTCGGGGTCGGGCACGCCCCAGCGGCAGGCCCGGGTCGGGCGCGCCGCGCAGCACCGTGAGAGCGCCGCCGACGGCGGCGGCCGTGGCGACCTGTCCGGAGAGCGCCACCCGGGGCGGGCTGAGGGTGCGGCTGAGGGCGTGCTCGGACAGCGCGGCGCCGACGACGCGGCGGTACAGCGGGCCGGCCGTCGCGAACGCCGGGCCGGCGAGCAGCACGGTGTCCACGTCGAAGAGGTTGACGAGGACGGTGGCCGCCTGGCCGACCCGGCGGGCGGACCGGGTGAGCAGGTCGGTGGCGGCGGCGTCGCCGTCGCGCGCGGCGCGGGCCACGCGCTCGAAGTCGGCGAGCGTGTCCTCGGCGGGTCCCCGCACGCCCCAGCGCTCGGCGACGTCGCCGCGGGCCAGGGCCTGGGTGACGACGGCCGCCGGGCCCGCCTCCGCCTGCGTGCACCCGCGGTTGCCGCAGACGCAGGCGGAGCGTGCGTCCGGGAGCGGGACGTGGCCGATCTCGACCGCGTTCGAGGCACGCCCGCGGTAGGCGACGCCGTCCACGACGACGGCCCCGCCGATCCCCGAGGCCATGTAGACGAGCCCGAACGTCTCGGTGTCGAGGTCCCGCGTCCACAGCTCGCCCACGGCCGCCGCGGTCGCGTCGTTCTCGAGCAGCACGGGCAGGCCCAGCCCGGCGGCGAGGCGCGCCGTCAGCGGGAACCTCTCCCACGCGGGCGTGGGCTGCGCGGTGAGGAGCATGCCCCGCTCCCGGTCCTGCGGGCCGTGGGTCACGAGGCCCACGCCGAGCACACGGTCGCGGGGGACGCCGGCGCTCGCGAGCAGGTCGCCCACGTGGTCGACGAGCGTCCCCACGGTCCGGTCGGGCGACCGCCGTCCGGAGCCCCGCAGCCCGGCGCTCGCGACCGTCGCGCCGGCGAAGTCGACGACCACCGCCGTCGTGGTCGTCAGGTCGACCTGGATGCCCACGGCGTACCCGGCGTCCGCCGTGACGCTCAGCAGGCGGCGCGGCTGGCCGCGGCCGCGCTGCTGGACCCCGGTCTCGTGCACCAGACCGAGGTCCAGCAGCCCCCGGACGACGTGCGTGACGGTGGGGGAGGTGAGGCCGGAGAGCCGGGCCAGCTCCACCCGGCTGATCGACCCGCGGGTCCGCACGAGATCGAGCAGACGGCGCGACGAGACGACCTGCGCGACGCCGTCCAGCAGCATCTACCGCCTCCTTGCGTGAGTGACCTACAGCACTTGACCGCTTAAGTTAACCATGGCAAGAATACCCACGAGCGCCGACGACGGCGCCGCTGGAGCCGGCTCTGGTGCCGGCACGAGAAAGGACCGCAGATGTTCCTCAGGACAGGAATCCGTCGGCGCGGCGCGGTGCTCGCCGGTGTCGCGGCCCTCGGTCTCGCCCTCGCGGCGTGCTCCGGGGGCGGCTCGGCCGGCAGCTCGGGCGGCTCGGGCGGGGGCGCGGACAGCACGCTCGTCGCGTACACCGGCCAGGCCGGCGACTACCAGATCAACTTCAACCCGTTCTCGCCCTCGAAGATCGGCGGCCTCGGGACCATCTACGAGCCCCTGTTCTTCTACAACAAGGCCGAGGTGCGGGACCCGGTGCCGCTGCTGGGCACCGAGCAGGTGTGGAACGACGACGGCACGGAGCTGTCCGTCACGCTGCGCGAGGGCGTCACCTGGAGCGACGGCGAGCCCTTCACCGCGAAGGACGTGGAGTTCACCTTCACCCTCCTCAAGGACAACCCCTCGATCAACAGCGGCGGCTTCGACGGGACGGCGAAGGCGGTCGACGACACCCACGTGACGTTCACGTTCGAGCAGCCCGCGTTCGTCAAGGGCCCGGACGTGATGAACACGCCGATCGTGCCCGAGCACCTGTGGAAGGACATCAACCCCGTCGAGGACGTCATCGAGAACCCCGTGGGCACGGGGGCCTACCTGCTCGACAGCTTCAAGCCGCAGGCGTTCACGTACAAGGCGAACCCCGACTACTGGGGCGGTGAGCCCGCCGTCAAGAACATCCGCTTCCTGTCGCTGTCGGGCAACCAGGCCGGCGCCGACGCGATCGCGGCCGGCACGGTCGACTGGCAGACCGGCCCCATCCCGGACATCCAGAACACCCACCAGAACTTCCCGAGCTACGACGCGTACACGCAGTGGCAGAACCAGATGGTGCTGTCCACCTGCTCGAGCGCGGAGATGGGCTGCACGGGTCCGCAGACGGACCCCGCCGTCCGCAAGGCGCTGTACTACGCGATGGACCGCACCCAGCTCAACAAGCTGGCGTTCATGGAGACGGCGAACGAGATGTCCCCGGTCTTCACGCTGACCCCCAGCCAGGACGAGTTCGTCTCGGACGCGGTGACCGAGAAGACCGCCCCGATGACGGCCGACCCCGACAAGGCGGCGCAGCTGCTCGAGGACGCCGGCTGGGCGAAGGGCTCGGACGGCATCTACGCCAAGGACGGCGAGAAGCTCACGCTCACGGTCGAGGTCGTGACCGGGTGGACGGACTACATCACCGCCCTGGACACGATGGCCTCCCAGGCGAAGGCGGCCGGCATCGACCTCCAGACCGCTCAGTCGTCGTGGAACGAGTGGACGGAGAAGAAGGGGTCGGGCAAGTTCGAGCTCGCGATCGACTCCCTGTGGCAGGGGCCCGCTCCCGACCCGTTCTACCTCTACAACTACTTCTTCGACTCGGGCTCCGGCGCGAAGGTCGGCAAGTCCGCGGGGAACAACTACTCGCGGTACTCCAACCCCGAGGTCGACAAGGCGCTCGACGAGCTGGCGAAGCTCCCGCTCGACGACGCGGCGGCGCGCCAGCCGTACTTCGACACGATCCAGGAGCAGATCCTCGAGGACATGCCGTACGTGCCGATCCTCACCGGCGGCACGACGAGCGTGTGGAACACGGCGAAGTTCAGCGGCTGGCCGTCCGACGACGACCTCTACGCGTTCCCGGCCGTGTGGTCCGCGATGGACGCCGCCGAGATCTTCAAGAAGATCCAGCCGGCCGGCTGACACGACCCGAGACGTCGTCCCCGAGGAAAGCACCCTGCCGTGAACTACTTCCTGCGCAAGATGGGCTTCTACGTCGTGGCGCTGTGGGCCGCGCTGACGTTGAACTTCGCGATCCCCCGGCTCCTCCCGGGCAACCCGGTCGACATCCTGCTCGCCAAGCTGCAGCAGCGCGGCGGGACGGTGACGCCCGAGACCCGGGAGGCGTACGCCCTCCTCCTCGGGGGCGACGACTCCCAACCGTTGTGGAACCAGTACGTCGATTACCTGAACAACCTCGTCCACGGTGACCTGGGCGTGTCCGTCAGCTACTACCCGGCGCAGGTCACGGACGTCATCGCGCAGTCGCTCCCGTGGACGGTGGTCCTGGTGGGCATCGCCACCGTGATGGCCGCCGTCCTGGGCGTGACGCTCGGGGCGTTCGTCGGGTGGAAGCCCGGCACCTGGCTGGACTCGCTGATCCCGGCGACCACCCTCCTGGCGGCGGTGCCGTACTTCTGGCTGGCGCTGATCCTGGCGTACGTCCTGGCCCGCGTGCTCGGCTGGTTCCCGCTGCAGGGCGGCTACGACGTCGTCCTCGACCCCGGCTGGAACGCGGAGTTCATCCTCTCCGCGATCCACTACGGCGCCCTGCCGGCGCTGACGATCGTGCTCGCCTCCGTCGGGGGCTGGCTGCTCGGGATGCGCAACATGATGGTCTCCACGCTGTCCGAGGACTACGTGCTCACCGCCGAGGCCAAGGGGCTGTCCCCGCGCACGGTGCTGCGCTCCTACGCCTCGCGCAACGCCGTGCTGCCGTCGGTCGCCGGTTTCGCGATCTCGCTCGGGTTCGTCGTCTCGGGCTCGGTGATCACCGAGCAGGTGTTCTCGTACCCCGGCATCGGCGGACGCCTGCTCGGGGCCGTGACCAACAACGACTACGCGCTCATGCAGGGGCTGTTCCTCGTCATCACGCTCGCCGTGCTCGGCGCGAACCTCGTGGTCGACCTGCTGTACGGCCTGATCGACCCGCGCACCCGAGCCCGGTCCTGAGAGGAGGCACCGTCATGACGAACCTGAGTCCTGCGAACGAACCGTCCCTCGTGGACGAGGCCGAGGCCGAGGAGGTGGCGCGCGACCGCGCCGGCGGCGCGCCGCGCTCGGGCTGGCGCATGCTCCTGCCCACGATGACGCCCTGGCTGGCCGTCGGCCTGGTGCTGGTCGGCGTCATCACGCTCTTCGGCATCTTCGGCCCGTACCTGGTCGGCGACCCTCGGCAGATCCGCGACATCGGGCTGACCCCGCCGTCGGCCGACTTCCTGCTCGGCACCACGCAGACCGGCCAGGACGTGCTCGCCCAGCTGGCGTACGCGACCCGCGGCTCGCTGCAGATCGGCCTGCTGGTCGGCGTGCTGGCCACCGCCCTGTCCGCGTTCTTCGGCATCTACGGCGCCTACCGCGGCGGCTTCGCCGACGAGGCGTTCTCGCTGCTCTCGAACGTCTTCCTGGTGATCCCCGGGCTGCCCCTCGTGATCGTCATC
This sequence comes from Isoptericola sp. NPDC019571, assembly GCF_044389385.1. Lineage (NCBI taxonomy): Bacteria > Bacillati > Actinomycetota > Actinomycetes > Micrococcales > Promicromonosporaceae > Isoptericola > Isoptericola sp. NPDC019571. Next base: position 120,493 of record NZ_JBIRXZ010000011.1, read on the forward strand.
TCCGGCTTCGTGCCGCGCGAGAGCCGTGGCCTGTGGACCATCGCCGTCGTGCTGGCGGTGACGAGCTGGGCCGCGTCGGCGCGGGTGCTGAGAGCCCAGACCCTGTCCGTGCGCAACCGTGACTACGTCGCGGCGTCGAAGGTCTCGGGCGAGAAGCCGTGGCGCGTCATCGTCGTCGAGATCCTGCCGAACCTCCTGCCGGTGATCGCGTCGCAGTTCGTCTTCGCGGTCATCGCGGCGATCCTCGGCGAGGCCGGCCTGTCGTTCATCGGCCTCGGGGCGTCGAACTCCGCGACGCTCGGCACGATGCTCTTCTACGCGCAGAACGGCTTCGCCCTCTCCCTCGGGGCCTGGTGGTGGTTCGTGCCGCCGGGCCTGGTGATCGCGCTGTTCGGCATGGGCCTGTCGCTCATCAACTTCTCGATCGACGAGATCATCAACCCCAAGCTCAAGAACCTGCGCCAGCACCGCAGGCGGGCCCGCAAGGCCGCCCGCCTCGAGCGCGAGCTGGCCCGCGCGCACCGCCGGTCGCGCCCGCAGGAGCCGGACGCGGTCCGCGAGGCGGACGGCGCGAAGGAGGTGTCCGCGCGATGACGACGACCCTGGTGCAGGACGAAGGGACCGCCGCCCGCGGCGGTCGGACGGAACCGGTCCTCACGGTCTCGGACCTCACGGTGGTCTACGAGGTGGAGCAGCCGGTCACGGCGGTGAAGGACGCGAGCCTCACGCTGCACCGCGGGGAGATCCTCGGCCTCGCCGGCGAGTCCGGCTGCGGCAAGACGACGCTCGCCTACGCGGTCAACCGGCTGCACCGGCCCCCGGCGCGGATCGCGTCCGGGAGCATCACCTTCCACGACCGCGGCGGCGCGGACGTCGACGTGCTCGCCCTGGAGGACTCCGCGCTGCGCGCGTTCCGCTGGGACAAGCTGTCGATGGTCTTCCAGGGCGCGATGAACGCCCTCAACCCGGTGACCACCGTGCGCGCACAGCTGCGGGACACGCTGCTGGCCCACCGGCCGGGCACGCCGCGGGCCGAGGTGCGCCGCCGGTCGGAGGAGGTGCTGACCCGCGTCGGCGTGGACCCGCGGCGCCTCGGGTCGTACGCGCACGAGCTGTCCGGCGGCATGCGCCAGCGCGTCATGATCGCGATGGCGATGCTGCTGGAGCCCCAGATCATGATCATGGACGAGCCGACGACGGCGCTCGACGTCGTCGTGCAGCGCGACATCCTGCGCGAGATCGTGCGGCTGCGCGACGAGCTCGACTTCGCGGTCGTGTTCATCACCCACGACCTGCCCCTGCTGCTCGAGATCAGCGACCGCATCGCGGTCATGCTGGCGGGCGAGATCGTCGAGCTCGACACCGCCCAGCGGCTGTACCGCGAGGCGCGCCACCCGTACACCCGCAAGCTCCTCGGCTCGTTCCCGAGCCTGTCGGGGGAGCGGGGCGGCTTCATCCGCAGCGGCGTCGACGACTTCGCCGACGCCGGCACACCCGTGCAGAACGGTCAGGAGGACCGAGCATGACCCGCGTCCACGTGTCCGACCTGGTCAAGGACTACTCGATCCGCACGGGGCTGCGCCGGTCGCGGCTGCGCGCCGTCGACCACGTGAGCCTCGACCTGGTCCCCGGGCGCACCGTGGCCCTGGTGGGGGAGTCGGGCTCCGGCAAGTCGACCATCGCGAAGATCCTCACGCGCATGGAGAAGCCGACGTCGGGGACGGTCGACGTGCGCCTCGACGACGACACCCCGGTCCAGGGTTCGCTGTACCGGCGCCAGGTGCAGATGGTCTTCCAGGACCCGTTCGCGTCGCTCAACCCGTTCCACTCGATCGAGCACCACGTCGCCCGACCGCTGCGGATCCACCAGCGCACCCGCACGGCGCAGGAGACGCACGAGCGGGTGGTCGAGATGCTCGAACGGGTCAACCTCACGCCCGCCGAGGACATCGCCCCGCGCCGGCCCCACGAGCTGTCCGGCGGCCAGCGGCAGCGCGTCGCGATCGCCCGTGCGCTCGCCCCGGGCGCCCAGGTGCTCATCGCCGACGAGCCCGTGTCGATGCTCGACGTGTCGATCCGGCTCGGCGTCCTCAACCTGCTCGGCCGCCTACAGCGCGAGGACCGCCTCGCCGTCCTGTACATCACGCACGACCTGGCGACCGCCCGGCACTTCTCCGACGAGATCGTCGTGCTGTACCGGGGGCGGGTCGTGGAGCGGGGGCCCGCGGACGCGGTGATCCTCGACCCGCACCACGACTACACCAAGCTCCTCGCGACGGCGGCCCCGGACCCCGAGCGCGTCGACCGCGTGAGCCTCACCCAGGAGGGCACGGACCGCGGCGCCATCGACAACAGCGTCTGCTACGACCACTTCGCGGGCGAGTGGCAGGAGGCCGGCGTGCCCGCGGCGCGGGCGCGGGGCGGGGCGGCCGCCCGGAGCACGTCGTGACGTCCGCGCCCACCACGGCCGGGACGCGCTGGCCGACCGACGGCCTGTCCTACGGCGGCGACTACAACCCCGAGCAGTGGCCGCGGGAGGTGTGGGACGAGGACGTGCGTCTCATGCGCGAGGTGGGCGTCAACATCGTGACCCTCGGCGTCTTCGCCTGGGGGACCGTGGAGACCGCCGACGGCGTGCGGGACTGGTCGTGGCTGGACGACGCGATCGAGCTGCTGCACGCCCACGGGATCGCCGTGGACCTGGCCACCCCCACCGCGGCGCCGCCGAGCTGGCTCCTCACCGCGCACCCCGGCATCGCCCCGGTGCTCGCCGACGGGTACCGCGAGCCCGCCGGGGGACGCAACGCGTGGTGCCCGGAGTCGGCGGTCTACCGCCGGTACGCGCTGCGCCACGTCGAGGCCCTCGCCCGCCGCTACGGGAACCACCCGGCCGTGCGCCTGTGGCACGTGGGGAACGAGCTCGGCGGCGGCAACGCCCGCTGCTACTGCGACGACTCCGCGGCGGGGTTCCGCCGGTGGCTGCGCGACAGGCACGGCAGCCTCGAGGGGGTCGACGCCGCGTGGGGCACCGCCCAGTGGGGGCACCGGTACGGCGAGTGGGACGAGATCATGCCGCCGCGCGGCCGGCACGGCGCCCCCAACCCCGGGCTCTACCTCGACTACGAGCGCTACTCGTCGGACGCGCTGCTGGCGCACTACCTGGCGGAGAAGGAGGTCCTCGAGCGGCACTCCGCCGTGCCCGTCACGACCAACCTCATGGTCGGCGCCGGCGCCCAGGTGGTCGACTACGCGTCGTGGGCGCCGCACACGGCCGTCGTCGCCAACGACCACTACACGCTGGTCGGCGACCTCCCGACGGGCGACCGCGAGCACGACCTCGCCTTCGCCGCCGACCGGGTGCGCGGGATGTCCCCGGGGCGGCCGTGGCTGCTGATGGAGAGCTCGACCGGAGCCCCGAGCTGGCAGCGCCGCAACCGCGCCAAGGACCCCGGGGAGAGCGTGCGGCACTCGCTCGGTCACGTGGCCCGGGGGTCGGACGGCGCGATGTTCTTCCAGTGGCGCGCCTCGCGCGCCGGCGCCGAGCAGTTCCACTCGGCGATGCTCCCGCACAGCGGCACCCGGTCGCGGGTGTGGCAGGAGGTCGTCGAGCTGGGCGGCCACCTGCGCTCGCTGGCGGAGGTCGCCGGGACGGCCGTCGAGGCCGCCCGGGCCGCGATGGTGGTCGACGACCCCGCCGGGTGGGCCCTCCAGCACGGCCTCATGCCGCACCGCGAGCTGTCCTACGGCCGGGAGCTGCGGGCCTGGCACCGGGCCCTGTGGGACCGGCAGGTGCTGTGCGACGTCGTGCCGCCCGGTGCGCCGCTCGACGGCTACGACCTCGTCGTCGTGCCGACGCTCCTGGTCGTCGACGACGACACGGCCGCGCGGCTCGCCGCCGTCCCCGCGCGGGGCGGCACCCTGCTGGTGACCTACCTGTCCGGCGTCTGCGACGACGACGGCCAGGTCCGCACCGGCGGCTTCCCGGCCGCGTTCGCCGACGTGCTCGGCGCCTGGAGCGACGAGCTCTACCCCCTCCAGGAGGGGCAGGCCGTCCGGCTGGACGACGGCGGCGAGGCGACCGAGTGGACCGAGCGGGTCCACCTGGACGGGGCCGAGGCCGTGGTCCGGTACGCCTCGAGTTCGCTCGCGGGCGGGCCGGCGGTGACCCGGCGCGAGATCGGCGACGGCGCCGCCTGGTACGTCTCGGCGGCGCTCGGCGCGGACGGCGTGGGGCGGCTCGTCGACCGGCTCCTCGCGGACGGCGGCGTGCCGCGCGTCCTCGACGCGGCGCCCGGGCTCGAGGCGGTGCGCCGCCGGGGTGACGACCGCTCCTACCTCTTCCTCCTCAACCACACCGGCGACGAGCAGAAGGTCGCCGCCGCCGGACACGACCTGCTGTCCGGGGCGGAGGTCGGGCCGCTGACCACCGTGCCCGCCGGCGGCGCGCGCGTCCTGCGCGAGCCGCGCCGTCCGGCGTCCGTCTGAGCCACCTGCGACCCTGACCGGGTCGGCACCCAGCGAACTCCCTGCGAACCACGAAGGACTCCGCCATGACGCACCTCCCCACGACCTTCCGCGCCCTGCACCAGGGGTGGAGCCTGACCGCCGCGGAGCTCGCGGCCGACGCGCCCGACGGCGTGGCGCCGGCGCTCGCGGACGGGATCCCTGCCGTGGTGCCCGGCGAGGCGCACCTCGACCTCCACCGCGAAGGGCTGGTCGACGAGCCCTTCGACGGCGACAACGAGGCGGCGCAGCAGTGGATCGGCGACACGGCGTGGCGGTACGCGACGACGTTCGCGTGGCGGCCGGGCGACGCGGCGCGGCACGACGTCGTCGCGCTCGGCCTCGACACCGTGGCGACGGTGGAGCTCAACGGGGTGGAGCTCGGGCGGACCGAGAACATGTTCCGGTCCTTCCGCTGGGACGCCCGCGACGCGCTGCGCGAGGGCGACAACTCCCTCGTCGTCACGTTCGCCGCGCCCGTGCCCGAGGCGCTGGCCCGGGCCGAGCGCGACGGGGTGCTGCCGTCGACCAACCATCACGAGTACAACCAGCTGCGGAAGATGGCCTGCTCGTTCGGCTGGGACTGGGGGATCGACGTCGCCGGTGCCGGCATCTGGAAGCCGATCGGCCTCGACTCCTGGTCCGGGGTACGCATCGCCGCGGTGCGGCCGCTGGTCGACGTCGTGGCGGGGCCCGACGGCGCGCACGACGGCGTCCTGGTCGCGCACGTCGAGATCGAGCGCGACGGCGAGGCGGCCGACGGCGAGGTCCCGCTGCGCGTGACCCTCACCGGGCCGGACGGCGAGCGGCTCGTGGCCACGGGCAGCGTGCCCGCGGGGCAGGCGCAGGGCGCGGTGACCGTCGAGGTGCCCGGCGTGCGCCGGTGGTGGCCGGTCGGCCACGGGGACCAGCCGCTGTACGACGTCGAGGTCACGGCCGACGGCGCCCGCTGGGCGGGGCGCGTCGGGTTCCGCACGGTGGAGCTGGACACCACGCCCGACGAGGCCGGCGCGCCGTTCCTGCTCAAGGTCAACGGCGAGACGGTGCTCGTTCGTGGGGCGAACTGGATCCCCGACCACGCGTTCCTCACGGAGATCGACCGCGACCGGTACGCGCGCCGGGTCGACGACGCCCTCGAGGCGAACATCAACCTGCTCCGGGTGTGGGGCGGCGGCATCTACGAGTCCGACGACCTGTACGACCTCGCCGACGAGAGCGGCCTGCTCGTGTGGCAGGACTTCCCGTTCGCCTGCGCCGCGTACAGCGAGGACGAGCCGATGCGCGCCGAGGTGGAGGCCGAGGCCCGCGAGAACGTCACGCGGCTCAGCCCGCACCCGTCGCTCGTCATCTGGAACGGCAACAACGAGAACACGTGGGGCTCGGTCGACTGGGGCTGGGCCGGCCGGCTGGGCGGCCGCCCGTGGGGCGACCTGTACTACCGCGAGCTGCTGCCGGGCGTGCTCGCCGAGCTGGACCCCACGCGCCCGTACTCGCCGGCGAGCCCGTACTCGTTCGGCGACTACCGCCACCCGAACGACGAGCGCTACGGCACCATGCATATCTGGGACGTGTGGAACCGGGAGGACTACTCCGTGTACGCCCGCTACCGGCCGCGGTTCCTGTCGGAGTTCGGCTTCCAGGGCCCGCCCGCCTGGTCGACGCTCACGCGCGTGGTCCACGACGAGCCGCTCGACCCGTTCGGGCACCAGATGCTCGTGCACCAGAAGGCGCACCTGGGCAACGCCAAGCTCGAGCGCGGCTGGCAGGGGCACCTGCCCGACCCGGCGACGATCGAGGACTGGCACTGGACGACGCAGCTCAACCAGGCGCACGCCGTGCGCTTCGGCATCGAGCACGTACGGTCGCTGACGCCCCACAACACCGGCGCCATCGTGTGGCAGCTCAACGACAACTGGCCCGTGGTGTCGTGGGCGGCGGTCGACCACGACGAGCACCGCAAGCCGCTGTGGCACGCCCTGCGCGCCGCGTACGCGCCGCGGCTGGCCACCTTCCAGCCGCGCGCGTCGGACGAGGCGAGGGCCGCCGCGTGGGAGGGGCTGGAGCCGGCGCCCGACACCGTCGCGCTCGTCGTCGTCAACGACACCGGCGAGCGTCTGGCCGGGACCTGGACGGTCACGCGCGAGGCGCTGGACGGGTCCGTCCTGGCCAAGGCGACCGTCGACGTCGACGCGCCCGCCCGCGGCGCGGCGACGGTGACCGTGCCCACCGAGGTCGCCACGTTCGACGACGTGGCCGCCGAGGTGCTCGTGGCGACGGCCGACGACCCCGAGTCAGGCGTGGCGGCCGCGCTGCGGTACGGGGCCGAGGTCGTGGACCAGCGGCTCGACCCGAGCCCGGTGCGGATCGAGGCGTCACCCGTCCCCGGGGGCTGCGAGCTGCGGCTGACCGCGACCTCGCTCGCCCGCGACATCTTCTGCCCGGTCGACGTGGTGGACCCGGAGGCGCGCGTCGACGCCGGGCTCGTCACGCTGCGTGCGGGCCAGAGCGTGACGCTCCGGATCACCTCGCCCGGGGGCGACCCGGAGGCGTTCGCCGCCGCGGTGCGCACGGCGAACGACCTGCTCGGCGGGGTCAGCGCGGCCGGGTGAGCACGCGGTCGACGGCCGACAGGGGGATGTGCACCCACGTCGGCCGTTGCCGCGTCTCGTAGACCACCTCGTAGAGCGCCTTGTCCAGCACGAGGGCGGCGAGGACGGCGTCGGCGGTGGGCGGGTCGAGCTCGGGCGGCCGGCGGGTGGTGAGCCCGCTGACGGCCGCGGACGTGTCGGCGGACCGTCGGTAGCGGGCGAGGAAGGCGTGCACGGACTCCGCCTCCCACCACGGGTCGGGCGCTCCGCCGACGGCGGCCGCGTACGCGAACGAGCGGACCATCCCCGCGACGTCGCGCAGGGGGAGGTCGGGAGCCGTGCGCTCGGCGGCGGGCCGCTGCGGCTCGCCCTCGAAGTCGAGCAGCTTCCACCCGGTCTCGCCGTGCAGCGCCTGGCCGAGGTGCAGGTCGCCGTGCACGGTCTGCAGGCGCAGCCGGGGCAGGCGGCCCTGCAGGTCGTCGAGCAGCGCGTCGATCGCGGGGGCCCGGGCCGCCAGCCCGGGCGCCTCGGCGACGGCGAGCGCCGCCCGGTCGCGCAGGCCCCCGACGAACGTCGCCGGGTCGAGGAGCGGGCCGGGCGGCATCGCCTGGCGCAGCACCGCGTGCAGCTCCGCCACGACGCGCCCGAGGTCGGCCGCGAGGTGCGCGAACGACTCGCTGCGGCCGGCGTGCTCGCAGGCGAGCTCGAACCCGTCGCGGGCCCGCGGCACCAGCTCGCTGAGGACGGCCAGGGCGGTGGTCGTGCCGGGCGCGGTGGCCACCTGGAGGGCGCCGAGGAAGCGCGGCACGCCGTCCCAGCCGGCGCGGGTCAGGGCGCGCGGGACGACGACGTCGGGGTGCGGCCCGGGCGTCACGGTACGCAGGATCTTGAGCATCCCGCCGGTGCCGTCCGGCGACGGCACGCCCGGCAGCAGGACGCTCGTGTTCGACTGCTCGCCCGCCACGACCTGGCCGCCCGCGACGAGCGCCTCGCCCGGCACGCCGTCGCCGACGCCGGCCGCCCGCAGCAGGGCGAGCCAGCAGGCGGGGTGCGCGCCGCCGTCGTGCACGGCGACGTCGCCCGCGGCGGTGCGGACCTCGGCGACGAACCCGGGGCCGCGCGCGGCGGGGTCCGTGAGCACCAGCGGCACCTGCGCGACGACCTCGCCCCCTGGCACGCCCGCGCCGCGCAGGCGCACGAGGAGGACGACGACGTCGGCGCCGTCGGGCCCGCCGCCCGGGTCGCCGTCGTCGAACGTGACCGCGAGCCACGGCTCGACGTGCACCGTGGCGGCGCTCGCGCCGCCCGCGGGGAACCACCGCCGGCCGGGCAGCCAGGCGGCGAGCAGCTCCCCGACGCTCGGGTCGGGGACGCCCGCGGCCGGCCGCACCGCGGTCATGCCGGCTCGCCTCCGGTCGACGGCGCGGAGGTGTCGCCGGCGCCGGGCCCCGGCGGGGTCAGCAGCAGCCAGTAGAAGTCGCGCGACCCCCACGTCATCGTCACGGTGCCGTCCGCGCCGACGTCGGGGAAGCGGGCGCCGCCGAACAGGTCGGTGAGCGACCAGCCCGCCCGCCCGGGCAGCCGCACGACGGACGACCGCGCCGTCGCGGACAGGTTGGCCGCCACGAGCAGCGTCTCGTCCGCCGAGGTGCGGGTGAACGCGATCACGGCGTCGTCGTCGGCCTCCAGGGGCGCGAACGCCCCCGTGCCGAACGCGGGGTGCAACCGCCGCACGGCGAGCATGCCGTGCACCCAGTGCAGCAGCGAGGACGGCTGCGCGAGCTGGGCCTCGACGTTGACGTGCTGGTAGTGGTGCACCAGCGACTGCACGAGCGGCAGGTAGAGCTGGCCGGGGTCGGCGGTGGAGAAGCCGGAGTTGCGGTCGGGCGTCCACTGCATGGGTGTGCGCACCGCATCCCGGTCGGGCAGCCAGATGTTGTCGCCCATGCCGATCTCGTCGCCGTAGTACAGGCACGGGCTGCCCGGCAGGCTGAGCAGCAGCGCGTGGGCGAGCTCCACCTCCTTGCGGGAGTTGTCGAGCAGCGGGGCGAGGCGGCGGCGGATGCCGATGTTAGCGCGCATGCGCGGGTCGGGCGCGAACCACCCGTACATCGCCGCGCGCTCCTCGGTGGAGACCATCTCGAGGGTGAGCTCGTCGTGGTTGCGCAGGAACGTCGACCACTGCCCGCCCGGCGCGGGGACGTCCGGGGTGTCGGCGAGGATGTCGAGCAGGGGCCGGGCGCGCTGGTCGCGCATCGCGTAGTAGACGCGAGGCATCACGGGGAAGTGGAAGCACATGTGGCACTCCGGCTCGTCCGCCGTGCCGAAGTAGTCCACCACGTCCTGCGGCCACTGGTTCGCCTCGGCCAGCATGATGCGGCCCGGGAACTCGTCGTCGATCATGCGGCGCACCCGGCGGAGGAACGCGTGCGTCTCCGGCAGGTTCTCGCAGTTGGTGCCCTCGGCCTCGAACAGGTACGGGACGGCGTCGAGGCGGAAGCCGTCCACGCCGACCCCGAGCCAGAACCGCGCCACGTCGAGCATCGCGTCCACCACGCGGGGGTTCTCGAAGTTGAGGTCGGGCTGGTGGTGGAAGAACCGGTGCCAGAAGTACTGCCGCCGCACCGGGTCGAACGTCCAGTTCGACGTCTCCGTGTCCACGAAGATGATGCGCGCGTCCTCGTAGCGCGTGTCGTCGTCGGACCACACGTAGAAGTCGCCGTACGGGCCCTCCGGGTCGGACCGCGACGCCTGGAACCACGGGTGCTGGTCGCTGGTGTGGTTCATCACGAGGTCCACCACCACGCGGATGCCGCGCGCGTGCGCCGCCTCGATGAGCTCGGTGAAGTCCCCGATGGTGCCGTACTGGCTCGCGATCGACGTGTAGTCGGCGATGTCGTAGCCGCCGTCCCGCAGCGGCGACGGGTAGAACGGAGGCAGCCACAGGCAGTCCACGCCCAGCCACTGCAGGTAGTCCAGCCGTTCCGTGACCCCCCGCAGGTCGCCCGTGCCCGCGCCGCCGGTGTCCGAGAAGGCCCGCACGATGACCTCGTAGAACACGGCCGTGCGGTACCACTCCGGGTCCTCGGACAGGCCGGGCTTGTCCAGGGGCGGCGGTGCGGGCTGCGGCCGCGTGGGCAGCGCCTGCACCGGCACCTGGCGCGTGACGGGGCGGGGCACCTGGGGCGTCATCGGGGCCCTCTCATGCGCGCCCGCTCATGTCGGCACCGTCATGCCAGCCCGATCGTCAGGACGTGCGCCACCTGCTCGCGCGGGTCGAGCCGGACGTACGGGTGGGCGCCCCACGGGTAGGTGGCGCCCGACAGCTCGTCGTGGGCGACGAAGAACGGCTGGTCCTCGACCCCGTCCGGCCGCGTGAGCCCGAGCGCCTCCAGGTCGAGGAACAGCGTGGCCTCCTGCGTCGTCCACGGGTCGAGGTTGACCACGACCAGCACGACGTCGTCCTGCGTGGCGCCCGGCCGGCCCGCGCCGGGCAGGTGCTCGGCGCGCACCCGCCGCGAGAACGCGACGACCTGGTCGTTCGTCGTCGGGTGCACCGTGAGGTCGCGCAGCTGCTGCAGGGCCGGGTGGGCCCGCCGGATCTCGTTGAGGCGGCGCAGCAGCGTGGAGACGCCGACGACGTCGGCCTGCGACCAGTCGCGCGGCTTGTACTCGTACTTCTCGTTGTCGATCTGCTCCTCGACGCCCGGGCGCGGCACGTTCTCCACCAGCTCGTACCCCGAGTAGACGCCCCACGTGGGGCTGCCGAGGGCCGCCAGCACGGCGCGGACGGCGAAGCCCGCCACCCCGCCGTGCTGCAGGTACGGGGGCAGGATGTCGTGCGTCGTGGGCCAGAACGACGGGCGGAGCACGGAGCCCTGCGGCCCCGAGACCTCCTGCAGGTACTCCTCGACCTCCTCCTTGGTGTTGCGCCAGGTGAAGTACGTGTACGACTGGTGGAAGCCGATCCGCGCCAGCGTCTGCATCATCGCCGGCCGGGTGAACGCCTCGGACAGGAAGATCACCTCGGGGTGCGCCGCGTGCACCCGCGCGAGCAGCCACTCCCAGAAGTCCAACGGCTTGGTGTGCGGGTTGTCGACGCGGAACGCCGTCACCCCGCGACCGATCCACAGCTCGACGATCCGCAGGATCTCCGCCGAGAGGCCCTGGGGGTCGCGGTCGAAGTTCAGCGGGTAGATGTCCTGGTACTTCTTCGGCGGGTTCTCGGCGTACGCGATGGTGCCGTCCGCGCGCACCGAGAACCACTCCGGGTGCTCCGTGACCCACGGGTGGTCGGGGGAGCACTGCAGGGCCAGGTCGAGCGCGACCTCGAGGCCTTCCTTGCGGGCGGCGGCGGTGAACGCCCGGAAGTCCTTCTCGGTGCCCAGCTCCGGGTGGATCGCGTCGTGCCCGCCGTCCGGCGAGCCGATCGCGTACGGGCTGCCGGGGTCGCCCGGCTGCGGGTCCAGGGTGTTGTTGCGACCCTTGCGGAACGTCGTGCCGATGGGGTGCACGGGCGTGAGGTAGACGACGTCGAACCCCATCGCCGCGATCGCGGGCAGCCGCTTCGCCGCCGTGGCGAACGTGCCCGAGCGCCAGGTGCCGTCCTTGCGGCGTTTCGCGCCCTCCGAGCGGGGGAACATCTCGTACCAGCTCGCGGCCAGCGCCAGCGGGCGGCTCACGCGCAGCGGGTAGGCGGCGCTCGCGGTCACCAGGTCGCGCAGCGGCGCGCGGCGCAGCGCGTCCTTCACCGCGGCCGTCATCGCCATCGCGAGCCGGGCCTCGGGCGGGCGGGTCGTGTCGGCCAGCTCGCGGGCCGCGGCCTCCAGCACGGCGGCGTCATCGGCGGAGCGGGCCGCCTGCAGCTCCGGAGCGACGATGCGCTCGAACAGCAGCCGCCCCTCCGCGAGCACCAGGTCGACGTCCTGCCCGGCGTCGAACTTGATCACCGCGTCGTGGGACCACGTGCCGTACGGGTCGGACCACGCCTCGACGCGGAACGACCAGTCACCCTCCGCGTCGGGCTGCAGGAAGCCGCGGAACCGGTCCAACCCCGGCGCGACGTCGGCCATCGGCGCGGTGGAGTGCACCGTGCCGTCCGGCGCGAGCAGGACGGCAGTGGCCCCGACGGCGTCGTGCCCCTCCCGGAACACCGTGGCCTCGACGGGCACCACCTCGCCGATCGCCGCCTTCGCCGGCCAGCGCCCTCCCTCGACGACGGGGGAGAGCTGCAGGACGGGGATCCGTCCGATGGGCACGTGCGGCGTGGGCTGCGGAGACGTCACGGCCTCCACGCTAGCCAGACGGTCAGCCCGGCGCGCGCCCAGGTCGAGGCAAGGGCTCGAGGTCGATGTCCCGGACCTCGATCTCGGACGCTTCACCTCGACCTGGCGACACGCAGGGCGTGCTCGACCCTCGCGACGAGGCGGCGGACGTCCCGCAGGTCGGCGAACGTGACCCGCAGGATCGTCCACCCGGCCTCGACGAGGGCGTCGTGCCGGCGCTTCTCCGCCAGGAGCACCTGCTGCGGGTCGCCCGCCCTTCCGTCGTACTTGACCGCGCCGTCGACCTCGAGCGCGACCTTGAGGTCGGGCCAGGCGAGATCGACCCAGAACGTGCCGGCCCAGGTGCCGACCGGGATCGCGTGCACGGGACGCGGCAGCCCCGCGGCGAGCAGGTGCCAGCGGACGAGCGACTCCAGGGGCGACTCCGACGCCCCGTCCGCCGCGGCGAGCACGCGCCGCGCACGTCGTACGCCGCGCGCGCCGCGGGACCGGTCGAGCCGTCCCGTGAGCTCGTCCGGGTCGACGCCCAGCGCGAGAGCGGAGTCTGCCACGACGATGGACGACGGCTCCGCGAGCGTGCGCGCGCAGTCGACGACCGTGCGGCCCAGCGACGTCACGGGAACGCCGTCGAGGAAGCCGCGATCCTCGTCGGGCACGGGCGAGACATGGCGCCGGAGGACGTCGTCGGCCGGCCCGGGCGCGGGCCGGGTCAGCTGGGTCACGTGCACCTGGGGCCCGAGGTGCCAGGTCCAGCACCCCCACGCGACCGCGGCACTCGCATGACTGAACCAGAACGTCGTGGTCAGACGCTCGGCCACGGCAGTCATGTGGGCCAGCAGCTGCGCTCGGCGGCGTACTGCGGCGGTGAGCGACGGGTCGACGGTCGGCAGGTAGATGCCGCGCCGGAGCCGTACCAGCTCGTCGTCCCGGGTTCGTTCCCGCAGCTCCGCCCTCCGCTCGGGGTCGTACCGCACGGCGGCCGGCAGCTGCGGGCGGTCGGGGGTCGGTGCGCCTGGCCGGCGCGTCGCGGTCCTGGACATGGGTCGATCGTGGTTCCCGACGGCACCCGAGTGGGACCACGACCGCCGATCTGTGGACGACGGTGCCGCGAGGTCGAGGCGAGCGCCCGAGGTCGATGTCTGGGACCTCGACCTCGGGCGCTTCGCCTCGACCTCGGCGTCAGGCGTCGGCGGCGAGCGCTCGGCCGGTGGTGCGGCCGGTGTGCAGGCACCCGCCGAGGAAGGTGCCCTCCAGGGCGCGGTGGCCGTGCACGCCGCCGCCGCCGAACCCGGCCGCCTCGCCCACGGCCCACAGCCCGTCCAGCACGGACCCGTCGGGCTGCAGCACGCGGCCGGACGGGTCGCACCACAGGCCGCCGAGGGTCTTGCGGGTCAGCACGGACAGCCGGACGGCGAGCAGCGGGCCGTCCTTCGGCGTCGTCAGGGGGCGCGGCTTGGCGACCCGGATGAGCTTGTCCACGCGGTAGTCGCGGGCGGCGCGCGTCGCCACCACCTGCGGGTCCTTGCCCAGGCCGGAGGCGACCTGGGCGTCGCGGGCCGCGACGACGGCCGCGAGCGCCCCCGCGTCCACGTGGCCCTTCGAGCCCGGGGTGGCCTCGACCAGCGCGTTCATCTTCGCGGCGAGCTCGTCGGTGGTGTCGGCCCAGAGGAACTCGGGCGACTCGGCGGCGAACTTCGCGACCGGCCCGACGGCGCGCGGCAGCACCCGCTGCGCGAGGAGCTTGACGTCCTTGCCGGTGAGGTCCGGGTTCTGCTCCGAGCCGGACAGGGCGAACTCCGACTCCATGATGGCCTTGTTGAGCACGAACCAGGAGTGGTCGTCGCCGCGCCGCGTCACGTGCTGCAGCGCGCCGAGCGCGTCGAAGCCGGGGAACAGCGGGGCAGGCAGCCGGCCGCCGTCGGCGTCGAGCCACAGCGACGACGGACCGGGCAGGATGCGGATGCCGTGGTCCGTCCAGACCGGCGAGTGGTTGGCGATGCCCTCCGGGTAGTGCCACATGCGGTCCTCGTGCACCAGCGCGGCGCCGGCGTCGGCCGCGATGCCGAGCATGAGCCCGTCGGTCGAGTCCGGGACGCCGGACAGCATCCGCTCGGGCAGGGTGCCGGCCTCGGGGTCCCAGTGCGCGCGGGCCAGGTCGTGGTTCGCGCCGATGCCGCCGGTCGCGACGACGACGGCACCCGCCGTGATCTCCTCGGCGCCCACCACGTCGCGGTTCGACGGCGTGCCCCGGCCGCCGAACGGCAGCCCGGTGAGGGGCTGGTCGGCGAGCACGTCCGCGCGCACCCCGGTGACCCGACCGTCCGTGGTGACGAGCCCGGTGACCCGGCGGCGGAACCGCAGGTCGAGCAGGCCGGCGTCGCGGGCGGCGAGCGCCGCCTCCACGAAGGGCCGGACGATCCCGGGGCCGGTGCCCCAGGTGACGTGGAAGCGGGGCACGGAGTTGCCGTGCTCGGTGCGGCCGTCGTCGTGCCCCACGGTGTACCCGCCGCGCTCGGCCCACTGCACCAGCGGGAACCAGCGGACGCCCTTGGCGTGCAGCCAGGACCGCAGGTCGCCGGCCGCGAACTCCACGAAGCGGCGGGCCCACGCGTACCCGTGCCGGTCGGGGCCCTCGCCCCGCTCGGCCCCAGGAGCGAACTGCGCGGAGCCCAGCCAGTCCGACCACGCCAGGTCCGCGGTGTCGTGCACGCCCATCGCGCGCTGCTCGGGCGACCCCACGAGGAACAGGCCGCCGAACGACCACCACGCCTGGCCGCCGAACGACGCCTCCGGCTCCTGGTCGAGCAGCACCACCCGACGGCCGGCGGCCGTGAGCTCCGTGGCCGTGACAAGCCCCGACAGGCCCCCACCGATGACGACGACGTCAGCATCCATGCGCGCAGTCTGGCAGAGGTGGGGCACCGCGTGAACAGGGTGAGCGGGTGGTGCGCTCGCGGGCGGCGCGGGGACCGCCGGCGCCCCTCGACGCCGAGCGGGACGCGCAGATCTACGCGGCGACGGCCGGCGAGGACGATCCGGACGACCTCGCCGGCATGGTGCGCCGGGTGGAGAAGAACTCGAGCTGGGACCACTCGGCTGATGCGCCCGATCCACATCGATCCACCTGGAGAAGTCGCACCCGGCGGTCGTCCTCACCGTCCGGGGGTGCGCGATCGCGTGTCGCACCTGACCGTCGCGCCGATCACCAGCACGGTGTGGGGGCTCTCGGTCGATGTCCCGGTAGACCGCGGCACGGGATCGACCACCCGTGCGTCATCAACTGCGACAGCATCGAGACGGTTCACGTCGACCGGATCGGCCGGCAGGTCGGCTTCCTCCTGGACGACCAGGAGGAGGACCTGGCCCGCGCGATCTCGACGGCGTTCGACCTGGAGGTCTTCGGGCTCTTGCGACTACCGACCGAGGAACACCTCGACGCTGAGCGACTCGAGCACGACGTCCTCGGCCTCGTCGTCGGGCGCCTCGGGCCGGTCCCACGCGGAGCTCCACACCCGCTCCCAGGTGCCGCCGCCGGGGGCGCCGGGGAGGGTGACCTCCGCGTCGTCGAGCCCGCCGTTGAACACGAGCAGAACGTGCGCGTCGCCGTCGTCGGGCCCGGGCCGCAGCATCTGGACCACGCGGCGCCCGGCGACCGCCCAGGCGTCGCGGTCCATGGGCGCGCCGTCGGCGGCGAACCACAGCAGGTCGGTCTCGTCCTCGCCGGGGCGGGGCGTGCCGAGGAAGAACGAGTCCGCGCGCAGGGCCGCGTGCTCGCGCCGCAGCCCCACCAGGAAGCGCGTGGTGTCCAGCAGGTCGCGGGCGGCGTCCTCGAGGTCCCACCCGACCCACGAGATCGCGCTGTCCTGGGCGTACGCGTTGTTGTTGCCGCGCTGGGTGCGGCCCAGCTCGTCGCCGGCGGTGAGCATGGGCGTGCCCGCGGACAGCAGGAGCGTCGCGAGCAGGTTGCGCTGGGAGCGCCGCCGCAGCGGCACGACGGCGGACCACGGCTCGGTGCCGGTGTCGCCCGCGCCCTCCCCGTCCTCGGCGCCGGGCGCGTGCCCCTCCACGCCGTGGTTCCACGACAGGTTGTGGTCCGAGCCGTCCCGGTTGTCCTCGCCGTTCGCCTCGTTGTGCTTGTGGTCGAAGGCCACGAGGTCGGCGAGCGTGAACCCGTCGTGGGCGGTGACGTAGTTGACCGACGCCACCGGCCCGCGCGCCAGCGGCGGGTCCGAGTGCCCGAACAGGTCGGCCGAGCCCGCGAGGCGGGTGGTCAGCTCCCGCAGGCCGTGCATGGGCCGGCCGCGGCTGCCCTCGCGGGCGGCGTCGAGCCAGAACCCGCGCGCGGCGTCGCGGAAGCGGTCGTTCCACTCGGCCATCGGCGGCGGGAAGTTGCCGGTCTGCCACCCGCCCGGGCCGACGTCCCACGGCTCCGCGACCAGCTTGAGGTTGTTGAGCACCGGGTCGGTCTGCAGCGCCACGAGGAACGGGTGGTCGGCGGAGAAGCCGTGGCCGCCCCGGCCCAGGGTGACCGCGAGGTCGAAGCGGAACCCGTCCACGCCCACGACCTCGGCCCAGTAGCGCAGCGAGTCCAGGGCGAGCTGCACCACGCGCGGGCGGCGGAAGTCGAGCGAGTTGCCGGTGCCGGTGACGTCGGCGAGCGCGGCCGGCGACGCGCCGTCGTGCAGGTAGTAGCCCGCGTTGTCCAGGCCGCGCCAGCTCACGTGCAGCGCGTCGTCGCCGCCCTCGCACGTGTGGTTGTAGACGACGTCGAGCAGCACCTCGATGCCGGCGTCGTGCAGCAGGTGCACCATGCCGCGCACCTCGTCGAGGACGGCCGCCGGGCCCGCCTCGCGCGCCGCCCGCGTCGCGTACGCCGCGTGCGGGGCGAAGAACCCGAGCGTCTGGTAGCCCCAGTAGTTGGTCAGCCCGCGGGCGACGAGGTGCGGCTCGCTGGCGAACGCCTGGATCGGGAGCAGCTCGAGCGTCGTGACGCCGAGGCTGGTCAGGTGCGCGATCGTGGCCGGGTGCGCGACGCCCGCGTACGTGCCCCGCAGCTCCGGCGGGACGTCCGGGTGCGTCGCCGTCAGGCCCTTGACGTGCGCCTCGTAGACCACCGTGTCCGCCCAGGGCACGCGCGGTCGGCTCAGCGGCGGCGGGCCGGGGTGGGACGCGACGACGACGGAGTGCGGCACGAAGGCGAGCGAGTCGCGGTCGTCGGCGGCGCCGTACCGTTCGGCCACCCACGACCGACCTTCCGGTGACTCGGGGGAATCCGGGTCGACCACCGCGCCCACGGCGCCGAGCGTCTCCGGGCCGTACGTGAGGTCACCCACCAGCCCGCGGGCGTACGGGTCGACGAGCAGCTTGGCCGGGTTGTGCCGGTGCCCGGCCTCCGGGTCCCAGGCGCCGTACGTCCGGAAGCCGTACCGCTGGCCGGGCCGCACGTGGGGCACGTGGGCGTGCCACACGCCGTACACCGGCCCGTCGAGCGGGACCCTCCGCTCCACGTACCGCGCCGGGTCGTGCGCGTCGCGGTGCGGCTCGGCGACGTCGATCAGGCAGAGCTCCACCGCGTCCGCGTGCGCCGCCGCCACGGCGACGTCCACCCCGCCGTCCGGCGTCGGGTGCACCCCGAGCGGAGGCACGTGGCTGCGGCGTGCCGTCGGGCGCGTCAGCGGCGTGACCTTGGGGCGGGACTCCATGGGGACCTCCATGGGGGACATCCTGCCCGGGACGGCCGACAGCCGCGCGCGGCGGTGTGGACGCGGCGGCTGCCCCGGCGGTGCCGCGGGTAGGCTCGGCACCGTCGGCCGCAGCGCGTGCGGCCGCCGTCACCACCGTGAGCTGGAGGTCGCGCCCGTGCGCATCGTCGTCGCCGTGAAGTACGTGCCGGACATCAACGCGGACCGACGTTTCGTGGACTGTCGCGTGGACCGCGACCCGGGCGTCGGCACCCTCAACGAGCTGGACGAGAACGCCCTCGAGGCGGCGCTGCGGATCCTCGACGCCCTGCCCGAGGACGAGCGCGCGGCGAGCGAGGTCGTCGCCCTCACGGTCGCCCCCGCCGACGGCGACGTGGCGCTGCGCAAGTCGTTCCAGATGGGCGTGGACCGCGCGGTCCGCGTCACGGACGACGCCCTGGCCGGCTCGGACTACTTCGGCACCGCCGCGGCGCTCGCGGCCGGGGTGCGGAGGCTGGAGGCCGACGGCGCTCCCGTCGACCTCGTGATCACCGGCATGGCCGCGCTCGACGGCCTGGGCTCCGTGGTCCCGGCGCTCGTCGCGGCCGAGCTCGGCCGCCCGGCGCTCACGCTGGCGAAGAAGGTGGACGTCGCGGACGGCACCCTGACCGTCACGCGCGAGACCGACGAGGCCACCGAGACGCTCGCCGCGCCCCTGCCGGCCGTCCTGTCCGTCGCGGACACCGCGAACACGCCGCGCATGCCGAACTTCAAGCTGATCATGGCGGCCCGCACCAAGCAGATCGAGGCGTGGTCGGCCGCCGACCTCGGCCTCGACCCCGCCGCCGTCGGCACCGCCGGGGCGCGCACCGAGGCGGTCTCCGCCGCCCCGCGCCCCGCCCGTCCCGAGGTCGAGCTGGTCGTCGACAAGGGCGAGGGCGGCACCGCGCTGGCCGAGTACCTCATCCGCAACGAGCTGGTCTGAGAGGACGCGAGATGTCTGAGCCCACCCGCAACCGCACCGTCCTCGTCCTCCTGGACCCCGCCACCGAGGTGCGCTCCGGCGCGCTCGAGCTGCTCACCATCGCGCGCCGGCTCGGCCGCGTCGAGGCCGTGACACTGGAGGCGCCGACCGTCGAGGCGCTCGCCCAGCTCGGCGCGTACGGCGTCGAGACGGTGCACCAGGCCGAGGTGCCCACCGACGCGCTCGCCGCCGCCGGGGGCGACGGCGCCCGCCACCTGCCCTCCGTCGTGGCCGCGACGCTCGCCGCGGCCGTGCGTCGCACCGACGCCGACGTCGTCCTGGCACCCGCCACGTTCGCCGCGAAGGAGGCCGCCGCCCTGGCCGCCCACGCGCTCGGCGCCGGGCTGGTCATCGACGCCGCCGCCGTGGGGGAGGACGCCGACGGCCGGATCGTGGCCGGCAAGCGCGTCTTCGCCGGCGCCTGGGACACCCGCTGCGTGGTCACCGCCGGCGTCGCAGTGCTCACGGTGCGCGCGAACGCCGTCGTGCCCGAGCCCGCCGAGGCGGCGGTCGCGACCGAGGTCGACGCGCTGCCGGTCGCGCCTGCCGGCACCGCCGGCGTCGTCGTCACGTCCCGCGAGGTCAAGGAGCGCGCCCCGGGTCGGCCGACCCTCGAGGAGGCGGCGGTCGTCGTCGCCGGCGGGCGCGGAACCGGTGGCGACTTCGGCCCGGTCGAGGAGTTCGCCGACGCCGTCGGCGCCGCGATCGGTGCGTCGCGCGACGCCGTCTTCGAGGGCTGGTTCGACCGCTACATCGGCCAGACCGGCGTCACCATCGCACCGCGCCTCTACGTGGGGGCGGGGATCTCCGGCGCCCCGCACCACCGCGGAGGGATGCAGGCGGCGCAGGTGATCGTGGCGGTGAACTCCGACCCGGAGGCGCCGATCTTCGAGATCTGCGACTTCGCCGTCGTCGGCGACCTCACCGACGTGCTGCCGCAGGCCGCGGCCGCCATCCGCGCCCACCGCGAGGGCTGACGGCTCGATCCGAACCCGGGGTCAGCCGCCCGCGAACGGCGGCAGCAGGTCGAGGCTCGCGCCGGTCGGCACGACGTCGGACGGCGCGGCCCGGCGGCCGTCGACCAGCACGCTGCAGCGGGCGAGCACGGGCCCGGCCGCGGGTGATGCGGCGGCCAGGCGGGCGACGACGTCGGCGACGGTCGCGCCCGGCGGGACGGCGAGCGTCTCCTCCGAGCGGCCGAGCGCGGCACGTGCGGCGGCGAAGTAGCGCAGCGCCACCGTCTGCTCGAGGGCCGGCGTCGCGTCCGTCGACCGGCCCGGCACCGTCGTCTCCTGAGTCATTCGTGTCATCCTCCGATGGCGCTCATGGTGCGCTCCGGCTGCGTGAACCCCGAGCTGTCCAGGTCGGTGCCGGAGCCGGTGTCGCTCATGCCGTGCCCGGCCTGCTTGGCCCACATGGCGGCGCGCCACAGGTCGGCCAGCACGGCGTCGTCGGCGCCCGCGCGCAGCGGCCCGAGCAGGTCCGTCTCGGTGTGCGCGAACAGGCAGTCGCGCACGCCGCCCTCCGCGGTGAGGCGGGTGCGTCGGCAGTCGTCGCAGAACGGCTCCGTGACCGACGCGATGATGCCCACCCGGCCCAGGCGGTCGCCGCGCGCGCCCCGCACGACGAACCGCTCCGCCGGGGCGCCGTCGCGCGGCTCCTCGTCGGGCTCGAGCGCGAACCGGGTGCCGAGCTGCTCGCGCACCTCGGCCGCGGTGACCATCGCGGCGCGGTCCCACGCGTGGTCGGCGTCCAGCGGCATCTGCTCGATGAACCGCAGCTCGAAGCCACGCTCCAGGCACCAGGCGAGCAGCTCGGCCGCGTGGTCGAGGTTGACGCCGCGCACCAGGACCGCGTTGATCTTCACGAGGTCGAACTGCCGCGCCGCGGCGTCGATCCCCGCGAGCGTGCGCTCGAGGAACGGGCGCCGGGCGAGCGTGGCGAACGTGTCGGGGTCGAGGGTGTCGAGGGAGACGTTGACGCGGTCCAGCCCGGCCTCGCGCAGCGCGGCGGCGCGGGAGTCGAGGCCGACGGCGTTGGTCGTGAGGCTCAGCTCGGGCCGGTGCGGCAGCGCGGCGCACTCGCGCACGATGTCGACCAGGTCGCGGCGCAGCAGCGGCTCGCCGCCGGTGAACCGCACCTGACGCACGCCCAGGTCGCGCGTCGCGATCCCGACGAGCCGCACGATCTCCTCGCGCGTCATCACCGAGTCCTTCGGCAGGGTCGGCAGCCCCTCGGCCGGCATGCAGTACGTGCAGCGCAGGTTGCAGCGGTCGGTGAGCGAGACGCGCAGGTCGGTCGCGACCCGGCCGAACGTGTCGACGAGCCCGCCGGTGGCCGGCCGGTCCGCGGGCAGCCGCACGTCGGGCACGCCCGCGCCGGGCAGGCGCGGCATCCCGAGGGAGACGGTCGTCATCCGATCAGCTCCCCGCCCCGGACGCGGCGCCGGCGGCCGGGGAGCCGGGGCCCGGGTCCTGCCAGGAGAGCGCCGACGACGTCGCGCGGTCGAGGGCGTCGGACGACTCGCCGCGCGCCGCGGCCAGCCCCTCCGCGTACCCGACCGCGTACGCGGTGACGGGCGCGGCGGGCCGCGCCACCTGGTGCGCGGCGTCGCGCGCGAGGTCGAGCACCGCGCCGACGTCCACGCTGTGCGGCGGCAGCCCGAGCTCCGCCTCGAGGGCGTCCACCCACCGGTCCAGCACGCTGGAGCCGGGCTCCGCGCCGCGGGGGGTGGCGGGGGGCGTCTGGTCGGTCATCGGTGTCCTCCCGGGCGGTCGGTCGGCGGTCGGTGCGTCGCGGGCTCCGTGCCGGCGCGGGCCGCCACGACCGTGTGGCTTCCCGCGTGGCTTCCTGCGTGGCTTCCTTCGTGGAGTCCTACCGTAAGCCGTCGCAGGTCGTCCCAGGTGTCGACGTCCGCGCTCACGGCGTCGCGGTCGGGCACCTCCGCGCACGACAGCTCCGCGACGAGGCGGCGCACCGGCACCCCGACGAGCCCGCCGGGTATCCCCGGCCCGGCGACGACGTCGAGTGCGCGGCGCAGCGCGTCGCGCCGGTACAGGCCCACCAGCCACTGCGCGTGGCCCTCGCGGACCAGGTACGCGCCGTCGAGGTCGCCGGCGGGCGGGTCGACGGCGGCGCGCAGCAGCGGCACGGCGTCGCCCGCGCGGGGCACGTCGACGGCGAGCACGAGCACCCACGGCGGCGCGGCACGGCCCGGCGCCGCCACCGACACCGCGTCCAGGGTCCGCAGCCCGGCGTCGAGGCCGGCGACGGGGCCCCCGAACGGCGGGTCCTCGCGGGTGACGAGCACGTCGCGGCCGGGCGGCAGGACGGGGTCGGGGCCGACGACCACGGTGCGAGCGGCGTCGCGGGCCGCGACGAGGGCGCGGTCGAGCAGCGTGGCGCCGTCGAGCACCACGGTCGGCTTGGGCACGCCGCCGAGGCGCGTGGCGCGACCGCCGGCGAGGATCACGGCGTCGTGCCGGACGGGCGTCGTCCTGTCGGGGGCCACGTCAGCCCCCGGCGCCGAACGGCAGGTCGAGCGGCAGCACGTCGAGCCCGTCACCGGCCTCGACCTTCTCGACGTCCGGCGGGACGAGGGCGAGCGCGTCGGCGCCGAGCAGCGTCGACGTCGCGTGGCCGCCCGGGCGGTGGCCGGCGCCCGGCGCGGTGGCCCGCGCGACGGCGCCCGACGGCAACGTCCGCACCGGCACGACGTGGGTGCGTCCCGGCGGGCTCGGCCACGCCTCGGCGGCGGGGCGCCGCACCGGTCGCGGGGGCTCGCGGCCCGCAAGGACGGCGACCGCCGGGCGTACGAACAGCGCGAACGACACGAACGCGCTCACCGGGTTGCCGGGCAGCGCCACCCACGGCACGCCCCGCCAGCGCGCGAGCGCCTGCGGCCGCCCGGGCCGCAGCGCCACGGCGGCGACGTCCACGTCCGCGAGCCGCGCGTCGTCGTCGGCCAGCACCGCCCGCACGACGTCCGACGCCCCCGCCGACACCCCGCCGGTCGTGACGACCAGGTCGACGGCCGCGCCCACGACATGATCGAGCGCGGCGCGGAGGGCGTCGGCGTCGTCGGGGACGGCGCCGACGCGCACGACGTCGGCGCCCGCGGCGCGCGCGAGCGCCGTCAGCAGCAGCGAGTTGGAGTCGGGGATCAGCCCGTCGCCGGCGATGCCGCCACCCTCGGCCGGCACCAGCTCCGACCCCGTCGACAGCACGGCCACGCACGGCCGACGGCGCACCGGCAGCGCGGTCAGCCCGCCCGAGGCCGCGACGGCGACCAGCGCCGGGGTGACGGCGTCGCCCGCCCGGCCGAGCACGTCGCCGGGCCGCACGTCCTCGCCCCGGTGCCGCAGGTGGGCCCGGGGCTGCCGGGCGAGCGTGACCTCGCGCTCCGTCGTCGGGCCGCCCGCGACGAACCGGCCCGTCGACGTGCGCTCCACCGGCACGACAGCGTCGGCCCAGACGGGCACCGGCGCTCCGGTCATGATCCGCACCGCGCCCCCGTCGCGCTCACCACGGTCGGGGGGCGAGCCGGGGCGGAGGTCGCCGACGACGGGCAGGGTCACGGGGGAGCCGTCGGTGGGGAGGTCGGCGAGGCGCACCGCGTAGCCGTCCATCGCCGCGGCGTCGAACGGCGGCACGAGCGCGACGGCGCGCACGTCGCCTCCGAGCACGCGGCCCGGGCCCTCGACGGCGAGGGCGTCCAGACCGACGTCCTGGACGGGCAGCGGCCCGACCCGCGCCAGCACGGCGGCGGCATGCTCCGCGAGGCTGCGCGAGGTGCTCATGGGGCCACGCTAGGCCGACGACGTGTCGCCCTTGCGGCGCGCGCCTCACGACCGACCGCGCCCGGGGGTGAGACGGCGGGGCGCGCCGTCATCCGGCGTTCGCCCGCACGCGCTTGCGCACCGGGCCGAGCGTGAACAGCAGGGTGAGCAGCGCCGTCAGCGCGAGCAGGCCGAACCCGATGCCGTAGTCGCCCCGCGCGCCGTAGACGGCGCCCATGATCAGCGGCGGGATGAAGCCGCCGAGGCCGCCCGCTGCGCCGACGACGCCGGTCACGGCGCCCACCGTCCCGGGCGGGGCCATCTTCGCCACGAGGGCGAAGGTCGCGCCCGAGGATCCGCCGAGCGCCGCCGCCATCGCGAGGAACGCGATCGTCGCCACGGGGATCAGGCCGGGCTGGAAGATGATCACGGCGGCCCCGACGGTCACGACCGCATAGCACACCAGGTTCACCGCGACGCCGCCCACCTTGTCCGACAGGGTGCCGCCGATCGGCCGGCAGATCACCGCGAGCACGACGAAGCCGGCGGTGCGGAACGACGCGTCGCCGGCGCTCAGGTCGTACGCGTTCTGCAGGAAGGTCGGCAGGTAGACGGAGAACGCGACGAAGCCGCCGAACCCGATCGCGTACAGCCAGGACAGCTGCAGCGTGGCGGGGATCTTCAGGGTCGCCCAGGTGCGCGCCCACATGCCGCCGCCGGCGCCGGGCGACCAGGCCGGGGAGTCCTGCAGCAGGGCACGCGAGGCGAGGGCGAAGACCGCCAGGAACACCGCCACGATGATGAACGGGGCGCCGTCGCCCCACGCGTCCCGGATCGGCACGGTCGAGAACGACGCGATGGCCGTGCCGCCCATGCCGGCGCCGAAGATGCCGATCGCGGTGCCGCGGCGGGCCGGCGGGTACCAGTTGTTCACGAACGGGACGCCGATGGCGAACGTCGTCCCGCCCAGGCCGAGGAAGAACCCGCCGATCAGCAGCCACACCAGGCTGTTCGCGACGAACCCGATGAACAGCACGGGGATGATCGTCAGCGCGGCGCACAGCGGGAACATCACCTTGGCGCCGAAGCGGTCGGTGAGCGCGCCGATCGGGATGCGCCCGAGGGACCCCACGATCACGGGGACGGCCACCAGCACGGAGACCTCGAAGTCGGACAGGTCGTACATCTGCCCGTAGCTGTTGCCGAGCGGTCCGAGCAGCGCCCACGCCCAGAAGCAGATCGCGAAGCCGATCGTCGCGAGGGTGAGCTGGGTGACGTTGCCCTGCACGGCCGGGGCGGCCGGCGCGTCGGCCGGTCCCGGGGTGGCTGCCGAGGTCATGGTTCCTCCAGTCGTGACGGACGGTCGTGACGGACGGTCGGGATCAGCGGGGCGGCGTCGTCGTGGGGTCCCACCCGGGCCGCGGCGCCCGCGACGTCACGGACGCCTCCCGGGAGCGGTAGACCACGTAGGGCCGGAACGGGTACTGCACGGGGGCGGAGAACGCGTGCACCAGCCGTGTGAAGGGCCACAGCGCGAACAGGAGCATCGCCGCGACGATGTGCACCTGGAACGCCGCGGGCACGCCCTCCATGAGCGCGGGCTGCGGCTGGAGGTACCAGAGCGACCGGAACCAGGGCGAGATCGTCTCCCGGTAGTCGTACCCGTGCCCGCCCGCGAGGATCTGCGTCTGGACGGTGGCCCAGGCCCCCGACAGCAGGGACGCGGCGAGGAACACGTACATGGTCTTGTCCATGCGCGTGGTCGCGAGGAAGACCGGGCCGGTGGAGCGGCGCCGGTAGACGAGGATCAGCAGGCCGGCGACCGCCACGAGTGCGGCGATGGACCCCATCGACGTCGCGATGAAGTGGTAGAACCCCTCGCTGACCCCGACGGCCTCGGTCCAGGTGTTCGGGATCACGAGCCCGAGGAAGTGCCCGAGCACGACGAACAGCAGCCCGAAGTGGAACAGGGGCGAGCCCCAGCGCAGCAGGCGCTTCTCGTAGAGCTCGCTGGAGCGCGTGGTCCAGCCGAACTTGTCGTACCGGTACCGCCAGATCGACCCCACGACCAGGACGGCGAAGGTCACATAGGGCAGCACGACCCAGAGGATGATCTTGTCGGCGGAGGCGTCCGTCAGGCCCATGGCAGGTCCTTCCCGTCGTTCCCGTACCCGGCGTCCCCGTACCCGCTCAGCCCCACCAGCTCCGCGGGCGGGCCGGCCGCCACGAGGTCGGCGACGCGCTCGGCGGTGGCCGCGTCGACGGGTGGGAGGGTGAGGCTCACGGCCTCGACCGCCGCCGTCCAGGGCGAGCGCTGCGCGGCGAGCGCCGAGCGCAGCACCTCGATGCCGTCCCGGTGGGCCGTGAGCAGCGCGCCGGCGATCCGGGCGCCGTCGGGCCCGCCGCGGGCGGACAGCTCCAGGACGGTGGGCAGGTAGTCGGGCAGCTCGTCGCCGGTGGTCTCGAACCCGGCGGCGCGGTACGCCTCGACGAACCGCACGAGGGCGGCGCCGCGCTTCCGGGTGTCGCCTGCCGCGTAGTACGACAGGTACATGGCGCAGCGGCGCTTGAGGTCGAACGTCGCGACGTACCGGGCCTGCAGCGCGTCGGGGTCGCCGTCGAGCAGCGTCGTGGCGAGCCCGGAGAGGCGGTCCCGGACCGGGTCGGGCAGGCCGGCGACGGCGTCGCGCACCGTGGGCGCCGCCTCGAGCGTCGCGTCGTCCGGGTAGGCGAGCAGCACCGACGCGGCCATGTGCGCGACGGCGCGGTCCCCGTCGCCCAGCGGCACCGGCGCGAGCGGGTCGAGGCGCTTGGCGCGCACGCCCGGGCGGGGCAGGAACGCGAGGCTCACGACCGCCCCTCCTCGCCCGCGCCGTCCTCGCCCGGCGGGAACAGGCCCGTCGGCCGGCCGTTGCCGTCCCAGTTGAGCAGGTTGACGCGCCCGGGGGTGGACGGCCCGTAGGGGGAGTCCGCCGTCTGCCGGGCGGAGAGCGCGTGGAAGTTCTCCACCGCGACGGGGGTGGGCTGGCCGGACGACGAGCCGAACGGGCCCGCGCCGCCCATGCCCGGGCCGCCCTCGAAGTCGAGCGAGCAGGCCATCTCCTCCAGCTCGCGCGCCACCTCGGTGTGCGCGGTGGGGATGACGTACCGCTCCTCGTACTTGGCGATGGCCAGCAGGCGGTACATCTCCTGGACCTGGTCGCCGGTCATGCCGACGGCCTCGGCGTTCTCCTCCGGGAACTCGCGCCCGAGGTTCACCTCCCGCATCCCTGACCGCATGGCCGCGAGCCGGCGCAGCACCCGCTCGACGGGGCCGGTGTCGCCGGCGGTGAACAGGCCGGCGAGGTACTCCAGCGGGATGCGCAGCTGCGAGATGGCGGCGAACAGTGTGCGCCCGTCCTCGCCGTCGTTGCCGGAGCTGGCGACGACGTCGACCACGGGGGACAGCGGCGGGATGTACCAGACCATCGGCAGCGTCCGGTACTCCGGGTGCAGGGGGAGCGCGACCTCGTACTCCGAGATGAGCTTCCAGATCGGGGAGCGCTGCGCGGCCTCGATCCAGTCGTCGGGGATGCCCTCGCGGCGGGCGGCGGCCATGACCTCGGGGTCGTGCGGGTCCAGGAACACCTCGCGCTGTGCGGCGAGCAGGTCGTGCTCGTCCTCGATGGCGGCGGCCGCGCCGACCTTGTCCGCGTCGTAGAGGACGAGGCCGAGGTAGCGCAGGCGGCCGACGCAGGTCTCGGAGCACACGGTGGGCAGCCCGACCTCGAGGCGCGGGTAGCACAGCGTGCACTTCTCGGCCTTGCCGGTCTTGTGGTTGAAGTAGACCTTCTTGTACGGGCAGCCGGTGACGCACATGCGCCAGCCGCGGCACTGGTCCTGGTCGACGAGCACGATGCCGTCCTCGACCCGCTTGTACATCGCGCCCGACGGGCAGGAGGCGACGCAGGACGGGTTGAGGCAGTGCTCGCAGATGCGCGGCAGGTAGAACATGAACGTCTGCTCGAGCTCCTCGGCGACGTGCTCGCTCATGTGCTTGAGGATCGGGTCGTCCTGCATCGTCGCGGTGGACCCGCCGAGGTCGTCGTCCCAGTTCGCCGACCACTGGATCGACATGTCCTCGCCGGTGAGCAGCGACTTCGGCTTCGCGACCGGGGTGTGCTCGCCCTGCGGGGCGCTGAGCAGCATGTCGTACTCGTACGTCCACGGCTCGTAGTAGTCGTGGATGGAGGGCAGCTTCGGGTTGGCGAAGATCGAGGCGAGCTTCTTGGCCCGCCCGCCGGCGCGGAGCTTGAGCTTGCCGCGCTTGGTGCGCACCCAGCCGCCCTGCCAGGTCTCCTGGTCCTCGTAGGTGCGGGGGTAGCCGAGACCCGGGCGGGTCTCGACGTTGTTGAACCACACGTACTCGGTGCCGGTGCGGTTCGTCCACGCCTGCTTGCACGTCACCGAGCAGGTGTGGCACCCGATGCACTTGTCGAGGTTCATCACCATCGACATCTGCGCCATGACCTTCACTGGT
The DNA here is from genome assembly GCF_044389385.1 of Isoptericola sp. NPDC019571. Classification (NCBI taxonomy): domain Bacteria; kingdom Bacillati; phylum Actinomycetota; class Actinomycetes; order Micrococcales; family Promicromonosporaceae; genus Isoptericola; species Isoptericola sp. NPDC019571. The sequence continues at coordinate 148,871 of NZ_JBIRXZ010000011.1, forward strand.
ACCGCACCTCCTGGCTGCGACGCCGGATGACCGTGACCTCGTCCCGTTGGTTGCCCGTGGGGCCGAGGTAGTTGAACGCGTAGGTGAGCTGCCCGTAGCCGCCCGCGAGGTGCGTGGGTTTGAGCAGGATCCGGGTCAGGGAGTTGTGGATGCCGCCGCGACGGCCGGACGTCTCGGCGAGGGGCACGTCCACCGTGCGGTCCGTGGCGTGGTGCATGTAGACCGTGCCCTCGGGCATGCGGTGGGAGACGACGGCGCGCGCGACGACGACGCCGTTGCGGTTCACCGCCTCGATCCACTCGTTGTCCGCCACGCCGATCTTCGCGGCGTCCGCGGGGCTCATCCAGACGTTGGGGCCGCCGCGCGACAGCGACAGCATGAACAGGTTGTCCTGGTACTCCGAGTGGATGGACCACTTCGAGTGCGGCGTCAGGTAGCGCACCGCGACGGCGGCATGGCCGGTGCCGCTGCCGTCGGCGCCCCCGTCGTCGAACGCGCCGGGCGTGGGGGAGTCGCCGAACAGGCGGTGCAGGTCGAGCGGCGGCCGGTACACCGGCAGCTGCTCGCCCAGCTCGATCATCCAGTCGTGGTCGAGGTAGAAGTGCTGGCGCCCGGTGAGCGTGTGCCACGGCTTGAGCCGCTCGACGTTCACCGCGAACGCCGTGTACCGGCGCCCGCCGTGCTCCGACCCGGACCACTCGGGGGAGGTGATCACCGTCGTCGGGCGCGACTGCACGTCCGGGAAGGTCACGCGCTTGGCCTGGTCGTCGGCCGCCAGGTCCGCCAGCCGCTGGCCGGTGCGCTTCTCCAGGTGCTCGAACCCCTGCACCGCGAGGCGCCCGTTCGTGGTGCCGGACAGGGCCAGGATCGTCTCGCAGGCGTGGGTGTCGCGGTCCAGGCGCGGCCGACCGGCCGCGGGGCCGGACGTGACCAGGCCGTTGACCTGCCCGAGCCTGCGCACCTCCTCGTCCGGCATGAACGCGACGCCCTTGGTGGCCATGCCCTTGGAGTCGGTGAGCGGCCCGAGCGCGGCCATGCGCGCGGCGAACGCCGGGTAGTCGCGCTGCACCACCTGCAGCCGCGGCATCGTCACGCCCGGGACCAGCTCGCGCTCCGTGACCGGTGCGCCCGCGTCCGTGAGCGTGCCGTGCGGCACCGCGAGCTCGTCGGGGGAGTCGTGCAGCAGGGGCGTCGCGACCAGGTCCTCGCGCACGCCCAGGTGCTCCACCGACATCTGCGAGACCAGCCCCGCCAGCGTGTGGAACGTGTCGAAGTCGGTCTTGGTCTGCCACGGCGGGTTGATCGCCGGGTTGAACGAGTGCACGAACGGGTGCATGTCCGTGCTCGACAGGTCGTGCTTCTCGTACCAGGTGGCCGCGGGGAGCACGACGTCGGAGAACAGCGTGGTGCTCGTCATGCGGAAGTCCATCGTGACCAGCAGGTCGAGCTTGCCGCGCGGCGCCTCGTCGCGCCACGTCATCGACGCCGGACGGCGGCCCTCCGGGGCCTCGTCGGCCAGCACGGAGGCGTCCGTGCCGAGCAGGTGCTTGAGGAAGTACTCGTTGCCCTTGCCGGAGGAGCCGAGGATGTTGGCCCGCCAGATCGTCAGGACCCGGGGGAAGTTCGCCGGGTCGTCGGGGTCCTCGCAGGCGAACTTGAGCGTCCCCTTCTTCAGCTCGTCCACGACGTGCTGCTCCGGCTCCTTGCCCGCCGCGCGCGCCTCGTCCACGAGGTCCAGGGGGTTGCGGTCGAACGTCGGGTAGCTCGGCATCCAGCCGCGCTGCGCGGACTCCACCAGGGAGTCCGCCGTCGTGCGGCCCGCCAGGACCCCGGGCGCGAGGGGCGAGGCGAGCGCGTCGGCCGGCATCCCGTCGTAGCGCCACTGGTCCGTGGCCAGGTAGAACCAGCCCGTGCCGATCATCTGGCGCGGCGGGCGCACCCAGTCCAGGCCGCCCGCGTACTGCGCCCAGCCGGTGATCGGGCGGCACTTCTCCTGGCCCACGTAGTGCGCCCAGCCGCCGCCGTTGACGCCCTGGCAGCCGGTGATCGTGGTGAGCGTGAGGAAGGCGCGGTAGATCGTGTCCGAGTGGAACCAGTGGTTCGCGCCCGCGCCCATGATGATCATCGAGCGGCCGCCCGAGTCCTCGGCGTTCTGCGCGAACTCGCGGCCGATCTGCGCGGCGTCCGCCGCCCGGACGCCGGTGATCTCCTCCTGCCAGGCCGGGGTGCCCGGGGCGGTCGCGTCGTCGTAGCCGGTGGGCCACTCGCCCGGCAGGTCGAGGTCCGCCCGCTCGACGCCGTACTGCGCCAGCAGCAGGTCGAACACGGTCGTCACCAGGTGCCCGCCCACGCGCCGGGTCGGCACGCCGCGCGTCAGCACGCCCTTGCCGCCGAGGTGCGCCTGCTGCGCGCCGTCTCCCGCACCGCCGTCGTCACCGTCGGGGACGACGTCGAACCGGGGCAGCAGCACCGCCGCGGTGCCCCGCTCGCCGGACGCCGCGCCGTCGGCCACCGACAGCAGCGGGTCGACGTCGCCCAGGTCGAGGTTCCACCGCCCCTCGCCCGCCTCGCCGTACCGGTCGGCGAGGGTGCCGTTCGGCGCGACGACGGCGCCGTCGGCGCCCAGCAGCAGCGTCCGGAAGCTCGGGTTCGCCGCGGTCGACGCGCCCGGCAGGACGGCGTCGTCGACGTCCGCGGCGGTGAGGAACTTGCCCGGCACGTACGCGGTGCCGCCCGACTCCGTGGCCCGCTCGTCCAGCCGCACGAGGAACGGGGCGTCCGCGTACCTCTTGAGGTAGTCGACGAACGGCGCGGTGCGCTTCTCGACGAGGAACTCCCGCAGGATCACGTGCCCCATCGCCATCGCCAGGGCCCCGTCGGTGCCCGGCTGCGGCGCCAGCCACTGGTCGGCGAACTTCGTGTTGTCCGCGTAGTCGGGGGAGACCGACACGACCTTGGTGCCGCGGTAGCGCGCCTCGGCCATGAAGTGCGCGTCCGGGGTGCGGGTCACCGGGATGTTGGAGCCCCACATCATGAGGTAGGACGAGTTCCACCAGTCCGCGGACTCCGGCACGTCCGTCTGGTCGCCGAACACCTGCGGGGAGGCGACCGGCAGGTCCGCGTACCAGTCGTAGAACGACAGCATCGTGCCGCCCAGCATCTGCACGAACCGCGCGCCGACGCCGTGCGACACCATCGACATCGCCGGGATGGGGGAGAAGCCCGCGACGCGGTCCGGCCCGTGCGCCTTGATCGTGTGCACGTGCGCCGCCGCGACGATCTCCGCCGCCTCGTCCCACGTAGCCCGCACGAGGCCGCCCTTGCCGCGCGCGCTCTTGTACGCCCGCGCCGTCTCCGGGTCGGACGTCAGCCGCTCCCACGCGAGCACCGGGTCCCCTCCGACCGCGGCCTTCGCCTCGCGGTACGCCCGCAGCAGGACGCCGCGCACGTAGGGGTAGCGCACCCGCGTGGGCGAGTAGGTGTACCAGGAGAACGCGGCGCCGCGGGGGCACCCGCGCGGCTCGTACTCGGGGGAGTCCGGGCCCACCGACGGGTAGTCGGTCTGCTGCGTCTCCCACGTGATGATGCCGTCCTTGACGTACACCTTCCACGAGCACGAGCCCGTGCAGTTCACGCCGTGCGTCGAGCGCACCACCTTGTCGTGCGACCACCGGTCCCGGTAGAAGACGTCACCCTCGCGCCCGCCCTTGAGGAACAGCTGGCGCAGGTCCTCCGACACGTCCCCCTTGCGCAGGTGCTTGCCGAGCCGCAGCAGGGCGTCGGCGGCCCCGGTCGGCGGCGCCGCCCCGAGGTCAGCGGTGACGGGCGGGCGGGTGGTCGACATGCGCACTCCTGGGGCTGGGGAACCGTAGAGTCACTGCTTCGCATCATGGGCCCGGACCTGCGACAGCGCATGTCGGGCGGGGGAGCCGGCGGGAGCGCCCGTCGGCGGCGTCGGAGCCGGGTTCCGTCCGCTGCTCCGCGGACGACCGGGCACGCCGGGACCTCACAGGGCTGCCCCAGAGTCTGTGCGTTCGTGCTCACGCGCATTTCACGGCCCGACGCCGGGCGTCGAAACACCGCCTTCCTAGCGTCGGACCTACCGGCCCGACGACGCGCCGGTGGTTCCAGACCACCGCCCGGCGTCGTCGGGCCCGCGCACAGGAGGACACGCGATGGCCGCACCGACCACCGTGACAACGCCGGCCCGACCCGACGCGCGTCCGGGGGCGATCGACCGCCCCGGCCGCTGGATCGACCGGTGGGAGCCGGAGAACCCGGCGTTCTGGGCGGGCGGCGGCCGCCGCGTCGCGCGGCGCAACCTCGTGATCTCGGTGTTCGCCGAGTTCCTCGGGTTCTGCGTGTGGGCGCTCTGGTCGATCGTCGTGCCGCAGCTCCCGGCCGCCGGCTTCGCCTTCTCGACCGACCAGATGTTCTGGCTCATCGCGGTGCCGTCGCTCGTGGGCGCTACGCTCCGTATCCCGTACACCCTCGCGGTGCCGGTCTTCGGCGGGCGCAACTGGACGATGGTGTCGGCGGGGCTGCTGCTGATCCCGACCCTGACCATGGCGTTCGTCGTCCAGCGCCCGGACACCTCGTTCGGCGTCATGCTCGCCGTGGCCGCGCTCGCCGGGTTCGGCGGCGGCAACTTCGCCTCCTCGATGGCGAACATCTCCTTCTTCTTCCCGGAGAAGGAGAAGGGTGCGGCCCTCGGCTGGAACGCGGCGGGCGGGAACATCGGCACCGCGGCCGTGCAGCTCGCGGTGCCGCTGGTCATCACCGCGGGCGCCGGGGTCGCGCTTCAGCGGGCCGGGCTGATGTTCGTCCCGTTCGTGGTGCTGGCCGTGATCCTCGCCTGGCGGTTCATGGACAACCTGTCGGCCGCGAAGGCCGACCCGCGCACGTTCGTCGTCGCGGTGAAGGAGCCGCACACCTGGATCATCTCGTTCCTCTACATCGGCACGTTCGGGTCGTTCATCGGCTTCTCCGGCGCGTTCCCGACGCTGCTCGCGGGGCAGTTCCCCGAGGTGTCGCTGTCCCTGGCGTTCCTCGGCGCGCTCGTGGGGTCGGTCACCCGCCCCCTGGGCGGCATCCTGGCCGACCGTGTGGGCGGCGCCGTCGTGACGGTGTGCTGCTACGCCATGATGATCGCCGGGGCGCTCGGCGCGATCTCCGCGCTCGGCAGCCACAGCTTCGGCCTCTTCTTCGCCTCGTTCCTCGTGCTCTTCGTGGCCACGGGCGTGGGCAACGGGTCGGTCTACCGGATGATCCCGGCCGCCTTCCGGGTGGCGGGCGCCGGCCGCGACCTGGCGGCGACGGCGAAGGCCGCCGCCGGCTGCATCGGCATCGCGGGCGCCGTCGGCGCCTTCGGCGGGTTCCTCATCCCGCGGGGGTTCGCGATGTCGACGTCGATGACGGGCTCGCTCGTCGCCGCGCTGTGGGTGTTCGTGGGGGCGTACGCGGTGATGGCCGTCGTCACCTGGGCGGTGTACGCGCGGCGCGGCACCGCGATGCGGGCGGCGCGCGTATGACGCCGTCGGGGGCCGCGGTCGCCACCCACTGCCCGTACTGCGCCCTGCAGTGCGGCATGGAGCTCGCGCCCGCCGGCGCCCCCGGGCCCGCGGCGGAGGGTCGGGCGACGCTGCCCGTGACGGTGACGCCGCGGCAGTTCCCCACGAACGGCGGCGGGCTCTGCCAGAAGGGGTGGACCAGCGCGACGGTGCTGCGCGCGAGCGACCGGCTCACGACTCCGCTGGTCCGCGGGGCCGACGGCGCGCTCGCCCCCGCGTCGTGGGACGCCGCCCTCGACCTCGTCGCCGGGCGGCTCGCGGTGCTGGCCGCCGAGCACGGGCCGCAGGCCGTGGCGGTGTTCGGCGGCGGTGGGCTGACGAACGAGAAGGCGTACGCCCTCGGCAAGTTCGCCCGCACCGTGCTGCGCACGCCGTTCATCGACTACAACGGCCGGTTCTGCATGTCGTCCGCGGCCGCGGCGGGCAACCGGGCGTTCGGCCTGGACCGCGGGCTGCCGTTCCCGGTGACCGACCTGGCCGGGGCCGGCGCGATCCTGCTGCTGGGCTCCAACGTGGCCGAGACGATGCCGCCGTTCGTGCAGCACCTCGCCGGCGCGCGCGCCGCGGGCGGGCTCGTCGTCGTCGACCCGCGACGGTCCGCCACGGCGCGGCTCGCCGGGCCGGGCGAGGGCGTGCACCTGCAGCCTGTCCCGGGCACGGACCTCGTGGTGCTGCTGGCGCTGCTGCACGTGCTGGTGGCCGAGCGCCTCGTGGACCGGGAGTACGTGGCGGAGCGCACCGCGGGGTTCGACGACGTCGCGGGGTCGGCCGCGGCCTGGTGGCCGGAGCGCGCGGAGACGGTGTGCGGCGTCCCCGCCGAGGAGCTGCGCCGGGTGGCCCGCCTGCTGGCCGCGGCGTCGCCGTCGCGCGGGGGGCGCGGGGCGTACGTGCTCACCGGGCGCGGCGTCGAGCAGTCGGCGCAGGGCACGGCCACCGTGACGGCGGCGATCGACCTGGCCCTCGCGCTCGGGCTCGTGGGCCGGGCGGGGTCGGGGTACGGCTGCCTCACCGGGCAGGGCAACGGGCAGGGCGGGCGCGAGCACGGGCAGAAGTGCGACCAGCTGCCCGGCTACCGCAAGATCGACGACCCGGCCGCCCGCGCGCACGTCGCGGGCGTGTGGGGCGTGGACCCGGGGTCGCTGCCCGGGCCGGGCGTCCCCGCCGTCGAGCTGCTCACCTCGCTCGGCGCCCCCGGCGGGCCGCGCGCGCTGCTGGTGCACGGCTCGAACGTCGTCGTGTCGGCGCCGAACTCCGACCGGGTGCGCGAAGGGCTCGCCGCCCTCGACCTGCTCGTGGTGTGCGACGTCGTGCCGTCCGAGACCGCGCTGCTCGCCGACGTCGTGCTGCCCACCACCCAGTGGGCGGAGGAGGAGGGCACGATGACGAACCTCGAGGGACGCGTGATCCGCCGGCGGCGGGCCACCGACCCGCCGGGGGAGGCCCGGTCCGAGCTGTGGATCCTCGCGGAGCTGGCCCGACGCCTGGGCTCCGACGTCGCGTTCCCGACCGACCCCGCCGTCGTGTTCGACGAGCTGGCGCGCGCGTCGGCGGGTGGCGTCGCCGACTACTCCGGGCTCAGCCACGACCGGCTCGACGCGCACGAGGCCGCCGGCGGCCCGGGGCTGTACTGGCCCTGCCCCGCCGCTCCCTCTGACAACTCGACGGGGCAGCACCCCGGGACGCCGCGCGTGTTCCTCGACCGGTTCGCGACGCCGGACGGCCGGGCGCGGATGGTCGCGGTGGACCACGCCGGCCCGTCCGACGACGTGCGCCCCGACGCGCCGACGTACCTCGTCACGGGGCGGGTGCTGCAGCACTACCAGTCCGGCGCGCAGACGCACCGGGTGCCCGAGCTGGAGCGGCTGGTCCCCGAGCCGTACGTCGAGCTGCACCCCCTGCTCGGGCTGCGGGTCGGCGTGCCGGACGGCGGCCGGGCGCGGCTGGCCTCGGCCCGCGGCGTCGTCGAGGCGACGGCCCGCTGGACCGACGCCGTCCGCCCGGACACCGTCTTCATGCCCTTCCACTGGAGCGGCGCGGGCAGCGTCAACCGCCTCACCACCGACGCCGTCGACCCGGTCTCCGCGATGCCGGAGTTCAAGGTCTGCGCGGTGTCGGTGACGCCGGCCGTCCCCGCTCCGGCCGCGACGGCCGAGCACGTCGAGACCCTGGAGGTCCTCGCATGAGTCACGACCCGCAGCAGGGGCTGCGCGTGCCGCACCGCGTGGTCGTGATCGGTCACGGCATGGTGGGCGCGCGCCTGGCGGACGAGCTGTCCCGGCGCGACGGCGACGGCGCGCTCGACGTCACCGTGCTCGGGGCCGAGCCCTACGAGCCGTACAACCGGGTGCTGCTGTCCGACGTGGTCGCCGGGCGCACGGACGTCGCGGCGATCGGCATGCCCACGGTCGACGACGGCCGCACCCGCGTGCTGCGGGGCACGGCGGTGACGGCCGTCGACCGGGACGCCCGCGCGGTCCTCACCGACGAGGGGACCCGCCACCCCTACGACCACCTGGTCCTCGCCACCGGCGCCGCCGCGCGCCTGCCCGACGTGCCCGGCCTCGGCACGGACGCCACGGCCCTGCCCGCCGGGGTGCACGCGCTGCGCACGCTCGACGACGCCCGCGAGGTGGTCGCCGCCACCGTGAACGCCCCGCGCGCGGTGGTCGTCGGCGGCGGGGTGCTGGGCGTGGAGCTGGCGCTCGGGCTGGCCGGGCGCGGCCTGCCCACGACGCTCGTGCACGGCGCGGGGGCGCCGATGGACCGGCAGCTCGACGACCAGGCGGGCGCCGTGCTGCGCGCGAGCCTGGAGGCGGCGGGCGTGGCCGTGCGCACGGGGGTGCGGCCGCAGGAGGTGCTCGTCGTCGGCGGCCGGGCCGTCGGGGTGCGGCTCGACGGCGCGACGACCGAGCCGGGGGAGACGCTCGGCGCGGGCCTGGTCGTCCTCGCGTGCGGCACCGCGCCGGAGACGGCGCTGGCCCGACGGTCCGGGCTCGCCGTCGAGCGGGGCGTCGTCGTGGGCCCGGACCTGGCGAGCGTGACCGACCCCCGGGTCTTCGCCGTCGGCGACTGTGCGCAGCCGCCGGAGGGGTCACGCGGCCTCGTCGCGGAGGGCTGGGACCAGGCGCGGAGGCTCGCCGAGCACCTCGTGGCGCTCGCGGCACGCCCGCGCCCGGCGGCGCGGGTCGAGGGCCCGCGCGAGCACCTGCGGCTGCCGGGCGACGGCGCGGGGCCGTCGATGGCGGTGCGCCTGGGCACCCTGCTGTCCTCGCGCGCGCCGGGGGCGCGGGCGGGCGGCGTCGATGCCCGCGGGACCGACGTCGTCAAGGTCAAGGCAGGGCCGCTGAGCGTGGTCGCGATGGGTCGCTGCGGTTCCGGGCGCGTCCCGGAACCGGGGGAGCGGGCCGTGCGCCTCGGCGATCCGGCCGCGGGGCGCTTCGTCGAGGCCGTGGTGGCGGGCGGCGTCCTGGTCGGCGCGACGTGCGTGGGCGACCCTCGCGTGGCCGCCGACCTCACCGCCGCCTACACCCGCCGCACCCCCGTGCCCGCCGACCCGGCGTTCCTGCTGCTCACGCCCGTCATGCCGGCTGCCGAGCCGGCGTCCAGCCCCGAGCACATGCCCGACGACGCCACCGTCTGCCGCTGCAACGGCGTCACCAAGCACGACATCGCGGCCTGCGTGGCCGACGGCGCGACGACGCAGGACGACGTCGCCCGCGCCACGCGCGCCACCACCGGCTGCGGCAGCTGCACCGAGGCCGTGTGCGGGTTGGTGGAGTGGCTGTCGACCGCGCGGCAGGCGCGGTCGGAGACGGAGGGACAGGAGGCCGGGGAGGTCCACTCGAGCGTGTAGCGGAAGAACCGCCGCAGCCGACGTCGAGCACGCGGCGTCTCCGGCGCGGCAGGCGGCGCAGGATCCAGCCGTGGACGCGGTCGTTGTGGTTCCACGGATTCCGGTCGTTGAGCCGGCCGAGCCAGCGGCCGACGGAGCGGACCAGCGGGTTCGTCGTCGTGCGCCGATCGAGCTGCGTCGTCGGCATCGTCCTCGGCATGGCCGGCGAGGGTAGCGTCACGACCGTGCCGAACCTCGTCCTGCTGTGCGGCCCCGCCGGCGCGGGCAAGTCCACGCACGCCCGCCGCTACGCGGCCGACGGCTTCGCGGTCGCGTCCGTCGACGAGCTCGCGTGGGCGGCCGGGCACCCGGCGGTGCACCCGCTGCCCGCCGGCGCGGCCCGCCGGGTGGCGGACGCGCTGCGGTCCCGGGTCGCGACGCTCCTCGAGGAGGGGCGCGACGTCGTCGTCGACTCGTCGTTCTGGTCCCGCGCGTCCCGGGAGGAGTACCGGGCGCTCGGCGCGACGCACGGCGCGGACACGGTGGTCGTCCACGTCGACACGCCGCGCGACGTCGCCCTCGCGCGCGTCGCCGCCCGGGCCGCCGCGCACCCGCACGACGTCGTCCTGACCCCCGAGGTCGCGGCGGCGTACCACGACGGCTTCGAGGTCCCGACGCCCGACGAGGGCCCGCTGGAGACCGTCCGCGGGATGTGACCTTCGAGCACGGGATCTGTACCGCGATGAGGTCCCATGGCGATACAGATCCCGTGCTCGACAGGGACAGGACGGTTCTCTCGCGCGGCATGTTTCGCGCGTGAGGCAGATGTTCCCGTGAGGTAACCGTGGCCTGACGGCCGCGACACGGCGGCTTCCTAGCGTCAGCGCCATGAACGAGACGCAGGGCACGCCCCCCAGCACCCGGCCGGACCCGCGGCACGTCGTCGTCGTGGGCGGCGGCATGGTCGCGCAGCGCTTCGTCGAGGCGCTGCGGGCGCGCGACGACGCCGGCGCCTGGCGCGTGACCGTCTTCGCGGAGGAGCCGCGCAAGCCGTACGACCGGGTCGGGCTCACGCGCTACTTCGAGGTGCGCGACGCCGAGGAGCTCACGCTCGGCGACCCGGCGCTGTGGGACGACCCGCTGGTCGACCTGCACCGGGACTGCGCCGTCGCGTCGATCGACCGTGCCGCGCAGACCGTGACCGACCGCCTCGGCCGCGTGCACGCCTACGACGAGCTGGTGCTCGCGACGGGCTCGAGCGCCGCGATGCCGCCCATCGACGGCAACGACCTGCCCGGCGTCTTCGTGTACCGCACCATCGACGACGTCGCGGCGCTGCGCGGCTGGGTCGAGTCCAAGCGCGAGGCGGGGCGCGTCGAGACGCGGGGCGGCGTGGTCGAGCGGCCGGTGCGCGGCGCGGTCGTCGGCGGCGGCCTGCTGGGGCTGGAGGCCGCGGGCGCGCTCAAGGCGCTCGGCGCGCAGGCCACGGTGATCCAGTTCGGCACGCACCTCATGGACGTGCAGATCGACCTGGGCGGCGGGCACGCGCTCAAGCGGCTCATCAACGACAAGGGCATCTCGGTCCGCACCGACACCGCGACCAAGGCGATCCGCCCGCACCGCCGTACCGGGCACGTGGGCCGCATGGACTTCGCCGACGGCGGCCGGCTCGACGTGGACGTCGTCGTGATGGCCACGGGCGTGCGGCCCCGCGACGAGCTCGCCCGCGCGGCAGGCCTGGAGGTCGGCGAGCGCGGCGGTGCCGTCGTCGACCTCACCTGCCGCACGGCCGACGCGCACGTCTGGGCGATCGGCGAGGTCGCCTGCATCGAGGGCCGCTGCCTCGGCCTGGTGGCACCGGGCAACACGATGGCGGAGGTCGTGGCCGACCGGCTGCTCGGGGGCGAGGCCACGTTCCCCGGCGCGGACACGGCGACCAAGCTCAAGCTCTCGGGCGTCGACGTCGCGAGCTTCGGCGACGCGCACGGCCGCACCGAGAAGTCGGTCGAGATCGTGTGGGCCGACCCGCTGCGCGGCGTCTACAGCAAGCTCGTGATGGCCGACGACGCGCGCACCCTGCTGGGCGGCGTCTTCGTCGGCGACGCCGGGCCGTACGCGTCGCTGCGCCCGATGCTCGGCGCGGAGCTGCCGGGAGACCCGTCGGCGTTCCTGCTCCCCGAGGGCGCGGGCGGCGCGCCCACGCTCGAGCTGCCCGACGACGCGAACGTCTGCTCCTGCAACAACGTCTCGGCGGGCACGATCCGCGGTGCGGTGACGGAGCACGACTGCACCGACGTCGCCGGCGTCAAGGCGTGCACGCGGGCCGGGACCACGTGCGGCGCCTGCCTGCCGCTGGTCACCAAGCTGACGAAGACGGAGCTGGCCAAGGCCGGCGTCGAGGTGAGCAACGCGCTGTGCGAGCACTTCGAGCTCTCCCGCGCCCAGCTCTTCGACGCCGTGCGCGTGGCCGACCTGCACACGTTCAGCGAGATCATCGCCCGGTTCGGGCGGGTGCCCGACGGCGCGAGCGACGCCGGCCGTGGCTGCGACATCTGCAAGCCGACCGTGGCCTCGATCCTGGCCAGCCTCGGCAACGGGCACATCCTCGCGGGCGAGCAGGCCACCCTGCAGGACACCAACGACCACATGCTCGCCAACATGCAGAAGGACGGGACGTACTCGGTCGTCCCGCGCATGCCGGGCGGCGAGGTGACGCCGGAGGGGCTGATCGTCGTGGGGCAGGTCGCGAAGGACTTCGGCCTCTACACGAAGATCACCGGCGGGCAGCGGATCGACATGTTCGGCGCCCGCGTCGAGCAGCTCCCGGAGATCTGGCGGCGGCTCGTGGACGCCGGCTTCGAGTCCGGGCACGCGTACGGCAAGTCGCTGCGCACCGTGAAGTCGTGCGTCGGGTCCACCTGGTGCCGGTACGGGGTGCAGGACTCCGTGGGCATGGCCGTCGAGCTCGAGCTGCGCTACCGCGGCCTGCGCTCCCCGCACAAGCTCAAGCTCGGCGTCTCCGGCTGCGCCCGCGAGTGCGCGGAGGCCCGCGGCAAGGACGTCGGGGTCATCGCCACCGACCAGGGGTGGAACGTCTACGTGGGCGGCAACGGCGGCCAGACGCCGAAGCACGCGCAGCTCCTCGCCGAGAACCTCTCGTCCGCCGAGCTGCTGCGCACCGTCGACCGCTTCCTCATGCTGTACATCCGCACCGCCGACCGGCTGCAGCGCACCGCGCCGTGGGTGGAGGAGTACGAGGGCGGGCTCGAGGCGATCCGCCAGGTGGTGATCGAGGACTCCCTCGGCATCGGCGCGGATCTCGACGCCGCGATGGCGCAGCACGTGGAGGGGTACGAGGACGAGTGGAAGGCCGTGCTCGACGACCCGGAGAAGCTGGCCCGGTTCGGCTCCTTCGTCAACGCCCCGACCACGCCCGACCCGGCGCTCGCGTACGTGCCCGAGCGCGGGCAGAAGCGCCCGGCCACCGCGGACGAGGTCGCCTCCGGCACCGCCGACCCCGATCTCGTCTCCGCCCTCACCAGCCCCGTCCTCGTCGCCGGCCCCACCCTGGAGGTGCGCGCATGACCGCCCTGACCCCGAGCCCCACCGCCACGACCCTCGTCGACGGCCCCGGCTGGACCGCCGTCTGCCCGCTGGGCGCGCTGGCCCCCGAGCGCGGCGCCGCCGCCCTGGTGACCGGCTCGGACGGCGAGGAGCTGCAGGTGGCGCTGTTCCGCCTGCTCGACGGCACGGTCTGCGCCGTGCAGCAGCTGGACCCGTACTCGGGCGCGAACGTCATGTCGCGCGGCATCGTCGGCACCCGCGGCGGCACGCCTACCGTGGCGTCCCCGGTGTACAAGCAGGTCTTCGAGCTGCACACGGGTCGCTGCCTCGACGCGGCGGGCAAGGAGCCCCGCGCGGGGCTGGCGGGGGACCTCGCGTCGTACCCGGTCGTCGTGTCCGGCGGCGTCGTGCACGTGGGGATCGGATGACGACGCGGGACGCGGCCCCAGGCCGCGTCACCCTGGTCGGCGCCGGTCCGGGCGCCGCAGACCTGCTCACGTACCGCGCGTGGCGCGCGCTGACCACGGCCGACGTCGTCGTCACCGACCGGCTGGTGCCGCGCGAGGTCCTCGACGACCTGGGCCCCGGCGTCGAGGTCGTCGATGTCGGCAAGACGCCGGGCCGGCACACGTTGCCGCAGGAGGAGATCGACGCGTTGATCGTGGCGCGCGCGCTCGCCGGCGAGCGCGTGGTGCGCCTCAAGGGCGGCGACCCGTTCGTCTTCGGCCGCGGCGGTGAGGAGGTCGCGGCCTGCCGTGCCGCCGGGGTACCGGTCGAGGTGGTGCCCGGGGTCTCGTCCGCGCTCGCCGCGCCCGCGCTGGCCGGGGTGCCGCTGACGCACCGCGGCACGACGACGGCGTTCCACGTCGTCACGGGCCACACCCGCGACGGCGCGGCGGGCGGCGACGTGCTCGACGACGTCTCCGTCGCGTGCGTGACCTCGCGGGCGGCGACGCTGGTCGTGCTCATGGGCGTGGCCGCCCTGCCCGGGATCGTCGCCCGCCTGCTGGACGCGGGCGCCGCGCCGGGGACGCCCGTCGCTATCGTGGAACGAGGTTCGCTGCCCGACCAGCGGGTCACGCGCGTCGCCCTCGACCTGGCCGCCAAGCGTGCCGAGGAGGTCGGGGTCCGCGCGCCGGCCGTGGTCGTGATCGGCGACGTGGCCCACGAGGAGCTGCTGGAGGTCGCGCGTGACGCAGGAGGAGCCGCAGGGCAGGTCGGTGGCTGATACCGCGCCGGGCCCCCGGCCGGCGCTGGGCCAGGTGATGGCGGGCTGCACGGTGCTGGTCACGGCCGACCGCCGCTCGGGCGAGCTGGCCGCCGCCCTGGAGCGCCGCGGCGCCTCGGTCCGGCACGCTCCGGCGCTGAGCATGATCCCGCACGTGGACGACGACGCCCTGATCGCGGCGACGCGCGCCCTCGTCGCCGACCCGCCGGACGTCGTCGTCGGGACCACCGGCGTCGGGTTCCGCGCGTGGATCGAGGCCGCCGACGCGCACGGGCTCGCCGACGACCTGCTCGCCGTCCTGGGCCGGTCGCGGATCGTCGCGCGCGGCCCCAAGGCGCGCGGCGCCATCCAGGCCGCGGGGCTGCAGGCCGACTGGGTCGCGGAGTCGGAGACGTCGGCCGAGGTCGCCGAGGTGCTGCTCAGCGAGGGCGTGGGCGGGCTGCACGTCGCCATCCAGCACCACGGGGCGGGCGCCGACGGGCTGGATGCCGTGTTCGAGAAGGCCGGCGCCCGGGTGTCCGCGCTGGTCGTGTACCGATGGGGACCGCCGCCCGACCCGGCCGCCGTCGAGGACTCCGTGCGCGCCGCCGCGGCGGGCGAGATCGACGCCGTCGCCTTCACGTCCGCGCCCGGCGCCGAGGCGTGGCTGCGCGCGGTCGAGACCCAGGGCCTGCGGGACGCGGTCGTGGCGCGGTTCGTCGACGGGTCGATGGTCGCCGCCGCCGTCGGGCCCGTCACCGCGCGCCCGCTGGAGTCGCGCGGCATCCCGACCCTGCAGCCCGAGCGCGGCCGGCTCGGCGCGCTCGTGCGGTCGATCGTCGGGCACTACGAGCACCTGGAATCGGTGGCCCTCGCCACCGTCGCCGGGCCGCTCGTCATCCGGGCGCGCGTCGCCGTCCTGGACCAGCAGGTGCTGCCCCTGTCGCCGACCGGCGTCGAGGTGCTGCGGCTGCTCGCCGCCGCCGGAGGCGACGTCGTGCCGCGCGAGCGCGTGCTCGACGTGCTGCCCGGCAGCTCCCGCGACCCGCACGCCGTCGAGGTCGCCGTCGCCCGCCTGCGCGACGCCACCGGCCGACGCGAGCTGGTCAAGACCGTCGTCAAGCGCGGCTACCGGCTGGAGCTCGCGCACGACGACGCGCACTGGACGGCCACCGAGGGTCACGCCGGGTAGACGTCGACCTCCGCGGCCTTGACCGACAGCCACACCGGCGCGCCGGGCACGAGGGCGAGCTCGGCGGCGGACTGGGGCGTGACGTCGGCGGCGAGGCGGTCGGTGCGCACGCGCACCAGGTCGCCGCGCGGCTCGAGGGACCGCACCGTGGCGCGGAACGTGTTGCGCGGGGAGCCGTGCCGCTCGTCGAGGTACACGGCGACGGCGGCGGGTCGGAAGACGGCGGTCGTGGGTGTGCCCGCGGCGATCCCGTCGGCCGGGGTGCGGCCGTGCACCACCTCGCCCGCGGGGGTGCGCACGCCGTCGCCGGTCCACGACCCGGCCAGGAGGTTGAGCCCGGCGATCTTCGCCGCGAACGCGCTGCGCGGCCGGCTCAGCACCTGGGCGGTCGGGCCGCGTTCGACGACGCGCCCGCCCTCGACCACGGCCACCTCGTCGGCGAGCAGCAGCGCGTCGAGGACGTCGTGGGTGGTGATCACGGCCGTCTGCCCCTCGAGCAGGTGCCGGAGGGTCTGGCGCAGCTCGGGCGTGACGTCGACGTCGAGCGCGGCCATGGGCTCGTCGAGCAGCAGCAGCCGCGGCTCGGCCGCGAGCGCCCGCGCGACGGCGATGCGCTGCGCCTGCCCGCCCGACAGGGTCGACGGCGCACGGTCCGCCAGGTGCGCGAGCCCGACCTGCTCGAGCCGCCGGTCTGCCGCCGCGGCGGCCGTGCGCCGTCGGGCGCCCTGGGACCGCGGCCCGAACGCCACGTTCTGGCGCACGGACAGGTGCGGGAAGAGCAGCGGCTCCTGCGCGAGCAGCGCGACGTGCCGGTCGTGCGGCGGCACCCAGGTGCGGACGCGGCCGCCGGCGGCGCGCACGAGGGGGCGGCCGTCGAGCGCGATCTCGCCGTCGTGCGGGCGCAGCGTGCCCGCCGTGAGGCCGAGCGCCGTCGACTTGCCCGCCCCGTTGGGGCCGAGCAGGGCGATGGTGCGGCCCTCGGGGACGTCGAGCTCGACGTCGAAGCCGCGGGCGGGCAGCGTGGCGGCGAACGTCAGCGTCACAGCGGGCTCCGGTCGCGCCGCGTGGCGGCGATGACGAGGACGGCGACCACGACGAGCAGGAGGGACAGCGCGACGGCGGCGTCGGGGTCGGTCTCGCGCTGCAGGTAGATCTCCAGCGGCAGGGTGCGGGTGACGCCCTGCAGGCTGCCGGCGAACGTGATGGTGGCGCCGAACTCGCCGAGGGCGCGGGCGAACGACAGCACCGCCCCGGACAGCAGGCCCGGCCACACGAGGGGGAGGGTCACGCGGCGCAGCACCGTCGTCGGGCGCGCGCCGAGCGACGCCGCGACCGCCTCGTAGCGTGCGCCCGCCGTGCGCAGCGCGCCCTCGAGGCTCGTCACGAGGAACGGCAGCGCGACGAACGTCTGCGCCAGCACCACCGCCGTCGTCGAGAACGCGATCTGCACGCCCGCCACCTCCAGCGTCTCGCCGAGCAGGCCGCGGCGGCCGAACGTGTAGAGCAGCGCGATGCCGCCCACCACGGGCGGCAGCACCAGCGGCACCATGACCAGCGAGCGCAGCAGGTCGATGCCGGGGAAGCGGCACCGCGCCAGCACGAGCGCCATCGGGACGCCGAGCACGAGGCACGCGACCGTGCTCGCGGCCGACGTCTGCAGGCTCAGCAGCAGCGCCGCCCGCGCCGACTCGCTGGTGATCAGCGACCAGTAGCTCGACCAGTCGACCCGCGTCGCCATCGCGACCAGCGGCAGCAGCACGAACAGCCCGCCCACCGCGGCGGGCACGAACGCCCATCGCGGCAGGCCGACGGCGGTCCCCCCGGTGGTCGAGCCTGGCGACACCCGCACGGGACGCCTACGGGGCCGCGAAGCCGAACCCGGCGAGGGTCCGCCGGCCGTCGTCCGACAGGACGAGGTCGACGAACTCCTGCGCGAGCTCCGCCTGCTCGGCGTCGGCGACGGGCGCGATCGGATACGTGTTGACGGCCTCGGACGCCTCGGGGAGCTCGACGCCCTCGACGTCGTCGCCCGCGGCGGCGACGTCCGTGACGTACACGAGCCCGGCGTCCGCCTCGCCCGCGATCACCTTGCCGAGGACGTCGGTCACGCTCTGCTCCTCGCTCACGGGCCGGAGGTCGAGGCCCGCGGCGTCGGCGACCTTCGCGGACGCGGCCCCGCACGGCACCTCGGGCGCGCACAGCAGGAGCTTCACGTCCGGGGAGGCGAGGTCCTGGAGGGACTCGACGCCGGCCGGGTTGCCCGGCGGGACGGCGATCTCCAGCGTGTTGGTGGCGAAGTCCCGCGGGTCGGTCACCAGGTCGTCTCCGACGAGCTTGTCCATGTTCGCCGTGTCCGCGGAGGCGAAGACGTCGGCGGGCGCGCCCTGCTGGATCTGCGCCACCAGGTCGGACGACCCCGCGAAGCTGAGCTGGACGTCCACGCCGTCGTGCGCCGCCTCGAACTGCTCGGCGAGGTCCTCGAACGAGCCTTTCAGCGAGGCCGCCGCGAAGACGGTGAGCGTCGTCGTGCCGCCGTCGTCGCCCGACGCCGGCGCGCCGCAGCCCGCCAGCGCCGTCACTGCGAGCGCCGCGGCCCCGGCGGCGATGTGCTTCCTCATGCGACACCCTTGTCCTCTGCCTCGATCACGACCGTCGTCGACTTGATGACCGCCACCGCCACGGAGCCGCGCTCGAGACCGAGGTCGCGCACGGCCTCGCTGCTCATGAGCGACACCACGCGGAACGGGCCGCACTGCAGCTCCACCTGCGACATGACCGGGTCGCTCTGGATGTCCGTGACGAGCCCGACGAAGCGGTTGCGCGCCGAGCTCTTCATCCCGCCGGGCAGGGCTGGGACGGTCGCGTGCTCGCGCGCCACCATCGCCACCTCGTACCCGTCGACGACCTTGCGGCCCGACGCGTCCGTCGTGGACCCGAGCAGCCCGCGGTCGATCCAGCGGCGCACCGTGTCGTCGCTGACGCCGAGGTACACGGACGCTTCCGAAACTCGCATGTGCGGCACGGGCAGCAGCATAGCCCCGCATCTGCGGGGAACGCTGCGGGTGCGGCTCCCGCCGGGGACCGTGGGCGGCGGGGGACATAGGCTGACGCCCGTGCATGACGACGTGACGCGGCGACGGTCGGTGGCCGACCACGCGGCCGCGGTGGCCGAGGCGGTCGAGCCCGCCCTGGCGGCGGCGCGCGGGCGGGCGTCCGCGCGGATCGACGTCGCGACCCTGCTGACGCAGGTGGGCGCCGGCGCCGGGCTGTCGCCCCGCGTGCTGGCGCGCGACGCGACGGCCGCCGCCGCGCTGCCCGGCTTCGACAACTCCCAGATGGACGGCTACGCGGTGCGTTCCGCGGACCTCGCCGGCGCGTCCGTCGGCGACCCGGTGGTGCTGCCCGTCGTCGCGCCCGTCCCCGCCGGGACCCAGCCGCCGACGCTGGAGCCGGGCACCGCGGCCCCCGTGATGACGGGTGCGCCCGTGCCCGCCGGGGCCGACGCCGTCGTCAGGATCGAGGACGCTGACCCGCCGCGCTTCCCGGACCCGGCCACGTCCGCGGAGGTCCGGTTCGCCGTTCCCGTCACGCGGGGCACGTTCGTGCGGACGGCGGGCTCCGACGTCGCGGCCGGCGACGTGCTGGTCCCCGCCGGGACGCCGCTCGGAGGCCCGCAGCTCGGGGCGCTCGTCGCCGCGGGCGTCACGACCGTCGAGGTCGCGGCCCCGCCGCACGTGCTGCTCGTGTCGACGGGCTCGGAGCTCGCCCCTGCTGGGGTGCCGCTCGGCCCGGCGCAGGTGCACGACGCCAACGGCGCCGCGCTCACCGCGGCGCTCGGGCAGGCAGGTGCCCGGGTCACGACCCGCGTCGCGCCGGACCGGCCCGACGCGCTGCTCCGGGTGCTCGCCGACGCGGCGGGCGACGTCGCCCTCGTCGTCACGACCGGCGGCGTGTCCGCCGGGGCGTACGAGGTGGTGCGACAGACCCTCACGGACGCCTGGTTCGGGCACGTCGCCGTCCAGCCGGGCGGGCCGCAGGGCCTCGGCACGGTCACCCTCGGGTCCGGGCGGGACGTGCCGCTCGTCGCGTTCCCCGGCAACCCGGTGAGCGCGTACGTGTCGTTCGAGCTGTTCCTGCGCCCGGTGCTCGCCGCGGCGACGGGCGCGTCGCCGGCCCGCCGCGCGACCGGCCGCGCGCCGCTCGCCGAGCCGCTCGACTCGCCGCCCGCGCTGCACCAGGTGCGGCGGGGCGCGCTCGACACCGACGGCCGTGTGCGCATGACCGGCGGACCCGGCTCGCACCTGCTGACCCACCTCGCCGCCGCGACCGTCCTCGTGCACGTGCCGCCCGGCGTCGCGCACCTCGACGCCGGCGACCTCGTCGACTACCAGGAGCTCCGTTGACCGACCCGAACGACCCGACGCAGGGCCTGACCCACTACCGCGCCGACGGCGCTGCCCACATGGTCGACGTCTCCGCCAAGGACGTGACGAAGCGGCAGGCGACCGCGACGGGCGTGCTGCGCACGCGCGCGGACGTCGTCGAGCGGATCGCGTCCGGCGACCTGCCGAAGGGGGAGGCGATCGCCACGGCGCGCATCGCCGGGATCCTGGGCGCCAAGCGCACGCCCGACCTCGTGCCGCTGTGCCATCCGCTGCCGATCTCCGGCGTGGAGATCGACGTCGTGCCCGCCTCCGACGGGTCCGGCACCGTCGGGATCTCCGCCACCGTGCGCACCACCGGCCGCACCGGCGTCGAGATGGAGGCGCTCACCGCGGTCACCGTCGCCGGGCTGACGCTCTACGACATGATCAAGGCCGTCGACAAGGCCGCCGTGCTCACCGACGTGCAGGTGGTGGCGAAGTCGGGCGGCACGTCCGGCGACTGGGCGCGCGCGGCGTCCACCTCCGAGTCGGGCCGGGAGGACGCATGACCGGCACGCACGAGCACCACGCCGGCGCTCACGCACAGCGGCGCGTCGCCGTCGTCGTGGCCTCGGACCGCGCGGCGGCGGGGGAGTACGAGGACCGCTCGGGCCCGGCGGCCGTCGCGTGGTTCGCGGCCCGGGGCTGGCGCACGTCGCAGCCCGTCGTCGTGCCCGACGGCGAGCCGGTGCGCGAGGCGCTCGCCGCGCTGCTCGCACCGGGGGCGGGGGAGGCGCCGGACGACGTGCCGCACCTGATCGTCACCAGCGGCGGCACGGGGCTCGGCCCGCGCGACCGCACCCCGGAGGCGACCCGCGCCGTCCTGGACCGCGAGGTGCCGGGGATCGCGGAGCTCGTCCGTGCGCGCTCGACCGCGCCGACCGACCCCGCGAAGCGGGCCGTCCCGGCGGCGGCGCTGTCCCGCGGCGTCGCCGGGGTGGCCGGCCGCACGCTGGTGGTCAACCTGCCCGGCTCCGTCGGCGGCGTGACGGACGGCCTCGACGCGCTGGCCGACGTGCTGCCGCACGCCGTCGACCAGCTCGCGGGCGGCGACCACCCCGCGGGCCCCACGCCGCGAGGTCGAGCCTCAGCTGCCGAGGTCGAGCGCGCAGGGCTCGACCTGGACGCCTCCGGCTCGACCTCGGGGGAGCCGTCGGCGGTGGTGCTGCGCGCCGACGTCGTCGACTCGCCCCTGGACCCGCTGGTCGCGGAGCTCGGGGCGCTGGTGCGCGACGACGCGTGCGGCGCGGTGGCGACGTTCTCGGGCTACGTGCGCGACCACGACGGCGGGCGCGGGGTCCTGCGCCTGCACTACGAGGCGCACCCGGACGCGGCGACGGTGCTGCGGACGGTGGCGGAACGCGTCGCGCGCCGCACGGCCGCGGCGACGGGGGACCGCGTCCGCGTCGCCGTCGTGCACCGCACCGGCGACCTGACGATCGGCGACGTCGCGGTGGTGGCGGCCGTGGCGGCGGGGCACCGGCAGGCGGCGTTCACCGCGGCGTCGGACCTGGTCGAGGAGCTCAAGGCCGAGGTGCCGATCTGGAAGGAGCAGGGCTTCGACGACGGCACGTCGGAGTGGGTGGCCTCGCTCGGCTGAGGTCGGACGCGAGGCCGACTCCGAGGCCGACTCCGAGGTCGACCCCGAGGTCACCTGCTGTTCACCTGAGGGTCGGTGTCACGACGGCCGCCCGCCATCGGTGCTCCCTACGTTCGGGCACGTCACCCCCTGTCCCGACACTGCCTCACCCTCAGGAGTGCCCGATGACGATCGCCCCCGAGTCGCGCCCGCTGCTGGAGCTCGCGGCCGCGCCTCACAGCCCTCACTACGCGCGCGGCAAGCGCAGCCCGGTCACGTGCCGGCTCAAGTGCGCCGACGCGTGCTCGCACCCCGCGCCCAACGAGTCCGCCAACGAGTACTTCCGCGACGTCGCGGCGCGGGCGCTGTCCCGCCGCGTCATGCTCGGCGGCCTGGCCGCCGCGGCCGCCACCGTCGTCGTGGGCGCCCAGGTGGCGGGCGCGCCCGGAGCGAGCGCCGTCACGGCCGCGGGCCGTGGCCACGGTGCCGGCAAGGGCCTCGCCTTCGGCGCCATCGCACCGCAGGACGCCGGCGTGGACGCGTTCGTCGTGCCCGAGGGGTACGAGTGGTCGCCGATCATCCGCTGGGGCGACCCGATCCTGCCCGGCGGTCGCGCGTTCGACGCCGCGCGCCAGACGCCGGAGCAGCAGGCCAAGCAGTTCGGCTACAACGTCGACTACCTCGACATCCTGCCCGCCGACCCGGACGCCGTCCGGCCCCGCGGGACGACGAAGCGCGGCACGCGCGGCCTGCTGGTGAGCAACCACGAGTACACCAACGCCGGGATCATGTTCGACGACTCGTACGATGCCGCCACGCGCCGCGCGATCGAGCGCGCCGCCTGGGGGCTGTCGGTGGTCGAGGTGCGTCGCGACCGCGAGGGCTCGCCGTGGACGTACTCGCGGATCAGCCGCTACAACCGCCGCATCACCGTGGACACGGAGTTCCACGTGGACGGCCCGGCCGCCGGCTCGTACCTCATGAAGACGGTCGAGGACCCGAC
This sequence comes from Isoptericola sp. NPDC019571, assembly GCF_044389385.1. Taxonomy (NCBI): domain Bacteria; kingdom Bacillati; phylum Actinomycetota; class Actinomycetes; order Micrococcales; family Promicromonosporaceae; genus Isoptericola; species Isoptericola sp. NPDC019571. Next base: position 171,242 of record NZ_JBIRXZ010000011.1, read on the forward strand.
CGGCACCCGCGTGCGCGGCACGCTCAACAACTGCGCGGGCGGTACGACGCCGTGGGGCACGGTCGTCTCCGGGGAGGAGAACTACAACGCGAACTTCCGCGTCAACGGCAAGGACCCGCGCGACGCGCGGTACGGCCTCAAGGACGCGGCGACGAGCTACGGCTGGGAGCTCGACGACCCGCGTTTCGACGGCCGCAACCCGGGCTACGAGTACGAGAGCCACCGGTTCGGCTGGATCGTCGAGGTGGACCCGTACGAGCCCGACGAGGCGCCCGTGAAGCACACGGCGATGGGTCGCTTCAAGCACGAGGGCGCCAACGTCATCCTGTCCCGCCGCGGCCACGCCGTCGCGTACATGGGCGACGACGAGCGCTTCGACTACGTGTACAAGTTCGTGTCGAAGAACCGCTTCCGCGACGGCAGCAGCCGCGGGGCGCGCCGCCACAACAAGACCCTGCTGTCCGAGGGCGACCTGTTCGTCGCGCGCTTCCGGGGCGACTCCCCGGCGTCGGAGATCGACGGCTCGGGCGCCGTCCCCTCCGACGGCGGCTTCGACGGCACCGGCGAGTGGGTCCCGCTCGTCAAGGACGGCGAGTCGCAGGTGCCGGGCATGACCACCGAGGAGGTGCTCGTCTTCACGCGGCTGGCCGCGGACGCCGTCGGCGCCACCAAGATGGACCGCCCGGAGGACGTGGAGCCGAACCCGCTCACCGGCCGCATCTACGTGGCGTGCACCAACAACACCGACCGCGGCAAGGACGGCAAGGAGGGCGCCACCGAGCCCAACCCCCGCACCACCAACCGCGACGGTCACGTCGTGGAGATCATCGAGGACCGCGGCGACCAGACCGCCACGACGTTCACGTGGAACCTGCTGCTCGTCGCGGGCGACCCGTCGGTGAACGACTCGACGTACTTCTCCGGCTTCCCCGCCGACCGGGTCTCGCCGATCTCGTGCCCCGACAACCTCGCGTTCGACGCCGAGGGCAACCTGTGGATCTCCACGGACGGCGCGCCGTCGACGATCCAGAAGTGCGACGGCCTGTTCAAGGTGACGCTCACGGGCCGCCAGCGGGGCCGTGTGGAGCAGTTCCTGTCCGTGCCGCGCGACGCCGAGACGTGCGGCCCGGTCGTCGACTCGCGCGACGCGATGGTCTACGTCAACGTCCAGCACCCGGGCGAGGACGGCACGTTCGCCGCGCCGAACTCCTACTTCCCGGACTACCTCGCCGAGGGCGAGCGGGCCCCCGCCGGCGCGTGGCGCGGGCCCCGCCCGTCCACGATCCAGGTCTACAGGACCGGCCGGGGCGAGCACCCCGGGAACGGCCACGGTCACGGGAACGGCCACGGTCACGGGAACGGCCACGGTCGCGGGAACGGCAACGGGAACGGCAACGGGAACGGCAACGGGCACGGCAAGGGCGGCGACGGCTGGGACGGCCCCGGGCCGTTCCCGTGGCCGCGCCACCGCTGACCCCTGGACGCGAGATAGAGAACCCCGAGTCGCGAGATAGAGAGGCCGCGACGAGGCCGCAGCGCTAGCGGCCCCGTCGCAGCCTCTCTATCTCGCGACTCGGGGTTCTCTATCTCGCGGTGGCGGTGGGCGCCGGCGCAGTTCGTAGACTGGGGGACCGTGACCACCCCCGAGGCGCCCGCCGGCGCCTACCTCGACCACGCCGCCACGACCCCGATGTCGCGGGCGGCGCTCGAGGCGTACGTGGCGGAGGCCGGCCGGACCGGCAACGCGAGCTCGCTGCACTCCGCAGGGCGCGCGGCGCGACGGGCCGTCGAGGAGTCGCGCGAGTCCGTCGCCGCGTCGCTGGGCTCGCGGCCCAGCGAGGTGATCTTCACCGGCGGGGGCACGGAGTCCGACAACCTCGCCATCAAGGGGATCTTCTGGGGCCGGCGCCGCACGGACCCGCGCCGCACCCGCGTGCTCGTCTCCGCCGTCGAGCACCACGCGGTGCTCGACCCGGCGTTCTGGCTCGCGGGGCACGCGGGCGCGGAGATCGTGCTGCTCCCCGTGGACGGCGACGGCCGGCTCGACCTCGCGGCCCTGCGCGCCGAGCTGACGGAGCACGGCGACGAGGTCGCGCTCGTCTCGGTGATGTGGGCGAACAACGAGGTGGGCACGCTGCAGCCGGTGCGTGACGTCGTGCGGCTCGCGCACCAGCACGGCGTCCCCGTGCACACCGACGCGGTGCAGGCCGTGGGCCAGGTCGACGTCGACTTCGCGGCCTCGGGCGTCGACGCGATGACGGTGACGGCGCACAAGCTCGGCGGGCCGATCGGCGTGGGCGCACTGCTCGCCCGCCGCGACCTGCCGCTCGAGGCCGTGCAGCACGGCGGCGGCCAGGAGCGCGGGGTGCGCTCCGGGACGCTCGACGTGCCCGCGATCCGGTCGTTCGCCGTCGCGCTCGCGGAGACCGTCGCCGCCCGGCCCGAGCGCGCCGCGGCCCTGGGCGCCCTGCGGGACCGGCTCGTCGCGGGCGTGCGCGCCGTCGACCCGGAGGCGGTGCTGCGCGGCCCCGACCCGGGCCCGACCGCGGGCGGCGGCGCCGCCGCGCGGCTCCCGGCCAACGCGCACTTCACGTTCCCCGGCGCCGAGGGCGACTCGCTGCTCTACCTGCTGGACTCCGCGGGAGTGCAGGCCTCCACCGGGTCGGCGTGCCAGGCGGGCGTGCCGCAGCCGTCGCACGTGCTGCTCGCGATGGGCGTGCCGGAGCTCGAGGCCCGGGGTGCGCTGCGCTTCTCGCTCGGCGCGACGTCGACCGCCGCGGACGTCGACCGCCTCGTCGCCGCGCTGCCCCAGGTCGTCGAGCGGGCCCGCGCGGCGGGCCTCGTGTCCGCGCCGGCCGGTGCGGGGGGCACGGCATGAGGGTGCTGGCCGCCATGTCGGGCGGCGTGGACTCGGCCGTCGCCGCGGCGCTCGCCGTGGAGGCGGGGCACGACGTGGTCGGCGTGCACATGGCCCTGAGCCGCAACCGCGACCAGTTCCGCACCGGCTCGCGCGGCTGCTGCTCCATCGAGGACGCCGGCGACGCGCGCCGCGCCGCGGACGTGCTCGGCATCCCGTACTACGTCTGGGACCTCTCGGAAACGTTCGAGCAGACCGTCGTCGCCGACTTCCTGCGAGAGTATTCGGCCGGCCGCACCCCGAACCCGTGCGTGCGCTGCAACGAGCACATCAAGTTCGAGGCGCTCCTCGACAAGGCCACGGCCCTCGGGTTCGACGCCGTCGCCACCGGCCACTACGCGCAGGTCGTGACGCGCGAGGCCGCCGACGGCACCGCGACCCGCGAGCTGCACCGGTCGCCGAACGACGAGAAGGACCAGTCCTACGTGCTGGCCGTGATGGGCCCGGAGCGCCTGGCGCGCGCGATGTTCCCGCTCGGCGGCTTCGCCTCCAAGGCCGAGGTGCGCGCGGAGGCCGAGCGGCGCGGCCTGTCCGTGAGCGCCAAGCCGGACTCCTACGACATCTGCTTCGTGGCCGACGGCGACACCCGCGGCTTCCTGCGCGACCGGCTCGGCTCGCGCCCGGGCGAGGTCGTGGACACCGACGGCGCCGTCGTCGGCGCGCACGACGGCGCGTACGCGTTCACGGTCGGCCAGCGCAAGGGCCTGGGCCTCGGCCACCCCGCCGCCGACGGGCGCGCCCGGTACGTGGTGGACGTGCAGACGTCGACCAACACCGTCGTGGTCGGGCCGGCCGAGCTGCTCAGCGTGGACCGGATCGAGGCGGGGAAGGCGGTGTGGCTCGCCGCCCCGGAGGGCGACGCCGGGAGCACGTGGCTCGACGACGTCGAGGTGCAGGTCCGCGCCCACGGCGCCCCCGTGCCCGCCCGCGTGCGGGCGACGACGGCGGACGGCGTCCCGGCGATGGAGGTGGAGCTCACCGGCCGCCCGCTGCGCGGCGTCGCGGCCGGGCAGTCGCTGGTGGTGTACCGCGGCACGCGGGTGCTCGGCCAGGGCACCGTCGCGCGCGCCTGGCGCGGCTGACGCCGTCCCCGAACGGGTCCGGACGGGCTCAGCCCCGCGCGAGCCGCTGCCGGCGCGCCTCGTACAGCACGATCGACGCGGCGTTCGAGGCGTTGAGCGAGCTGGCCGAGCCGGCCATCGGGATCGCCACGGTGACGTCGGCCGCCTCGCGCCAGCCCCTCGACAGCCCGGCGGTCTCGTTGCCGACGGCGAGGAGAACCGGGCCGGTGAGATCGACGTCGGCGGGCGCGGCGTCGCCGTCCTCGTCGGTCGCGACGACGGTCACCGGGCGCCCGGCGGCACGGTGCGCGCCCACCCAGTCCATGACCTCGCCGTGCGAGGCCGCCCGGACGACGGGCAGCGCGAAGAGGGAGCCGGTGGTCGCGCGCACGGCCTTCGGGTCGTAGGGGTCGGCGGCGTGGCCGGTGACGACCAGGCCGTCGGCGCCGAACGCGTCCGCGGACCGCACGACCGCGCCGACGTTGCCCGGCTGGGTGGGGCGGTCGAAGACGACGCCCAGGAACGACGGACCCACCGGGACGCGCGCCAGGTCGTCGGCGGGCATCGCGACCACGGCCAGCAGCTCGCTGGCGCCCTCGTCCTTCTCGGCGAGCTCGGCGAGCAGGTCGGGCGACATCGCGATCGTCTCGGCGCCCGTGGCCTGCAGCATCTCCTGGGCCCACGACGACAGCCGGCGGTCCGTCTCGTGCAGCAGCGTGCGCACCTGCCAGCCCTGCTCGACCGCCATCGTGATCGGGCGGACGCCCTGCACCAGGAACTCCCCGGCGCGACCGCGCTTGGTGCGGTTCGTGAGCAGCGTCTGCAGCTGCTGGAAACGGGCGTTGCGCACGGTGATCCGCATGGGCGCAGTCTCCCACGGCGGCGGTGGCGCTCAGCGACGCAGCTCGTGCTCCCACCACACCTGGTCGCGCATGACCCAGTGCTCGGCCTCGAGCCCGTCGGCGACGCGCACCAGGTGCATCTCGCGCACGGTGAAGCGCCGGTGCGAGGGCGCGACGCCGAGGAAGAACCCCGAGTGCAGGGCGCTGAACGCGACGTGCAGCGACACCAGGTCGCCCTCGGTGACGGCGTGCAGCACCTCGACGCGCTGCTCGTCGAACGCGTCGTGGAACCAGTGCATCGTCGCCACGAGCGCGTCGGGGCCGCCGGCGCAGCCCGGCAGCACGTCGTGGTTGCGGAACCCGGGCGCGAGCTGGCGCCGCAGCACGGCCTCGGCGCCCGACGGCATGGCGTTGGCGTGCACGCGGGTGGCGACCGCCCGCGGGGTGGACAGCACGGTCGACGACCCGCCCGAGGGGTGCACGAGCGGTGACGTGGGGGCCCGGCCCGCGGGTGCCGCGGGCGCCTGGTCGAGGATGACGGACATCGGGACTCCTTCGTCGGACCGTTACCGTGCTCCTACCCTTCGAGAGCGGCGACCGGCCGTGCCATGACGGGGTGGGAGAGGTGACACCGGGTGACATCGGGCGACAGCGTGGTGGAGGTCGTGGGCGGGCGCCCGGCCGGAGCGAGGGCGGACGCGTGACGGCGGTCTCCGGCCACGGGCCGTGGCCCGGCGGCGCGCGCGACGAGCTCGTGGCGCAGCAGACCGTGCTCGACGACCTGGCATCGCTGCCGACCGGCGTCGACCCGGTCCCGTTCCTCGCCCAGCTCACCGGTCGCGGGCCGGGGGCCGACGCCGTCGGCCGGACGGCGGCGCTGCTGGCGGAGATGCCGGTCGAGCTGGGCCCGCACGGCTGGAAGCTGACCGACCACCCCGGCGCCGACCTGCGCCGCGCGGAGTCCCTGCTGCGGGAGGACCTGTCCGCGCTGGCGGTGGCGGCCGTGGGGCACGACGGCCCGCTCGCCGTCGAGCTCACCGGCCCGTGGACCCTCGCCGCCCAGCTGTGGTCGGCGCGCGGCGACCGCGTCCTGGCCGACGCCGGCGCCCGCCGCGACCTGTCGCTCGCGCTGGCCGAGGCGGTCCGCCGCCACGTGGCGGACGTGCGCGCCCAGGTCCCCGGCGCGACGCCGGTCGTGCAGCTCACCGAGCCCCTGCTGGGCCAGGTGCACGCGGGCGTCCTGCCCAGCTTCTCCGGCTACTCCCGCCTGCGGGCGGTGCCCGGGCCCGACGTCGTCGAGGGGCTGCGACCCGTCGTCGACGCCGCGCACGAGGCCGGTTCCCGCGTCGTCGTGCACCTCGGCGCCACCTGGGTGGGCGTGCCGCCCGTCGCGCTGGCGGGGGCGGACGCCGTCGGGCTGGACCTCGCCGACGTCGGCGGCGCGGGGGAGACGGCGGGCTGGAACGAGCGCGCCTGGGAGCTGCTCGCCCGCGCGACCGAGCGGGGCATGGGCCTGTGGGCCGGGCTGCCGCCCGCCACCGTCTCGCAGTGCTCCGGGCCGCAGCTCGGCGCGCTGGTCCGCCTGGTCGCCGAGCCGTGGCGCCGCATCGGGCTGCCCGCGGCCGGGCTGGCCGACGTGACGCTGCTCGCCGCGCCGCGACGGAGCCTCGCCGACGTCGACACCCGTCGCGCGGAGCTGGCGAACCTCGGGCGGGTGGCGGAGGCGCTCGCGGAGCGGGCCGCCGCCTGACCGGAGCTGACCTGGCCTGAGCGGGACGGGACCGGGACGGTCGTGGGACCGATCCGCGAAGATCTCACCGAGGCGCGGCGCGTGCTCCCGGAGCGCCCCGGTGACTGCGTAGGCTGAACCCCGGCGTCGGCCCGCAGGGGGACGGTGCCCGCGACCCGACCCCGACCCGCGAAGGACGCCCGTGACCAGCCTCCGAGCCGTGCTGTTCGACCTCGACGGCGTGCTCACCCCGACCGCCGAGGTGCACATGCGGGCGTGGGAACGCCTGTTCGCGCCCTACTGCGAGGCCCGTGGCCTCGCGCCGTACACGTCCGCCGACTACTTCGCCCACATCGACGGCAAGCCGCGGTACGACGGCGTGGCGACGTTCCTCGCCTCGCGCGGCGTCGAGCTGCCGCGCGGCACCGCCGACGACGCGCCCGGCGAGGACACCGTGTGCGCGCTCGGCAACCGCAAGGACGCGATCGTCAACCGGATGTTCGACGAGGAGGGCATCGCGCCCTACCCGGGCTCGGTGCGCTTCCTCGACGCCGTGACCGCCGCGGGCGCGCAGGTCGCCGTGGTCTCGTCGTCGCGCAACACGCCCGCCGTGCTCGCCGCGGCCGGGCTGACCGAGCGGTTCGAGGTCGTCGTGGACGGCAACGTCGCGGCCCGCGAGCACCTGCCGGGCAAGCCCGCGCCGGACACGTACCTCCGGGCGGCCGAGCTGCTCGGCGTCCCGGCCGCCGAGGCGGTCGTCGTCGAGGACGCCCTGTCCGGCGTGCAGGCCGGCGCGGCGGGGCCCTTCGGCCTCGTCCTCGGCGTCGACCGCGGCGTCGGGGCGCAGGCGCTCGCCGCGCACGGCGCGGACCGCGTCGTCGCCGACCTGGGCGAGCTGGACGCGTCGATCCTGGACGAGCCCGCCGACCGGCAGGAGGGTCGGGCATGATCCGCCGCACCGCCGACGAGCAGCGGTCCGTGGACCGCCTGCGCTTCCCCGCCGAGCCGTGGCGCCTGGTGGAGGCCGAGTTCTCCGCGGAGGACCTCGGGGTCACCGAGTCCCTCTTCGCGGTGGGGAACGGCTACCTCGGGATGCGCGGCAACGTCGAGGAGGGGCGTGAGTCCCACTCGCACGGCACGTTCGTCAACGGCTTCCACGAGACGTGGCCCATCCGGCACGCCGAGGAGGCGTACGGCTTCGCCAAGGTCGGCCAGACCATCGTCAACGCCCCGGACACCAAGGTGATCCGGTTGTACGTGGACGACGAGCCGCTGCTGCTGCCGGTGGCCGACCTCATCGGCTACGAGCGCGCGCTCGACCTGCGCGACGGCGTCCTGCGCCGCGAGATCCTGTGGCGCACGCCGTCGGGCAAGCGGGTCAAGGTGGCCTCGGAGCGCATGGTGTCGTTCGTCGAGCGGCACCTGGGCGTCATGACGTTCGAGGTCACGCTGCTCGACGCCGACGGGCCGGTGGCGATCTCGTCGCAGATCCTCAACCGGCAGGACGGGCAGGACGAGTACCACGTGCCCGCCGCGTCGCTGGGCGAGGGCTTCGACCCCCGCAAGGCGGAGGCGTTCGCCGGCCGGGTGCTGCAGCCGCAGACCCGGTGGGGCGACGACGAGCGGCTCGTGCTGTCGTACCGCTGCACCAACTCGGGCATGACGCTCGCCGTGGCGGCCGACCACCGCCTGGAGACCGTGGACGAGTGGGACGTGCGCACGCAGGTCGACGACGACCTCGCCAAGCACGTGTTCCGCGTCGACGCGAAGGCGGGGCACACCATCCGCCTCACCAAGGTCGTCACCTACCACACGTCCCGCGGCGTCCCCACGCGCGAGCTCGTCGACCGCTGCCGCCGCACCCTGGACCGGGTGCGCGCCGGCGGCATCGAGGAGCAGTTCACGCACCAGCGCACCTGGCTGGACGACTACTGGGCGCGGTCGGACGTCGAGATCGAGGGGCGCCCGGAGATCCAGCAGGCGGTGCGCTGGAACCTGTTCCAGCTCGCCCAGGCGACCGCGCGGGCCGAGGGCTCCGGCGTCCCCGCCAAGGGCCTGACCGGCAGCGGGTACTCGGGCCACTACTTCTGGGACACGGAGATCTACGTGCTCCCGTTCCTCACGTACACGAGCCCGCGGTACGCCCGCAACGCCCTGCGGTTCCGCTACCAGATGCTCGACGCCGCGCGCCGGCGCGCCAAGGAGCTGTCGCAGAAGGGCGCCCTGTTCCCGTGGCGCACCATCAACGGCGAGGAGGCGTCCGCCTACTACGCGGCGGGCACCGCGCAGTACCACATCGATGCGGACATCAGCTTCGCCCTGGTGCAGTACGTGCGGGCCACGGGCGACACGGACTTCCTGCGCCGCGAGGCGGTGGACGTGCTGGTCGAGACGGCGCGCATGTGGGAGGACCTCGGCTTCTGGCGCGCCAACGGCGACGACAACTTCCACATCCACGGGGTGACCGGCCCCGACGAGTACACGACCGTGGTGAACGACAACCTGTTCACCAACGTCATGGCGCGGTTCAACCTGCGGGCCGCGGCGTTCGTCGTGGCGGCGATGCGCGAGGACTTCCCGGAGGACTACGAGCGCCTCGCGGACCGCCTGTCCCTGGGCGTGCACGAGACCACCGAGTGGACCCGGGCCGCCGACCACATGTCGATCCCGTACGCGGAGAGCATCGGCATCCACCCGCAGGACTCCCACTTCCTCGAGCGGGAGATCTGGGACCTGGCCGCGACGCCGGTGACCAAGCGCCCCCTGCTGCTGCACTACCACCCGCTGGTGATCTACCGGTACCAGGTGCTCAAGCAGGCGGACGTGGTACTGGCGCTGTTCCTGCAGGGGCAGCACTTCTCGGCCGAGCAGAAGCTGGCCGACTTCGAGTACTACGACCCGCTGACCACCGGCGACTCGACGCTGTCCGGCGTCGTGCAGTCGATCGTCGCGGCCGAGGTCGGGTACCACGAGCTCGCGCTCGAGTACTTCGTGTCCTCGCTGCTCGTGGACCTGGCGAACCTGCACGACAACGCCGCCGACGGCGTCCACGTGGCGTCGGCGGGCGGCACCTGGTCGGCGCTCGCGTTCGGCTTCGGCGGCATGCGGGACCACGACGGCGTGCTGTCGTTCGACCCGCGCCTCCCGCAGGGCTGGGAGGCCCTGACCTTCCGCGTGCAGTGGCAGGGGTCGCGCCTGCGCGTCACGGTGCGGACGGACGAGCTCGAGCTCGTCGCCGAGACCGGCGAGGGCGCGACGGTCTTCGTGCGGGGCGAGCAGGTGGCGGTCACCGCGGACGAGCCGGTCGTCGTCGCCCTCGACGGCCAGGGTCCGGTGCGGCCGGGGCGCCCCAGCCTGCGTGCCCTGTCCGGCAACCGCCGCGACGACGGCACCCTCATCACCGCGACGGTGCCGCACTCCTGAGCCGCCGGTCGAGCCCGCCGGGACCGCCGTCCCGGCGGGCTCGACCCGCAGGCTCCGCCGACACCCTTGCCGCCCCGGCGGCGCGTCGCTATGGTCGTCGACCAGTGCGCATCGATGCGCATCGATGACCTTCGCCGGGATCCGGCGACGTCCGCCGACGACGGGAGACGACGTGCCGAAGGGGCCGACCAGCGCCGACGTCGCGCGCGAGGCCGGGGTGTCGCAGTCCACGGTCTCCTACGTCATGAGCGGCAAGCGCCCGATCTCCCCGGAGACGCGGCGGCGCGTCCAGGACGCCATCGACCGCCTGACCTACGAGCCGCACGCCGGGGCGCGGGCCCTGGCGGGGCACCGCACCAGCACCGTCGCGGTCGTGGTGCCGGTCGACCCGGACTCCAGCGTGCAGCGTCTCATGGTGTTCGTCGAGGAGATCCTGCTGGCCGCGCGGCGGCGCGACCACGACGTGCTCCTCGTGACCGCCGACGAGGGCCCGGCCGGGCTGCGCCGGGTGGCGGGTCGCTCGCTGTGCGACGCCCTCGTCGTCATGGGGGTCGGCACCGACGACGACCGCGTCGACGTGGCGCGGGAGCTGCCGCTGCCCGTCGTGTTCATCGGGATCCCGGACGACGCCGAGGGGCTCGACTGCCTCGACTTCGACTTCGAGGCCGCGGGCGGGCTGCTCGTGGCCGAGCTCGCCGACCTGGGGCACCGGACGGTGGACGTGCTGGGCTGGGGGCCGGACGTCACCGCGCAGGGCGTCAACTTCGTGCCGCGGTTCGAGCGCGGGGCGCGCACGGCGGCCGCGGAGCGCGGCGTCGAGCTGCGCTGGCACGAGCCGGCCGGCGAGCCGGACGTGGGGCGGGTCGTCGACGGCGCCCTCGCGTCCGGCGAGGTGCCCGGCCTCGTGCTCGCGACCGCGGTCCCCGCGACGTTCCGCGCGCTGGCAGACCGGGGTCGCCGGCCGGGTCGGGACGTCGACGTCGTGGGTCTGGCCCTCGACGCCGAGGCCGAGCCGCACGGCCTCACCGCCACGTCGCCGCGGCCGCGCGACGTCTCGCGGCGCGTGATGGAGCGCGTCTTCGCCCTGCTCGACGGCGACGCGCCGCCCGGCGGCGAGCGGGAGCTCGCGCCCGCGGTGCTGCTGCGGCGCAGGTCGACACGGACCACGCCGGCGGCCGGCTGACCCGGCCCGACCTGCCACCCACGGCCACGCACCGACCCGCCACCGCACCGACCCGGCACCGAGCGAAGGAGACATCATGACCGCACCGATCCGCGTCACCGTCTGGGGGGAGAACCGCCACGAGCAGCTCGAGCCGTCGGTCGCCGCCCGCTACCCCGACGGCATGCACGGCGCCGTCGCGCAGGGCATCGAGGAGAACCTCGGCGACGGCGTGCGCGTGCGCACCGCGACGCTCGACGACCCCGAGCACGGGCTCACCGAGGAGGTGCTGCGCGACACCGACGTGCTCACCTGGTGGGGCCACGCCGCGCACGGCGAGGTCGCCGACGCGGTGGTCGAGCGGGTGCACCGCCACGTGCTGGAGGGCATGGGCCTCGTCGTCCTGCACTCCGGGCACTGGTCGAAGATCTTCATGAAGCTCATGGGCACCACCTGCACCCTGCGCTGGCGTGCCGAGCACGACCGGGAGCTGGTGTGGACGGTCGACCCGACCCACCCGATCGCGCAGGGGATCCCGCACCCCATGATCATCGAGGAGGACGAGATGTACGGGGAGTTCTTCGACGTCCCCGCCCCGGACGAGACCGTCTTCCTCAGCACCTTCTCCGGCGGAGAGGTCTTCCGCTCCGGCATCACCTACCGGCGCGGCTTCGGCAAGATCTTCTACTTCCGCCCCGGCGACCAGGAGTACCCGACGTACTTCCACGACGGGGTCCGCAAGGTCATCTCCAACGCCGTCGGGTGGGCCGTGACCGTGCGTCCCGAGCGCACGACCCCCACGCTGCTGCGCTACGAGACCGAGGACTTCTACCGCGGCCAGGGCTACGGCGGCGCGCTGGACGACGAAGCCCGAGCCGCCGCCGCGGAGGCCGGGCGGTGAGCGTGCCGCTGGTCCTCGTCGGCGCCGGGGGGATGGGCCGGGCCTGGCTGTCCGCCATCCGGGCCGAGCCGGGGGCCGAGCTCGCCGGCGTCGTCGACCTCGACCTCGACGCCGCCCGCGGGGCGCTCGCCGATGCCGGGCTCGCGGACGTCCCGGTCGGGACGGACGCCGTCGCGCTCGCCCGGGAGACCGGTGCGCGCGCCGTCGTGAACGTCACCGTCCCGGCCGCGCACCACCCCGTCACCACGGCCGCGCTGTTCGCGGGGCTGCCCGTGCTCGGCGAGAAGCCCGTGGCCGAGTCGGTGCCGCGCGCGCTCTCGCTCGTCGCGGCCGCGGAGGTGACGGGGGAGCTCTTCGTGGTGAGCCAGTCGCGCCGCTACAACCGGCAGCTCTTCGCCTTCCGGGAGCAGGCGCGCACCCTGGGCGACCTGGGGGTGCTCACCACGGAGTTCTTCAAGGCGCCCCGCTTCGGCGGGTTCCGTGACGCGATGGCGCACCCGCTGCTGCTCGACATGGCGATCCACCCCTTCGACACCGCCCGGTTCCTGCTGGGTGCCGAGCCCGTCTCGGTGTACTGCGAGGAGTTCAACCCGTCGTGGAGCTGGTACGACGGCGACGCCGCGGCGACCGCGATCTTCGAGATGACGGGCGGCGTCCGCTACTCCTACACGGGCAGCTGGTGCAGCCCCGGCCAGGAGACGTCGTGGAACGGGGCCTGGCGGCTGTCGGGCCGCGACGGCACCGCCCGCTGGGACGGCGACCACGAGCCGGTCGTCGAGGGGCCGCGTGACGCGGCGGAGGGTGCGGACCCCGGCGACGGGATCGCCGGGTCGCTGGCGACCTTCCTCGCGGCGCTCGACGGCGGTCCCACGCCCATGGGCGAGGTGCACGAGAACGTGCTCAGCCTCGTCATGGTGGCGGCGGCGGTCGAGTCGGCCGCCACGGGCGCGAGGGTCCTCGTCGACGACCTGCTCGAGCGCGCCTACGCCGAGGCCCTCGCCACGGAGACGCGGGAGGACGTGCGCGTGCAGCTCGCGTCGTGGACGTCGGTGCGCGCGGCCCTCGGGCCGGCCTGACACCGGGTCCCGGCGGGTTGCCCGCCGGGGCCCGGCCGGTCAGGCGAGGCGCTCGCGCAGGAACGTCCAGGCCAGGGCGGACATGTGCGCGGCCTGCGCGTTGTTGGCCGCGCCGCCGTGGCCGCCCTCGACGTTCTCGTAGTACGTGACGTCCGCGCCGGGTCCGCCCGTGGCCAGCATGAGCGCCGCCATCTTGCGCGCGTGGCCCGGGTGCACGCGGTCGTCCTTGGTCGACGTCGTGAACAGGACCGGCGGGTAGGCGCGGTCGCCGTCGAGCAGGTGGTACGGCGAGAAGGTGCGGACGAACTCCCAGTCGTCGGTGTCGGGGTCGCCGTACTCCGCCACCCACGACGCGCCCGCGAGCAGGTGCGAGTACCGCTTCATGTCGAGCAGCGGCACCTGCACCACGACCGCGCCGAACAGGTCGGGGTACTGCGTGAGCATGTTCCCGGCCAGCAGCCCGCCGTTGGAGCCGCCCTGCGCGCCGAGGTGCTCGGGCGTCGTGATGCCGCGGGCCACGAGGTCGCGCGCGACGGCGGCGAAGTCCTCGTACGCCTTGTGCCGCCGCTCGCGCAGCGCGGCCTGGTGCCACGCGGGCCCGTACTCGCCGCCGCCGCGGATGTTCGCGACGACGTACACGCCGCCGCGGGCGAGCCACGCCCGCCCGACCGTGCCGGAGTAGCCCGGCAGCAGCGGGATCTCGAAGCCGCCGTACCCGTACAGCAGCGTCGGCGCGGTCCCCGGCGTCGTCGGGTCGGACGGGTCCACCAGGTCCTCGCGGCCCACGACGAAGTACGGGACGCGCGTGCCGTCGTCGGAGGCTGCGAAGTGCTGCACCGCGACCATGCCGTCGGCGTCGAAGTACGCCGGCGCGGCCTTGAGCGGCTCGGGCGCGCCGGGCTCCGCCCCGGGCCCCGCGACGGTCGCCAGCGCGAGGGTGGACGGTGTGAGGTAGCCGGTGGTCGTGACCCAGACGTCGTCGCTGTCGAGGGGGTCGACGGCGCGCACGCCGACGGTGAGCAGCCCGCCGCCGAGCGGGAGCTCCGAGCGGGTCCAGGGCGCGCCGGCCGCCGTGCCGGGGGACGTGCCGGCGGGCGGGGTGAGCACGTGGACGGCGTTCTTCACGTCGTCGAGCACGTTGACGACCAGGTGGTGGCGGGTCCACGTGGCGCCGACCAGCGACGTCGACGGCGTGGGCTCGAACAGGACGGTGAGGTCGCGCGAGCCGGCCAGGAACGCGTCCGCCGGCGCGGCCAGCAGCGAGCCGGCGGCGTAGGTGGTGCCCGCCGGCGCCCAGTCGTCGCGCAGCTCGACCAGCAGCCACTCGCGGTGAAGCCCGACCTCCGCGGACTCGGGCACGTCGATCTTCACCAGCCGCTGCTCGGGCGTCCCGACCGCCTCGACGAGGAAGGTCTCCGACCGGTAGAAGGCGATCGAGCGGCTCACGAGGTCGCGCTCGAAGCCCGGCGTGCGCGAGCGGCGCGCGGAGATGTACATGTCGTCGTCGGTGCCCTCGTAGACGACGACGGCGTCCTCGATCGGCGTGCCGCGGCGCCAGAGCTTCGCGATGCGCGGGTACCCCGACGGCGTCGTCGTGCCCGGGCCGAAGTCCGTGAAGGCGTACACCGTGTCCTCGTCGGCCCACGCCAGTCCGCCCTTGGCGCCGGTGCGGCCGTCGTCGCGCGCCGTGTCGCGCTCGAAGCCGCCCTCGGCGGCGGGGACGAACCGCTTGGCGACGAGGTCGAACTCGCGCGTGACGTCCGCGTCCGAGCCGCCGGGGGAGAGGTCGATCAGTGCCCGGCGCCAGGGCTCGCCCGCCGCGAGCTGCTCGGGCGTCGGGCGCAGCAGCGACGCGCCGTGCCACACCCAGCTCTCGCCCTCCGCCGCGGCGAGCGCGTCGAGGTCGAGCACGGTCTCCCACTCCGGCGCGTCGGTCCGGTAGGAGCCGAGGGTGGTGCGGCGCCACAGGCCGCGCTCGTGCGCGGCGTCGCGCCAGAAGTTGTACAGGTGGTCGCCGATCCGGGAGACGTCGGGGATGCGCTCGTCGGAGTCGAGCACCTCGCGGACCGCCGCCTCGGTCTCCGCGAACCCGGGGGCGGCACCCACGGTCGTGTGCGCGTGGTCGTTGCGGCCGCGCACCCACGCCAGCGCCTCGGTGCCCTCGACCTCCTCGAGCCACGCGAACGGGTCCGGCCGGGCCGGGTCGAGCGGGGACGGCGGCGCGGCGGGCGGGGCTGACGGTGCGGCGGTGTCGACGTGCTCGGCGGTCATGCTCGGCACCCTAGCCGCCGGGCGCGCCGAGGGGCGCGGGTGCCTTTCACCCGGGGGGTGCCCGTGGTAGAAACTCCTGGTCAGGGCATTGATCCCGCTATGGACGTTCCAAGGGTTTCGCGGAGAACGCCGCTTTCGGAGCGGCACGGTCACGTCCGCCGGGACCCGATCCTTCCACCCACGGGGGTGCGGTGAGCACGACGACCTCTGCCGGAGCGCGCGCGACGACGCGCGTGCCGGCCCAGCTCTGCGCGGCCGCGGCCGTCCTCTGCCTCGCGGCCGTGCCGCTGCTCGGCGACCGGCTGTCGCCCGCGGGCGCGGCGTCGCTGTCCGGCGCCGCCGCGCTGCTCGTCGTCGTCGCGGCCGTGGCGCTGTCCCGCGCCGTCGCGCGCGGCGACCGCGACCGGGCGGCGCTGCGGGCGGAGCGCGACGCGCTGGCGGCCGAGCTCGCGACGGCCGCCGGGGCGCTCGAGGACGCGACGACCGGGCTCGCGCGCACCCGCGAGGCACGCGACGACCAGCGCGCCGCCGTCGAGACCGCCGTCGTCGCCCTGGGGCGCAAGGTGCAGGCGTCGGCGCACCGCATCCAGGAGGAGGCGGCGCGCATGGTGCAGCGGCACGCGGCCGACCCCGACGTGCTGCAGACGTCCATGCGGATCGACCACGCCGCCGCGCAGCACGCCCGTCAGGCGCAGAACCTCGTCGCGCTCTGCGGCCGACGTCCGGGGCAGACGTGGGACGACCCGCTCGCCCTGCCCGACGTCGTGCGCGCGGCCGCCGGGCGGATCACGGCGTTCCAGCGCGTCGAGGTCTCCGGCGACCCGGGGCTGGCCGTCGTCGGGCGTGCGGTCGAGCCGGTCGTGCACGTCCTCGCCGAGCTGCTCGCCAACGCGACGCAGTGCTCGCCGCCCAGCACCCAGGTGCTCGTCGCGATCCGGCAGGTGCAGCGGGGCGCGGTCGTCGAGGTCGACGACTGCGGCGTCGGGATGGCCGCCCGCGAGCTCGAGCGGGTGCGCGCCGTCGCGTCCGGCGCGCGGCCCGTGGGCATCGCCGACCTGGGCGAGGTACCGCAGACCGGCCTCGCGGTCGTCGGGTCGTACGCCCGCGCCCTGGACCTGCGGGTGGATCTCACGGAGTCCGTGTACGGCGGCCTGCGCGCCGTGGTCATGGTGCCCGCCGAGCTCGTCACCGCGGCGGCCGCGGCTCCCGGCACGCTCGCCCCGAGCGTCGACGACCCGTGGCCCGGGCCCGCCCCCCAGGCCCCGGCCACGCCGGAGACGGCGGCCGCCGAGGCCCGCGGCACCACGCGGGGACCCGACGGCGCCCCGGCCCTGCCGCAGCGGCGCTCGCGCCGCGGCACCGCCACGGGGACCCAGCGCGCGGTGCCCGCCGCGCCCCCGTCCGCCCCGACCGCGGCCGTCCCGGCGCAGACGGCGGAGGAGGCCGGCGCGTGGATCGGCGCGTTCTTCTCCGCCGACCGCGACGCCACCGCCGACGGCGCCCCGACCACCGACCATCCCAGCCAGCAGCCGTCCGCCGTGCCGGACGTGACCTCGGAGGACTCATGACGACCCCGACAACCGATGCGACGCCCGCGCCCGCGCACCCGGACAGCTGGATGCTCGACCTCGTCGCGGGGGTGCGCGGCGTGCGCCACGTCGTCGTGCTCAGCTCGGACGGCCTGGTGAAGGTCCGCACGGACGTGACGCCCCCGGACACGGCCGACAAGGTCGCGGCGGCGTGCGCCGGCCTCGTCGCGCTCGGCATGAGCATGGGGCGGGAGTTCGGCGCCGGCGACGCGCTGCGCCAGGTGCTCGTCGAGTTCGACGGCGGCTTCCTCTTCGTGCGCGGAGCGGGCGACGGCTCGCGGCTGGCGGTCGTCACCGACGCGGCGGTCGACCCGGGGCTCGTGGCCCAGCAGATGCAGGCCCAGGTGCTGATGATCGGCGAGCGGACGCTCGGCACGGACGTCCTGCGCCCCGCCGCCGTCCCCGCCCCCGTGCCCGCCGACGGGGAGGCGCGATGACGGACGGCTACCGCGACCACCCGGTGCGCTCGTACGTCCTCACGGGCGGGCGCGCGCACCCGAGCCGCAACACGCTGCGACCGGAGACGCTGCTGTGCGCGGTGGACGACGGCCGCGAGCTGCCCGTCGGCGCGGGCCGGCACGAGCGGGCCCTGCTCGAGACCTGCCGCGGCACGCTGGCCCTCGCCGAGCTCGCCGCGTACCTGCGCCTGCCCACCAGCCTGGTCGCGGTCCTCGCCTCCGACCTGCTCGACGCCGGCTACCTGGCGGTCCGGTCGCCGGCGACCCACGACCTGCCGGGCGTCGACCTGCTGGTGGAGGTCCTCGATGGTCTCCGCCGGTTCTGAGGCGCCACCCGTCGACCCGGCCTCCCTGCACCTCGCGTCCACCGTCGAGCGGTCGGTCAAGGTGCTCGTGGTGGGCGCGTACGGCGTCGGCAAGACGACGCTCATCGGCGCGGTGAGCGAGATCCCCGTGCTGAGCACGGAGGAGACGATCACGGCGGCCAGCCTGGGCGTCGACCCGCGGCTGGGGGAGAAGACCACGACGACGGTCGCGATGGACTTCGGGCGCGTCACCGTGGGCGGCACCACGGCCCTCTACCTGTTCGGCACGCCCGGGCAGAAGCGCTTCTGGGACCTGTGGGCGGGGCTGGCGGACGGCGCGGTGGGCGCCCTCGTGGTCGTGGACACGCGGCGGCTGGAGGACAGCTTCGAGGTGCTGGACCAGCTCGAGGAGCACACGGCGCTGCCGGTGACCATCGTGGTCAACGAGTTCCCGGACGCGCCGCGGCACACCACCGACGCGGTGCGCGCCGCGCTCGACCTGCCGGCGGACACCCCCGTCGTCGCGGGGGACCTGCGCGAGCGACGCCAGGCCGTGGAGGCGCTCCAGGCGCTCGTCGCGCACGCGGTGCGCCTCGCGCGCGCGGGCGACGCCGCATGAGCCTCACCGGGGCGGTGCGCGTGGTGCGGCTCGAGGACGTGGCCGACCGGCCGCTGCTCGCCGACCTGGCGGGCGCGCCCGACCCGGCGGCTCGGTACGAGGCGCTGCGTTCGCGCTGGGGCGCCCTCGCGCCCGTCGACCTGGAGCCGGGCGTGCCGGCGTGGCTCGCGCTCGGCCACGCCGAGGTCGCCGCCGTCCTGCGCAACGAGGCGATGTTCTCCCGCGACGCGCGCCACTGGCGGTACGAGGCGGAGGGCCTGGTCGGTCGGCGCTCGGCGACCCGCGCGCTCCTCGCGCCGCGCGACGGCGCCCACGACCGCGACGGCGCGGAGCACCGGCGGCTGCGCACGCCCCTGGCCGACGCGCTCGACGCCGTCGAGGACCGCCGCGTGCGGCGCACGACGGACGTCGCGTGCGCGTCGGCGCTGGACCGCCTGGCCGCCCGCGGCACGGCGGACATGGTCGCGGAGTACGCCGTCGACGTCCCGGTGCGGGTGCTGGCCGACCTGCTCGGCATGACGCTCGCGGACGCGCGCCGGATGCACGAGCTCACCGTCGCCCAGCGCTCCGGCGCGGACGACGCCCACCCGGCGTCCGTCGAGGCGGAGGACCTGCTCGCGGGCTTCGTCGCCGGGCGTCGCGCGGAACCGAGCGACGACCTCACGTCCGCGCTGCTCGCGCACCCCGCGCACGAGAACGACCTCGAGGTGATGGCCGCCGTCGGGCTCGTGTTCGCCACCGCGCACGACGCCGAGATCGCGTGGATCGCCACGACGCTGCAGCGGCTGCTCGCCGACCCGGCGTTCGCCGCCCGCCTGCACGGCGGCCGCCTCTCGCTCGACGACGCGCTGGACGAGGTGGCGCGCGACGCGCCCCCGCTGCCGCACCTGCGGCCGCGCTACGCCCTCGCGGACGGCGAGCTGGGCGGTCAGGCGATCGCCGCGGGCGACGCCGTCGTGCCGGCGGTGGCGGCCGCCAACGCCGACCGTGCGGTCCGCGCCGCTGACCCGTGGGAGCAGGTCGACGCGCGCTTCCACCTCACCTGGGGGACGGGCGCGCACGCGTGCCCGGCGCACCGGACGGCTCCGCTGATCACCCGGACCGTCGTGGGGCACTTCCTCGCCCGGGTCGCGGACATGGAGCTCACCGTTGCGCCGGCCGACGTCGAGCCGGTGCGCTCGGCGTGGGCGCGCTACCCGCGGGAGCTGCCCGTCCGATTCCGGTGACAGGCGGACCGGCGGACCCTGACGGGTCGGCCGATCCGCCCGCGGTCAGCCGATCCGTGCGCGCAGCCGGCCGGGCAGGTGCCGGTACGCCTTCGGGTCCACCGGCAGCAGCCACTGGCCGGCGCGGGTGGCCGCGGGCAGCTGCAGGTCGAGGTCCGTCAGCATCTCGTCGATCTGGTGCAGCGAGAACGGGATGACGTTGGTCCCGCGGGCGTGCTTGCCCTCCGTGCGCTTCTCCATCCATTCCACGCGGCTCGCGACGAGCTCGCGCCGCTCCTCGACGGGCGGCACGTCGACGGCGTCGGCGAGGTGGGCGGCGGTCCACAGCGCGGCGACCTCGGCCGACAGCGGGCTGAACAGCGACGAGTTGTACCCGGCGAAGGTCAGGTGCGGCACGTCGTGCGGCAGCACCTGCCGGTAGAGCTGGAAGTTGCCGCGGTCGTCGAGCAGGCGTGCCTGCAGGTCGTCGTCGAGGAACGGCACGCGCTGGTGGAAGCCGGTGCCGCACACCACGAGGTCGGCGCGGACCGTGGTGCCGTCGTCGAGCACGGCGACGGGGGCGCCGTCGTCGTCGACGGCGAGGCGCTCGATCTCGGACTCGCGGTGCACGTCGATCCTGCCCTCGGACACCTGCTCGAAGAAGCCGTCGGTGGCGAGCGAGACGGTGGAGCGGGCGATGTCGGCGAACTCGCCGCGCGGCACGAGCCCGAGCTTCTCCAGGTGGAACTGCTTGACCGACACCGCGCCGACGCTGGCGAGCATCGACTTCCGCACACGGTCGCCGGGGCCGTGCAGGAACTTCTCCATGCCGCCGGACAGCGTCTCGTAGCGGAACAGGCCCTCGCCCATCCGGGTGAGCAGGAGGTACTTGTAGTTGAGCGCGTTGCCGAGCCGCTTGGGCAGCTTCCACAGCAGGTGCCGCGCGACGACCTGGGTGCTCGCGGCGACCGGGGCGATCTCGGCGGCGACGTCGCACGCGGACTTGCCGTACCCGACGACGACGACGTGCTTGCCGCGCGCGTCCTCGAGGGACGTGAGCTGGCTCGAGGCGACGACCTTGCCGCCGGCGCGCAGCAGCTGCGCCAGGCCCTCGAAGCGCGGGATCACCGGGTCGGAGAAGATGCCGTTCGCGACCACGACGTGGTCGAAGCGCTCGGGCTCGCCGACCGGCTCGCCCGTGCGTCGCGCAGTGACGAACCAGCCGTCCTCCGCGGGGGTCAGCTCGGCGCGCACCACCTCGGTCGACAGCCGGAGCGAGCCGCGCAGGTCGTGGAGGTCGACGTACCGCTCGAGGTACGCCTGCACCTGCTGGCCGCTGGGCCACTCGGGGTAGTCCTTCGGCATGGGCAGGTCGGAGAAGGCGTACGAGCCCTTGTTGTTCTGCGTGGTGAGGCCCGAGTAGCGGCGGCTCGCGCTCCACACGCCGCCGACGTCGGGGGCCTTGTCGAGCACGGTGACGTCGTGCCCGAACTCGCGGAGCACCTTGGCGCTGGCCAGGCCGGCGAAGCCGGCGCCGACGACGGCGATCTTCATGGGCGTCCTTGCTGTCGGTCGAGAGGGGCCAAAACGCCAGAATCGTAGCGGTTCGGACAGCGTCGGGACAGGCCTTCTCGCAGGTCGGGCGGGTCGAGGTGCCCGACCCGGCCGGTGTCGGCGGCACGCGGCAAGATGGGCCCGTGACGGACACCGAGAACACCCTGCTCGACGAGGCCACCGCACAGCGCCGCTGGGCCGAGCTGGTCGCCCTCGTCGAGGAGGACCAGCGCGCCTACTACGAGGACGACGCCCCCCGGGTGTCCGACGCCGAGTACGACGCGCGGATGCACGAGCTGGAGGCGATCGAGGCCGCGCACCCGGCGCTGCAGACTCCCGAGTCGCCGACGCAGCGGGTGGGCGGCGCGGCCGCCGCCGGGTTCGCGACGGTCGAGCACGTCGAGCGCATGCTCAGCCTCGACAACGTGTTCTCCGTCGACGAGCTGCGGGCGTGGGACGCCCGCGTGGCCCGCGACCTGGGCGCCGAGCGCGTCGGCTACCTGTCCGAGGTGAAGATCGACGGCCTCGCGATCGCCCTGCTGTACGAGAAGGGCCGGCTGGTGCGCGCGGCGACGCGCGGCGACGGCCGCACCGGTGAGGACGTCACGCAGAACGCGCTCCGGATCGCCGACATCCCGCGACGGCTGGCGGGCGAGGGCCACCCCGACCTCGTCGAGGTCCGCGGGGAGGTCTTCATCCCCGTCGCCTCGTTCGAGCGGCTGAACGCGCTGCAGGCGGAGCTGCGCGACCGCGTCGTCGCCGAGTCCCGCGCGCGGCACGACGGGCGCACGACGTCCGCCCGCCCGTTCGACGAGGAGCGCGCCCGGGTCGCCGCCCTCCGCCGCTTCCCGCAGTTCGCCAACCCGCGCAACGCGGCGGCCGGCGGGCTGCGCCAGCTGCTCGACAAGAAGGAGGGCATGGAGCTCGAGGCCGGGGTCGCCCGCGTGGAGTCCCTGCGCCTCTACGTGCACGGGATCGGCGCCCTGCAGTGGACGGCGGGGGAGCACGCCGAGCTGGCCCGGCAGTCCGAGGCGTACGAGCACTTCGCGCGGTGGGGGCTGCCGGTCTCGCCGCACAACCGCGTCGTCGAGGGGATCGACGGCGTCGTCGAGATGATCGAGTGGTTCGGCGCCCACCGCCACGACATCGAGCACGAGCTGGACGGCATCGTCGTCAAGGTCGACGCGCTGGGCGACCAGCGGCGGCTTGGCGCGACGAGCCGCGCACCCCGGTGGGCCATCGCCTACAAGTACCCGCCGGAGGAGGTCACCACCCGCCTCGTGGCGATCCAGGTGGGCGTGGGCCGCACCGGCCGCGCGACGCCGTACGCCGTGATGGAGCCGGTCCTGGTGGCGGGGTCCACGGTGCGGCAGGCGACGCTGCACAACCAGGACGTCGTGAAGGCCAAGGGCGTGCGCATCGGCGACATGGTCGTGCTGCGCAAGGCGGGCGACGTCATCCCCGAGATCCTCGGGCCCGTCACCGCGCTGGCCGACGACGGCTACCCGCGCGAGGAGTTCGTCATGCCCGAGCGGTGCCCCGAGTGCGGCACCCCGCTGCGGGCGATGAAGGAGGGCGACGTCGACCTGCGCTGCCCCAACGCCGAGTCCTGCCCGGCGCAGGTGCGCGGCCGGGTGGAGCACATCGGCTCGCGCGGGGGCCTGGACGTCGAGGTGCTCGGCGAGGTGACGGCGTCCGCGCTCACCCAGCCCGAAGTGCCCGAGGTCCCGCCGCTGCGCACCGAGGCGGGCCTGTTCGACCTCACGCTGGACCAGCTGCTGCCCATCGAGGTCGTCGTGCGCGACGCCGAGACGGGGCTGCCCAAGCTCGACGACGACGGCGTGGCCCGGCGCAGGACGCCGTTCCGCAAGAAGGTCACCTACACCAAGGCCCGCCGCGCCGAGGCCGAGGCGGCGGGGGAGACCCTGCCCGAGCTCGAGCCGACGGCCGCGGCCACTAAGCTCCTCGACGAGCTCGAGCTCGCCAAGACGAAGGACCTGTGGCGCATCCTCGTCAGCCTCAACATCCGGCACGTCGGGCCCGTGGCGGCCCGAGCGCTCGCGGGCTGGTTCGGCTCGCTCGACGCGGTCCGCGCGGCGACGCGCGAGGAGCTGGCCGCCGTCGAGGGCGTGGGCCCGATCATCGCGGACGCGCTGCTGGCCTGGTTCGACGTCGAGTGGCACCGCGAGATCGTCGACCGCTGGCAGGCGGCCGGGGTGCGCACCTGGATCCCGGACCACCCGGGGCCGGAGGCGATGGCGGCGCAGGCGGACGAGGGGCCGACCGGGCCGCTCGCCGGCCTGACGGTCGTGGTGACGGGCTCGCTCGAGGGGTACAGCCGCGACGGCGCCAAGGAGGCCGTCCTCGCCGCGGGCGGCAAGGCGGCGGGGTCGGTCTCGAAGAAGACGGACTACGTCGTCGTGGGCGAGAACGCCGGCTCGAAGGCGGCGAAGGCGGAGGAGCTCGGCCTGCCGATCCTCGACGAGGCCGCGTTCACCCGGCTGCTGGAGGGCGGACCCGCGGCGCTGGACGGCTGACGCCCGGGGCTACGATGCGCGGGTGCCGGACACCCTCGCCCCGAACCAGACCGCCCCGACCCCGAGCCTGCGCGGCGCCCACCTCGTGGGCTCCGTGAACCTGCCCTCCGCGCGGGACACCCTGCGCACCGTCGCGGCGCGGCTCGGCGCGCACGTCCGCCGGATCCCCGACGGCGAGGTGGGCGAGCGGTTCCACTGGATCCTGTTCCAGGGCTCGCGGTTCGAGGCGGTCGAGGGGCTGGTCCGCGTGGGCGACGA
Organism: Isoptericola sp. NPDC019571; assembly: GCF_044389385.1. Classification (NCBI taxonomy): domain Bacteria; kingdom Bacillati; phylum Actinomycetota; class Actinomycetes; order Micrococcales; family Promicromonosporaceae; genus Isoptericola; species Isoptericola sp. NPDC019571. The sequence goes on from NZ_JBIRXZ010000011.1 coordinate 195,149, forward strand.
GCCCGTCGTCGTGGCGGGCTTCGACGTGCGGCCGCACGTGCTCGACGGCTCGGTGCCGGCGGACGGGCTGCGCTTCGGGCCGCTGGGCTACGCGGACGCGGCGCGCGCCTCGTACGCGGACTTCGTCGCCCTGCGCGCGGAGGGCGTGATCGCGCCCGGCACGCGGTTCCAGGTCTGCCTGCCCTCGCCGCTCGCGGCCGTGACGACGTTCGTCGCGCCCGCCGACCGCGCCGCCGTGCACCCGGTCTACGAGGCGGCGCTCGTGCGTGAGCTCGAGGAGATCCTCGCGGCGGTCCCGTCCGAGGACCTCGCCGTGCAGGTCGACCTCGCCACGGAGTTCGCCTTCGTCGAGGGCGCGAACCTCGGCGGCGGCGCCGCGCGGGCGTGGTTCGACGCCGGCGCCGGCGGGGACGAGGGCGTCGTCGAGGGGTGCGCGACCCGGGCGGCGCGGTTCGCGGCGCACGTGCCGGAGGGCGTCGAGCTCGGTTTCCACCTCTGCTACGGCGACGTGGCGGAGAAGCACTTCGTCGAGCCGGCGGACACCGGCCACCTGGTGGAGATGGCGAACGCGCTGGTCGCGGCGCTGCCGCGCCCGATCACCTGGGTGCACCTGCCCGTCCCGATCGACCGCGACGACGTAGCGTACGTCGCCCCGCTCGGCGACCTCGCGCTGGACCCGGCCACCGAGCTCTACCTCGGCGTCCTGCACCACGAGGACGGCATCGAGGGCGCCGCTCGCCGCCTCGCCGCCGCCGCGCAGGTGCTGGGCGGCCGGACCGTCGGCGTCGCGACCGAGTGCGGCTTCGGTCGCGGCCCGAGCGAGCGCACGGCGGCACTGCTGGACCTGCACGTCGCGGTGCTCGAGCGCGCGGCCTGACGATGGCGTCGTCGCCTGCACGACGACGCCGTCCGCGCCGGCGGACACGGCCGTGCCGACGAGGCCCCAAGGCCGCCCATGTCGACCGACCCGTCCTCGGCCGGCGGGGTGATCGGAGAGGCGAGGCGTCCGGTGGACGCCGAGGTCGTGCCGCGCATCGTAGGGGCGGCGCGCTCAGGCCGTGAGCGCGTCCACGGCCTCGGGGGACAGCGCATGGTCGGCGGCCATGGCGGCGGCGCCGAGCACGCCGGCCTGCGCGCCGGTGCGCGCGACGGCGATGCGCAGGTGCTGGGTGGCCAGCGGCAGGGACCGCCGGTAGACGACCTCGCGGATCCCGGCGAGCAGGTGCTCGCCCGCCTCGGCGAGGATGCCGCCGAGCACGATGACGGACGGGTTGAGCAGGCTGACGGTCGCCGCGAGGACGCTGCCGATCTCGCGCCCGGCCTGGCGCACCGCGCGGCCCGCGGTCACGTCGCCGCCCCGGACCAGCGCGACGACGTCGGAGGGCCCGGACACGTCCAGGCCCTCGGTGCGGAGCCGGACCGCGAGGGCCTGCGCGCTCGCGATCGCCTCGAGGCAGCCGACGTTGCCGCAGCGGCAGACGATGTCCTCCGCCCCGGGCACGGCGATGTGCCCGACGTCGCCCGCGGCGCCCTGCGCGCCGCGCCGCAGCGCGCCGTCGGCGATGATGCCCGCGCCGATGCCGGTGGCGACCTTGACGAGGATGAGGTCGGGGACGTCGGGCCAGGCGATGCGGTGCTCGCCGAGCGCCATGATGTTCACGTCGTTGTCGACGAGCGCCGGCGCGTCGAAGTGGCCGCGGAGGATGCCGGGCACGTCCGCGTCGTCCCAGCCGGGCATGATCGGCGGGTTGTTCGGGTGCCCGGTCGCGTGCTCGACGGGGCCGGGCAGCCCGACGCCCACGCCGGCGAGGTCGCCCAGCGAGCGGCCCGCGGTCTCGAGCAGCTTGCGCCCGGTGTCCGCGACCCAGCCGAGCACGGGCTCCGGCCCGTCGGCGATGGCGAGGGGCGCGTCGAGCTCGGCGAGCACGGTGGACGCGAGGTCGGTCACGGCGAGCCGGGCATGGGTGGCGCCGAGGTCGACGCCCAGCACCACCTGCGACGACGGGTTGAACGCGAAGGTGGCGGGCGGGCGTCCCCCGGTCGAGGTGGCCTCGCCGGCGGGGGCGATGAGGCCCGCCGCCATGAGGGCGTCGATCCGCCCGGCGACGGTGGACCGGGCCTGCCCGGTGAGGGTCGCGAGCTCGGCTCGGGTGCGGGCCCGGCCGTCGCGCAGGAGCTGGAACATCTCGCCGGCCCCGGGGGTGCGAGGCCCGATCGCTGCGCCTTCCGTCATGACCGTAGTCAATCACGATCGAATAACACCCGTCTTTTGCTTGACGATCGACAGAAGTGCGGCCTAGGTTCGGACTCATGGTCGACGTGGACCGCGACGACGCGGCACCGCCGGAGGGCAGCGACGCCCCCGCCCCTCTGCTGCGCATGGAGGGCATCGTCAAGCACTTCCCGGGCGCCAAGGCGCTCGACGGGGTGGACCTCGACGTGCTGCCGGGCGAGGTGCACTGCCTGCTCGGTCAGAACGGCGCCGGGAAGTCCACGCTCATCAAGGTCCTCGCGGGGGCGCACCAGCCCACCGCCGGCCGGATCGTGCTGGACGGCAAGGAGGTCGTGATCCCGCACCCGGTCGCGGCCCTGCAGCGCGGGGTCGCGACGATCTACCAGGAGCTCGACGTCGTCGACGGTCTGACCGTCGCGGAGAACGTGTTCCTCGGCCACGAGCTCGACCGCGGCGGGTTCACCCAGCGGCGCGAGGTCGCCGCCCGCACGCGCGAGCTGCTGGCGCGGCTCGGCCACCCCGAGATCGCGCCCCACCGCGAGGTCGGCCAGCTCTCGGCCGCGGGCAAGCAGGTCGTGTCCATGGCGCGCGCCCTGTCCCACGACGCGCGCGTCATCGTCATGGACGAGCCGTCCGCCGTGCTCGACGCCGGGGAGGTGCGCAACCTCTTCCGCGTGGTCCGCGCGCTCACGGAGGAGGGCGTCGCGGTCGTGTACATCTCCCACCGCCTGGAGGAGATCCGCGAGATCGGTGACCGCATCACGGTCCTCAAGAACGGGCGCACGGTGGGCCGCGACCTCCCGGCGGCCACCACGCCCACCGCGGAGCTCATCCGCCTCATGACCGGGCGCAACGTCGAGTACGCGTTCCCGGAGCGCCCGGGCGTCCCCGACGACGCCCCGGTGGTGCTCGACGTCGAGGGGCTCGGCCTCGGGGGCACGTTCGACGACGTCTCGTTCCAGGTCCGGGCCGGGGAGATCGTGGGTCTGGCCGGCCTCGTCGGCGCGGGACGTTCGGAGATCCTCGAGACGCTCTACGGCGCGCGGCGGCGTACGGCGGGCAGCGTGGCGGTGAACGGCCGCACCCTCCGCGTAGGGTCGGTCGACGCCGCGGTGGCCGCCGGCATCGGCCTGTGCCCCGAGGAGCGCAAGAGCCAGGGCCTCGTCCTCGACGAGCCCGTCTACCGGAACGTCACCCTCTCCACGTTCGCCCGGTTCGCCCGAGGCGGCTGGCTCGACGAGCGCGCCGAGCGCGCGGCGGCGCGCGAGCAGGTCGCGGCCCTCGACCTGCGGCCCACGGACGTCGACCGCGCGGCCCGCACCCTGTCCGGCGGCAACCAGCAGAAGGCCCTGCTCGGCCGGTGGCTCGTCCACGGCTGCGACGTGCTGCTGCTCGACGAGCCCACCCGCGGCGTCGACGTCGGCGCGCGGTCGGAGCTCTACTCCCTCGTGCGCCGGCTCGCCGACGCCGGGACGGCGGTGGTCGTCGTCTCCAGCGAGATCCCCGAGGTCCTCGGCCTCGCCGACCACGTGCTCGTGGTCTCCGAAGGGCGCGTCGTGCACCGGGCACCCGCGCAGGACATCGACGAGCACGGCGTGCTCGACCTCGTCATGGAAGGAACCACCGCATGAGCACCCAGGTGGAGTCGCCGGCCGCCGGCACGTCGCGGCCCTCGTGGCTGTCGGGCCCGGCAGGCCGCACGATCGGGCTCGTCGTGGCCCTGGTCCTCGTCGCCGTGGTCGGCGTGATCACGGGCGGCGAGCGTTTCGCCAGCCTCGACAACGTCATGACCATCCTCCGGCTGGCATCGGTCACCGGGGTCCTCGCCATCGGGATGACCTTCGTCATCACGGCCGGCGGGATCGACCTCTCGGTGGGGTCCCTGACCGGGCTCGCCTCCGTGTGGGCCAGCACGCTCGCCACGCAGACGATGGCCGAGGACGTGCACTGGACCGTCATGGTGCTCACGGCGCTCGTGGTCGGCACCGCGGCGGGCGTCGTCAACGGGCTGATCATCGCGTACGGCAAGGTCGTGTCGTTCATCGCGACGCTGGCGATGATGATCGCCGCCCGCGGCCTCGCGGAGATGATCTCGGGACGCCAGACCCAGGTCGTCAGCGTGGACGGGTTCCTGGACTTCTTCCGCGCCGACGTCATCGGCGTGCCGGTGCTCGTGTGGATCTTCGCGGTGGTCGCCGTCGCCGGGTGGTTCCTGTTCAACCGCACCACCTTCGGACGGCGCACGGTGGCCGTGGGCGGCAACCTCGAGGCGTCGCGGCTCGCGGGCATCAAGGTGCAGCGGCACCTGCTGTACATCTACGCGCTGTCCGGGCTGACCGCCGGCATCGCGGGCGTGATGATGCTGGGCCGCACCACGGCGGGCACCTCCACGAACGGCCTGTACTACGAGCTCGAGGTGATCGCGGCCGTGGTCGTCGGCGGCACGCTGCTCATCGGCGGTCGCGGCACGATCGTCGGCACCGTGATCGGCGTCCTCATCTTCGCGATGCTGACCAACGTCTTCACGATCAACAACCTGTCGATCTCCGCCCAGAACGTCGCCAAGGGCGCGATCATCGTCGTCGCCGTCCTGCTCCAGCAGCGCTTCGCCCGGCGTTCCGCGTCCACCTGACGCGCCGCCGCCCTGTCCCTCCCCGCATGTCCCTGCAGCACCCCGCACCATCCCGCACCGGGCCACCCGCCCGGGTCGGCCGGACCGAATCGAGGATGATCACATGTCCGCACGCACCTTGCTGAACAGTCGCGCCCGGCGCAGCGCCGCGGTGGCCGCGGTGGCCGTGTCCGCCGTCCTGCTCGCCGCCGGCTGCACCAGCAACGAGCCGCCCGAGGACGAGGGCTCGGCCGCCCCGCAGGTCGCCGCCGAGGGCAACGACGAGCCGGGCGAGAAGGTCGTCATCGGCTTCTCCGCCCCCGCCGCCGACCACGGCTGGATGGGCGCCATCACCAAGTCGGCGGTCGACACCGCCGGGCAGTACTCGGACGTCGAGCTCCGGCAGGCCGAGGCGACCAACGACGTCAACGTCCAGATCAGCCAGATCGAGCAGTTCATCAACGACAAGGTCGACGCCATCGTGCTGCTGCCGTTCGACGGCGCCGCGCTCACCGAGGTCGCGACCAAGGCGATGGAGGCCGGCATCCCGGTCATCAACGTCGACCGCGAGTTCTCCAGCCCGTTCGCCGCGCGCGCCACGGTGCTCGGCGACAACTACGGCATGGGCGTGAGCGCCGGCACCTACATCTGCGAGCAGCTCGGCGACAACCCGGACGCGATCGTCGCCGAGATCCAGGGCATCGAGTCGCTCCCGCTCACCCAGGACCGCAGCAAGGGCTTCGAGGACGCGCTGTCCGACTGCGGGCTCGACGTCGACCGCCGGGTCGCCGCCGACTTCACGGTCCAGGGCGGGGAGACGGCGACGTCGAACCTGCTGCAGGCGGAGCCGAAGATCGACGCCATCTGGAACCACGACGACGACCAGGGCGTCGGCGTGCTCGCCGCGATCGAGAACGCCGGCCGCGACGAGTTCTTCATGGTCGGCGGCGCCGGTTCCCTCGACGTCATGGAGCACATCCAGGCGGACGACTCGGTGCTGAAGGCGACCGTCGTCTACCCGTCGACGCAGGCGGCCGACGGCATCAAGCTGGCCCGCCTGGTGGTGCACGACAAGAACATGGGCGACCTGGTCTCGGCCGGGGTCCCGCGCACCACCCAGCTGTTCGCCCCCGTGGTCACGGCGGACAACGTCGACCAGTACATGTCCATCGGGTTCCGGTCCTGAGGTCGGACGGGTCCCGCAGAGCACGCACGGACGCACGACAGCCGCACGAGGAAACGGAGGTCGCTCGATGAGCGAGCACGCCACGGCAGGGGGCACGCCGACGCTGGGCGTCGGGATGGTCGGGTACGCGTTCATGGGGGCCGCGCACTCGCACGCGTGGCGGACCGCGCCGCGGTTCTTCGACCTCCCGCTCGCCCTGCGGATGCGGGTCGTGGCGGGCCGCAGCGCCGACGGGGTGCGGGCGGCCGCCGACCGGCTCGGCTGGGACGACGCCGTCACCGACTGGCGCGAGCTCCTGACGCGCGACGACGTCGACCTCGTCGACGTCTGCACGCCGGGCGACACGCACGCCGAGATCGCCGTCGCGGCGCTCGAGGCGGGCAAGCACGTGCTGTGCGAGAAGCCGCTCGCGAACTCGGTGGCCGAGGCGGAGGAGATGGTCCGGGCGGCCGACGCCGCGGCCGCGCGCGGGGTGTACGCGTCGGTGGGGTTCACCTACCGCCGCGTCCCGGCGATCCAGCTCGCGCGCCGCCTGGTCGAGCAGGGGCGGATCGGCGAGGTGCGGCAGGTGCGCGCGCAGTACCTGCAGGACTGGCTGTCCGACCCGGCCACGCCGCTGTCGTGGCGGCTCGACAAGGCGAAGGCCGGCTCCGGGGCGCTCGGCGACATCGGCGCGCACGTCGTCGACCTGGCGCAGTTCGTCACGGGGGAGCGGCTGGTCGGCGTGGCGGGCATGCTCGAGACGTTCGTGCGCGAGCGGCCGGTCCCGGCGTCGTTCTCCGGCCTGTCCGGGGAGGCGGGGGAGGGCACGGGTCCCGTCACCGTCGACGACGCGGCGATCTTCTTCGGGCGGCTGTCGGGCGGAGGGACGGCGACCTTCGAGGCCACGCGGTACGCGTGGGGGCGCAAGAACGCCATCCGGCTCGAGGTCAGCGGCACCCGTGGCTCGCTCGCCTTCGACTTCGAGGACATGAACCTCCTGCACTACTTCGACGCGGAGGACGACGCGGAGGTGGCGGGCTTCCGCCGCATCGTCGTCACCGAGCCGGAGCACCCCTACGGCGGTCACTGGTGGCCCGCCGGGCACGGGCTCGGCTACGAGCACGCGTTCACCCATCAGGTCGTGGACCTCGTCGGGGACCTGGCGGCGGGGAAGCAGCCGACGCCGTCGTTCGCCGACGGCCTCGCCGTGCAGCGCGTGCTCGACGCCGTCGAGCGCAGCTCCGACGCCGGCCACACCTGGGTCGACCTGCCCGGCTGACCACGCCCCGCCCGACGCCTGCACCTGCACCGCCGATCTCGACGAGGAGAACCGCACCATGGCACGACCGATCACCCTGTTCACGGGCCAGTGGGCCGACCTGCCCCTGGAGGAGGTGGCCCGGCTCGCCTCGGGCTGGGGCTACGACGGCCTCGAGCTCGCCTGCTGGGGCGACCACCTGGACCCGTGGCGGTGGGACGACGACGCGTACGTGCAGTCCCGCCTCGATCTGCTGGAGCGGCACGGGCTGAAGGTGTACGCCATCTCCAACCACCTCAAGGGCCAGGCCGTCTGCGACGACCCGATCGACGAGCGGCACCGCGACATCCTGCCGGACGTCGTGTGGGGCGACGGCGACCCGGAGGGGGTGCGGCAGCGCGCGGCGGAGGAGATGAAGCACACCGCGCGCCTGGCGGCGCGGCTCGGCGTGGACACCGTCGTCGGGTTCACGGGGTCGTCGATCTGGAAGTACGTGGCGATGTTCCCGCCGGCCACGGAGGCGATGGTCGAGGCGGGCTACCAGGACTTCGCCGACCGGTGGAACCCGATCCTCGACGTCTTCGACGAGGTGGGCGTGCGGTTCGCGCACGAGGTGCACCCGAGCGAGATCGCCTACGACTACTGGACCACCGTGCGCACGCTGGAGGCGATCGGGCACCGCGAGGCGTTCGGCCTCAACTGGGACCCGTCGCACATGGTGTGGCAGGACCTCGACCCGGTGAGCTTCCTCTGGGACTTCAAGGACCGGATCTACCACGTGGACTGCAAGGACACGAAGAAGCGGATGGGCAACGGCCGCAACGGGCGCCTGTCGTCCCACCTGCCGTGGGCGGACCCGCGGCGCGGGTGGGACTTCATCTCCACGGGCCACGGCGACGTGCCGTGGGAGGACGCGTTCCGGATGCTCAACACGATCGGGTACGCGGGGCCGATCTCGATCGAGTGGGAGGACGCCGGCATGGACCGCCTGATCGGCGCCCCCGAGGCCCTGGAGCTGGTGCGTCGGCTCGCGTTCGACGCCCCGGAGGCCGCCTTCGACGCGGCGTTCTCGCAGCGCTGAGACCGACCTCCCGCAGCTCGTGACAGCTCGCGGCGGCGTGGCGCCGGGTGGTCCGGCGTCCTGATCGAAGGGGATCAGCATGACCGGTCGTCCCGAGCTCGGCCGCCGGACGTTCCTGCGCCTGGCGGGCTCCGCCGTCGCGGTGGCTGCCGTGACCGTCACGTCCGTGGGCCTGGGCGCGGCGGCGGCCTCGCCGGCGCTCGCGGCCGGCGGAGGACGCCGGCTCGTCCCGCCGGGCAAGCTGGGGATCCAGCTGTACTCGATCTGGGACAAGGTCAACGCGCTCGGGTTCCGGGCGGTCTTCGAGCGGCTCTCGACGCTCGGCTACCGGGAGGTGGAGTTCGCCGGGTACACGCAGGGCGCGGTCGGGGCGATCACGCCGGCCGAGATCCGCACGCTGCTGGACGACAACGGCCTCGTCGCCGTGGGGTCGCACCGAGGCATCACCGACTTCGTCCGGAACATGGAGGCCGAGCTCGACATCGCCGAGACCCTCGGCACGGGGCACGTCGGCACGGCGAACGCGCCGACGAGCGACCGCACCGTGGGCGGCTACCTCGACGCCGCGGAGCAGTTCAACGGGTTCGGCGCGGCGGCGGCGGCGCGCGGGCTGAAGTTCTACCAGCACAACCACCAGCACGAGTTCGGCTTCGCGACCGACGACCCCGCGACGCGGCTGTACGACGTCTTCCTGGAGAACACGGACCCGGCGGCCGTCTTCCTCGAGATGGACGTGTTCTGGGCGTTCGTCGGCCGACACCTCTACCCGGGGTTCGAGCCGGTGGAGTACGTGCTGGCCCACCGGGACCGCTACCCGATGTTCCACCTCAAGGACGGGCGCGTGAACCCGCAGTCGTCGAACGGCTACGACATCGTCGAGTTCGGGGTGGGCGACCTCGACTACCAGGCGTTCCTCGGCGCGCTGAACGGGTCCGGACGCCAACACGGGATCTGGGAGCAGGACAACGCTTCGACGGTCGCCGAGCCGCCGTTCCCCGTCGACTCCTTCGGCAACGCGGAGCGCAGCGCCGACGCGATCCTCGCGCTGCGGGGCTGAGGACGGCGGGAGCGAGGCCGGCGGGAGGGCGCACGAGTCGCCCCGCCCGCCGTGTCGCGCGCGGTCAGGCCGGTCGACGGATCATGACGACGTCGTCGTGCCGCACGCCGCCGACGTCGTAGGTCCGGGTGCCGGCGACCTCGAAGCCGTGCTTGCGGTAGAAGGACTGCGCCCGGGCGTTCTGCGCGTTGGTGCCCAGCCACACGGGCGCGTCGCCGCCGAGCTCTGCGCCGGCCGAGACGGCCGCGTCGAGCAGCCGCGCCGCGACCCCGCTGCCGAGCGCGTCCGGGTGCACGTAGATCTTGGAGAGCTCGACGTACGGGGCGGGCCCGACGACGGAGCGGAGCACGCGCTGCTCCTCGTCGCCGGAGGGCTCGCCGAGGGACACGAGCGCGTAGCCGAGGGGAGCCGTCGGACCGTCGGCGCGCGCGTCGAGCTCCTCGTCGACGGCGACCAGGAGAGCGTGCGCGTCGGACCGGAACCAGCCGCGGACGGCGGAAGGGGACAGGTGGGTGGCCACGTGAGCGGCCATCGTGGCCACGGAGGTCCCGGGCGGGCACGCCAGCGGGAACGTGAGCGCGGCGAGCCACGCGACGTGGGCGCTCTCGTCGGCACGTGCGGGCCGGACGACGACGGACGCCGGGGGCTGAGGGGCGGTCTGCAGGGTGCTCACGGCACGATTCTGGACCCGGTCCCCAGCCCTCGTCCGAGGGCGGGGTGGGGTGTGCCCCGCGTCACCGCGGACGGAGTTGGCCGCACGCTCCGGAGCGTGTAATGTTCTACGACGTCAGCCCGACAGGGAGACGGACACCAAGGAGCACGATCCGGGAGACCGGAGCTCAGGTGGCCGACCGGGGCTGGAACTCACATCGAGGATCAGGTCGCATTCGTGCGCCCCGAGCACCGGTGTGGGGGCTTTCCGACGATGTCGGGCAGTTCGATCGGCTGGAAACAGGCGGTCGGAACGGCCGAAAAAGTCTGGTAAGTTTGAGGGGTTGCCCCGGCGGGGTCGGAACTGAGAGTGGTTCTGGTTCTGCGGTGTGCGTCGGTTGTTTGAGAACTCAACAGTGT
>NZ_JBIRXZ010000012.1:0-161107 GCF_044389385.1 Isoptericola sp. NPDC019571
AACGCGCGCTCCACACTCCGCACGACCTTCGTCCCGTCACCCATCCCAACACCCCTCACCAGATCAGGTGTTGCGACGACCGCTTGAACCCGCCGTCCGCCGAGTAGTCAGGGCCACGCTCATGGATTCGTGATCCTGGTCCTGGCAGGTCGGCGGGGGAGGGTCGCGACGGCGACGCCGGCCAGGGCCAGCACGCCGCCGAGCAGGACGACGGCAGCAGGCACCTCGTCGAGCAGGGCCCAGGACATCAGCACGACGAGCGGCGGGACGGCGTACGTCGACGCCGCCGCACGACCGGCGCTGACACGGGCCAGGGCGTACCCCCAGGTGGTGAACGCGATCGCGGTCGGGAACACCCCCAGGTAGACGACGCCGAGCAGGGACGACGACGGCGCGACGGACCCCTGCGAGATCAGCGCAGGCAGGAACGGCAGCGCCGCGACGGTGCCGGCGAGGCAGCCGAGCCAGGTCATGGTGAGCGCGTCGGCGTGGGGGAGCAGGCGCTTCTGCAGCGTGGCGGCACCGGCGTACAGCACGGCGGAGGCGAGGCCGAGCGCCACGCCGGCGCCGTCGAACCGGCCCGTCGTCGTCGCGACGGCGATGACGACGACGCCCGTGAACGCCACGGCGATGCCCGCGAGCAGGCGGCGTGGGAAGCCCTCGCGCAGCAGGACGCCGGCGAGGACGGCGACGAGCATCGGCGCGATGTTGACCAGCAGCGCGGTGGTGCCGGCGTCGAGGTGCTGCTCCGCGGCGTTGAGGGTGAGGTTGTACGCGCCGAACCAGGCCACGCCCCAGGCGAGCACGAGCAGCAGCACCCGGCCGCGCGGGAGGCGCACGGGGGTGCGGCGGCGGACGCGGGCGACGAGCAGGATCACGGTCAGCGCCACGGAGCCGACGGCGACGCGGCCGAGGGTGAGCGCCCCGGCGTCGAGGTCGTGCCCGACGGCGCGCACGCCGACGAACGCCGAGGCCCACAGCACGACGGTGACGGCCATGGCGGCCGCGGTGAGGGCGCCGGCGCGGCCGGCGGTGTTCCCCGGCGTGGCGCTCGGTGCGGGCGGCGCGGTGCGCGCGGTGGTCTCGGCCATGGGAACGATCGTCGCCGACGTATCCCGTGAGCACCAGTTCATATATCTACCGAATGCTTCAGTGTCGCTGTATCGTCGCGAGCATGCTCGACGTCCACCGGCTCCGCGTCTTCCGCTCCGTCGTCGCCAGCGGCTCGGTCGCCGCGGCGGCCGCCAACCTCGGGTACACGCCGTCCGCCGTGAGCCAGCACGTCGCCGCGCTCCAGCGCGAGACCGGGCTGCAGCTGCTCGCCCGGCACGGCCGCGGCGTGCGCCCCACCGCGGCGGGCCAGGCGCTCGCCGCGCAGGCCGACGGGCTGCTCGCCCGCCTCGGGGAGGTGGAGACGTTCGTCGCCGACCTGCGCTCCGGGCGCTCGGGCAGCCTGTCCGTCGCCTACTTCGCCTCCGTCGGGGCGGCGTGGCTGCCGGCCGTCGTCAGCGCGCTCAGCACCGGGTTCCCCGGCGTGCGGCTCGACCTCGAGCTCACCGAGGAGATCCCCACCGACCCGTCGAAGCGCGCCGACCTGCAGCTCGCCGTCGCGCAGCCCGATTTCCGGCCTGCCGCCGGCACGACCGCCCACCACCTGCTCGACGACCCGTACGTCGTCGTCGTCCGCCAGGACCACCCGCTGGCCGGGCGGGACGAGATCGAGCTCGCGGAGCTGGTCGGCGACCGGTGGATCGACAACGACTTCGCGCGCGGCTGGTGCCGCCGCAACCTGCTCGAGGCGTGCCGCGCCGCCGGGTTCAGCCCGGCGTTCGCGGTGGAGGCCCACGACTACCCGACCGCCCTCGCGTTCGTCGCCGCCGGCATCGGCATCACCGTGCTGCCCGCGCTCGGCTCCGCGCGCCCCGCGGCCGGGACGGTGGCCGTGCCCGTGGTGCGGCCCGTGCCGGTGCGGTCCATCTACGCCCTGGTGCAGGACGCCGTCTCCGACACCCCGCCGGTGCTGGCCGCGCTCGCGGCGCTGCGCGACGTCGCCGGGTGCCCGGTGCCGTCTGCCGCGTAGGCTGGACGGCGCAGCCCCGCCGGGCATCGCCTGGCGTCTGCACCCCGACTCTGCACGACGACGAAGACGAGGTACCCCTGTGACCACGCTCCCCACCGCCACCGGCGGCTTCGGCGACAAGCCCCAGATCACGTTCCCCGAGGGCGACGCCCCCGCCGGCCTGCAGGTGCAGGTGCTCGAGGAGGGCACCGGCCCGGTGGTCGACGCCGGCCGCACCATCGTCGTGAACTACCTGGGCCAGACCTGGGGCGGCGGCGTGTTCGACAACTCCTACGACCGGGGTCAGACCATCGACTTCCCGATCGGCGTCGGCGCCGTCATCGGCGGCTGGGACAAGGGCCTGGTCGGCCGCAACGTGGGCGACCGCGTGCTGCTGTCCATCCCGTCCGAGCACGGCTACGGCCAGCGCGGCGTGCCGCAGGCCGGCATCCCCGGCGGCGCGACGCTCGTCTTCGTCGTCGACGTCGTCGGCGTGCGCTGACCACTTTCGGTCGCGAGGTAGTGCGGAAGCTGCCGAGGTCGTACGAGCCGCGTCTCGTACGACCTCGGCAGCTTCTGCACTGCCTCGGCAGCTTCCGGACGACCTCGCGTGCGGGTCAGCGGCGGCGGGACCGCGTGACCGTGAACTTCGGGTTCTGCGCGACGTGCACGGTGGGCCCGGCGGCGCGGGTCAGCGCCTCCCGGTAGTGCAGCGCCGTGTTGAAGACGCACCACAGCTCGCCGCCCTGGCGCAGCGCCCGCCCGGCCGCGCGGAACATGCGGTGGGCGGCGTCGGTGCGCACGGCCGTGCGGTCGTGGAACGGCGGGTTGAGCAGGATCAGGTCGGCGCTCGCGGGCTCCAGGTCCTCGCCCGCGTCCCCGCGCAGCGCGACGACGCGCCCGCCGACGCCGTTCGCCTCCGCCGTCGCCCGGGTCGACGCGACGGCCGCGGCCGAGCGGTCCGTCCCCACCACGCGGGCGTCCGGGTATCGCAGCGCGAGGACCGTGGCGAGCAGGCCGCTGCCGCTGCCCAGGTCGACGGCGTCGTGCACGCGGTCTGCTCCCGGCCACTTCTCCGCCGTCGTGAGCAGGAAGCGGGTGCCGAGGTCGAGCGTCGTGCCCGCGAACACCCCGCCGTGCGCGGCGACGGTGACGTCCGCCGGCGACGTCCAGCCCGACGGTGCCGCGGCCGCCAGCAGCTCCCGGTCGCGCAGCACGGCGCGGGCGGGGAAGGCGGGGGCGGCGTCGCGCGCCTCCGGCCGGACCCCGGTCGCGACCAGCGCCCGCGACTTCTGACGAGCGAGAGTGGCGCGCACGTCGGTGAACGACGCGGCCAGCACCTCGTTCATCGAGCGCGTCATGTGCTTGACCCGCCCGCCGGCCAGCACGACGACGTCGTCCGCGGCGTACCTGGCGACCGCCTCGGCGATCTCCGTGAGCTCGGCGAGGGACGGCGGGAGCTGGAGCAGCACGAGCCGAGCGCCGGCGAGCAGGTGCGACGTCTCGGTGTACAGGTCCGCGCGGACGAGGTGCACCTCGCGTCGCCCACCCCGAACGAGGTCAGCGAGGTCTGCGGAGAGGTGGTGGTCGAGCGCTGCCTCGGCGGTCACCGCGTCGGTGAAGGACCGCACCCGGGACGGTCCGAGCGTCAGCGCGCCCAGCGTGAGCGCGCCGAACCGGTCGCCGATGACGACGACGTCGTCCGGACCGGCGTCGGCCAGGAGGGGAGCGGCCTCGTCGAGCAGCAGCCGGTCCGTGGCATCCACGGCGACGGGCCCGTCGGCGCGCGAGCCGTCGTCGGGCCACGGGGTCAGGGCGTCGAGGACGGCGGACAGCCGCGTGGCGGGTTCGCCGCCGGCGGAGGAGTCGGGGGCGGGGGAGTCGGGCTCGGGGACGAGGTGCACCCGACCAGTCTCCCCGACGCGGGCGGAACCGCCCGACCACGCCCTGCCCGGCGCTCTACCCTGGCGCCATGAGCGAAGCCCCCTCCGCGCCGGAGCCGACGTCGACCGCGCGCGTGTCGATCACCTACTGCACGCAGTGCCGGTGGCTGATGCGCGCGGCGTGGGTGGCGCAGGAGCTGCTGCAGACGTTCCGCACGCGGCTCTCCGAGGTCGCGCTGGTCCCGGGGACGGGCGGCGTCTTCCGGGTGGAGCTCGACCCGGGCGACGGCCGGGACGCCGTGCTGCTGTGGGACCGCGCCGCCGAGGGCGGGTTCCCGGAGATCCCGCCGCTCAAGACGGCGATCCGCGACGCCGTCGCGCCGGACCTCTCGCTCGGGCACACGGACCGGGTGCAGCCGCGGGTTTGAGCCGATCTGTTCGGCAACTCATCGATCTCCTCGGCACGTTCGGCTGCCGAAGAGATCGATCCGCTGCCGAACTGATCGGGAGTGGCGCTCAGCGGGACCGGCGGGCGGACTTCTCCGCCTTGCGCGCGGCCTCGGCCGCGACGCGGTCCTCCTCCTCGCGCACCTTGGCCGCCGTCGCGCGCTCGTCGACCAGCCACTGGGGCGGGTCCTGGCGCAGCTCGTCGATCTGCTCGGTGGTCAGCGGCTCGGTGACGCCGCCGCGCGCGAGGCCGGCGATGGAGATGCCGAGCCGGCCGGCGACGACGGGACGCGGGTGGGGCCCGAGGCGGCGCAGCTCCTCGAGCCACTGCGGCGGATTCGTCTCGAGCTGCTCGAGCTCGGCGCGCGTGATGCCGTGCTCCTGGAACTCGGGCGGGGTCGCGGGCAGGTACACCCCGAGCTTCTTCGCCGCGTTCGTCGGCTTGAGGACCTGCTGGGAGAAGGGGGTTCCGGCCATGGGCACCAGGGTAGTCGCGGCGGGCGGCGCGGCACGCCCACGTAGCCTGGTGCCGTGACCGACCAGCCGGGCGAGGCCCTCGACGACACGGTGGACGACGAGCCGGACGACGCCGTCGAGAGCGAGGACGCCCTCGTCGAGGCGGCCGACGACGGACGTCCCACCTTCCGGCTCGGGTACGTGCCCGGCGCGACGCCGGGCCGCTGGGCGCGCACGTGGCGCGACCGGCTCCCGGGCGTCCGGCTCGCCCTGGTCCAGGTCGACGCCGCCGACGCGCCCGCCGCGCTGGTCGAGCGGCAGGTGGACGCGGCGCTCCTGCGCCTCCCGGTCGACGGCGACGTCCTGCACGCCATCCCGCTGTACACGGAGCTGCCCGTGGTCGCCGTCTCGCGCGACCACCTGCTCGCGGCGACGACGGAGGACGAGGTCGTCGCCGCCGACGACGTCGCGGACGACGTCGTGTGGCTGCCCGCGGACGACGTCCTCTACCCGGCGGGAGAGCCCGTTCCCGGCCGGGCGCCGGAGGCGTACGACGACGGCGCGGGCGGCCTCGTGGAGCCCGAGCGGCCCGCGACGGCGGCCGACGCGATCGCGCTGGTCGCGACCGGGGTCGGGGTCACGGTCGTGCCCATGTCGCTGGCGCGGCTGCACCACCGCAAGGACGTCACCTACCGGGTGCTCGACGGCGGTCCGGGCGCGCCCGTGGGCCTGGGGTGGCTCGTGGACGGGCTGCCCGACGACGTGCGCGAGCTGGTGGAGGAGATGATCGGCATCGTGCGCGGCCGCACCGCCAACAGCTCCCGGGGCCGTGCCGCGGCCGGGCGGTCGGACGCGAAGACCGCGGAGGTCACGAAGCCGGCGAGGGCGCAGGGCCAGCGCGGCGGGGGCGCTGCCCAGGGGCGTGGCTCCGGCCAGCGCGGCGCGGCACGGCGCGGCGGGGGCGCGCGGCCGTCGACGCCGCGCAAGGGCCGGCGGCGCGGCAGCCGCTGAGGGAGGCGGCCACCCGCCCGGTGGGCGGTCGCACAGCGCCCGGCTCAGCCGGCTGTGCTTCCGGAGGCCGCCGCCAGGGCGCGCACGGTGTCCACCGTGTCCGCCTCGGCGGCGGACTTGTCGTCGCGGTAGCGCACCACCCGCGCGAACCGCAGCGCCATGCCGCCGGGGTAGCGGGTGGAGCGCTGCACCCCGTCGAAGGCGATCTCGACCACCTGCTCGGGACGCACCTGCACGACGTACGATGACCCGTCGGCGGGCGACGTCGCCAGCTCGGTGAACCGCTCGGTCTGCCAGGCGAGCATCTGGTCGGTCATGCCCTTGAACGTCTTCCGGGTCACAAGTGCAGGAACGACGTGGGCCGATCGGTCGGCTTGCCGCGCACCGAGAGGCTGCTGTCGCAATATCTCCAGGTACGGGCGTTCCGTCTCTTTCGTCGCCCATGAGTCCTTGATGAAGTCGACGAGGGTCGAGAGATCCTCTTTGACTGTGCTCGGCCAGAGGTTCGGGTTGTAAGGCGCCACCCGCATCAGATTGTCCTCATCGAAGATCGGATTCGTGCCGATCGCCTTCACGAGCACGGTGGGCTCGTCTTGCAGGTTTCCAGTCACCAACGCGACCATCTGTGCCAGGCTCGGCCCGTGGACTCCAGTCGCGAGATGTTTCGCATCCTGCCGTTCCCGTTCAAGGACGACAGGTTTCCTCCATCGCTCGGCGCTGTGGTGCAGACGACGGTCTTGGACGGCGTCGAACCCGCGCGCGAGGTGGTTCATTTCTCAGACGGGGCGTGGGCGATCGGTGACGGGCGCAACGACCCGAACGTGCCAGGCGCGTCAATCGCGACTCATATCGCTCATGCGATCGAGCGGAACAGTTCGATCGCCACACTCGCGACGATGCCCCCGGGATTCATCGCAAAGAGGCCCGGGCCTGGAGGCAGGTGGACGCTTGCGCTGCTCGACGAGTCTGACTGACGGTCGGCTTGGTCTCGCGTGGCGGTCCCGTCTCAGGAAGGGAGATAGGAGCGCAGCGTGTCGATCGTGTCGGCCTCGGTCGTGGGCTTGTCGTCGCGGTAGCGGACCACCCGGGCGAACCGGAGGGCGACACCTCCGGCGTACCTGCTCGACCGCTGCACGCCGTCGAAGGCGACCTCGACCACCTGCTCCGGGCGAACGTGGACCACGTGGCCCTCGCGGTGCGTCTCAAGTTCGAGGAAGCGGTCCGTCTGCCAAACGAGCATCTCGTCGGTCATCCCCTTGAAGGTTTTTCCGACCATCGCCCAGCCGCTTCGGTCAACATCCTTGGAGGTCTTGCCGAGCATGACGAAGCCGCCGGCGCCGGGATCGCGCGCGCCGAGGTGGATGTTGGACAGCCAGCCCTGGCGGCGGCCGGAGCCCCACTCCACGGCGAGCACCACGAGGTCGAGCGTGTGCCGGGGCTTGACCTTGACCCAGCCGGCGCCGCGGCGGCCGGCGGCGTAGGGCGCGTCCAGGGCCTTGAGCACCAGCCCCTCCTGACCGGCGGCGACGGTGTCGGCGAAGAACCGTTCGACCTCCCCGACGTCGGCGGAGACCAGTCGCGGCACCACGACCTCGGGTGGGAGCACGCGGTCCAGCACCTCGAGGCGCTCGGCCGCGGGCGCGTCGATGAGGTCGGTGCCGTCGTGGTGCAGCACGTCGAAGAACCGCACGCTGAGCGGCACGGTGGCGCTGCCCGCCTCGGCGTCGTGGCTGCCCGTGCGGGCGGCGGTCTCCTGGAAGGGGCGCGGGCGGCCGGCGTCGTCGAGGGCGAGGGCCTCGCCGTCGAGCACCACGGTGCGCACGTCGAGGGAGCGCGCGACGGCGACCACCTCCGGCAGGCGCTCCGTGACGTCGTCGAGCGACCGCGTGAAGACGACGACGTCGTCCCCGCGGCGGTGCACCTGCACGCGGATGCCGTCGAGCTTGGTGTCGGCGGCGACGGCGGCGCCCTCGAACCGCTCCAGGGCGGCGGCGACGTCGGGCGCGGACGAGGCCAGCATGGGGCGCACGGGGCGGCCCGGCTCGAGCCGGAACGACTCCAGCGCGGGGGTGCCGCCGTCCAGCGCGGCGCGCGCGATGGGCCCGGTCAGGGCGCTGAACATGGCCGCGCGGCGCACGACCGGCAGCGGGACCTCGGCCGCGGCGGCGATCGCGTCGAGCAGCAGCGAGTCGAGCGCGCCCTGCCGCAGCTCGCCCAGCACGAGGCGCCGCACGAAGTCCTGCTCGTCGGCGGTGGCACGCGCGAACAGCTCGTCGACGGCGGCGCGGCGGGCGGCCTGCGAGCCGGCGCCCGCGAGCCGCTCGAGGCGGCCGAGGGCGGCGTCGACGTCCGCGGGGCTCAGCGACGGCTCGCCGGCGGGGTCGGGGAGGCTGCCGAGAGTGCGCCACCCCAGGCCGGTGCGGCGCTGGCGCGGGCGACCGGACAGGAACGCCGCGACGACCTCCACCTCGTCGCCGGGCTCCGCGGCGCGCAGCGCGTCGGCGAGCAGCTCCCGCTTGCGCAGCCGCGAGCGCGTCGCGGCGACGGCGGCGTGCGTGGTGACCAGCTCGACGAGCAGCACCCGACGATCGTCGCACCCGCCCCCGACGCTGTCGCGGCGCGGTCCTGGCCGGCGCCGTGCCGAGGGTCGGCCTGCTGCCGTGGGTGGAAACGCGTGCGTCCGGCCGGTCCTCCTGGGAGCGTGACGGCATGGGCGAGGGGACGAGTGCGAGGACGGGCGAGCTGGGCACGGTCGCGGTGCTCTCGGACGTGCACGGCGTGCTGCCGGTGCTGGAGGCGGTGCTGGCCGAGCCGGACGTGCGGGCGGCGGACGCCGTCGTCGTCACGGGCGACCACGCCGCCGGGCCGCAGCCCGTGGCGGTGCTGGACCGGCTGCGGGCGCTGGGCGACCCACGCACATGCCGTTCGTGCTCGTGGACCGGCGGCTCGTCGTGAACCCGGGCAGCGTCGGCATGCCGTACGGCCGGCCGGGCGGGTCGTGGGCGCTGCTGCGCGACGGCCAGGTCGGGCTGCGGCACACGGCCGTCGACGTCGACGCCGCGGTGGCGGCCGTGGCCGCCGGGTCGGGGTTCCCGGACGCGCGGGCGTGGGCGGACGAGTACGTGCGGTCGTCGGCGAGCGACGCCGACGCGCTGCGGGTCTTCGGCCCGCGGGACGGGCGCGCGGCCCGCCCCGCGGGGGAGGCTCAGAGCTCCTCGTAGACCGCCGGGTCCTGGTCGGCGGTGCGCCCGTCGGGGCGGCCGAGACCGGTGATGCGGGCCATCTCGTCGTCGGTGAGCTCGAACGAGAACAGGTCGAGGTTGTCGGCCTGCCGCTCCGGGCTGGACGCCTTGGGGATGGGCACGACGCCGAGCTGCACGTGCCAGCGCAGGATGGCGCGCACGGGCGAGACGCCGTGGGCCGCCGCGACCTCCGCGATCACCGGGTCCCCGAGCATGTCGCTCGCCCGGCCCAGGGGGCTCCACGCCTCGGTGACGATGCCGCGCTCGGCGTCGGCGGCACGCTGGGTGGCCTGCGGGAAGTACGGGTGCAGCTCGACCTGGTTCACGACCGGGGTCACGCCGGTGGCCTCGATGACGGCGTCGAGGTGCTCGGGCAGGAAGTTCGAGACCCCGACGTGCCGGATCAGGCCGCGCTCGCGGCAGTCGACCAGCGCCTGGTACGCCTCGACGTACTTCCCGATGCGCGGGTTGGGCCAGTGGACGAGGTACAGGTCGAGGTGGTCGAGCCCGCTGCGGTACACCGACTCCTCGACGGTGGCGACGGAGTCGTCGTAGGCCTGGCGGCGGCCGGGCAGCTTCGACGTGATCAGCAGCTGCTCGCGCGGCACCGAGGAGGCCCGTACGGCGCGGCCGACGGTGCCCTCGTTCTCGTAGCTGAACGCCGAGTCGATCAGCCGGTAGCCGGCGTCGATGGCGCGGGCGATCGCGTCGGCGCCGCCGTGGCCCTTGAGCTTGTACGTGCCGAAGCCGACGGCGGGGATCGCGGTGCCGTCGGCGGCGTTACGGGTGGGGACGTCGGGCGTGGTGCTCTGCTCGCTCATACCCCCATTCCACACCCGCGGCCACACCGGCCGTCCAGCGGCTCGACGTCTTCGCCTGGCACGCGCACGGCCCGCCCCCGGAGCGGGGACGGGCCGTGCGCGGTGCGTGCGTCAGGCGGCGTCGGGGTAGGGGACGCCCGTCGTCGCGTGGCAGCGGTAGCCGTGCGGGTTCTTGTCGAGGTATTCCTGGTGGTAGTCCTCGGCGTAGTAGAACGGGCCGGCCTCGACGGCCGGTCGCAGCTCGGTGGTGATCGGGTCGTAGCCCTTCGCCGCGAGCACCTCGGAGTACCGCTCCGCCGTCTCGCGCACCGCCTGCTCCTGCTCCGGCGTGGTCCAGTAGACCGCCGAGCGATACTGCGTGCCGACGTCGTTGCCCTGCCGGAAGCCCTGGGTCGGGTCGTGCCGCTCCCAGAAGATCTTGAGCAGCTCGGCCTCGGAGACCTTCGCCGGGTCGTAGGCCACCAGGGTGGTCTCGGTGTGCCCGGTGCGCGCCGTGCACACCTCCTCGTACGTCGGGTTCGGCGTCGTGCCGCCCATGTACCCGACGGCCGTGCTCACCACGCCGGGCACCTGCCAGTAGATCTCCTCGGCGCCCCAGAAACAGCCCATCGCCAGGTACAGCACCCGCGTGTCCTCGGGCCACGGGCCCGTGAGCGACGTGCCGAGCACCGTGTGCGGGCGGGCGGCGGGCAGGACGGGAGACTCGCGCCCGGGCAGCGCGTCCTCCGGCGCCACCATGGTGGTCTTGCCGGAGCGGCCGAGCAGCTGGTCGAAGATCGAGTTCATCGGGTTACCTCCTTGAGAGGGACGCGGTGGTCCCGTAGTGCGCAACGACATCGCCCGCCGGGGTGTTCCATGCTCGAGGGCGAGCCGGGCGCTACGGTCCCGTCATGGCCGACGACCGCCCCGACCTGCCCGACCAGCTCCTCCTGCCCGACCCGGCGGCGTGGCGGGCCTGGCTCGACGAGCACGAGGACACCACTCCCGACGGCGCGTGGCTGGTGCTCGCGAAGAAGGGGCGCCCGTCGCCGACGACGCTCACGCACGCGTCGGCGCTGGAGGAGGCGTTGTGCAGCGGGTGGATCGACGCGCAGATGCGGAGCCTGGGCGCCGACACGATGCTGCAGCGGTTCTGCCCGCGCCGGACGCGCAGCCGCTGGTCGGTGCGCAACCAGGAGATCGTGGCCCGCCTGACCGACGAGGGCCGGATGCGGCCCCGCGGGCAGGCGGAGATCGACGCGGCGAAGGCGGACGGGCGCTGGGAGGCCGCGTACCACGGCTCCGCGCGCGCCGAGGTGCCGGACGACCTCGCCGCGGCGATCGCGGCCAGCCCCGCGGCGTCGGCGATGTTCGAGGTCCTCACGGCGCAGAACCGGTACGCGATCCTGCACCGCCTGGGGGCCCTCAAGACGGCGGAGGCGCGCGAGCGCAACGTGGCGAAGTACGTCGCGATGCTGGAGCGCGGCGAGACCGTCCACCCGCAGCGGCGGCGTCCCGCCGCAGGGTGACGGGGCCGCCAGGAGGTCCCCGTCGGCGTCCGACCTGTGGACGCGCCGTGAAGATCCCGGTCGACGGCCGGCCGCCGCGCCGGCGCGCGGGCGTGGCCCCCGCGCGTCGAGACCCCGGGCCGCCTAGGGTTTCCGCGTGAGCTCGGAACGTACCTCCCCCTCCGGCGCGGACAGCGTCCCGCTGAGCGTGCGCGCGGCGGCCTCCTGGTCGTGGCGCGTCCTGCTGATCGCCGCCGCCGTCGCCGCCTTCCTGTGGCTGCTGGCGGCGCTCAAGACCATCGTCGTGCCGGTCGCCATCGCCCTGCTGCTGACGATCCTGCTGGCGCCCGTGCGCCGGACGCTGCAGCGGTGGCACCTCAGCAAGGGCCTGGCGACGGCCGTGTCGATCGTCGGGCTGATCGTGCTGGTGGGCGGCCTGGTGACGCTCGCCGGCACGTCCATCGTCAGCGGCTTCCAGGATCTCGCCGACCAGGCCGTCGAGGGCTTCCGCCAGTTCACGACCTGGCTCGCCGAGGGCCCGCTGAAGCTCGACTCCGACCAGCTGTCCCAGTACGGCCAGCAGCTCCAGAGCTCGCTGGTGGAGAGCTCCGGCCTCGTCTCGGGCGCGCTGGGCGCCGCGACCACCGTGGGGCACGTCTTCGTCGGCGCGCTCATCGCCCTGTTCTGCACGATCTTCTTCCTGCTCGACGGCCGCACCATCTGGACGTGGCTCGTCAACCTGCTGCCCGTGCGGGCCCGGGAGAACGTGCACCAGGCGGGCCGTCGGGGACTCGTCACGCTGTCGGCCTACGTGCGCACCCAGATCCTGGTCGCGTTCGTCGACGCCGTCGGCATCGGGATCGGGTCGGCGTTCTTCGTCCCCGCGCTCGCGCTGCCGATCGGAATCCTCGTCTTCGTCGGCTCGTTCGTGCCGATCATCGGTGCGATCGTCACCGGTGCGATCGCCACCGCCGTCGTGCTGGTGGCGAACGGCTGGGTCGCGGCCCTCATCATGCTCGGCATCGTGCTGCTGGTGCAGCAGGCCGAGAGCCACATCCTGCAGCCGTTCCTCATGGGCCACGCGGTGTCCCTGCACCCGGTGGCGGTGGTGCTCGTGGTCGCGGCGGGCAGCCTCGCCGCGGGGATCGTGGGGGCCCTGTTCGCGGTGCCGCTCGCGGCCGTGCTGAACACGATCCTGCTGTACCTGCACGGGCACGACAAGTTCCCCGAGCTCGGCACCGAGGACCACGTGCCGCTGCTGCGCCGGCGACCCCAGCTGCCCGGTACCCTGCTCTGGTCGGGACGGGCGTCGCAGGACACGGCGACGGCGGGCGGTACCTCGGACGGCAGCACGACCGACGCCCCTGCCCCGCCCGACGCGGGCCCGGCAGGAGAGAACAGGTAAGTGGCAGCACACCCCCCGATCGACCGCGTCACCCTCGAGGACGTCCGCACCGCCGCGGCCCTCCTGGACGGCGTCATCACCCGCACCCCGGTGCAGGCCTTCCGCGCGATGTCCGAGGTGGCGGGCGCGCCCGTCGTCCTCAAGTGCGAGAACCTGCAGCGCGCCGGGTCGTTCAAGATCCGCGGCGCCTACACGCGCCTGAGCCGGATGTCCGACGAGGAGAAGGCGCGCGGCGTCGTCGCCGCGAGCGCGGGCAACCACGCGCAGGGCGTGGCCCTCGCGGCCCAGATGCTCGGCATCCACGCCATCGTCTACATGCCCGTGGACGCGTCGGTGCCGAAGCTGCGGGCCACCCGCGGCTACGGGGCCGAGGTGCGGCAGGTCGGCGAGAGCGTGGACGAGGCGCTCGTCGCCGCCCGCGCGGAGGCAGCGCGCTCCGGGCGCACGCTCATCCACCCGTTCGACCACCTCGACGTCGTCACCGGTCAGGGCACGGTCGCGCTCGAGATCCTCGAGCAGGTGCCCGACGTCGGCACGGTCGTCGTGCCGCTCGGCGGCGGCGGGCTGGTCGCGGGCATCGCGACCGTCCTCGCCGAGGCCGCACCGCACGTCAAGGTCGTGGGGGTGCAGGCCGAGACGGCCGCCGCGTACCCGCAGTCGCTCGTGGCCGGGCGACCGGTGCCGCGCACGCTCGGCGCGACGATGGCCGACGGCATCGCCATCGGCACCCCCGGCGACGTGCCGTTCGAGGTGCTGGCGCGCCTCGGCGTGGAGGTGCGCACCGTCTCCGAGGAGGAGATGTCGCGCGCCCTGCTGCTCGTGGCGGAGCGGGGCAAGCTCATCGTGGAGCCGTCGGGCGCCGCCGGGGTCGCGGCGGTGCTGGCCGCCGAGCCCGGCTCGCTGCCGGGCACGATCGTCCCCGTCCTCACGGGCGGCAACATCGACCCCCTGCTGCTGCTGCGGGTGGTGCAGCACGGCCTCGTCGCCGCCGGCCGGTACCTGCAGCTGCGCGTGTGCATCGACGACAAGCCGGGCTCGCTCGCCGAGCTGCTCGACGTCGTCGCGCACGCCGGCGCGAGCATCGTGCAGGTGGAGCACACCCGCACCGACACCTCGCTCACCGTGGCGCAGGTGCTCGTGAACCTCCAGCTCGAGACCAAGGGGCAGGAGCACTGCGAGGCCGTCGTCGAGCGCCTGCGCGCCGCGGGGTTCGCGGTCGCGTGACCCGACCCGCGCCGCCCCGGCCGCGCCCGGGTCAGCGCAGCGCGCGCCGGTAGTCGCCGGGCGCGTACCCGCAGATCTGGCGGAAGGTGTCGTAGAAGCTGCTCTGCGACGTGAACCCGGCCGCGTGCCCGACCTCCACCGTGGTGGCGCCCGTCGTGATGAGCAGGCGCTGCGCCTCCGCCACCCGGCACCTGGCGATGTAGGTGCCGAGGGTGGTGCCCACCACCCGCTTGAACAGCGTCATCGCGTGGCTGGGGCTGAGGTGCACGGCGCGCGCGACGTCCGACGGCGAGATGGGGGAGCGGTAGTGCTCCGCCACGAACTGCGCCATCGCGGTGGCACGCGCGGCCGCGCCGGACGGCCCGGCCGCGCCCGCCGCGTCGCCCGCCGGGCCCGGTGTCCCCGCGGCCTCCGCGGCCGCGAGCGTCCGGCGCACGAACGCCTGCACCTCCAGCATGACGACGACGTGGTCGCCGCCCGCCAGGACGTCGCGGTGCCACGTCGCGAAGAGCGCGTCGACGTCGCGGGCGAGCGCGGCGGCGGGCACGACGACGGGGCGCGCCCGCAGCAGCACCGCGATCTGCTCGGCCGGCAGGGCCCAGCCGAGCACCTCGGTGAGCGGCACGTGCACCCACGACACGGCGGACTCCACCGCGTCGGGCTCGACCAGCTGGTGCGGCGTGCCGCCCCAGAAGAGCGCCACCTCGCCCGCCTCGACCCGCAGCGTCGACCCGCCGAACAGGTACTCCAGGCGACCCGTGTGCACGAGGTTGAGCTCGAGGTCGTCGTGCCGGTGCGGGTGCTCCATCACCGGGGGTGCGCCGCGGCGCACCCACAGGGCGGCCTCCTCCAGGCGGACGTCGTCGACCGTCAGCGTCATGCCGGGAGCCTAGGGCGATCGAAGGATCCCGGAAAGCGGGGCGACCGATCCGGAGGATCGACCGCCATCCTCGGGCCTAGCGTCGCTGCATGGCTCATTCCCCGAAGATCACCATCATCGGCGCCGGCGGCTTCGTGTTCCCGTTCCGGCTCATCGGTGACCTGCTCAGCTTCCCCGCCCTGCGCGACGCCACGCTCTGCCTCATGGACCTCGACGCCGACCGCCTGGACCGGGTGGCGGGCGCGGCCCGCGAGCTCGTGGACCACCACGGGCTGCCCACCGTCGTCGAGCAGACCACGGACCGGCGCGCGGCCCTCGACGGGGCCGACTTCGTCATCATCACGTTCCAGGTGGGCGGCGTGGAGTCCTACCGGCACGACGTCGAGATCCCGCGCCGCTACGGCGTCGACCAGACCGTGGGCGACACGGTCGGCCCCGGCGGGGTGTTCCGCTTCCTGCGCTCGGTGCGCGCGTACCAGGACATCGCGGCCGACGCGCTGGAGGTCTGCCCCGACGCGCAGTTCATCAACTACGCCAACCCGATGGCGATGGCCACCGCCTACCTCAACGCCCTCGGGCTGCGCACGGTGGGCCTGTGCCACAGCGTGCAGGGCACGACGCGCATGCTCGCCCGCACCCTCGGCGTCCCCTACGAGGAGGTCTCCTACCGGTGCGCCGGCATCAACCACCAGGCCTGGATCCTCGAGTTCCGCCGCGGCGCCGAGGACCTGTACCCGCGCCTGCGCCGGGTCATGGCCGAGCGTCACGTCCGCGGCCGGGCGGCGGCCGACCTGCTCGCCGACGACGGCGACCACTCGGACGCCGCGCTCGCCGCCAGCACCTACGAGGGCGGCAACGAGCAGGTGCGCACCACGCTGATGAACCACTTCGGGTACTTCGAGACGGAGTCCAGCCACCACGCGTCGGAGTACGTGCCGTGGTTCCGCAAGGATCCCGCCACGACGCTCGAGTACCTCCCGGAGCGCTGGGACTACTACGAGATCTGCTCCTCCCACGACGAGCAGGGCGACGTGGACGAGCAGCTCGAGCGGCTCAAGGCCGACCTCAGCCCGTCCGTCGAGTACGGGGCGTCGATCGTCAACGCCGTCGTCACGGGGGTGCCCGCCGTCGTCTACGGCAACGTGCCCAACGCGGGCCGGGTCATCACGAACCTGCCCGACGACGCCTGCGTCGAGGTCGCCTGCCTGGTGGACGCGAACGGCGTGCAGCCGACGTCGTTCGGGGAGCTCCCGCCGCAGCTCGCGGCGATCAACCGCACCAACGTCAACGTCCAGACGCTCGCCGTCCGGGCCGCCCTCACCGGCGACGTCGAGCACGTGCACCACGCCGTCGCCCTCGACCCGCTGACGTCCGCGCACTGCACGCTCGAGCAGGCCCGCGCGATGACGGACGAGCTCCTCGAGGCCCACGCCGCGCTGCTGCCCGCCGCGCTGCGGCCGGCGTCGTCCGCGTCGTCGTCGGCGTCCACCGTCGAGCGCGACCCCGTCCTGGCGCACTGAGCCCTCGTGGTGCCCCGGCGACGCCTCACCGTGCCGGTCGGGCTGTCCACCCTGACCAGCAACCCGGCGTTCGCCTCGCCGTGGGGTGCCGTGATGGCCGTGGCGACCGTCGCCGTCGTGCCGCTCCTCGTGGTGTTCCTGGTCTTCCAGAAGACCTTCGTGCAGGGGATCGCGAGCACGGGGATCAAGTAGTCGTCGGCGAGGTGTCTGTCGGGAGGTCTCCCGTTCGTCGTGCTCATGTACACGGCCACGAGGGCCGTGCAGGATGAGGAACCGACCCGAAGGAGATCGTCGTGCGCTACCTGATGCTGGTGCTGTCCACCCCCGAGGACCCGGAGCTGCGGCCGGAGGACGCCGCGGGCGCGCCGCCCATCGAGGGGTGGGTGGAGAAGTACTACGGCAGCGGCGCCGCCGTGCTCGGCGACCGGCTCCGCCCGCCCGCCGACGCGGTCGGGGTGCGGGTGCGCGGCGGGCGCGCGCTCGTCACCGACGGGCCGTTCTCGGAGACCAAGGAGGCGATCGGCGGGTTCGACGTGATCGACGCGCCCGACCTCGACACGGCGATCACCATCGCGTCCGAGCACCCCATGGCCCACGGGGGCGCCATCGAGCTGCGGCCGTTCTGGCCGCTGGGCCTCGACGGCTCCGGCGCGACGGACGGGGGCGCGTGATGCGGTACCTGATGCTGGTGATCGAGCCCGACGTGCCCGACCGCGAGCCGGACGCCGACATCGAGGACTGGGTGCGCCGGCACGACGCCGACGGGTCGCGCGTGCTGGGGGAGCGGCTCCGGCCGGCCGCCGACGTGCGGCGCGTGCGGGTGGCCGACGGCCGCACCCTGGTGACCGACGGGCCGTTCACCGAGACGAAGGACGTCATCGGCGGGTTCGACATCGTCGAGGCGCCCGACCTCGAGGCCGCGCTCGCGATCGCCGCCGAGCACCCGGGCAGCCGGGGCGGCGGCACGATCGAGGTGCACCCGTTCTGGCCGACCGACGGGAGCGCACCGGCGTGACGGCGCCGGCCGCCGTCGCCGTCGAGGACGCCTTCCGCAGCGAGTGGGGGCGCGTCCTCGGCGCGGTGGCCCGCGCCACCGGCGACCTCGACCTCGCGGAGGAGTCCGCGCAGGAGGCGTTCGTGGCGGCGCTGCGCACCTGGTCGCGCGACGGCGTCCCCGACCGGCCGGGCGCGTGGCTCACGACGACGGCGCGGCGGCACGCCCTCGACGTGCTGCGTCGCCGCCGCGTCGAGGCGGAGAAGAGCGAGACCGCGGTGCGGCGGGGCGAGCGGGTCGACGGGCCGGGACGGGCCGGCGACAGCGTGCACGACGAGGTCGAGCGCGGCCTCGACGACGGGGGCTGGTCGCCCGACGACCCGGACGGCGACCTGGTGCGGCTGCTGTTCACGTGCTGCCACCCGGCCCTGCCGCTCGACGGCCGGGTGGCGCTGACGCTGCGCTCCCTCACCGGCATGACGACGGGGCAGGTCGCACGCGCCTTCCTCGTGCCCGAGGCGACCATGTCGCAGCGGCTGGTGCGCACCAAGCGGCGCATCCGTGCCACCGGCATCGCGTTCCGGGTGCCGCCGCCGGCGCTGCTCGCCGGGCGCACGGACGCGGTGCTCGCGGTCCTCTACGTGCTGTTCACGGAGGGCTACGACGCCTGGGCGGAGCCCGCCGACGAGGTCGAGGGGTGCGCCGAGCGTCGCGCGCTGGCCGGGGACGCGGTGCGGCTGGCCCGGCTCGCCGCCCGGCTGCTGCCCGACGAGCCCGAGGCTCGCGGCCTGCTCGCCCTCCTGCTGCTGCAGCATGCGCGCCGCGACGCGCGCACGGGGGAAGACGGCGTCGCGCTGACCCTGGCGGAGCAGGACCGCACGCGGTGGCGCCGCGAGGAGATCGACGAGGGGCTGGCGGTGCTCGACACGGCGCTCGCGGCGCGTCGACCGGGGCCGTACCAGGTGCAGGCCGCGATCGCGGCGCTGCACTGCCGCGCGGCGACCGCGGCGGAGACGGACTGGGCGGAGGTGCTCGCCCTCTACGACGTGCTGCTCGACCTGGCGCCGTCGCCCGTCGTCGCGCTCAACCGGGCCGTGGCCGTGGCCGAGGTGCGCGGCGTCGACGCCGCCCTGGCCGCCGTCGACGCCGTCGGGCAGGACCCGGCGCTGGCGGGCTACCACCTGCTGCCGGCCCTGCGGGCGGACCTGCTGACGCGCGCCGGGCGCCCCGCCGATGCCGTCGTCGAGCTGCGCCTCGCCCTCGACCAGGTCGACCGCGAGGGCGACCGACGCCTCCTGAGCGCCCGCCTCACCGCCCTCGCGCCGAGGTAGTACGAGACCTGCCGAGGTAGTACGAGACCTGCCGAGGTAGTGACTACCTCGCGAAGGCTCGTACTACCTCGGCAGATTCGGTACTACCTCGGCGTCGGGCGGGTCAGACCGCGGCGGCCTCCGGCTCGGTGACGAGCGGGTAGACGCCGTTCTCGTCGTGCACCTCGCGGCCGGTGACCGGCGGGTTGAACACGCACACGCACGTGATGTCGGTGCGCGGGCGCACCTTGTGCTTGTCGTGGTCGTTGAGCAGGTACAGCGAGCCGGGCTTCAGCTGGTGCACCTCGCCGGTGCCGAGGTCCTCGATCTCGCCCTCGCCGGACGTGATGAAGACGGCCTCGATGTGGTTGGCGTACCAGAAGAAGCTCTCGGTGCCGGCGTACAGGGTGGTCTCGTGCACGGAGAAGCCGACACCCTCCTTCGCCAGGACGATCCGCTTCGAGCGCCAGTT
This sequence comes from Isoptericola sp. NPDC019571, assembly GCF_044389385.1. Taxonomy (NCBI): domain Bacteria; kingdom Bacillati; phylum Actinomycetota; class Actinomycetes; order Micrococcales; family Promicromonosporaceae; genus Isoptericola; species Isoptericola sp. NPDC019571. The sequence continues at coordinate 19,212 of NZ_JBIRXZ010000012.1, forward strand.
CTCGCTCTTGACGTCGGCGTCGGTGTCGGTGATCTCGTCGAGCGTGCGCACGAGCATGGGTGGTACCTCCGGTGGTTCGGGTGCGGTGGGTCGGGGGCGGGTCAGGCCGTCGGCGCGGGCAGGACGGCGGCCACGGAGTCGCTGATGATCCGCAGGCCGCGCTGCAGCTCGTCGTAGGTGATCGTCAGCGGCGGCAGCAGCTTGACGACCTCGCCGTCGGGGCCCGAGGTCTCCATGAGCAGCCCGCGGGAGAACGCCTCGTCGCAGATGCGGCCCGCGGTCTCGCCGTCGGGCGTCTGCAGACCGCGCGCGAGGCCGCGGCCCTTGGCGACCAGCACGTCGTCGCCGTAGCGGGCGACGAGGGAGTTGAAGTGCGCCTCGACGAGCGCGCCCTTGTCGGTCGTGGCGGTCTCGAGCGTGTCGTCCGTCCAGTAGGTCCGGATCGCCTCGGCGGCCGTCGCGAAGGCGGGGGCGAAGCCGCGGAAGGTGCCGTTGTGCTCGCCCGGCTCCCAGATGTCCAGCTCGGGGCGCACGAGGGTGAGCGCCATCGGCAGGCCGTAGCCGGAGATCGACTTCGACAGGCAGATGATGTCGGGCACGATGCCGGCCTCCTCGAACGAGAAGAACTTGCCGGTGCGGCCGCAGCCCATCTGGATGTCGTCCAGGATCAGCAGGATGTCGTGGCGCTTGCACAGGTCGGCCAGGCCGCGCAGCCACTCGGCGCGCGCGGCGTTGATGCCGCCCTCGCCCTGCACCGTCTCGACGATGACGGCGGCGGGCGCGTTGAGGCCCGAGCCGCTGTCCTCGAGCAGGCGCTCCAGGTACACGAAGTCGGGCACGTCGCCGTCGAAGTAGTCGTCGTACGGCATCGGGGTGGCGTGCACCAGGGGGACGCCGGCGCCGCCGCGCTTCATGGAGTTGCCCGTCACGGACAGCGCGCCCAGCGTCATGCCGTGGAACGCGTTGGTGAAGTTGATGACCGACTCGCGGCCCGTCACCTTGCGCGCCAGCTTGAGGGCCGCCTCCACCGCGTTGGCGCCGCCCGGGCCGGGGAACACGACCTTGTGGTCCAGCCCGCGCGGCTCCAGGATCACCTCGTTGAACGTCTCGAGGAACTCGCGCCGCGCCGAGGTGAACATGTCCAGCGTGTGCACCATGCGGTCGTCGGCGAGGTAGTCCAGCAGCACCTGCTTGAGCAGCGGGTTGTTGTGCCCGTAGTTGAGGGTGCCGGCGCCGGCGAAGAAGTCGAGGTACTCGGTGCCGTCCTCCGCGTACACCGTCGCGCCCGAGGCCCGGTCGAACACGACGGGCCAGGAACGCGAGTAGCTGCGGACCTCGGACTCCAGGGCGGTGAAGCCCAGCGGGTCGTCGGCGGCGGACGCTTCGGTGGTGGGGACGGTCGGGGTTGTCACGAAGGACACTCCTTGAGGTGGTGCGCGCCGGTGCGGTGTCTTGTGGTGGAGAGGGCTGCGTCGTCACCTGCGCGCCGAACCGGCGCAGCCCGAGGTCTGGGACCTGAGAGGTACGGACGTCAACGGGGAGGGCGGATGCCCTCGATCACCAGCAGCGGCTCGGCCTCGTGGCCGTCGGGGAAGTGCGCTGCCTCGTAGCCCGGCGTCTCCTGCAGGGTCGCGCCGCGCTCGGCGGCCCACCGCGCGAACACGCGCCGCGAGGACGCGTTGTCCGTGGTCACGGTGGTGTGCAGCCGGGTGACGGCGGGGCCGTCGCCCTCCGCCGTCGCGTCGACGACGGCGTCCAGCAGCCGCCCCGCGACGCGCCGGCCGCGGGCCCGCGGGTCGACGGCGACCTGCCACACGAACAGCGTGGCGGGGTCGGCGGGCAGCCGGTACGCGGAGACGAAGCCCACGGGCTCGCCCTCCGTGCCGGTGTCGTCGGGGAGGAACGCCAGGCGGCAGGTCGCGGCGAAGTGGTCCGCGAGCAGCAGGTAGGCGTAGGAGGAGTTGAGGTCGAGCGAGCCCGAGTCGCGCGCCAGGCGCCACATCGCGGCGCCGTCCTGCGTCGTCGGCGGGCGCACCGTGAGGCCCGGGAGGGGCTCCGCGGCGCGGGACGACGCGGTGTCGTCGGCGTCGTCGATCACGCTGTCGGTCGAGCTGTCGTCGGTCGAATGGTTGGTCGTTGCGGTGTCCGTCGTGTCCATACCGCCATCGACCATAGACGCATCGCGGGGGAAAGTTCACCTTGACCATGACCATTCCTCGACCGGCCGGGCGTGGTGGCGGGGCTCTGATCGTTGGCAGCGCAACGAAAGGTCGTGTCGACCATCGACGGATCATCGACGGTTCTGTGGATCGCCATCTGTCTCGGATGATGAGACCGGCGGGGGTGAAGTCGCCGGGGTGTGTCGCCGGGACGACGATGGGCGTGCCCGTCGGGACGGGCACGCCCAGGGCATGCGTCGGTGCCGGGCAGGGCCCGGGGGAGGTCAGCCCGCGAAGGGCGTGGCCTTGAGGATCTCGACGGGGATCTCGCGACCGTTCGGCGCGGTGTAGGCCACCTTCTCGCCGATGCGGTGCCCGTCGATCGCGGCGCCGAGCGGCGACGTCGGCGAGTACACGTCGAGGTCGGTGGTGCCGGCGATCTCGCGGGAGCCGAGCAGGAACGTCATCTCGTCCCCGGCCACGACCGCGGTGACGACCATGCCGGCCTCCACCACGCCGTCGTCCGCGGGCGTGCCGATCTGGACGTGCCGCAGCTTCTCGGTGAGCTCGCGGATGCGGGCCTCGTTCTTCGCCTGCTCCTCGCGGGCGGCGTGGTAGCCGCCGTTCTCCTTGAGGTCGCCCTCGTCGCGGGCGGCGGCGATGCGCTCGGCGATCTCGGTGCGGGCGGGGCCGGAGAGGTGCTCCAGCTCGGCCTGCAGCCGGTCGTGAGCCTCCTGGGTGAGCCAGGTGACAGTGCTCTCGGTCACGAGGGCTCTCCTTTCGTGGTGCTCGATGGCCTGTTTCGGCCGTGCGCGGGCGACCGACGGGCGTCGGCACGCGCGTCGGCTGGGGCAGGACTGCGTGTGAATCCCTCAGGATAGCCCGGGCAGGCGACAGAACCCAGGCCTCTGCCCTGGGCGAACAGGGTGACCCCGGTCGGACGTCGGGCCCGGGGCGGCGTCAGGAGGCGTCGGGGACGTCGCAGGACTCGACGACCGCGGTCGTGGCCTCCTCGGACGTGCGCACGGTGACCGAGTACGTGGAGGTCTGCTGCTCGACCGGGCCGACGGGCACCTCGAGGGTGCCGACCTGGGCGTAGCTCTGCGCGAGCGCCTCCACGTCGCAGACCGCCGTCGTGCCGGGCGGCATGTGCACCTGGAAGGTGACGTCGACCTGCTCGGCGTCGCGGACGTCGAAGCCCACCATCTCCACCGTCACCGGGTCCCGGCGGGTCTGCTCGACCGAGAACCAGGCGGCCACGCCGACCGCCGCCGCGAGGGCGGCGCCGATCGCCACCTTGGCCCCCGTACCGAGCGGGCGGCGGCCGTCCTGCCGACCGGGCGACGTGCCGTACCGGTCGGCGGGGGGAGTGGGGCTGCCGGGCTCGCTCATGGTGCACCATTGTCCCTGAACCTCAACGCCGACCCGTCACCCCGGGAGGGACCTTGTCCTCCGCCTCCTCCGTGCCGCCCACCCCGCGGCCCGAGCCCCTGCGTCTGATGGCGGTGCACGCGCACCCGGACGACGAGTCCAGCAAGGGCGCCGCGACCACCGCGCGGTACGCCGCCGAGGGGGTCGAGGTGCTCGTCGTGACCTGCACGGGCGGCGAGCGGGGCGACGTGCTCAACCCGAGCTTCCAGGTGCCCGAGGGGCACGAGTTCGACAGCATCGAGGGTCGCCTGGCGGTCCGCCGCCTGGAGATGGCGGCCGCGGCCGAGGCGCTCGGCGTGCGGCAGGCCTGGCTCGGCTTCGTGGACTCCGGGCTGCCGGAGGGCGACCCGCTGCCGCCCCTGCCCGAGGGCTCGTTCGGCCTGGTGCCGCTCGACGAGGCGGCAGCGCCCCTCGTCGAGCTCGTGCGCGATTTCCGCCCGCACGTCATGACGACCTACGACCCGTCCGGCGGGTACCCGCACCCCGACCACATCAAGTGCCACGAGGTGTCGTTCGAGGCCTACCACGCGGCGGGCGACGCCTCCCGGTACGTCGTCGAGGGCGGCGCGGAGCCCTGGGAGCCGCTGAAGCTCTACTACAACCACGGCTTCTCGATGGCGCGCATGCGCGCCGTGCACGAGGCGATGCAGGGCGCCGGCCTGGAGTCGCCGTTCGGCGACTGGATCGAGTCGCGGGCGGCGCGTGAGATCCCCGAGCGGGAGGCGACGACGCACGTCGCCGTCGCGGACTTCTTCGCCCAGCGGGACGCGGCCCTCGTGGCGCACGCGTCGCAGATCGACCCGGACGGGTTCTTCTTCGCCGTCCCGCGCGACCTCGAGGCCGACGTGTGGCCCACGGAGGAGTACGAGCTCGCCGACTCGCGTGTGCCGACGTCGCTGCCCGAGGACGACCTGTTCGCCGGCCTCCGCGAGGAGGTCCGATGAGCGCCGTCTGGACCCTGCTCGCCGCCGCGCCCAGCCCGAGCCCCAGCCCGGGCCAGGGGCCGGACGAGCTCCAGGTGACGCCGGGCCTCGCCGGGTTCGTCGCGACGTTCGCCGTGGCCGTCGCCTGCGTGCTGCTCTTCCTGTCGCTCACGCGGCACCTGCGCCGCGCGCAGCGCAACGCCGAGGACCAGGGCATCCCGCTCGAGGAGCCCAAGCACTTCGGGCTCCACGGCCCGGGGCGGGGCCCCGGTGCGCCCGGCGACGCGTCCGACGGTGACGGGCCGCGCGGCGACGGCGGTGCCGGCGACGGCGGGACGGGTGACGACGCGGACGGCGAGCCCGGCCGATGAGCGCGAGCGTGCGGGTCACGGTCGGCCAGCTCGCGATCACGGCCGACCACGACGCCAACCGCGAGGCGGTCGCCGAGGCCTTCCTCGCCGCCGGCCGCGTGGGCGCGGACCTGCTCGTGCTGCCCGAGTACTCCTCCGGCTACGACCCGCACGGCGTCGGCGTCGAGCACGCCGAGCCGCTCGACGGCCCGTTCGTCACCGCCCTGCGCCAGCACGCCGCGCGGTACCGCATCGCGGTGGTGGCCGGCACCACCCTGCCCGCCTACGGCGCCCCGGCCGCGAGCACCGGCCAGCACCCGGCCGTGACCGGCGCGTTCCCCGCCGTCAGCGGCGCGTTCCCCGCCGTGACGGGCTCGTTCCCCGCGGTGACGGGCTCGCTGCCCGCCATCACGGGGACGACGCCGGCGGCAGGCTCGGCGCCCGAGCCCCCCACGCGCGCGTTCAACACCGTCGTCGCGGTCGACGCGACGGGCACGGTCGTCGGCGCGTACCGCAAGGTGCACCTCTACGACGCGTTCGGCACGCGCGAGTCCGACCGTCTCGAGCCCGGCCCGGCCGGTGTGCCGCCCCTCGTGCTGCGGCTGGGGGACCTCACGTTCGGCGTCGTCACCTGCTACGACCTGCGCTTCCCGGAGTCGGCGCGCCGGCTCGTGGACGCCGGGGCCGACGTCATCGTCGTCCCGGCGGCGTGGGTGGACGGCCCGCTCAAGGCGGACCACTGGCGCACCCTGATCCGCGCGCGGGCCATCGAGAACACGGCGGTGGTGATCGGCGTCGGGATGTCCGGCCCCGGGCTGGTGGGCCGGTCGCTCCTGGCCGGGCCGGACGGCGTCGTCGGCCTCGAGCTCGACGAGACCCCGCAGGTGCGCACCGTGGACCTGGACCCGGAGCCGCTGGCCCAGGTGCGCCGGCAGAACCCGTCGCTGGCGAACCGGCGCTACCTCGTGGTGCCCGCGGGCTGAGCCCGCCGGGCCCGGCCGCGCGCGGCTACAGGGCCGCCAGGTAGATCGCCACGGTGTGGCAGGTGAAGCCGACCACGGTGAGCGCGTGGAAGATCTCGTGGAACCCGAACCAGCGGGGCGACGGGTCCGGGAACTTGGTGCCGTACACGACGGCGCCGAGGATGTACGCGATGCCGCCCGAGGCGACCAGCCAGGCGACGGCGGCGCCGCCCGCGGCGGCGAACTGCGGGATGTAGCCGACGGCGACGCAGCCCAGCGCCACGTAGACCGGGACGTAGAGCCAGCGCGGCGCACTCATCCACAGCACGCGCCCGACGAGGCCGAGGATCGCGCCGCCCCAGACGACGGCGAGGAGCACGGTGGCGGTGCCGCGCGGCAGCAGCATCACGGCCAGGGGCGTGTAGGTACCGGCGATGATGAGGAAGATGTTGGCGTGGTCCAGGCGTCGCAGGACGGCGGCGGTGCGGGGCGACCAGGTGCCGGTGCCGAGGTGGTAGACCGCGCTGGTGCCGAACAGCATGACGGCGGTGACGCCGAAGACCGCGCACGCGACCTTGTCGGCGGTGGTGTCGGCGAGGACGACGAGCACGATCGCGGCGGCCAGCGCCAGCGGCGTCGTCACGGCGTGGATCCAGCCCCGCAGGTGCGGCTTGAGGAGGGCTGCCTTCCCGGCGGCCGCCGCCGACACGGTCTGCACGGCGTCGCCCATGACGCCCTTCGCCTCGCGGGCGACCTCCTTGACGTCGTCGACGTCGAGGCGGTCGGCCCGGTGGCCGTTCGGCTGGGCGGCTGCTGCCACGGGTGCTCCTTCTCGATCGGACGACAAACCTACGCATCCGTAGGTTACGCCAGCGTAGGGGACGCGGCGCGGGTGCAGCGACCCCGCGCCGTGAAGATCGTGCGCAGGGGTTGCGGGGCGACGCCGGGCGTCCGCCAGGCCCGGGACCTGCGGGTCCACGGGAGCGGTACCGTTGTCCCGCTCTCCGTCCGTCCCGCCCCCGCCGGGTGCCCGCGCCGTCGCGCGCCCGCGGCCCGGCCCGAACCCTCGAGGTCCCGCGTGCGCATGCCCCACCTGCTCTACGGCCTGTACGAGCGGCGCCTGGCCGCCTCGCTGCCGACGGCGCAGACGCCCCGGCACGTCGGCGTCATCCTCGACGGGAACCGGCGGTGGGCCCGGTCGTTCGGCGAGACCGCGGCCACGGGGCACCGGCGCGGGGCGGACAAGATCGCGGAGTTCCTGGGCTGGGCCGAGGAGCTCGGCGTCGAGGTCGTCACCCTCTGGATGCTGTCCACCGACAACCTCGCGCGCCCCGCGTCCGAGCTCGCCGACCTGCTCGACATCATCCGCGACGCCGTCCAGGACCTCGCGGAGTCGGGGCGCTGGCGGCTGCGCGTCGTGGGCCGGCTGGACCTGCTGCCGGGCGAGCTCGCGGACGCCGTGCGCTCCGCGGCCGAGGCGACGAAGGACGTCCGGGGCCTGCAGGTGAACGTCGCCGTCGGCTACGGCGGCCGGCACGAGATCGCCGACGCCGTCCGGTCGTACCTCAAGCAGGAGTCCGCCACCGGGGCGTCGCTCGAGGAGCTGGCCGAGCGGATCGACGTCGACGACATCGCCGCCCACCTGTACACCAAGGGCCAGCCCGACCCGGAGCTCGTCATCCGCACGTCGGGCGAGCTGCGCGTGGGCGGGTTCCTCATGTGGCAGAGCGCGCACTCGGAGCTGTACTTCTGCGAGGCGTACTGGCCCGACTTCCGCCGCGTGGACTTCCTGCGCGCGCTGCGCGACTTCTCCCGGCGGGAGCGACGGCTCGGCCGCTGAGCCGGCCTGACGGGGACGTCGTCGGGCGTCCGTCGGAGGCCTGCGGCACACTGCGACGGTGACCCCGCCCGAGCCGACGCCGACGTCCCCCACCCCGCCCGAGCGCCACGTCGGGACCCGGCCGCCGGCCCCCGACGTCCGCCTCGCCGCCGAGGCCTGGGAGTCGCTGTTCCGGGCGCAGGTCACGCTGATGCGCCGCTTCCAGGCCGACGACATCTGGCGCGACCTGTCGATGCGGGAGTACGACGTGCTGTTCACCCTGTCGCGCGCGCCCCGGGGCGAGCTGCGGCTGCGCGACCTCAACGAGGGGATGCTCATCGCGCAGTCGTCGCTGTCGCGCATGGTCGAACGGCTCGAGGGGCGCGGGCTGGTCGCCCGCTCGGTCCCCGCCGACGACGCCCGCGGCACCCTGGTGCGGCTCACGGCGGAGGGGGTGCGGCGGCAGCGCGAGACCGGGCTCGCGCACGTGCGCACCATCGCCGAGTACGTGGGGCAGGCGCTCCCGACCGAGGAGCTCGAGCGGCTGCGCGACGTGCTGGACCGGCTCCGCCTCGCGCAGGCGGACATCCCTGACCGGAGATGACAACGCGTGCCATCAACGTCACGTCGGCCGGGGGCCGTTCTCGACGGGCCGGCTCCCGGGCCGGTGCCATGATGGCAGTCATGTCGCTGACCCCCCAGTCGGCCGATGCCGGCCCTTACGACGCCCTGCTCCTGTACTCCTTCGGTGGTCCGAACAAGCCGGAGGACGTCGTCCCGTTCCTCCGCAACGTGACCGCCGGCAAGGGGATCCCCGACTCGCGGCTCGAGGAGGTCGGCGAGCACTACTACGGCTTCGGCGGCAAGAGCCCCATCAACGAGCAGAACCTCGCGCTGAAGGCGGCGCTGGAGGCCGAGCTCGCCGAGCGCGGTCTCGACCTGCCCGTCGTGTGGGGCAACCGCAACTGGGAGCCCTACACCACCGACGCGATCGACGAGCTCGAGCGCCTGGGCGCGAAGCGCGCCGTCGCGCTCGTCACGTCCGCCTACTCGTCCTACTCCGGCTGCCGGCAGTACCGCGAGGACCTCGCCGTGACGCTGGAGAAGCGCGGGCAGCTCGGCGCCGAGGGCTCCACGAGCGTCCAGTTCGACAAGATCCGCTCCTACTTCAACCACCCGGGCTTCGTGGCGGCCAACGCCGAGGCCGTCCTCGAGGGCTACGAGGCGCTCGAGGCGAAGGGCGGCGTCCCGGCGGCGGCGAAGCTCGTCCTCGTCACGCACTCCATCCCCGACACGATGGAGGCGGCGTCCCAGGTCTCGCACGCCACGTACTCCGCGCAGCACCTCGACGTCGCCGCCGTCATCGCCGCCGTCGTCTCCGAGGTGCGCGGGCACGCCGTCGAGTGGGAGCTGGCGTACTGCTCGCGCTCCGGCCCGCCGTCGCAGCCGTGGCTCGAGCCGGACGTCAACGACCTGCTCACCGAGCGCGCCGGCCAGGGCCTCAAGGACGTCGTCCTGTCCCCGATCGGGTTCGTCTCCGACCACATGGAGGTGGCCTACGACCTCGACACCGAGGCGATGGCCACGGCCACCGAGCTCGGCATGACCGCGGTCCGGGCGGGCACCGTCGGCACCCGGCCGGCGTTCGTGTCCGGCCTGGTGGACCTGCTGCTCGAGCGCGCGGCCATCGCCCGCGGCGAGGACGTCGTGGAGGAGACGGTCGGCAACCTCCCCGCCTTCCGCTCGGTGTGCGCGCCCGGCTGCTGCCTGCGGCGTGACGGCGAGCCGAGCGGCATCCCCGCCCTGTGCAGCGTCGACCTGCACTCCTGACCCGCCCCGAGAGGACGTCATGACCGACAGCCACATCCACGGCGACACCGGCGAGACCGTCGACGCCGCCTCGATCAACGAGTCCATCCGGTACGCCATGATCGCGGTCTTCTCCACCGCCGAGCCGCTGCCGGCGGGCGACGCCGAGCGCGCGGAGCTCGCCGCGGAGGCGGACGCCGCCCTCTGGGACGGCCAGCCCGACGACGCCCGCGACCCGGCCCGCGCCGAGGGCGACGTCGTCGTGCGCGGCGTGTACGACGTCGCCGGCCTGCGCGCCGACGCCGACCTCATGGTGTGGGTGCACGGCCCGTCGGTCGAGTCCGTGCAGGGCGCCTACCAGCGGCTGCGCGCCTCGCGTCTGGGTGCGTCCCTGGCGCCGGAGTGGTCGGTCGTGGCGCTGCACCGCGCCGCCGAGTTCAACAAGGGCCACGTGCCCGCGTTCCTCGCCGGCGAGCGCCCCCGCGACTACCTCTCCGTCTACCCGTTCGTGCGCTCCTACGACTGGTACCTGCTGCCCGACGACGAGCGCCGCACGATGCTGCGCGACCACGGCATGGCCGCGGCCGGGTACACGGACGTGCGCGCCAACACGATGAGCACGTTCGCGCTGAGCGACTACGAGTGGCTGCTGGCGTTCGAGGCGGACGAGCTGCACCGCATCGTCGACCTCATGCGCGACCTGCGCGCGACCGAGGCCCGGCGCCACGTGCGCGAGGAGGTGCCGTTCTTCACCGGCCCGCGCGTCACCCTCGCCGACTGGGCGGAGAAGCAGCCCCGCGCCTGACCGTGAGGTAGGGAGGATTCTGCCGAGGGAGGACGAATCTCGGTGAGGTAGTCGATGACCTCGGCCGGTCTCGTCCTCCCTCGGCAGAGTCCTTGCTACCTCGCGTCCAGGGTGGCGACGACGGCGGTGCCGCCGGTGGCGTCCTCGGCGTCCGGGTCCTCGTCGGTGACGACGGCGGCGCGCAGCCCGTGCGCCTCGACGAGCGTCGTCGCACCGGGCACCTGGTCCGTGCCGACCTCGAAGAGCAACGACCCGCCCGGCGCGAGCCAGCCGGGCGCCGCCGCGACGACGCGGCGCAGCACGTCCAGGCCGTCGGCGCCGCCGTCGAGCGCGACCGCGGGTTCGTGGTCGCGCGCCTCGGGGGGCATCGTCGCGATGGCGTCGGTGGGGACGTAGGGCGCGTTGCACAGCAGCAGGTCGACGCGGCCGCGCAGCACGGAGGGGACGACGGAGAGGAGGTCCCCCTCGTGCACGGCGGCGCCGAGCGGCGCCAGGTTGCGCCGGGCGTGCACGACCGCGGCGGGCTCGACGTCGCTCGCGTGCAGCACGGGATCGGTCCCGGCGGCGCGCAGCCCCAGCAGCACGGCACCGCCCACCGCGCCGCAGCCGCAGCACAGGTCGAGCACGGTGGCCGGGGCGGGGAGCGCGAGCGCTGCGGCGACCATCAGCTCCGTGCGGCGCCGGGGCACGAACACGCCGGGCCCCACCGACCAGCGGCGGCCGGCGAACTCCACCCACCCGAGCACGTGCTCCAGCGGCTCGCCGCCCGCGCGCCGCGCGACCAGGCCCTCGAGCTCGGCCGCGTCGTCGGGCGCGGCCTCCAGCAGCAGCGCCGCCTCGTCCTCCGCGAACACGCAGCCCGCCGCCCGCAGCCGTGCGACGAGGGGCTCCAGGTCGGGTCCCAGGTCGTCGGCCGCGGGCGACGCGGGGTCCGTCCGGTCGGTGCTCAGGGGTACAGCCCCCGGATGCGGTGCGCCTCGGCGGTGCGCTGCACGCCGATGACCAGCGCGGCGTCGCGCAGGGACAGGCCCTCGCGCTTGGCGAGCGCGGAGACGTCGCCGTACGCGGAGGTCATGCGGTGCTCGAGGCGGTCGGCGATCTCTTCCTCCGACCACCAGTAGGTCTGGTTGGCCTGCACCCACTCGAAGTAGGAGACGACGACGCCGCCCGCGTTGGCGAGCACGTCCGGCACGACCGTGACGCCGTTCGCGGCGAGCACGCTGTCGCCGTCGGTGGTGGTCGGTCCGTTGGCGCCCTCGACCACCCAGCGCGCCCGCACGGTGGCGGCGGTGACGCCGTCGAGCACGCCCTCGACCGCGGCGGGCACGAGGACGTCGACGTCGAGGCCGAGCAGCTCGGCGTTGGACAGCGGGTCGGCGCCGTCGAAGCCGACGACGGAGCCGGTCGCGGCGACGTGCGAGAACAGGCGGTCCATCGCGAGGCCCGCGTCGTTGCGGACGCCGCCGTACTGGTCGCTCACCGCGACGACGGTGGCGCCGCGGGCGGCGAAGATGGCGGCGGCGTGCGAGCCCACCTTGCCGAAGCCCTGCACGGCGACCGTGACGTCGGTCAGCGGCACGCCGGCCTCGCCGAGCGCCGCGGCGGTGACGTGCACGATGCCGGCGCTGGTGGCGGTGCCGCGGCCGCGGGAGCCGCCCAGCGCCAGCGGCTTGCCGGTGACGACGGCGGGGATCGTGTACCCGCGGTTCACCGAGTAGGTGTCCATGACCCAGGCCATGGTGTGCTCGTCGGTGCCCATGTCGGGCGCCATGATGTCGGTGTCCGGGCCGATCATCGGCATGATCTCGGACGTGTACCGGCGGGTGACGCGCTCCAGCTCGGCCGTCGAGTAGTCGCGCGGGTCGATGGCGACGCCGCCCTTGGCGCCGCCGTACGGCAGGTCGACGATGGCGCACTTCCAGGTCATCCACATGGCGAGGGCGCGGACCTCGTCGATGTCGACCCCGGGCGCGTAGCGCAGGCCGCCCTTGCCGGGGCCGCGGGTGATGTTGTGCTGCACGCGGAAGCCGTGGAAGAGGACGGTCTCGCCGTCGTCGCGCCGCAGGGGCACGGCCACGTGGATCTCGCGGCGGGGGGTGGCGAGCATCTGTCGCTGGCCCGCGTCGTAGCCGAGCACGGCGACGGCGCTGTCGAGCTGGCTGTGCGCCGTGTCGAGCGGGGAGCTCGTCCGCGGGGCGGGGGCGGCCGGCGCGGCCGGGGTGTCGGGCAGGGGTGTCGAGGTCATCGACGTCGTCGTCGTCACGGGTCCTCCAGGACACGGTGCCGAGGACCCCGGTCAGGGGCCCCGGCAGGGGTGGCGCGGCCCGGGATGGTGGGCCTCGGCGCCCACCGTAGCCGCTCCCGCAGGCCCTCCAGCGGGCGAAACCCGCCACCTTACGGAGCCGTGTCCGGGCGTTGACCCGACGATGCCGCCGGTTGAGCTTGTCGAGACCGAGGGGCGGCGATTCGACAAGCTCGACCGGCGGCTCGGGGCGCGCCTCAGCGCACGAACCGCCAGGCGGTCGGCAGCAGCGCGGCGGCGAGCGCGGCCTTGAGCGCGTCACCGGGCAGGAAGACGACGGCGCCGGAGAGCAGCGCGGCGCCCACGGGCATCCCGGTGCTCACCGCGAGCCACGGCACGCCCACGGCGTAGACGGCGAGGGTGCCGAGCGCGTAGGTGCCGACGGTGGACAGCACGCGACGGTCGGCGCCGCGGCGCGCGAGCGCCCCGACGACCACGCCCGCCAGGAGGAAGCCGACGAGGTAGCCGCCGGACGCACCGGCGACGGACTCCCAGCCCGCCGTCGCGCCGGCGAACACGGGCAGGCCCGCGACGCCGGCGGCGAGGTAGACCGCCTGGGCGGCGGCCCCGCGCCAGGGGCCGAGGGCGGCGGCGCCCAGCAGGACGGCGAACGTCTGGCCGGTGAGCGGCACCGGCAGGCCGGGCACCGGGACGACGACCTGGGCGGCCAGCGCGGTGAGGGCGGCCACCGCGACGACGAGGACGGCATCGCGGGCGAGCGCCCCGGGCAGCAGGTCCGCGAGGACGCGGCGCGGGCGGGCGGGGGAGAGAGGAAGCACGGCTGCGGTCATGACGACGACGCTAGGGGCGGCAGGCGGTCGCGGTCATGACCGAGGTGGACCAACGCTCGGGGGAGTCCGTTTGTGCAGGTCGTACACACGCGGCGAGGCGGCGGGCGTGCTGGGGCGGCTCTCTTGTGGGAATCGTGCAGCGGGGCCCGCCGACGCACCCGGTATGTCACAGGACCGGAACATCCGTGCGGTAGCCTCCGGCGACATGGCTGACAAGGACGTCACACCCCCCGCCCTCGACCGAGACCTCGACCACGGCTCCGACGTGGAACGCCCCCGCTGGCGCCTGGTGGGCCCCGGCCTGGTCGTCGCGGCCACGGGCATCGGCGCCGGGGACCTGGTCGCCACGCTCGTCGCCGGCAGCAAGTTCGGGTACACCCTGCTCTGGGCGGCCGTCCTCGGCGTGATCATCAAGATCGTGCTGGTGGAGGGCGCGGGCCGCTGGTCGCTCGCCACGAACCGCACGATCTTCGACGGCTGGAAGTCGCTGGGCGCGTGGGCGAGCGTCTACTTCGGCGTCTACATCGTGGTGTGGGGCTTCAGCTACGGCGCCGCGGCGATGTCGAGCTCGGCGCTGCCGCTCGTCGCGCTGTTCCCGCAGGTCGACCTGATCTGGTTCGCGATCGGCATGGGGTTGATCGGCGCGGCCATCGTCTGGCTCGGGAAGTACAAGATGTTCGAGGTCGTCATCGCCGTGCTCGTGGGCGTCATGTTCGTGACGATCGTCGGCTCCGCGGTCCTCACGGTGCCGAACCTCGGCCAGATCCTCGGTGGCCTGGTGCCGCGCATCCCGGAGGGCTCGATCCTCTACACGCTCAGCCTGGCGGGTGGCGTCGGCGGCACGATCACGCTGGCGGCCTACGGGTACTGGCTGAAGGAGAAGGGCTGGTACGCGCCGCGCTGGATGAAGGTCATGCGCATCGACAACGCGATGGCGTACGTCATATCGGGCGTCTTCGTCATCTCCATGCTCATCGTGGGCGCCGAGCTGCTGTACTCCTCCGGCATCACGGTCGCCGACGGCGAGGGAGGCCTGGTCGACCTCTCCGACGTGCTCGCCGAGCGGTACGGGACGTTCATGGCGCCGCTGTTCCTCGTCGGCTTCTGGGCGTCGTCGTTCTCGTCGGTGCTGGGCGTGTGGAACGGCGTCTCGCTGATGTTCGCCGACTTCGTCGCCACGGTCCGCGGGCTGGCGGAGGACGACCCGCGGCGCAAGGCCGGCGGCAGCTACTACAGGGCGTACATCCTGTGGCTCACGTTCCCGCCGATGCTGCTGCTCCTGCTCGACAAGCCCATCGCGCTCGTCGTCGCCTACGGCGCGCTCGGCTCGCTGTTCATGCCGTTCCTCGCGATCACGCTGCTCATCCTCATGAACTCGTCGCGGGTGCCGGAGCGGTGGCGCAACCGGCCGCTGACGAACGTGATCCTCGGGCTGGTGACGCTGATGTTCGTGGTGCTCGGCGTGCAGCAGCTGGTCGAGGCGCTCGCGCCCGTGCTCGGCGGGTGAGCCTCAGCCCGCGGCGCGGGCGCGGCGCCGGAACGACGACGGCGTCTCGCCCGTGAGCCGGGCGAACGTGCGGGTGAACGACGGCTGGTCGTAGAAGCCCGCCGCGGCGGCGACCTCCGCGAGCGGGGTGGTCGTGGACGTCAGCAGGTGCGCGGCGCGGTCCACCCGCGTGCGCAGCACGAGCTGGCGCGGCGAGAGCCCGAAGACCTTGCGCACCCGGCGGTCCAGGACGGCGGGCGTGCTGCCCGACAGCCGCGCCAGGTCGGCCACGGACAGCGGGTCGCCGGGGGAGGCGTCGAGGTGCCGCTCGACGGCGGC
This sequence comes from Isoptericola sp. NPDC019571, assembly GCF_044389385.1. NCBI lineage: Bacteria > Bacillati > Actinomycetota > Actinomycetes > Micrococcales > Promicromonosporaceae > Isoptericola > Isoptericola sp. NPDC019571. The sequence continues at coordinate 34,388 of NZ_JBIRXZ010000012.1, forward strand.
CACCAGGCGCGCCATCGCGTCCATCGTCGCGTCGTCGGCGTCGCCCGAGCGCAGGTCCTGCGACACGGAGACGAGGCCGACGACCCGGCCCGCGGCGTCGCGCACGGGCAGCTTCGCGGTGAGGAACCAGCCGGGCGTGCCGCCCACACGGCGGATGAGCTCCAGCTCGTTGCGCAGCGGGCGGCCCGTGCGCAGCACCTCGGCGTCCTGCGCCTCGTAGCGCTCGGCCAGCTCGGGCACGAAGAGGTCGACGGCGCGGCGGCCCAGCACCTGGCGGCGGGAGCGCTCGTTGGTGCGGCGCACGAACACCTGGTTCACGGCGAGGTAGCGGCCGTCGGCGTCCTTGGCGCAGAACATCACGTCCGACAGCTCGTCCATGAGGTCCACCATCACGGGGGACAGGGCGGCCATGAGAGCCGCGGTGCCGGGGACGTCCGCCGCGGCCTCGACGCGGACCGGCGCGGGGTTGCCGACGGACCCTCCCGGGGCGTCGCCCGCGGTGCCGGTGGTGTTGTCGGAATCTGCTCCCATCGCGCGCCCGATCGTACAAGACGGGCCCCGGCCGGAGGGCGCACCCTGGGGGCATGAGTACCTCCGTTCCGGCGCGCGGCGGCGCCACCCCATCCGCCGTGCAGAGCGCCCCCACCGACGCCGGCGCCGAAGCCCTGGTCGAGGACGCCGTCGCCCTCGCCCACCACTGGATCGCCGTCGCCTCCGGCTCCTCCGGCGCTGCCGGGTCGACCACCCGCGCCGACCGGAAGACGCGCGCCACCGCCGAGCGGCTCGGCTCGCTCGTCTCCGACCCGGCCGGGCTCGAGCTCGCCGTCGGGTTCGTCGACGACGTCGCGCGCCCGCAGGACGTCGGCGTCGCCGCCACCGCGCTCGCCCGCCTCGGGCGGGACGCCGGCTCGGCCACCTTCCTCGGCCCCGTCGACCGCACCCTGTTCAAGGTCGGCGCCGTCGTCGCCCCCGTGCTGCCGTCCGTCGTCGTCCCCGCCGCGCGCGTGCGCCTGCGCCAGCTCGTCGGCCACCTCGTCGCCGACGCCGGCAAGGGCCTCACCGCGCACCTCGCCCGCACCCGCGCCGAGGGCTACACGCTCAACGTCAACCTGCTCGGCGAGGCCGTGCTCGGCGACGACGAGGCCGCCGCCCGCCTGCAGCGCACCATCGACCTGGTGCGCCGGCCCGACGTCGACTACGTCTCCGTCAAGGTGTCCTCCGTCGCGGCGCAACTCGTCACCTGGGACCTGGACGGCTCGCGCGAGCGCGTCGTCGAGCACCTGCTGCCCCTGTACCGGGCCGCGCTCGACCACGGCGTCTTCCTCAACCTCGACATGGAGGAGTACAAGGACCTCGCGCTGACCACCGCGGTCTTCACGCAGGTGCTCGACCGCGAGGAGTTCAAGGACCTCGAGGCCGGCATCGTGCTGCAGGCCTACCTGCCCGACGCGATGGGCGCGCTCGACGAGCTCACCGAGTTCGCGCAGAAGCGCGTGGCCGACGGCGGCGCGCGCATCAAGGTGCGCCTCGTCAAGGGCGCCAACCTGGCGATGGAGCACGTCGAGGCCGAGCTGCACGACTGGGCTCAGGCGCCGTACCCCACCAAGCCGGACGTGGACGCCAACTACGTGCGCATCCTCGACCACCACCTGCGCGCCGACCGCACCTCCGCGGTCCGGCTGGGGGTGGCGTCGCACAACCTCTTCCACGTCGCGCTCGCCGTGCTGCTCGCCCGCGGCCGCGGCGTCACCGAGGGCCTCGACATCGAGATGCTGCAGGGCATGGCCCCCATCGAGGCGCGCCTCGTGCGCGACGAGGTGGCCAAGGACGGCGGCCACGTCGTGCTGTACACGCCGGTGGTGCGCGACGAGGACTTCGACGTCGCGATCTCCTACCTGGTGCGCCGCCTCGAGGAGAACGCCGCCGAGCAGAACTTCCTGCACGCCGCCTTCGCGCCCGCCACCGGTGCGACCGGCGTCGCGTCCACCCCGATGGAGCGCCAGGAGCTCGCCTTCCGCGCGTCCGTGACGCACGGCGTGCACTACCGGCCCGTGGACGTCGCGCCGCGCCGCCGCGACCGGTTCGCCGGTGGGGCCACCGCGCCCACCGCCGCCGGCTGCCCGACCGCGGAGCCGTTCCGCAACGCCGTCGACACCGACCCCGCCGTGGCCGCGCACCGGGCGTGGGCCCGGAGCGTCGTCGGGCCGGACTCCGGGTTCGTCCCGGTGCAGGCTCCCGAGATCGCCTCGACCGAGGCGATCGACGACGCCGTCGCCCGCGCCGTCGCCGCCCAGCGCGCCTGGGGCGCCGTCGCGCCCGCCGACCGCGCGCGCGTGCTGCGCGCCGCCGCCCGCGAGCTCGAGGGCCGCCGCACGGACCTCGTCGCCGCCATGGTGCACGAGCCGGGCAAGACCGTCGCCGAGGCCGACCCCGAGGTCAGCGAGGCGATCGACTTCGCCCGCTACTACGCCGCGATGGCCGAGGCCCTGGAGCAGGTGGACGGCGCCACGTTCACGCCCGACGGCGTCACGCTGGTCACCCCGCCGTGGAACTTCCCCGTCGCCATCCCGACGGGCGGCGCCCTCGCGGCGCTGGCGGCCGGGTCGACCGTGCTCGCCAAGCCGGCGCCGACCACGCCGCGCTGCTACGAGCTCGCGATCGAGGCCGTGCACGCCGCGCTCGACCAGGTCGCGCCGGAGATCGGCCTCGACCCGCGGGTCGCGCGCGACGTCGTGCAGTTCCTGCGGGTGCCGGACGGCGACCTCGGCCAGCACCTCGTGACGCACCCCGACGTCGCCCGCGTGATCCTCACCGGCTCCATCGAGACGGCCGAGCTGTTCGCCTCCTGGCGGCCGGAGCGCCCGGTGCTCGCGGAGACGTCGGGCAAGAACGCGCTGGTCGTGACGCCGTCGGCGGACCTCGACCTCGCCGTGTCCGACCTGGTCAAGAGCGCCTTCGGCCACGCCGGGCAGAAGTGCTCGGCCGCGTCGCTGGTCATCCTGGTCGGCTCCGTGGGCGACCCGGCCACCGAGACCGGCAAGAGGTTCCGGCGCCAGCTCGTCGACGCCGTGCAGTCGCTCGCGGTGGGCTCGCCCACCGAGCTGTCCACCGTCATGGGACCCCTGACCGAGCCCGCGCAGGGCAAGCTGCTGCGCGCGCTCACGACCCTCGAGCCAGGGGAGTCGTGGCTCGTGCGCCCGCGCCGCCTGGACGACGCGGCCGCCGCGGCCGGCATCGAGGCGGACCGGCTCTGGTCGCCGGGCCTGCGCGACGGCGTCGCGCCGGGGTCGTTCTTCCACCTCACCGAGGTGTTCGGCCCCGTGCTCGGCATCATGACCGCCAAGGACCTGGACGAGGCGATCCGGCTGCAGAACCAGGTGGACTTCGGCCTCACCGCGGGCATCCACTCCCTCGACGACGACGAGATCGCGACGTGGCTCGACCGCGTCGAGGCCGGCAACGTGTACGTCAACCGGCACATCACCGGCGCCATCGTGCAGCGGCAGTCGTTCGGCGGCTGGAAGGCCTCGGCGGTCGGCCCGGGCGCCAAGGCCGGCGGCCCCAACTACGTCGCCGAGCTCGGCGCGTGGGCGGACGCCGACGTCCCGTCGCGCACGAACGACCCCGAGGGCTGGCTCGCCGCGGCGCAGGCGTCGGACGACGCCGCCTGGGCCACGGAGATCGGCGTCGGGCACGACAAGTCGGGCCTGACGGTGGAGGAGAACACCTTCCGCTACCGGCCGATCGACCGCCTCACCGTGCGCGTCGGCGACGGCGCCCTGCCGATCGAGGTGCGGCGCGTGCTCGCCGCGGCGAAGCGCGCCGGCGTGCCGGCCGTCGTCGTCCCCGACACGGACTCCGGCTGGGGCGTGCCGCACGAGGCGCCGACGTCCCACGAGGACTTCGCCGCCGCCGTCGCCGCGGGCCGCGTCACCGGCCGCGTCCGCGTGGTCGGCCGCGCGCCGGGCCTGCGCGAGGCCGCCGCGACGCGCCTCGGCACCGTGACCGTGCTCGACGCTCCCGTGGTCGCCAGCGGCCGGCGCGAGCTGCTCGCCGTCGTGCGCGAGCAGGCCGTCAGCCGCACCCGCCACCGGTACGGGCACGTGCACGCCTGACCGCGAGAGGGGAACCCCCTCCCACGGGACAGAGAATCTCTGTCTTGCGGGAGGGGGTTTCTCCGTCTCGCGCGGGTGCCCTCTCGATCTCGGCGTGGCACGATCGCGGCCATGACGGTGGCGTTCGTGCTCGGCGGCGGCGGTGTGCGCGGCGCCGTCCAGGTGGGCATGCTGCAGGCGCTGTTCGAGGCGGGGGTCGCCCCCGACCTCGTGGTCGGCACGTCGATCGGCGCGATCAACGGCGCCGCCGTGGCGGCCGACCCGAGCGTCGCCGTCGTCGACCGCCTCGGTGCCGCGTGGGCGTCCCCGACGGCGAACGAGGTCTACGGCGAGGCCTGGTACCGGCAGCTCGGCCGCCTCGCCAAGTCCCGCACGCACCTGTACGACCCGGCCGCGCTGCGCCGGCTCATCGCCGGCACCCTGGGCGAGAAGACGACCTTCGACGACCTCGCCGTGCCGCTCGTCGTCGCCGCCGCGAGCATCGAGCGGGCGTCGGAGCACTGGTTCGACTCCGGGCCGCTGGTCGAGGCGGTGCTCGCGTCGGCGTCGGTGCCGGGCGCGCTGCCGCCCACCGAGATCGGCGGCGAGCACTACGTCGACGGCGGCATGGTGAACTCGATCCCGCTCGGCGAGGCCGTGCGCCGCGGCGCGACCACGGTCTACGTGCTGCAGGTGGGGCGGGTCGAGGAGCCGCTCACGGTGCCGTCCAAGCCGTCCGACGTCGCGCGCGTGAGCTTCGAGATCGCCCGGCGGCACCGGTACTTCCGGGAGCTGGAGGAGGCCCGCCGGGTCGCGACCGTGCACGTGCTGCCGACCGGCGGCGCGCTGCCGGGGGACGAGAAGCTCGGCGCGTTCCGGCGCATGGACTCCACCGCGTCACGCATCGCCCAGTCCTACGCCGCCGCGCGGGAGTACCTCGCGGCGCCGCCGCCCGGGTCGCCGCCGCCGGACGCGGGGCAGCCGTGATCGCGCCCCCGCCCCGGTGGGTCCGCCGGGTCGTGCTGGCGCCGCTCGTGGTGCTGCTGGCCGTGCTGCTGGTGCCGACGTCGATCATGCTGGCCCTGGTGGTCGGCGCCGCGCTGACCTGGCTGCTGCCGGGGCGCCTGCGGGTGCTGCGGCTGCTGTGGATGCTGTCGTTCTACGTGCTGTGGGACGCCGCCGCGCTGGTGGTGCTGTTCGCGCTGTGGGTGGCGTCCGGCTTCGGGCTGGCGATGCACCGGCCCTGGGTGCAGCGGGCGCACGTCGCCGTGGCGAGGGCCGCGCTGGCCGTCCTCTTCTGGCAGGTGCGGTGGACGCTGCGGCTGACCATCGTCGTCGAGGTCGAGGAGGGCGCGAGGCTGCCCGACGTCCCCGTCCTCGTGCTCAGCCGGCATGCCGGGCCGGGGGACTCGTTCATCCTGGTCGACGTCCTCCTCGGTCGCGCCCGCCGTGCACCCGCCGTCGTCCTCAAGGACACGCTGCAGTGGGACCCGGCGATCGACGTCCTCCTGGGCCGGCTGCCCGCGGCCTTCGTCACGCCCCTGGCACGCCGCAGGCCGGGGCAGCCCGGCGCCGCGGAGACCATCACGCGCATCTCGGCCGACCTGGGCGCCGACGACGCCCTCGTCCTGTTCCCCGAGGGCGGGAACGTGACGCCCCGGCGCCGCGCGCAGCGGATCGAGGCGCTCCGGGCCCGCGGCAAGGACGCCCTCGCCGACCGGGCCGAGCGCATGCCGCACGTCATGGTGCCGCACGCGGGCGGGTTCCTGTCCGCGCTCGACGCCGTCGCCCCCGACGCCGCCGTGCTGGTCGTCGCGCACACCGGCCTCGACCGCCTCGTCACGGTCAAGGACATCTGGCGCGAGCTGCCGATGGACAAGACCATCGTGCTGGGCGGCACCCTGACGCGCGTCGACGACCTCCCCGCCGACGTCGAGGGGCGGGAGCTCTGGCTCTTCGACCAGTGGGAGCGCGTGGACGCCTGGATCACCGCACGCTCCGCGGACCTCGACGCCCCGGCGCGTCCCGCCGCCCCGCACGAGTGACCGCGGCGCGCGACCGGGCGTAGCGTCGAGCTGCGCTGAACACCCCGTTCACCGCGGCGGCCGGGCGGTGTAAGGTCTCCCGGCCGCCGAGACCCGGTGGTACAGACCACTCCCGTAAGGAGTCTCAACGATGCAGCTCATGCGGAGGCGCTCGATCGAAGCGACGATCGCGGCGTCCGACGAGCCCCAGCGCCAGCTCAAGCGCACCCTCGGTGCCTGGGACCTCATGGTCCTCGGCATCTCCGTGGTGATCGGCGCCGGGATCTTCTCGAAGGCCGCGCAGGTGTCGGCCACGCAGACCGGCCCGTCGGTCGTGATCTCGTTCGTCATCGCCGGCGTCGTGTGCGCCCTCGCGGCGCTGTGCTACGCCGAGTTCGCGTCGTACATGCCGGTGGCCGGCTCCGCGTACACGTTCTCCTACGCGTCGATGGGTGAGCTGCTCGCCTGGATCATCGGCTGGGACCTCATCCTCGAGATGTTCTTCGCCGCCTCCGTCGTCGCCAAGGCCTGGGGCCTGTACTTCGACAACTTCCTCAACGTGTTCGGCCTCGGCGGGGTCGACGCGGACGGCGTCGCGTCCGGGGTCCACAACACGATCCACCTCGGCGGCGTGTCCTTCGACTGGGGCACCGCCATCCTCATCGTCGTGCTCGCCACGCTGCTCGCCGTCGGCACGAAGCTCTCGACGCGCGTCACCGGCGTGCTCACGGCCATCAAGGTCGCCATCGTGCTGCTCATCATCGTGGTGGGCTTCGCGTTCTTCAGCGCGTCGAACCTCAGCCCGTTCGTGCCCAGCCCCGAGTCGTTCGGCGAGTCCACGACGCACAGCACCACGATGACGCAGACCCTCTTCTCCTGGATGGCCGGCGCCGAGCTGTCCGTGGGCGGCGTGATGGGCATCCTCGCGGGTGCCGGCACCGTGTTCTTCGCGTTCATCGGGTTCGACGTCGTCGCCACCGCGGCGGAGGAGACCAAGAACCCTCGCCGGAACGTCCCGCGCGGCATCCTCGGCGGCCTCGCGATCTGCACCGGCCTCTACATCGCCGTCTCGATCGCGCTCTCCGGCATGGCCACCCCGCAGCAGCTGCGCGACGCCACGCCCGACGGCGGAGCGTCCGCGACGATCATCACCGCGTTCCAGTTGCAGCCGAACGCACCGGCGTGGGCCACGCAGGTCATCACGGTCGGCATCCTCGTGGGCCTCACGACCGTGGTCATGGTGCTCATGCTCGGCCTCACCCGGATCGTGTTCGCGATGAGCCGCGACGGCCTGCTGCCCCGCGGCATGTCGAAGACGTCGGAGCGCGGCACCCCGGTGATGATCCAGGTCGGTACCGCCGCGCTCCTGGTGATCGTCACCTGCTTCTTCTCGGTCGACGTGCTCGGCAACATGGTGAACATCGGCACCCTGTCGGCGTTCGTCCTGGTGAGCTTCGGCATCCCGATCCTCCGCCGGCGCCAGCTCAAGGCCGGCGGCGGCGAGGCCCACGCCGACCACTTCCGCGTGCCGTGGTCGCCGGTGCTGCCGATCGTCTCGGGCGTGCTGTGCCTGTGGCTGATGCTGCAGCTGGACGTCGAGACGTGGCTGCGGTTCCTCGTGTGGCTCGCGCTGGGCTTCGCGATCTACTTCCTGTACGGCTACCGCAACTCGCAGCTGGGCAAGAACCCGTCGCAGCTCGCCGCCGACTACCGCGAGGCCGTGCAGTCGGCCGTCGGCGTGGACGACGACACCCCGCGGCGCGGCTGACCGATCGCGCCCGGCACACGGCGGCGGCCCGTCAGAGCGATCTGGCGGGCCGCCGTCGTGCGCCCGGGCGGGACGCGCGGTCAGCCGGCGAGCGACTCCAGCACCTTCGCGACCCGGCGGTCGCGCGTCTCGTCGGTCCTGGCGCCGTCCACGCTCAGGGCGTGCGCCTTCTGCCTGCTCGGCGAGAGCCTCGCCCAGGCGGCGGTGGCCGCCGGGTCGGCGGCGAGCGCGGCCGCCAGCGCGGGCGGCACCTCGACGGTGCGGGGCGCGTCGTCGACCTCGAGCCGCACCTCGACCTCGTCGCCGGCGCCGCGGCCGGTGGCCGCGCGGGTCTCGGCGTTGAACGAGACGAGGAACCGGCCGCCCATCGACGAGATGGTGTTGCGGTACGTGAAGCCGCCGTCGACGGTCACGACCACGGGGACGCGCCGGCCGCGGTCGAACGCCGCGACGACGTCGTCGGGCACGGGCAGTCCGACGTTGCTGCCGCCCGTCGCGAGCAGGGTCGTGGTGAAGGTCTGGACCGTGGGTGCGTCGCTCACGCCGCCTCCGTCGCGTCGCGGCGGCGCGGTGCCGCCGCCCTCCCGGGCACGGTAGCGGCCGTCAGGCGGACTCGCCCTCGATCAGCCGGGGCACGAAGATCTGCGTCCGCACGGGCGGCTCGTGGCCCGCGAGCACGTCGAGCAGCGTCGCCGTCGCGGCCGTGACCATCTCGACCACGGGCTGCAGCACGGTCGTCAGGCGCGGCGTCGTCCGCTCCGCGCCGAGGGCGTCGAAGCCCACGATGGCGACGTCGTCGGGCACGCTCCTGCCGGCCTCGCGCAGCACCTGGAGCGCGCCCGTGGCCATGAGGTCCGACGCGGCGAAGACGCCGTCGACGTCGGGGTGCCGCGCCAGGATCCGCTCCATCGCGGCCGCCCCGCCCGCCACCGTGAAGTCGCCGTTCTCGACGGCGACGGCCGGCAGCCCGGCGTCCTCGAGCGTGTGCCGCCAGGCCTCGTGACGGTCGACGGCCGCGGTCATGTCGAGCGGGCCGGTGATCGTGGCGACGCGCGTGCAGCCGCGGTCCACGAGGCGCTGGGTGGCGGTGCGCCCGCCCGAGGCGTTGTCCACGTCGACGAAGTGCAGGGACTCGGTGTCGAACGGCCGCCCGACGAAGACCGACGGGAGGTGCGACCGCATGAGCTCGGACTCGAGCTGGTCCTCCTTGTGGTGCGACGCGACGATGACGCCGTCCACGTGCCCCGACCGCAGGTATCGCGCGATGTGGCCCGGGGGCTCGCCCGCGCGGGCGAGCAGCAGCACGAGCTGCAGCTCGGTGCCGGTCAGGCCCTCGCTGACGCCGCGCAGCACGCCCGCGAGGAACGGGTCGGTGAGGATGCGGGCGTCGGGCTCGGGCACCACGAGGGCGATCGAGTCGGTGCGCCGGGTGACCAGCGAGCGGGCCGCCCGGTTCGGGGCGTACCCGAGCCGGGCGACGGCGTCGTCGACGGCGGTCTGCGCCTCGGGCGACACCCGGTCACCGCCGTTGATGGCGCGCGAGGCCGTGGACCGCGAGACCCCCGCAGCCCGGGCGACGTCGTCCAGCGTCGGGCTGGCATGCTCGATGACCACGTCGGGAGACTACTCTGCGTCCGCGCCGTCGCGGGCCGGCACGACGCCCGAGCGGGCGACGTCGGCGTACCAGCGGCCGGAGGACTTGACGGTCCGCTCCTGCGTCTCGTAGTCCACGTGCACCAGGCCGAAGCGCTTGGAGTAGCCGAGGGCCCACTCGAAGTTGTCCAGCAGCGACCAGGCGAAGTAGCCGCGCACGTCGGCGCCGGCGTCGATCGCGTCGCGGACGGCGCGCAGGTGCACGTCGACGAACGCGAGGCGGTCCGGGTCGTCGACGCTCCCGTCGGCCTGCACGACGTCGGGGTACGCGGCGCCGTTCTCGGTGACGTACATCGACGTGCCGCGGGGCCCGGTGTAGTCGCGCTGCAGCCGCGTCAGCAGGCGGGTGAGACCCTCCGGCTGCACCTCCCAGCCCATGTCCGTGAGGGGCAGGCCGCGGCTGTGGTGGTAGATGCCGTCGGGCACCGGGTGGGGGGAGCGGGTCTCCCACACCGCGGCGTCGACGCGCTCGCCGCCGGGGTCGGCCGTGCCCGCCGGGGTCTCGCCGGCGGCGCCCTGCGGTCGGGCCGAGACCGCGCCGCCGTTGTAGTAGTTGACGCCGAGCACGTCGATCGGCGTGGAGATCACCTCGAGGTCGCCCTCGCGCACGAGGTCGGCGAACCCGAGGTGCGCGACGTCGTCGAGCAGGTCCTGCGGGTAGGCGCCGCGCAGGATCGGGTCGAGGAAGAAGCGGTTGAACATGCCGTCGTCGCGGCGCGCGACGTCGACGTCGGCCGGGTCCGTCGGGTCGACCGGGTCGGACACGGTGAAGTTGAGCGTGAGGCCGAGCACGGCCTCCGGGTCCCGCTCGCGCAGCGCCTCGACGGCGCCGCCGTGGGCGAGCATGAGGTGGTGGGCCGCGGCGAGGCCGTCCGCGGGGGACTTGCGTCCGGGGGCGTGCGCCCCGGCGGTGTAGCCGAGGAACGCGGAGCACCACGGCTCGTTGAGCGTCGTCCAGACCTTCACCCGGTCGCCGAGCGCGTCGTGCATCGTCACGGCGTAGTCGACGAACCGGGCCGCGGTGTCCCGGTTCGGCCAGCCGCCCAGCTCCTCCAGCGCCTGGGGCAGGTCCCAGTGGTACAGCGTCAGCCAGGGCAGCACGTCGGCGGCGAGCAGCTCGTCGACCAGGCGGGAGTAGAAGTCCAGCCCTTCCTGGTTGACGGTCTTCCCGTCGGGAACCACCCGGGCCCACGACGTCGAGAACCGGTACGCGTCGAGGTTCAGGCGCTTCATGAGCGCCACGTCCTCGGGGTAGCGGTGGTAGTGGTCGTCGGCCACCGATCCGTCGTCGCCGTTCACGACGGCGCCGGGGATGCGGCAGAACGCGTCCCAGACCGAGTCCTCGCGGCCGCCCTCCGTGGACGCCCCCTCGATCTGGAAGGCGGCCGTGGCCGCGCCCCAGACGAAGCCGTCGGGGAACGTGACGGCCCCGGTGGCGTGCGGGGAGCTCGTGAGAGGGGCGCTGGGCGTGAACGGCACGGTCGTGCCGGGGGCCGCCCGGCGCGCGCCGGGGGTGGGGAGGGTCATGAGTTCGGATCTTTCCATCGGTGGTGGGCCCACGCAGCCGCGCGACGGCGCGGCTGCGCGGGCGTGACGTCAGCCCGGACGAGCGGTGGGTCAGCCCTTGACGGCGCCGGCCATGATGCCCGCGACGAGCTGCTTGCCGACGAAGGCGAAGACCACGAGCAGGGGCAGCGTCACGAGGAAGATGCCGCCCATCACGAGGGAGTAGTCCACGAAGTAGTTGGACTGCAGGGACCGCACGACGAGGGGCAGCGTCGGGTTGTCCTGGTTGAGCACGATCGAGGGCCAGAAGTAGTTGGTCCACTGCTGGACGAACGTGAACAGGCCCAGCATCGCGGCGGCCGGGCGTGCGGCCGGCAGCGCGATCGACCAGAACGTGCGGATCATGGAGGCGCCGTCCACGCGGGCGGCCTCGATGAGCTCGTACGGGAGGGCCTCGGAGAGATACTGGGTCATCCAGAAGACCCCGAACGCGGTGACCAGGGCTGGCACGATGACCGCCTGCAGCTTGCCGATCCAGTCGAGGTCCGTCATGAGGATGTACATCGGGATCACGCCGAGCTGGGTCGGCACGGCCATCGTGGCGATGACGAACACGAGCAGCGGCCCGCGCCCCCGGAAGCGCAGCTTGGCGAACGAGTACCCGGCGAGCGTGGAGAACAGCACCACGGACGCCGCCGTGATCACCGAGATGATCACCGAGTTCGCGAGCGCCTTCCAGAAGTTGATCGTGTCGGAGCTGATGACCTCCCCGAACTGCTGGAAGAGGCTCGCGTCCGGCAGCCACTGCGGCACGGCGTTCTGCGCGATCGACACGGGGTCGGACGACCCGAGCAGCAGCGTGAAGTACAACGGGAAGATCGAGATCAGCAGCGCGATCCCGAGCAGCACGTAGGTGACGGTGCCGGGGCGGCGCTGGGCAGAGCGGGTGGCTCGCGAGCCGCGGTCGCGACGCTTGGCGGCGGCGCGAGCCGCGCCCTGGCCGGCGGTCTGGGCGGTGACGGCGACGGAGCTCATCGGCGGTCCTCCCGGTCGGTGGTCGTGTCGGTGGTGGTGCCGGTCGGGGGGAACGTCGGCGGGGCCCCCGCGGGGCGCGTCGTCGTCCCGGCCGACGAGGCCGCGGCGGCGCGGGCCTGCGCCAGCAACGCCTGCGTGTGCCGCCGGCTCACCTTCGGCGCCCTCGGGCCGGACGTGGCGATGCGCCGGGTCGCGAGGAAGTTGACCATGCCGATCACGACGATGAGCAGGAACAGGAGCCAGGCGATCGCAGCCGCGCGGCCGAAGTTCTTCTGGGTGCCCCAGGCGACGTCGTACAGGTAGACGACCGTGGTCATCCAGTCCTTGTCGGGGCCGCCGAGGCCGTACGCGTCGTACATGCGGACCTCGTCGAAGATCTGCAGGCCGCCGATGGTCGAGGTGATGACGATGAAGATGATGGTGGCGCGGATCTGCGGCACGGTGATGGAGAAGAACTGCCGGGCCCGGCCGGCGCCGTCGATGACGGCTGCCTCGTAGAGCTCGCGGGGCACGGCCTGCATCGCCGCGAGGAAGATCAGCGCGTTGTAGCCGGTCCAGCGGAAGTTCACCATCGTGGCGATCGCGATGTGGCTGGGGATGCGCTCGCTGTGCCAGCCGACCGGGTCGACGCCGACGAGGCCCAGGAGCTCGTTGATGAGGCCGTAGTCGTCGGCGAACAGTCGGCCGAAGATCATGGAGACCGCGACCGGCGCGACGACGTAGGGGATCAGCACACCCATCCGCCAGAAGGTGGCGGCGCGCAGGTTCTGGTCGAGCAGCGCCGCGATGACGATCGCGAGGATCACCTGCGGGATGCTCGAGAACACGAAGATCGAGAACGTGTTGACGAGCGACTTCCAGAAGACGGGCTGAGCGAGCACCTCCGCGTAGTTCTGCAGCCCGACGAAGTCCCCCTGGCCGCCCAGCAGGTTCCACTCGTGCATGGAGACGAACGCTGTGTACGCGAGCGGGAAGAGCCCCGTGATCGCGAAGAGCAGGAAGAACGGCGAGATGTACAGGTAGGGCGAGAGCTTCACGTCCCAGCGGCCGAGCCGCTGAGAGAACCCGACGCGTCGCGGTGGTCGGGACGGAGGCCCGGTGCGTCGGTGCGCGGGCTGGGTGGGGGAGAGGACGGCCATCTGCTGCTTCCTGTGCTCGCCGGGCGGGCCTGCCGGTCGCTGGTCGGGCCTGTCGGGACGGGTGTCCCGACAGGCCCGACCAGCGCGGGGGTCAGTGACTGGTCAGAGGGTCACTGGATGACGGAGGCGGCCTCCTCGAGCGCCCCCTCCCAGCTCTTCTCCGGGTCGTCACCGTTGAGGTCCACACGGTTCAGAGCGTTCTGCACCGACTGGTGGATCCCGAAGTAGTTCTTGCCCTTGAACGGCGCGCTCGTGATCGCCTCGGCGCGGGCCGAGAAGACCTGACCGACCGGGGCGTCGTTGAAGAACGGGTTCGTGAACGACTGCACCTGCTCGGAGGACTGTGCGTCCACCTGCGAGGGGAACGTTCCCGCGTTCTCGAACGCGGTCGTCTGCTGCGCCGGGTCGGTCAGCCACGCCGCGAGCTCCTTGGCCGCCGCGGCGTTGTCGCCGGACGCCGGGACGGTGAGGAACGAGCCGCCCCAGTTGCCGCCGCCGCCGGGGAAGACGTCGGCGACGTCCCAGCCCTCGACGCCGCCGGAGCGCTCCTCGATCGGACCGGTCATCCAGGCCGGGCAGAGCATGGTGGCGAAGGCGTCCTTCTGGAAGCCTGCGTCCCAGTCGGGCTGCCACTGCTCCAGGCCGGCCGAGAGCTTGTCGTCGATCGAGGCGGTGAGCACCTGGTCGTACAGGTCCTTGACCGCGGTGTTGGTCTTGAGGTCCTTCGGCTCGCCCGTGGAGGGGTCCTCGTAGGCGTCCTCGAGCTGGTTGACCATGCCCTGGTAGGTGGGGACGGCCCCGTCGAACCAGGCGGCGTCCGACTTGGCGACGAACTGCTTGCCGACCTCGAAGTACTTGTCCCACGTCGCGTCGGCGCCGCCGAGCAGCTCGGCGACCTTCTCGCGGTCGGTCGGCAGGCCGGCCTTCTCGAAGAGGTCGGCGCGGTAGCAGATGGCCTCCGGGCCGATGTCGGTGCCGTAGCCGATGACCTTGCCGTCGGTCGTGGTGGCCTGCTGCACCTTCCAGTCCAGCCAGCGGCCGTCGAGCGCCGGGTCGGCCAGGTCCTCGAAGAGGTCGGGGTACTGCATGAGCTCGGGCAGCCAGTCGACCTCGATGGCCTCGATGTCGGCCAGGCCCTCGCCGCCGGCAGCGAGCTTCGTGGTGAGGTTGTTGCGTGCGTCCTCGGACTTCGCGGCCTTGACCTGCTTGACCGTGACGTTCGGGTGCGCCTCGGTGTAGCTGGCGAGGAGCTCGTCGCTGTAGCCGAAGTCGTTGAAGGTGGCGACCGTCAGCGTGATCTTCTCGTTGCTGTCGGCGGAGCCCTCGTCTGAGGGGTCGGAGCCGCCACCGCACGCGGTGAGGGCGAGGGCGAGGGTCGCGACGCCGGCGGACGCCGCGACGACGCGGCGGGTCCGGCGGGTGGGTCGGGTGCTGTTGAGCACGGTGACTCCCTTGTCTGGGTCGGGCCTACGAGTTGGAGGGTTGGTAGCGCTCCCACCTCCATGGTGGTAGCGCTCCCACAGCCAGGTCATGATGCTCGCCGTCGGTGGTGACGAAAGTCAAGCCCGTCGAGGGCGTCGATGCCGTTCTGTGACGGAAGCGGCCGCGTCAGCGCAGGTCAGAAGCCTGCGGCGCGAGCGCGTGTCCGGATCGTTACCGGTCTTCACCCGGTGCGGCCTGCGCCGCGAGCCACTCCTGGCCGGCCGCGCCCTCGGCCTCGAGGGTCGAGCGGACCGCCCGGGCGGCGGCCTCGGCCACCGCGGCGCCGAACAGGGGCACCGTCGCGCGGACCTCGCCGTCGTACACCTGGCGCGTGCCGCCGTCCGTCGTCGGCTCGAGGCGGACCGTGCCGGTCACCCGCACGGGTGCCCCGGCGATCTCGACGGCGATGGTCCCGGTGCGCAGCCCTCCGGAGGGCGCCTCCCACACCTCCGCCTGGCGCACCTCCAGGTGGTCGCCGACGAACGGTCGCACCTGCGCGGGGATGAGGTCCGTGGGCAGGGTGCGTCGCACCGCGATGGTGAAGCCTTCGGCCGGGCTGCCGGTCACGTCCGTCTGCTCGACGCGGCCGCCCGGGCCGCGCAGGGCCCGCCAGCGGATGAACGCCTCGTCGGCGAGCATCGCGACGACGGCGTCCGCGTCCGCCGCGTAGGTCAGCTCCACGGTCAGGTGCACGAGGTTACCCTACCGAGGCGGGAGCGGAGCGGTCGCGCCCGTAGGCTGGTGGGCGTGTCCGCCATGAGTGACCTCATCGCCCAGAACGCCGACCTCTCCGAGGGAGACGCCGAGTGGCTGCACCTCCTCGTGGGCGACTGGCAGCTCGTGTCCGACCTCGCCTTCGCCGACCTGGTGCTGTGGCTCCCTACGTCCGACGGCGGCTTCGTCGCCCTCGCCCAGTGCCGCCCGTCCACCGGGGCGACGGTGCACTACGACGACATCGTGGGGTCGTTCGCCCCCGACGGGCAGCGCCCGCAGCTCGCGGCCGCCATGACGGAGGTGCGCGCGCAACGCTCTCGCGAGCCGCGCTGGTTCGGCGCCTACGCCGTCCGCGAGGAGGCGGTCCCGGTGGTGCACGAAGGGCGGCCGATCGCCGTCGTCGCCCGGCAGACCAACCTCGGGTCCGGGCGCACGCCCAGCCGGCTCGAGCTCAACTACGTGGAGTCGGCCGACGACATCCTCGCGATGATCGCGCGCGGCGAGTACCCGGCGACCAACGCCGCCACCGGCCCCCGCCGCGGCGCACCGCGCGTCGGCGACGGGCTGATCCGGCTCAACTCCGAGGGCGAGGTGCTCTACGCCAGCCCGAACGCGCTCTCGTGCTTCCACCGGCTCGGGGTCATCGGGCCGCTCGTCGGGCAGTCGCTGGTCGAGGTGACCGCCGACATCGTCCAGTACCAGGACACGGTGGACGAGTCGCTGCCGCTGGTCGTCATGGGCCGCGCGCCGTGGCGCACCGACATCGAGGCCAAGGGCGTCGCCCTGTCGCTGCGCGCCCTGCCGCTCACGGACCACGGGCAGCGCATCGGCGCTGTCCTGCTGTGCCGCGACGTGTCCGAGCTGCGCCGTCGTGAGCGCGAGCTCATGACCAAGGACGCGACCATCCGCGAGATCCACCACCGCGTGAAGAACAACCTCGCCACCGTGGCCGCGCTGCTGCGGCTGCAGGCCCGCCGGATGGACGTGCCCGAGGCCCGGGCCGCGCTGGAGGAGGCGATGCGCCGGGTCGCGACCATCTCGATGGTGCACGAG
This sequence comes from Isoptericola sp. NPDC019571, assembly GCF_044389385.1. NCBI lineage: Bacteria > Bacillati > Actinomycetota > Actinomycetes > Micrococcales > Promicromonosporaceae > Isoptericola > Isoptericola sp. NPDC019571. Next base: position 50,856 of record NZ_JBIRXZ010000012.1, read on the forward strand.
TCGCTCTCGCAGACCCTCGACGAGCACGTGGAGCTCGACGACATGCTGAGCCGCGCGCTGCGGCTGGCCGCCGACGTGGCGTCGACGCGCACGCAGGTGCGCACCCAGCAGACCGGGTCGTTCGGCATGGTCCCGGCGCAGGACGCCACGCCCCTCGCGCTGGTGCTCACCGAGCTGGTGACGAACGCTGTCGAGCACGGCTTCCCCGGGCGTGAGTCCGGCAACGTCGAGATCGACGTGCAGCGGGACGGGGCCTCGATGCGGGTGGTCGTCGCCGACGACGGCGTGGGGATGCCGGAGGGCATCGCGACGATGGGGCGCGCGTCGCGCAGCGGGCTGGGGTCCCAGATCGTGCAGACGCTCGTGACGAACGAGCTGGGCGGCACCATCGACTGGGAGGCGCGCGACGGCGGCGGCACCCAGGTGGTGCTGGAGCTGGAGCTGCGCGACGGTCAGTCGGCAGCGCGCTCCGGGTACTGACGGGCGTCGCGCCCGGACACCGATACCGACACGGCCACAGGCACGGGCACAGACGAAGGGACGGACCGCGTCGCGGTCCGTCCCTTGCTCGTCGTGCGGGGGTGCGTCAGCCGGCGCGGCGGGCGCGCGCGGTGCGGCGCTTGAGCGCGCGGCGCTCGTCCTCGCTCATGCCGCCCCAGACGCCGGCGTCCTGGCCGGACTCGATGGCCCACTTCAGGCACGTGTCGACGACGTCGCAGCGCCGGCACACGGCCTTGGCCTCCTCGATCTGCAGGAGGGCGGGGCCGGTGTTGCCGATGGGGAAGAAGAGCTCAGGGTCCTCGTCGAGGCAGGCGGCCTTGTGGCGCCAGTCCATGTCATCTCCTCGGTGCAGGGGGACCTGGTCCGTCAGAGGGGCGCGCGTGCGGGCGCGCCAAACCGGGTCCGATGGGTGGGGGTTGATCTGCCGTCCAGCGTCACACCTCGTGAAGCGCCGCACAAGGGGTTACGTGAAAGTTTCTCCCGCATGAAGCGTGAGTGCTTCATCACACTGTCGTGAAACTGCAGGTCGCACGTATTCTGACGTGTCATGCGCGCTCCTGTCACCCCCTCGTCCGATGCCGACGGTGCTCCGGAGGGGCCCCGCCCGCCGGGCCTGAAGGTCGTCGCCGCGGGGGTCGGGATCGAGGCCGTCCTGCTCGTCGGGGCTGCCGTGATGATCGGGATCGAGGTCGTGCGCGGCGCCTCCAACAGCGTAGCCGTGAGCGTCTTCCTCGTGCTCTTCTTCCTCGGCCTCGCGTGGCTGCTCGTCGGGTCCTGCCGTGCCTTGTGGGCGGGGCGTCGCGGGGGCCGGGCGCCGATCGTCGTGTGGCAGATCATGCAGGGCCTCGTCGGTGTCAGCCTGCTGACCGCCGGGGCGGCCTGGGCGGTGCTCGCGGGCCTGGGCCTGCTGCTCGTCGCCGCGGCGGTGCTCGTCGCGGTGATGACGCGCCGGGTCGTCGAGGCGACGTCCGGCTGAGTCTGCGGCTGCCGGGTCCACGTCGTCCGGCCGGGCCACCTGCACGACCTGCACCCGCCCCGCCTGCACGAGCGCCCCGCGCCCCGCGCGCGCCGGTCCGGGGTCGACGGCGTCCGCGAGCGGTACGCCCAGCAGCTCGTCCGCCCCCCGCTCGCCCGGGTGCAGCACCACCCCCGTGCGGCGCGCGCGGAGCTCGGCGAGGGCGCCCCGGTGCGCCAGCGCCGTCCCCGTGGAGCTCGCCGCCGCCACGAGCACGAGGCCGGTCCCGTCGGTCAGCGCGGAGATCCGTTCCGCCTCCAGCGGGTGCTGCTGGGCGAGGACGTCGAGGTCGTCCACCACGAGCACGGCGGGACCCTGGCCCGTGACGGCGGGGAGGGCCGCGGGCCCGTCGCCCGGTGGTCCCGCCGTGCCGTCCTGTGGCCCGTCCGGCAGCCCGGCGAGCAGCCCGGCCAGGGCTGCCGGCGACGGTGCCACGGCCGGGACGTCGCCGGCGTCCTGACGCAGCGCGGCATCCCGCGAGACCACGCCGGCCAGCCGTCCCGCCGCCGCCAGCCGCCGGACGACGAGCCGCAGGACGGTGGTGCGGCCGCTGGCACGCGGTCCGGTGACGAGGGCGCCCCGGCCGACGTCGAGCGCCACCGGGCCGGCCGCGTCGCCCCCGACCCCGACGGGGACGAGCAGCGTGCCGACGTCGCGCGGGTCGGCGGCACGGTGCCGGGGACCGCGCCCCGGCGCAGCGGCCAGGTCGGTCTCCACGACCGTCGGGGGCAGCGGCCGGACCTTCACCGGCGCAGCGGCCCCCCGCCCGGCCGCGCGTCCGCCGGGACCGGCGTCGGGGACGCGCGGTTCGCCCGGCAGCAGGACCTGGCACAGGACCTGCTCGCGCGCGAGCCACGCGCCGCGACCTGCGGGCCCGCCACGACCGGCGAGCCCCGGGGGCGCGCCGAGGAGCACGTCGGCGTGCGCCTCGGGGCCGAGCAGCACCAACCGCGGCCCGGCCCGCGCGGCGAGCCCGCCGAGCGTCGCGCCGTCGGACGCGAGCGCGAACGCGACGCCGGGCGAGGCCAGCGCCCGCACGAGCGGGTCCCACGGGTCCGGTCCGGCGAGCGCGACGCGCAGCTCGTCGACGCCGTCGACCACGACGAGCGTCCGCGCCCGTGCCGGCCCCTCCGCGTCCGCCGCCAGCAGGCGCAGCAGCCGTGCCGCCCGCCGCGGCGCCGCGGGGCCGGCGAGGGTACCGAGGCCCGGGTGCCGCGCGAGGCGAGCGAACCGGGGGAGCGCGGCCGCAGGTGCCAGCACGTGCACGTGCCAGCCCGCGTCCAGCGCCGCCACCGCCGTCGTCAGGAGTGCCGTCGTCCTGCCGGAGCGTGCGCGGCCCACGACGCCGAGGTGCCCCGTGCCCGGGTCCCAGCGCACGACGGTCCGGCGCTGGCTGTCGGGATCGTCGCCCAGCGCGAGGGGGAGGCCCGCGGAGTCGTCGTCGGCCTCGGGGACGTCCCGGACCTGGACGCGCTCCGGCAGCGGGGGCAGCCACGGCGCGGCGCCGGGGCGGAGGCCTCGCGCGGCGGCAGCGTCGACGAGCGAGTCGACGAGCGAGTTCACGGGGCACGAGGCCGCGCCGGCTCCCGCGGAGCGCTGGCACGGTTCGGGCACCGACGGCGCCGCCATCGGCGGCGAACCCCAGGCCGGAGCGCGCCGCACCTGGTCCTCGGCCGTCGTGGGGAGCCCCGAGGCATGAGCGCACTGGAGCGCCACCGGTGGCTCGGACCCGCGGCGCAGGACGGCGCGCCCCGGCGTCCCCGGCACGATCCGGGCGGCCGCGGGCGTCTCGACCACGTCGAACGAGTCCGCGGCGTCCACGACCCGGAGCGCGAGCCGCGCCGAGACGTTGGCCCGCACGTCGGCGCTCACTGCCCCCGCGGGACGCTGCGTCGCGAGCACCAGGTGCACGCCCAGGGAGCGCCCCTGCGCGGCCACGCGCAGCAGACCGGGCAGGAAGTCCGGCAGGTCGTCGGCGAGGGCCCGGAACTCGTCCACCACGACGACCAGCCGCGGCGGCGCGTCGGGCACACCCGGCGGCAGGGCGGTGAGGTCCGCCGCCCCGTGCCGGGCGAGGACGTGCTCGCGCCGGCGCAGCTCCGCGCGGAGGCCGGCCAGGGCGCGGCCCGCCAGCCCGGGGTCGAGGTCGGTCACCTGGCCGACGACGTGCGGCAGCCGGCCGCACGCGCCGAACGACGCGCCGCCCTTGAAGTCGACGAGCGCGAGCGCGAGGTCACGCGGGGACCGCCGCGCCGCGAGCCCCAGCACGAGCGACTGCAGCAGCTCGGACTTCCCCGCCCCCGTGGTGCCGGCCACCAGCAGGTGGGGCCCGTCCGCCACCAGGTCGAAGGTCACGGGCCGACCGCGGGCGTCCCGGCCGAGCGGCACCGCCCAGCCGGTGGTGGTGTCCCAGGCGGCGCCGGGGTCGGGTGCGTCGTCGAGCAGGTCGACCAGCGGGACGACGGCGGGGAGCCGCGGGTCGGTCGGGTCGCCGTCGTCGCCGGGCCCGCCCGCCTCGTCGTGGCCGGTCGCCCGGTCCAGCGTGGTCAGCGACCGTCGCAGCCCCGCCAGGCCCGCGACGAGTCGCGCGACCCGCTCCGCCCAGGCCGTGTCGACGCCCACGAGCGGCCCGGTGGTGGCGGAGCCGTCCGGCGCCGCCCGCCGGACCCGGCCCGCGCGCACCCGCCACGTCGTGCGGCACCACGACGGCACGGGCGCGCCGTCGGGCAGGCACAGCAGCACGGCTCCGCCGCGCGCGAGCACGTCGTCGGGCCGCGCGGTGACCGCGGCACGGTCTGCCGCGGCGGGCGTGTCGACGACGAGCAGCGGCGGGCCGGCGGTCGGCAGCCAGCGGCACCACGACCAGGCGTCGCGCGCGCCGACGACCTCCACGGACGCGCCGGCCGCGGCGAGCTCGGCGACCACCGACCGCGCGGCCGCGAGCACGTCCGCACGCGGTCCGACCACGGCGATCGCGCCGTCGGGCACCAGCTCGGCGACCGCACCCACCACCACCGCACCACCTCCCTGACCGGCTGCCCCGGGGGTCGCGGCCCGGGGCGACACTTCGGCGTGGTGACCGCCGGCGCGGGCCCGCGCCGCGGCCCGCGCGCACGCGGCGCCCCACGCTCCGTCGGACGCCTGGTGGGCCGCGACCAGCCGGGCGAGCAGCGGGCCGGGCGCCTCGCCCACGACGCGGGGCGGGGCGTCCCCGGGCTCCGTCCCGTGGCCGGTCGCCGGGGCTCCGGCGGTGGGCGACGGGCCGGACCCGCCGCGCCGCCGCCGTCGTGCGGCGAGGAGCTGGGGCACCAGGGTCGCGACACCGAGCAGGGAGAACAGCGCGTACGCCGGCTGCCGCAGCACCGCGGCGAGGACCAGCGACCCCACGACGGGCAGCGCGGCGGTGGCGAGCATCCCCGCGCCGGGCCCGGACGGCGCCGCCGCGTCGGCGGCCTCGCCACGGCCGGGGGCGGCATCGAGCCAGGCCGCCACGGTCCCCGAGCGGTGCAGCGTCCACGAGCGCACGCCGCGCGGGCCCGTCACCTCCAGCACGCTGCCGGGGCGCCAGCGGAGCGGCAGGCGACTCACCACCCGCGCACGCCGTCGAGCGGTGCCCGTCGCGCGGACGAGCCGCGCCGTCGGGCGTGGCGCCCGGGTGCCTGTGCCGCGGCGCGTGAGCCGCACGGTGACACGGTCTGGCCGCCGCGGGTCCACGCGTACCACGAGGCCGCCCCGGGACGGCGGGCCCGTGTCGTGGTGCAGCGCCGTCGACCCGCCGGGCGCGAGGGCGACGGTCACCCCGGCGGCGGGGCCGTCGGCGCGGGCGGCGAGCCACGGCCCGTCGAGGACGGCCGGCGCCGGGCGGAAGGTGCCCGAGGCTGCGTGCGCGTTCCCGCCCCCGTCGTCGTGCACGGCGACGGCGGCCCCGGGCAGGAGCGGGCGGTGCCCGACGACGTCGTCGTCGGACACGAGGACGCCGTCGGCGCGCAGCGGGACGTGCCGCAGCTCGGGTCGGCGCAGGAGGTCGGCGAGCCCCGCCCGGCACGCGCCGAACGGCAGCCCCGCCGGCAGGAGCACGTCCTCCCCCGGACGCACGGTGACCCGGACGTCGCCCGTCCGCCCCCGGGCGGGGCCGGGCGCGGGGACGACGAGGGCGGGCACCGAGGAGGTCGACATGACCCCCAGGGTGCCCGCCCGGGACGGCCGTCGAGGACGGCCTGTGGACAACTCCCGCTACTCGCTCGCCAGCGCCTCCACGGGGGAGGTCTTCACCGCGGTGCGGGCGGGGGCGACGGACGCCACCAGCCCGGCCACGGCGGCGACGAGCAGCATCACGAGGACGTCGCGCCACGGGACCACGATGACCGGGGTGCCGGCCCAGCCGAGCGCCGCGGCGGCGCCGGCCCAGCCGTAGACGAGCCCGAGCAGCACGCCCAGGACGGCGCCCACCAGCGCGATGAGCAGGCCCTCCACCGCGAGCATCCCGCGCAGCTGGCCCTTCGACAGCCCGATCGCCCGCAGGGTGGCGGACTCCCGGCGCCGCTCGATGACCGACAGCGACAGCGTGTTCGCCACGCCGATCAGGGCGATCACGACCGCCGCCGCCAGCAGGCCGATGACGATCCCCAGCGCGGTGTCGATCACCTGCTGGAAGCCGGCGCGCTCCACCGCCGCGCCCATGACGTCGGCGGGGGCCTCGGTGTCGGCGACCGCGTCCTGGATCGACGGCACCACGGAGGTGGCGTCGGACGGGTCGTCGAGCCCCACCCACAGGCTGGTCACCGGGGCGTCGGGGTCGAGGGAGGACAGGTCGTCCGGCACCACGATCATCCCGGTGTCCGCGAGGTCGGTGACCGCGGCCGTCACGTCGAGGGTGCCGTCCGGGCCGGTCAGGGTGAGTGCCTGGCCGTCGGTGATGTCCCAGTTCTCGGAGACCTCCTCCGGCACGACGACGGTGCCCGGCGCGAGCGGCTCGACCATCTCGGTGCTGCGCAGCACCGACGCCGCGTCGTCCGGGGACACGCCCCGGACGGTGACGGCGAGGCCCTCGTCCACGCCGTCGCCGGTGACCGTGGCGGCCGTGGCACGCGCCTCGACGACGCGGGAGACGCCCGAGACGTCGCTGACGGTGCCGGCGAGCGCGGCCGGGACGGGCGCCACGACGGCGTCTCCGGCGGCGACGCTCGTCGGGTCGCTCGACAGGTCGGTCGAGACGGTGACGTCCACCGGGTAGCGGGAGTCCAGCTCGGAGTCCATGGTCACCCGGGCGCTCGCGGCACCGGTCGACATCATGCCGACGAGCGTGACGCCGATGAGCAGCGCGGTGGACGTGGCGGCGGTGCGGCGCGGGTTGCGCAGGGTGTTCGCCGCCGCGAGGCGCGCCGTCGGGCCGGACATCCCCACCAGGCGCCCGGCGAGCGCCACCACGCGGGGCAGCCAGAACACCGAGCCGACCAGGACGCCGACGAACGACAGGGCCCCGCCCGCGACGGCGAGCAGGAGGCCCGTCGTGGGCTCCTGGCCGACGGTGCTCAGCGCGACGCCGCCGCCCAGCAGGGCGAAGCCGATCACGGAGACGAGGATCGAGAGCACCAGCCGGACGCGACCGGCACCACGGGCCGCGGACGGCGCGTCGGCGGGGCGCAGGGCCTCGAGCGGCGCGACGCGCGTCGCGGCCCGGGCGGGGGAGAGCGCCGCGACCAGCGTCACGAGGGTGCCCACCGCCAGCGGGATGAGGACGACGGCGGGGGTGATCGTGACCGTCGCCGGCAGCGGGACCCCCAGGTCCATGCCGCGCCCGATCGTGAGCGCGGCCTGCCCCAGCCCGACGCCGGCCACCAGGCCGACCGCGGAGGACAGCAGGCCCAGCACGGCCGCCTCGAACAGCACCGACCGGCGCAGCTGGCCCTTGTCCGCCCCGACGCAGCGCAGCAGGGCGAGCGTGCGGGTGCGCTGGGCGACCAGCACCTGGAAGGTGTTCGCGATGACGAGCGCGGCGACGAGCAGCGCGACGGCCGCGAAGACCAGCACGAACAGCGTGAACATGACGTTCTCGCCGCCGGTCATCTCGCTGGCGACGGCCTCGGCGTGCTCCTCGGGCGTCACGACCTTGAGGTCGGCGGTGTCGGCGCCTGACGCCGCGGCCCCGTTGGTGAGCGCGCCGGTGATCGCCGTGCGGGCCTGCTCGACGCCGGTGGGGTCGTCGAGGGTGACGAGCATGGTCGTGGGGGCGACCGGCTCCTCGCCGGGGGCCGCCAGGTCGTCCTCCCAGCCGGCGACGTCCGCCGCCGGGGCGACGGCCACGCCGCCCTGCATCGAGTACGCGCCGTACGGGTCGGTGAGCGTGCCCGACACGGTGAGCTGCTCGCGGACCTCGGTCCAGGCGTCCTCCTCGGAGCTCTGGTCGCCCTCGAGGACGTTGCGCACGAGGGTGATCGTGTCGCCCGGGGCGGCGTCGAGGCGCTCCGCGACGTCGGTCGGCAGCGCGATCTCGCCCGACGCCTCGGGGAGGGAGCCGTCGGCGACCTCGAGCGGCAGCACGCTCGTGTCCGTGGGTTCGGCCAGCACGCCCTGGTAGATGGTGCGGCCGCCGGCCTCGAGCTGCTGGTACGTCATGAGCTGCGGGTCGGCCGTGGCCACGCCGTCGGTGCCGCGCACCGCGTCGAGGGCGGCGTCGTCGGCGGGGACGCCGCGGACCACGAGGTCGGCGCCCGTGAACTGTGCGGCGATCGAGTCGTAGGTGGTGCGGGTGATGACGTTGCCCGCGAGGAGGGTGATCGCGACGAACGCGGTGCCGATGACGATCGCCAGGCCGGCGGCGGCGAGCCGGCCGGCGCTGCGCCGCATCTGCGACAGGGTGAGGCGGATCATCGCGAGGCCACCGTCCGCAGCGCGTCGAGGCCGGCGAGGGCGGACTCCGGCGTCGGGTCGGTGATGTCGCCGGCGATCTTGCCGTCGGCGATGAGGACGACGCGGTCCGCGTAGGCGGCGGCCGCCGGGTCGTGGGTGACCATGATGATGGTGCGGCCGAGCTCGCGCACCGAGCGGCGCAGGAAGCTCAGCACCTCCGCGCCGGAGCGGGAGTCGAGGTTGCCGGTGGGCTCGTCCGCGAACACGACGTCGGGCTGGGCGATGAGGGCGCGCGCGATGGCGACGCGCTGCTGCTGGCCGCCGGACAGCTCGCTCGGGCGGTGCGTGAGGCGCTTGCTCAGGCCGAGGGTGTCGACGAGGGTGCCGAGCCACTGCTGGTCGACCGTGCCGCCCGCCAGCTCGACCGGCAGGGTGATGTTCTGCTCCGCCGTGAACATCGGCAGCAGGTTGAACTGCTGGAACACGAAGCCCACGCGGGTGCGGCGCAGCGCGGTGAGCGCCTTGTCGTTCAGGCCGGTCACCTCGGTGGAGCCGATGAAGGACTGTCCGCTCGTGGCCGAGTCCAGGCCGGCGAGGAGGTGCATGAGGGTCGACTTGCCGGAGCCCGACGGGCCCATGATCGCGGTGAAGCGGCCGGCCGTGAAGTCGACGTCGACACCGTCCAGCGCGCGCACCTGCGCCTCGCCGCGGCCGTACGTCTTGGTCAGGGCGCGGGCCCGCACGGCCGGGGTGACGGTCGGTCGGGCGGCGGTGCCCTCGTCGGGGATCGGGACGTACACGGTCGTGTCCACGGAAGCTCTCCGGTGTCTCGGGATGGTGGCCCGGGAGCTCCGCAGAGCCTCGGACCAGGACATCACCGACGCTACGGAGCGCCCGCGCCGCCGACATCGGTCCGAGGGTGGGTCCTGGCGTGCTCCCAGGTCATCCCCCGGTATGACACCGACCCTGACCTGCACCCTGAACCGCCCCTGACCTGCACCCTCGCCGAGTTGTCGGAGCCGCGCCGGAAACGCACCGACCTGGCTCCGACAGGTCGGGGGTCAGGAGCCGGGGCGGACCAGGCCGGTCTCGTAGGCGGTCACGACGGCCTGGACGCGGTCGCGGGCGTCGAGCTTGGCGAGGATGCGCCCGACGTGGGTCTTCACGGTGGCCTCGGCGACGAACAGGTCGGCCGCGATCTCGGTGTTGGACCGGCCGCGGGCCATGAGCACCAGCACCTCGCGCTCGCGGTCGGTGAGGCCGGCGAGCGCGTCGCGCTGGGGTGCCGCCTGGTCCGCGGGCAGCGCGGTGACCAGGTGCTCCAGCAGGCGGCGGGTGGACGACGGCGCGATGACGGCGTCCCCGGCGTGCACGGTGCGGATGGCGGCGAGCATCTCCTCGGGCGGCGCGTCCTTGAGCAGGAACCCCGAGGCCCCGGACCGGATGGCCTCGAGGACGTACTCGTCCAGGTCGAACGTGGTGAGCACGATGACGCGCGGCGCGTCGGGCGCGGCGGTGAGGCGCGCGGTGGCGGTGAGCCCGTCCAGGTGCGGCATGCGCACGTCCATGAGCACGACGTCGACGCGGTGGTCGGCGAGCAGCCGCAGCGCCTGCGCGCCGTCCCCGGCCTCGAGCGCCACCTGCAGGTCCGGCTGGGAGTCGATCACCATGCGGAAGCCCGCGCGCACGAGCTGCTGGTCGTCGACGAGCGCGACGCGCACGACGCCGCTCCCGGCGGGTCCGGGGGCGGGCGGCGCGACGTCGTCGGCGGGCGGGGTCATGCGTCCTCCTGGGCGGTGGTCGCCGACGGGGTCGTCGGCGCGGGCGGGGCGGTCACGGGCGCTCCGGGCAGCGGCAGCTCGAGGTGCACGCGGAACCCGCCGGCTCGGCGGGGACCGGTCTCGAGCGTGCCGCCGTACAGGTTGGCCCGCTCGCGCATCCCGCGCAGCCCGAACCCGGGGTCGTCCGCGGCGGCGGCGGCGCCCCGGCCGTCGTCGAGCACCTCGAGCTCGACGGTCGACGGCGTCCAGCGCACCGCGACGGTCACGGCCGGGTCGGGGCCGGCGTGCTTGCGCACGTTGGTCAGCGACTCCTGGCACACGCGGTACAGCGTGAGGCCCATGCCGGCGGGCAGGGTGCGGGGCTCGCCGACGCGCACCAGCGACACGCGCTGGCCCCCGTCCCGCGCCTGCGCGACGAGGTCCTCGATCTCCTCGACGCCGGGCTGCGGCGCGGGGCGCGCCTGGCGGGGCTCGTCGGCGACGCCGGTCGCCGGTCGCGGGGCGCCGCCCGGCCCGGCGGCGAGCGCGGGCGGCGACGCCGAGCGGGGTGCCGCCTCGACGCGAGCCGCGTCCTCGTCGTCCTGCGAGCGCAGCACGCCGAGCAGGCGCCGCATGTCGGTGAGCGCGGTGCGCCCGGTCTCGCTGATGGTGCCCAGCGCGCGCACGGCGGCCTCGGGGTCGGACGCCGCGGCGTACCGACCGCCGTCGGCCTGCGCGACGACGATGGACAGGGAGTGCGCCACGATGTCGTGCATCTCGCGGGCGATGCGGGCGCGCTCGGCGGCGGCGCTGATCCGGGCCTGCTGGTCGCGCTCGATCTCGAGGCGGTGCGCGCGGTCGCGCAGGGCGTCCATGGTGACGCGGCGGGACCGTCGCACGAGGGCGAAGGCCCAGACGGCGAGGCCGGCGACCAGGCAGAAGATCCCGACCGGGAGCATCTCGGCGACGCCGGAGGCGCTGAGCCCGCCCAGCGTGAAGACGGAGACCGCGAGGGGCAGGACGACGACGCTTCCCACGGCCGTGGAGCAGATCGCCGTGACGTGCGCCCAGGTCGGGCCGTAGACGGTCACCGAGAAGAGCGAGACGAGCACGAGCAGGTCGCCCGGCATGATCATGGGGTAGCCCGCGAGCATGTGGGACAGCGCGATCGCGAAGACCGCCACGGCGGAGGGCACGGGCCGGGTGCGACGCCACGGGAGCGGCGCCAGGAGGGCCACGGTCCACACGGTGGACTCCGTGCGGGACAGGTTCGGGTCGGACGCGTACAGGTCGGTGGCCGAGGTCAGCATGAGCGCGGCGAGCAGCACGGTCGTCGTCAGGTCGACGCCGAAGCGGTGCGCCTCGAACCAGCGCCCCATCCTCTCGATCCAGCTCATGTCCGCCAGGGTAGGTGGGAGGGGGGAGCCGGCGCGTCCGCCCGGGGGCGGACGGCCGGAGCGAGGCATCGTCCCGCAGGGGGACAGGACCGACCGCACGACGACGACCCCGGCGGCTGCCGTCGTCGCGGACGGTGACCTGCCGGCGCGTCATCTCCATGTCACACCGGACTGGCGCCGACGCGGCGTGGGGAGGGGTCCAGGACCAGCGACGTTGCCGCTAGCATGAGGGAATGACCCACGTACTGCTGGCCGAGGACGACCCGGCTATTGCCGAGCCTTTGGCGCGGGCTCTCACGCGTGAGGGTTACGACGTCATCGTGCAAGGAACTGGTCAAGGAGCCGTCGACAACGCCGGGAACGCGGACATCGTCGTCCTCGACCTGGGCCTTCCTGACATGGACGGCCTTGACGTGGCACGGGAGATCCGCGGCTCCGGGCTGACCGTGCCGGTGCTGGTGCTCACGGCGCGCGCGGACGAGGTGGACCTGGTCGTCGGGCTCGACGCGGGCGCCGACGACTACGTGACGAAGCCGTTCCGCCTCGCGGAGCTGCTCGCCCGCGTCCGGGCGCTGCTGCGCCGCACGCACGGCGAGACGGGGGAGGACGAGGAGCTGCGCGCGCAGGACGTGCGCGTCGACGTCTCCGCGCACCGTGCGTTCCAGGGCGACCGCGAGCTGCACCTGACCACCAAGGAGTTCGACCTGCTCAAGGTGCTGGTCGCGAACGCCGGGTCGGTCGTGGTGCGCGACACCCTCATGCGCGACGTCTGGGGCTCCGACCCGGTCGGCTCCACCAAGACGCTCGACATGCACGTGTCGTGGCTGCGCCGCAAGCTCGGCGACGACGCCAACGCCCCGCGCTACGTCTCCACCGTGCGAGGGCTCGGGTTCCGCTTCGAGCTCGGCGCGAGCTGACGCCGACGGGACAGGGCTGACCTCGTGCGTCGCCGCGTCCTGCTGGCGACCATCTCCGCGGTCGCCGTCGCCGTGCTCCTGCTCGGCGTCCCGCTCGGCATCTTCGGTGCCCGGTACGTCCTGGCCACCGAGGAGCAGCGCGTCACCAACCGGGTGGACACGCTCGCGCGCAGCGTGGACAACAGCCTCGACCGGGGCGACGTCGTCGAGGAGTCGACGGTGCAGCGTGCGGCCGAGGGCAGCGAGGGCGACCTGCCGGCGTACGTCGTCGTCACGCTGCCGGACGGCACCCAGCTGACGGCGGGCGAGCCGGTCTCCCCGCCGACGATCGACAAGGCGAAGCTCACCGACAAGAACGTCGGCGTGTCGATGACGGTGTCGGCCATCGGCGCCTACGTGAAGTCCGCGCAGACGGTGGTGCTGGTCATCATCGCGGGCATCGTCGCGATCGCGGCCGGCATCGCCGTGGCGGTGTGGCAGGCGAACCGGCTGTCCGCGCCCCTGGTCTACCTCGCGGCGTCCGCGGAGCAGCTGGGGTCGGGCCAGGTGCGCCCGCGCCTCGAGCCGTCGGGCGTCGAGGAGATCGACCTCGTCGCGGCGGAGCTGGCGCGGTCCGCCGACCGGCTCGCCGGACGCCTCGCGGCGGAACGGCAGTTCACCCAGGACGCGTCGCACCAGCTGCGCACGCCGCTGACGGCGCTGACGATGCGGCTCGAGGAGATCACGCTCGCCTCCGACGACCCCGAGGTCGTCGAGGAGGCCCGCATCTCGCTCGAGCAGGTGGAGCGGCTGGTGACCGTCGTGGACGACCTGCTCGCGGCGTCGCGGCGGTCGCAGGGCGGCACGACGGAGGCCGTGGTGCTGGCGGACGTCGTGCACCAGCAGGAGGAGGAGTGGGCGCCGACGTTCGAGCGGGCCGGTCGCCGGCTCGTCATCGAGGTCCCCGACGGCATGCAGGTGCTCGCGACGCCGGGAGCCCTGGCGCAGATCATCGCGACCCTGCTGGAGAACTCGCTCAAGTACGGCGACGGGACGACGACGGTGCGGTCGCGCCCGTCGGGCACGACCGGCGCGGTCGCGATCGAGGTCGCCGACGAGGGGGAGGGCGTGGCCGACGACGTCGCGACCCGCATCTTCGAGCGCGGCACGACGACGGGCGGCAGCACGGGCCTCGGCCTCGCCCTGGCGCGCGACCTGGCCGCCGCCGACGGCGGGCGGCTCGACCTGGTGCAGCGCCGGCCCCCGGTCTTCGCGCTCTTCCTCGCGGGCGTGCCGCGCACGCTCGACCCGCACCTGGTGCTGCCGCCGGGCACGACGATCTCGTCGCGCGGCCGCCGGCGGGGCTGGCTGCACCACCAGGGCGGCTGACCCCCCGGCGGGGCCGGTATCCTCGATGCCCGTGACCGGACCCACTGCCTCCGCCCCTGTCGTCGCCGTCGTCGGAGGAGGTCAGCTCGCCCGCATGATGGCCCCCGCAGCCGCCGAGCTGGGCGTGGGCCTGCGGGTGCTGGTCGAGGACCCGGCGTCGTCGGCCGCGCAGGTCGTCACCGACGCTCCGGTCGGCGTGGCGAGCGACGACGCCGCGATCCGTGCGCTCATCACCCCCGACGACGGTCGCGCCCCGGCCGCGGTGCTCACGTTCGAGCACGAGCACGTGCCCAACGCGCTGCTGCAGGACCTCATCGACCACGGCACGCCCGTGCGCCCCGGCCCGGACGCGCTGGTGCAGGCGCAGGACAAGATCGTCATGCGGCGCCGCCTCACCGAGCTCGGTCTGCCGTGCCCGCGCTGGGCCGCGCTGCCGACCGACCCGGCCGCCGCGCGCGACGCGCTCGCCGCGTTCCTCGCCGAGGAGACCGGGCACGAGGCCGTGGTGAAGACGTCCCGCGGCGGCTACGACGGCAAGGGCGTGCGCGTCGTGTCGTCGCCGGACGACGTCGCGGACTGGCTGCAGGCCGCGGCCGACGGTGCCCCGCCCCTGCTGGTGGAGCGGAAGGTGCCGTTCGTGCGCGAGCTCGCGGCGCTGGTCGCCCGGCGTCCGTCCGGCGAGGTGCGGACCTGGCCCGTCGTCGAGTCGATCCAGCGCGACGGCGTCTGCGCGGAGGTCGTCGCGCCCGCGCCCGACCTCGACCCGGCCGTGGACGCCGAGGCGCGCCGGATCGCCGTCGCGGTGGCGGAGGGGCTCGGCGTCACGGGCGTGCTCGCCGTCGAGCTGTTCGAGACCCGGGAGGCCGACGGCACCGCCACGGTGTGGGTCAACGAGCTCGCGATGCGCCCCCACAACTCCGGCCACTGGACCATCGACGGCGCGGTGACGAGCCAGTTCGAGCAGCACCTGCGCGCGGTGCTCGACCTGCCGCTCGGCGACACCGCCGCCCGCGCGCCCTGGACGGTGATGGCCAACGTGCTCGGGTCGAGCCTCGACGCCCTCACCGACGCGCTGCCCGACGTGCTCGCGCAGTTCCCCGAGGCCCGCGTCAACCTGTACGGCAAGGGCATCCGCCCGGGCCGCAAGCTCGGGCACGTCAACGTCAGCGGCACCGACCTCGACGAGGTCCGCCGTCGCGCCCTCGACGCCGCCGCGCTGCTGCGCGGCGAGACCGTCACCGCCGCCGTCCCGAGCACCCCCACCACCAAGGAGCACGCATGAGCACGCCCGCCGTCGGCATCGTCATGGGGTCGGACTCGGACTGGCCGGTCATGGAGGCCGCCGCCGACGCGCTGGCCGAGCTGGGCGTCGAGGTCGAGGTCGACGTCGTCTCGGCGCACCGCATGCCGACCGAGATGATCGACTACGGCCGCACGGCGTCCGAGCGGGGGCTGCGCGCGATCGTCGCGGGCGCCGGCGGCGCCGCGCACCTGCCGGGCATGCTCGCCTCGGTGACGCCGCTCCCGGTGATCGGGGTGCCCGTGCCGCTGCGGTATCTCGACGGCATGGACTCGCTGCTGTCGATCGTCCAGATGCCCGCCGGCGTGCCGGTCGCGACCGTCTCGATCGGCGGCGCGCGCAACGCGGGCCTGCTCGCCGCGCGCATCCTCGCCGCAGGGACCGACGCCGGGTCGCTCGCGCTGCGCGAGCGGATGGTCGCGTTCCAGGCCGAGCTCGCCGACGTCGCCCGGGCCAAGGGGGACTCGCTGCGGGCCGCCCGCGAGGGCGCGCGCCGCACGGGCTTCTCGGCCTGACGGCGCGGGTCGGCCGGAGAGCGGTCCTCAGCCCTCCACGCGCTCGCCCACCGTGTGCACCACGGTGACGGTCGGGTCCCACGGCACGAGGTCGTCGACGGCGGACTGCAGCTCGGCGACGTCGGGCACGTCGCCCGGCCCGCGGACCTCGACCACCAGGTCGGTCCCCTGCCAGGAGACGTCCTCGACGTCGGCGTCCGGGGTGTCCGCGAGCCAGGCCTCGGCAGCGGCACGGACCTGCCCGGCCCAGACCTCGGCCAGCACCGACTGGGCGGTGTTGGCGATCATCGGCACCGCCACCACGAGCACCGCGACGGCGCCCACCAGGACGGCGCGGCGCGGGCGACGCCGGCCGCCGGCGTCCTGCCGCACCTGTGCGGCGTCCGCGGCGTAGCCGGCGCCGGAGAACACGACCGTGGACGCCACGACGAGCGCGACCACGTTGGACCCGAAGAGCAGGAGCGCGCCCGCAGCGAGGGCCGGCTCGCCGGCGCCGAGGCACACCCCGACCACGCCGAGCGGCGGCACCAGCGAGATGGCGATCGCGATGCCGGGCAGCACGTCGCCAAGGTCGCGACGCGCGAGGGCGATGGCCCCCGCGAAACCGGTGGCGAACGCCGCGACGAGGTCGCCCACGCCGGGAGACGTGCGCCCCGTGACCTGCGAGTTGGTGACGACGTCCGACGTCTGCGGCAGCACGAGCGCCACCAGCCAGCCGAGGGCGACGACGAGCACCACGCCCCCGACGACGTACAGCGCGGAACGGCCTACGAGCCCGCCCCGCCCGGTGACGATCCCGAGCCCGACGCCGAGGATCGGCGTGGACAGCGGCGCGATGATCATCGCCCCGATGACGGTGGCGGTGGAGTCGGTGACGACGCCGGAGATCGCGATGATCCCGGACAGCACGAGCATCGCCCAGAACGCGGACCGTTTGGCCCGCACGTCCCCCGACGACAGGTCGAGGCGGTCGGACAGCTCGCCCAGGTCGCGGCGCTGCGCGGGGGGCACCACGACGCCGAGGAACCGCGCGCGGGACGTCTCCCGCGCGGCGGGCGTCGCCGGAGCGGTGTCAGGGGTCGGGGTCGCGGACATGGCGCCTCCGGGCTGGCTCGTGCCCGGCGCGCGGCCGGGCAGCCCGGGCACGGTGCACCGCGGCGAGGAAAGTATGCCCCGCGCCGCGGCCTCCGGGAGGGCGCGCGAGAACGACCTCGGCGAACTCGGGACTACCTCGGCGAGCTCGGGACTACCTCGGGATCAGCCGGGCATGCCCCCGACGGTGCTGCCGGCCTCCAGCTCGCCGTCGCGGACGTCGGCCCAGAACTGGTCGACCTTGTCCTCGTCGAGCAGCACGGTCGAGCCGACGCCGGTGCCCGGGTCGTACCCCGGGTTGGCGATCGGCGGGGTGCCGGTGACGCCCTCGGGGCCGGTGGCGGCCTTGAAGGCCAGGCCGAGGCGGCCGAGGTCGACGATGCCCGTCTTCTCGTCCACGGTGAGGGCGTCGGTGCCGGCGTTGACGAGCTGCACCTGGTTGACCGGGTTGAGCAGCACGCTGGGCTTGACGACCTTCGCGGCGACGGCGGCGATGACCTGCTGCTGCCGCTCGGCCCGGCCGATGTCGCCCTTCGGGTCGGAGTAGCGCATGCGCGAGAACGCGAGCGCGGTCTCGCCGTCGGCCATGTGGCAGCCGGCCTCCCACGTCAACTCGCTCTTCGGGTCGTCGACGTCGCGGTCGTAGCAGAGCTCGACGCCGCCGACGGCGTCGACGATCTCCTCGACGCTGCCGAACCCGACCTCGACGTAGTGGTCGATCGTCAGGCCCGTGAGCCCCTCGACCGTCTCGACGAGCAGCGGGGCGCCGCCGAAGGAGTACGCCGCGTTGATCTTGTTCGGGTCGTGGCCCGGGATCTCCGTGTACGTGTCGCGGGGGATCGAGATGAGGGAGGCCGGCCCGCTCCGCGGCTTCTGCAGCACCATGATCGTGTCGGTGCGGGCACCCTCGGTGCCGTCGTCGGCGACGCTGCCCGTGCCGCGCGCGTCGGAGCCGGCGAGCAGGTACGTGGTGCCGGGCGTGCCCTTGGCGTCGGACAGGGCGTCGACGTGCTGGATCTTGCCGTTCGCCCAGACGACCAGGCCGATCGGCCACGCCAGGAGCAGCACCAGGAGCAGCACGAGGACGAGGCCCGCGACGCGGCCCTTGCGCACGCGGAACCCGCCGCCCCCGGCGGTCGCCGCCGCGGCGCCCCCGCCGCTGCCGGGCGGGGGAGTGCGCCGCGCCTGGCCCTGGGCCGACGCGGGCATCACGCGCGTGCCCGAGCCCTCCCGGGCCTGCGGAGCGCGCGACTGGGGCGCACGGGAGGCCGGGGCCGACGCCGAGGAGCCGCGCGGCGCGTACGACCGGGGCTTCTGCTGGGCGCTGCCACGACGCTCGGGCGGCGTCGTCGGGATCTCGCGCGACGACTGGCGCCGCACGCGCGGCTCGACCGGGGCGGCGTCGTCGCGCCGGCCCACGCGGCCGCCCGTCGGCGGTGCGGACGGGCGGTTCCCGCCGCCCACGGGGATGGCGTCGCCGGAGCCGCTGGGCCGGTCGGACCGGCCGCCGGACGGCGTGAAGCTCGGCGGGATGCGCTGGTCGTCGTTGCTCATGGTTCCCCCGCGCTCATCCGCACACCGACGTCACGTCGGCGCCCGTGAACGCCTCCTCGCCGGCGTCGCGGGTCCGCTTCGGCTCGGGGTCCTTCTCGCCCTTGCCGGAGCCGTCCTCGGCGTCCCCCGTCGTACCCGGGTCGTCGTCCGCCACCGGGGTGGCGTCGATGTCGTCGGTGCCCTCGGCGGCCTGCGTGCCCGTGCCGGCGTCGTCCTTCGCGCCGTCCTTCGTCGCGCCGTCCTTGTCGCCGTCCTTGGCGTCGTCGGACTCGGTCTCGATCGCGTCGCTCAGCGGGCGGTCGTGCTTGAGGTTGTCCCAGACCTCGTCCGCCTCGTCGGTGAGCAGGACGTTCGCCGCGTTGTTCGGGTCGTACATGTACGGCGCGGTCATGAACGCGATGGTGTCAGGGCGGACGTTGCGCGCGCTGTACGCGAGCCCGGCGAGTCCCTGGATGGACGCGAAGTTGCTGCTCATCGTCATGGAACCGGTCACGGCGCCGAGGAACTTCAGCGACTTGGTCGGGTCGGCGAGCGTGCCGGCGCTCATCACCTGACGGGCGACAGCGGCCAGCAGCTCCTGCTGGCGGCCGATGCGACCGAGGTCCGACCCGTCGCCCAGCCCCTCGCCCGTGCGCGCCCGGGCGTACTTGAGCGCGGTGTCGCCGTCGAGCTCCTGCATGCCGGCGGAGAGCACGAGGTGGTCGGCCTTCGGGGCGTCGATGTCGTTCGGGATGCACAGCTCGACGCCGCCGAGCGCGTCGACCATCTTCTCGAAGCCGGCGAAGTCGACGACGACGAAGCCGTCCATCTGCACGTCGGTGATGGTCTCGATGGTCTTCTGCGCGCACAGCGCGCCCGACTCCACGTCGCCGCCCGTCAGGACGCCCTGGGCGAAGGCCCCGTTGAACTTCGAGCGGGACACGGGCGAGGTCTGCCCGCCGGAGGAGGTCGGGCACGACGGGATGTCGATCGTCGTGTCCCGGGGGATCGACAGCATCTCCACGCGGGACCGGTCGGACGAGATGTGCATGATCATCGTCGTGTCGGAGCGGGCGCCCTGGGTGCCGTCGCCCACGATGTCGGCGTTGTCGCCGCCGCGGCTGTCGGAGCCCATGAGCACGATGTTCAGCGGCATGTCCGCGTTGGGGTCCTCCGGCATGACCTTCTCGGGCCGGTCCGCCCCGAGCAGCTTGTCGGAGTCGACGGCGGTGATGTTGCCGGTGAGCTTCACCGCCGCGGTCGCGCCGCCGACGGCGACGAACGCCAGGACCGCGGTCAGCCCCATCCCCAGGGTGCGCGCGACCGTGTGCCGGCGCAGGGCGCGGGCGTGCGAGGGCCCCGTGGTCGTGCCGGGGCGCGAGGCGACGTGGCGTGGGGTGGTGCGGGTCACGGGAAGCGAGCATAGAGGGTCGGTGTCACGCCGCTGCGGTGCCCGAGGACCGGGACGGTAGAGGAAATGTGTGGGTCGAACGTCGGCGCTGGTCCGCAGCCCGTCGTCGAACGGGATCCTGGGGGAGACTGGTGGTCGTGACGGACACGACGCCGCACGCGCGCCCGGCTCCCGCGGCGACCGGCACCCCTGATCCCCGCACGCGCACCGCGCGGCCCCCCGCCGGACGGCGCTACCGGCGTGCCGTCGCCGCGCTCACGCTGGTCGTCGCGGCGTGGACGGTGGTGTGGGCCGCAGTCACGCCCCTGTTCCGGTCGCCCGACGAGCAGAACCACGTCAACAGCGTGCTGCGGATCGCGTACGGCGGCGGCTGGCCGCCGCCCGGCGACGCCTACTTCTCCCCGGCGATCGCGGAAGCGGTCGACGAGGCCGGGTACCCCGCCGACCTGCCCGGCAGGTGGCAGCACCGCGAGGACGCCCGCCAGTTCGTCGACGTCGTGCCCGTGCCGCGCGAGGACCGCACCCACCTCGACGCCGGCAACGCGCTGGGCGACGCGTCGTCGGGCACCGAGGTGGACCAGATGACGCAGCACCCGCCGCTCTACTACGCCCTGGGTGCGGGCGTGCTGCACGCGACGGGGCTCACCGACGCCCGCTGGGACCAGGTCACGCTGGCGCTGCGGTTCCTGGACGCGCTGCTGCTCGCGCTCGTCGTACCCCTCGCCGCCGAGTCGGCACGCCGGGCCACGGGGTCGCCGTCCGCGGGCCTGGTCGCCGGGGCGTTCCCCCTCCTCCTGCCGCAGCTCGGGCACGTCATGGGGGCCGTGAACAACGACGCCCTCGTCGTCCTGGCGTGCGCCGCCGCGACGTACCTCGCCGTACGGGTGGTCACGGGGGACCTGCGGTGGCGGGTGGCCGTGGCGATCGGCGTCGTGCTCGGCCTCGGCCTGCTCACCAAGGTCATGCTGGCGTTCGCGGTGCCCATGGTGGTCGCGGCGTACGCGCTCGCGCGCGGGCGCCGCTGGCCCGGCCGGCTCGGCCTCCTCGCCGTCGCCGGGGGCGTGACGCTCGCCGTCGGCGGGTGGTGGTGGGTGCGCAACGTGATCACCCTCGGCGCCGTGCAGCCCGTCGGCCGGCCCCGCGAGCTGACCATCCTCGCGACCGTGCCCGACGCCGACGTGCCGTCGATCATCGCGGGCCGGCTCGCGCAGTCGTTCTTCGGGAATCTGTCGTGGCTCGAGGTGCACCTCGCGGGGGCATGGATCGTCTGGGGGACGGTGGCGCTCATGGCCGCGTCGCTCGTGGCGCTCGTCCTGCCCGGCGCGCGCCGGACCGCCGTCGTCGTGCTGCTCACCCCCGCCGCGCTCGCGGCGGGCGTCGCGTACAACGCCTGGGACTTCCACGCCGAGACCGGCCGCCTGGTCGCGATCCAGGGGCGGTACGTCTTCGGCGGCGTGGTCGCGCTCGCGACGGCGGTGGCGATCGCGGCCTGGCAGCTCGCGCGGCGCTCGGACCGGCGCCTCGCCCGCGGCGTGCCGGTCGTCGTGACGCTCGCCCTCGCCGCCGCCGTCGGCGGCCTGCTGTGGGCGTTCGACGCGTTCTACCGGGGGCCCGGCGAGACCTTCGGCGACGCCGTGGACCGGTGGCTGGCCTGGAGCCCGCTGCCCGAGCCCGCGCTCGTCGCCCTGCTGGCCGTCGCGGGCGCCGTGCTGCTCGGGGGGCTGGTCGTCGGGCTCCTGTGGCCCCGTAGACTCGCGGCGTCGTCGATCGACCCGGCCCCCGGCACGCTGCCGCCGGCGGCTCCCGGCGCCCCGAAGGATGCGCGATGAAGCTGTTCGTCCAGATCCCGTGCCTCGACGAGGCCGGGACGCTCCCGCTCGTGCTCGCCACGATCCCGCGCGAGGTCGAGGGGTTCGAGAGCGTCGAGGTCCTCGTGATCGACGACGGGTCGACGGACGGCACGGCGGAGGTCGCCCGCCGGCTCGGCGTGCGGCACGTCGTGCGGCACACCAGCACGCGAGGGCTGGCGCGGTCGTTCCGCGACGGCGTCGACTACGCCCTCGCCCACGGGGCCGACGTCGTGGTCAACACGGACGGCGACAACCAGTACCCGTCGGAGCGCATCGGCGACCTGGTCGCGCCGATCGTCGCGGGCGAGGCGGACATCGTCGTCGCGGACCGCCAGACGGCGACGATCGAGCACTTCTCCCCGTTCAAGAAGCGGATGCAGCGGTTCGGCAGCCGCGTCGTCAGCGCGGCCGCCGGGACGTCGCTGCCCGACGCCGCGAGCGGCTTCCGCGCGTACTCGCGGGGCGCGCTGCTCCGGCTGAACGTCGTGACCCAGTTCAGCTACACCATGGAGACGATCGTCCAGGCGGGGAACAAGCGCCTGCGGATCGCGAGCCTGCCGATCACCACCAACGCGAAGACGCGCGAGTCGCGGCTGTTCGCCAACATCTGGCAGCACATGGCCCGGTCGGGGAAGGCGATCGTGCGGTCGTGGATCATGTTCCGCCCGCACCTGGTGTTCCTCACGCTCTTCGCGGTGTTCTTCGTCGCGGCGGCCGTGCCCGCCGTCCGGTTCCTCGTCTTCCTCGCCCAGGGGGACGCCGGCGGCCACGTGCAGTCGCTCGTCTTCGCCGGCGCGATGCTCGTCGGCGCGCTGCTGTGCCTCGCGCTGCTCGTCGTCGCCGACCTGCTGCGCACCAACCGCACCCTGATGGAGGAGACCCTCGAGCGGGTCAAGGAGCTCCAGTACGGCCCGCGGCCCGACGACGGCGCCCGCGGCGGCGCCGCGGCCGTGGCGCGGGACGACGAGGACGCGCACGCGTGATCGTCGCGTTCGGCACGTACGACGCCGCCCGGCACCCGCGCGTCGGCGTGCTCGTCGACGGGCTGCGCGCCCACGGGTACACGGTGCGCGAGCTCGACCGACCGCTCGGCCTGAGCACCGCCGAGCGGGTGCGGATGCTGCGCCAGCCGTGGCGCCTGCCCGGCCTGCTGGTGCGGCTGCTGCGCTGCTGGGTGCTGCTCACGGGCGACGTCGTGGCGCACCGCCGCGCGCACGGGCGCCCGGACGCGGTGCTCGTCGGCTACCTCGGCCACTTCGACGTCGTGCTCGCCCGCCTGCTGTTCGGCCGCACCCCGGTGCTGCTGGACCACCTCGTCTTCGCGGGCGACACCGCCACCGACCGCGGCGCGCGCGGGGCGCGGGTCACGCTGCTGCGCGGCCTGGACCGCGTCGCCACGTCGTGCGCCGACGTCGTGCTGCTCGACACCACCGAGCACCTGCGGATGCTCGGCGAGCTCGCCGGATCCCGCGCCGCCCGCGGGCTCGTCGTGCCCGTCGGGGCGCCGCAGGAGTGGTTCGACGCCGCCCCTGCCGACGCTGCCGCGCCCGACGACGCCCGGCCCCTGCGCGTCGTCTTCTTCGGTCTCTTCACGCCGCTGCAGGGCACCGACGTGCTCGCCGAGGCGCTGGCCGCCGCGCTGCCGCGGGCGGCCGAGGACGCCGCCCGCGGCGGGCGTGGCCTGGAGGTCACGCTCGTCGGCTCCGGCCAGGACCTCCCGTCCGTGCGCGACCGGCTGCGCGGCACCCCCGGGATCACCTGGCGCGACTGGGTGGAGCCCGCCGACCTGCCGGCCGTCGCCGCCGCCCACGACGTCTGCCTCGGGATCTTCTCCGCCACCCCCAAGGGGCTGCGCGTCGTGCCGAACAAGGTGTTCCAGGGCCTCGCCGCCGGCTGCGTGGTCGTCACCTCCGACACGGAGCCGCAGCGGCGGCTGCTGGGCGACCACCTCGAGCTGGTCCCGCCCGCCGACCCGGCGGCGCTCGCGGACCGGCTGCTCGCCCTGCGCGACCCGGTCGCCCTCGCCGCCGCCAGGGCCCGCGCGGCGGCCGGGCGGGACCTCGCCCGGCCCGCCACCGTCGTCCGCCCGCTGGTCCGGCTGCTCGCGTCGCGCGGGGTCCGGCCATGACGGGCGATGCGACGGGCGATGCGACGGGCGGCGCGACGGGCGATGCGACGGGCGATGCGACGGGCGATGCGACGGGCGATGCGACGGGCGATGCGACGGGCGAGACCGGGGCGCCGTCCGGGCGGCTGGCCCGGGTGCTCGCGGTGCTGCGGTCGCCGTGGGTGCGCTGGGGCTTCCTCGTCCTCGCGCTCGGGCTCGCGGTGTACGCCGTCGTCGCCGCGGGGGACGACCTCGCCCGCGCGGCCGCCGAGCTCTCCTGGCAGCGGCTCGCCGTCGCGCTCGTGCTGTCGGTGGCCTTCGTACTGTGCACGTTCGTGTCGTGGCGCGTCGTCCTCGCCGACCTCGGCGCCCCGACCGGGCTGCGGGTCGCGTTGCGGGTGTTCGGCCTGAGCCAGCTGGGCAAGTACGTGCCGGGCGGGGTGTGGAACGTCGTCGCGGCAGCGGAGCTCGGCGTCGACCACGGGATCGCGCGCCGCACGTCCGTGACGACGACGGCGGTCGCGACGCTCGTCGGCGTCGTGTCCGGCGCGGTCGTCGGCCTGGTCGCGCTGCCCTTCGTCGCGACCGGGGCGCTGGGGGCCGCCGGGCCGGTGCTGTGGGCGCTGCCCGCCGTCGCCGTCGTCCTGCTGCCGCCCGTGCTCAACCGCCTGGTCGCGTGGGCGCTGCGGGTCGCGCGCCGCCCCCCGCTCGACCGCCCGCTCGGCTGGCGCGGGCTCGGCGCCGCCACGCTGTGGTCGGTGGCCGGGTGGCTGCTCGCGGGGGCGCAGGTGTGGGTGCTCGCCGTCGGCCTCGGGATGCCGCCCGACGCGCAGGGCGTCGCGCTCGCCGTCGGCGGCTACGCGCTGGCGTGGGTGGTCGGGTTCCTCGTCGTCGTCGTGCCCGCCGGCGCCGGCGCGCGCGAGCTCGTGCTGCTCGCGGTGCTGTCCGGAGCGCTGCCGCACGCCGCGGTGCTGCTGCTGGTGCTGGTCAGCCGCGTGCTGGTGACGCTCGCCGACCTCGCCCTCGCCGGCCTCGGCGCGCTCGCGCGTCCGCGGTAGGCGCCCCGAGGAGACGCCGCTCGCGCGGCGGGGCGTGGTGCCGCCACGGCCGCCGTGCTGGCAGGCTGGCCCCGGCCGACCATGACCGGCTGCAAGCCGCTGGTGCCGCTGCCCGAGCCGTCGAGGACGAAGGAATGCCCGTGCCGAACCCCGCCGCCTCCCTGCCACCGCTCACGCTGTACGGCAGCCTGCGGTGGGACGTCGTCGAACCGTTGCTGCCGGGGGCCGCCGGCCGCGTGCTCGAGGTGGGTTGCGGCCAGGGCGCGGTCGGCGTCCGGCTCGCCGCCCGCGCCGCGGCGTACACGGGCGTCGAGCTCGACGCCGACAGCGCGCGCACCGCCGAGCAGCGCCTCGTCGAGGCGGGGGTGCCGGGCACGGTCGTGCAGGGACCGCTCGACTCCCTGCCCGCCGCCGAGCGCTTCGACCTCGTGTGCGCGTTCGAGGTGATCGAGCACATCGAGGAGGACGCCGCGGCGCTCCGCGAGTGGGCCGCGCGGCTCCGCCCGGGCGGCACCCTGCTGCTGTCCACCCCGGCCTGGCAGCGCCGGTACGGCCCGATGGACGAGGCCGTCGGGCACTTCCGCCGCTACGACCCCGCCGCACTCGTGGCTCTGCTGCGCGACGCCGGCCTGACCGACGTCGGCCTGCGCCTGTACGGCGTCCCGCTCGGGTACGCGCTGGAGGCGGCGCGCAACCAGCTCGCGCGCCGTCGGCCCGGACTGCGCGAGGAGGGCAGCACGGCGGACCGCACCGCCCGCAGCGGGCGGCTGTTCCAGCCGTCGACGGCCGCGCAGGGCTCGCTCGTGGCCGCCGCGACCTGGCCGTTCCGCGTCGCGCAGCGCGCGTTCCCGCGCACCGGCACCGGGCTGGTCGCCTGGGGTCGCGCCGCCTCCTGAGCCACCAGGAAGCGTCCGCACGAGGTGCTCGTCAGGCGGTGACGCGCTCGGTCTCGCGCAGGCGGTCGAGGCGGGCCGGGTCGGCCGCGAGCTCGGCCGCCGTGGCGGCGGAGGCGAGGACCACGGAGCCGTCGGCGGCCCAGACGGCGAGCAGCTCGCGCAGCAGACCCCCCAGCGGGCGGGCGCCGTCGACGAGCACCCGGGCACCCGGGACGCCGGTGCCCGGCACCAGGTCCGCGAACGCGACCGTGCCGTCGGGGGCGTCCAGCGCGACGGCGGCCGGGTCGGTCTCGGGGGCCCACCCGATGACGTCGCCGTAGGTCATCACGGCGCCCGCGGCGTCGACGGCGCCGGGCGGCAGGTCGCCGTCGAACGACCGGGCGAGCGCGGGCAGCGCGACCGCCACGAGGTCGGCGGCACCGGGCCCGGCGAGCACGCTGGCCCAGGCGTCGGGACGCGCGGTGACGACGACGTCGCCTCCCGTCGCGGGGGTGTCGCCGGCGGGCTCCACGGTGGCGCCGCAGCGCCAGGCGGCCAGCGCCCAGAGCACGCCGCGCCAGTGCGGGGGCAGGTCGAGCGTCACGACCGTGCCCGGCGCGGCGTCGAACTCCTCCACGAGCAGGTTCACGGTCTTGCTCACCCAGTTCTGGAGGACGGCGCCCGAGAGCTCGACGCGTTCGCCGCCGTCGCCGTACCACGTGAGGCGGGGACGCCCCGGGTCCGACAGGACGAGATCCATCATCTGGGAGATCGTCGTGGGGGTGCGGCCGGCGGTGGGGAGCGGGTTCACGCAGGTCAGCCTACGAGTGCCCGGACCAGCTCAGGCCGCACTCGTGTGAATGGGCAGTGGAGATCGCAATCACTAGCACATTTCGACTTGACGCCTCCGAAAGACACGCGTGTAATTCCAGGTATGCAGTTTCCCTAGAGAACGGCATGGAGGGGCACGCCATGTGGAATTTGCTCGATGGGGACCGGGGGGTCTTCCCGTCAGACGTCGGCCGTGAGCCCGAGCGCGTGGCGCCGGTGCTCCCGCTGTTCGGCGACGCTACGACCGACGACGAGACGCTCCTGGGGTGGCAGGAACGGGCGCTGTGCGCCCAGACGGACCCGGAGGCCTTCTTCCCGGAGAAGGGCGGGTCCACGCGTGAGGCCAAGAAGGTCTGCACGTCCTGCGAGGTCCGGGCCGAGTGCCTGGACTACGCGCTCGCGAACGACGAGCGCTTCGGGATCTGGGGCGGGCTCTCCGAGCGGGAGCGGCGCAAGCTGAAGCGCCGCGCCGTCTGACCCGACGCCCGACCGGATGTCCGGCCCGACACGCTCGGGACGGATATCCCACGACCGGATCGGGGCCCGTCGCATCATGGCGGGCAGGATGACTGCTCCGCACCCGATCCCAGCCCGCCCCGGCGGGGAGGTCGCCCCCACGGGCGCGACCGTCGCCGTCGCGCCCGCCGGCGACCGCACCCTCGACGGCACCGGAGCCGTCCCTCTGGTCGTCACCGTGACGGCCGTGGTCGTGACCCGCGGCCGCACCCGATTCCTCGACGCCACCCTCGACGCGCTCGCGCTCCAGGAGCGTGCCGCGGACGAGGTCGTGGTGGTCGACGTCGGCGCGTCGGAGTCCACCGCGCATCCCGATCTGCGCCTCGGCGGCGCCCGCTTCGTCGCGGCGTCCGGGGTCCGCAGCCTCGGCGAGGCGGTCGACCGCGCCCAGGAGGTCGTCGGCGTCCCCGAGACCGGCTGGCTGTGGATCCTGCACGACGACTCCGCCCCGGAGCCCGACGCCCTGTCCCGCCTGCTGCGCGCCGTCGAGCACTCGAGCGCCGTGGCCGTCGCGGGCTGCAAGCAGCGCCGCTGGCCGGTGGCCGCCGACGGCACGCCCGCGCCCGACGCGAGCATGCTGATCGAGGTCGGCAGCACCGTGTCGCCGCTCGGCCGCCGCATGACCGGCATCGACGACACCGAGATCGACCAGGGGCAGCACGACGCCCGCGAGGACGTGCTCGCCGTCGGGCTGGCAGGCGCCCTCGTGCGGGCGCACGTCTGGGCCGAGCTGGGCGGCACCGACCCGGAGCTCGGCCCGTTCGGCGACGGCCTCGACCTGTGCCGGCGGGCCCGGCTCGCCGGCCACCGCGTGGTCGTGGTGCCCGACGCCGTCGTGAAGCACGCGCAGGCCTCGCTGCTCGGCCTCCGCGGACGCGGGGCCCTGGCGCCCGACCTCGAGGCGTCCCGCTACGCCCGCCGCCGCAGCCAGCTCTACCTGCGCCTCGTCGACACACCGCTGCCGCTGCTGCCGTTCGTCTGGCTCGCCACCCTCCTGTGGGCGCCGTTCGCGGCCATGTACCGGCTGGCGCTCAAGCGGCCCGCGCACGCCCGGGACGAGCTCGTGGCGGCCGTGGTCACGACGCTGCGCCTGGTGCCGCTCTACCGTGCCCGACGCCGCGCGGCGCGCACCCGCCGCCTTCCGCGCCGCGTGCTGACGCCGCTGCTCGGCACGTGGCGGCAGGTGGCCGGCGAACGCCGCGACGCGCGCCTGGCCCGCGCGGAGGCGCAGCGCGCCCGGTGGGCGCCGAGCGAGCTGGAGCGGGCCGACCTGCGACGCCTCGGGCGCACGCGCCGCACGGTGCTGGCGGTCGTGGCGGTCGCGGTGGTGGCGCTCGACGTCGCCCTCTTCGGCCCGTGGCAGGGCGTGCTGGCCGACGGCGGCCGGGTCGTGGGCGGCGGGCTGCTGCCGGCGCCCGGCACCGTGGGCGACGTCTGGGAGGCGGCGACGTCGGGCTGGGTGCGCGACGGCCTCGGGGTGCGTGCGCCCGCCGACCCGCTGCTCGTACCGCTCACCGCGTTCGCCGCGCTCGCGGGCGGCGGGCTGCAGACGGCGGTGAACGCGCTGGTCCTCCTCGCGCTGCCGCTGGCCGCCCTCGGCGGCTGGTTCGCGGCCGGCGCGCTGACGCGGTCGGTCGTGGTGCGCGCGGTGGCGGCGCTCGCCTGGGCGGCGGCGCCCGGCTTCCTCGCGTCGCTGGACTCGGGCCGGCTCGGGGCGGTCGTCGTGCACCTGACGCTGCCGTGGCTGCTCGTCGCCGTGCTGCGCACCGTGGGGGTGCAGGCGCGGGACGTCGCGCTCGCGCCCGGACGGCGTCGCGGGTCCCTGGGTGCCGCCGGTGCCGCCGGGCTGCTGCTCGCGGTCGCGGTGTGCGCCGCCCCGGTGCTGCTCCCCGTGGCCGTGGTGCTGATCGGGGTCGGCGCGCTGCTGGTGCGCCGCGCGTGGCGGTCGCTGCTGCTGGTGCTGCTGCCGGCCGTCGTCGTGCCGCTGCCGTTCTGGGGCGAGGTGCTCGGCACCTGGTCGGACGGCGGGTGGCGCCTGCTCCTGGCCGAGCCCGGCGCCCCGCTGGTCGCGTCCGGCACGCCGACGGCGGTGGAGCTGCTGCTCGGCCTGCCCGGGGACACCGTGTGGTTCGAGCCCTGGCTCGGGACCGACGGCACGCTCGGGCGGGTCGCCGTCGTGGGTCCGGCCCTGCTGGGCGGCGCCGTCCTGGTGCTGGCGGCCGTCGCGCTGGTGCGGCCGCGGGCCGTGCGCGGGGTGCGCCTGGCGTGGCTCGCAGGGGCGGCGGGCCTGACGACGGCCGTGCTCGCCGTCGCGACGGCGGTGGCGAGCGGGTCGGCGGGCGACGGCACGGCCGCGAGCGTGACCGGCTGGCCCGGCGTCGGGCTGTCGGTCCTGCTGCTCTCGCTGGGCGCCGCCGCGATCTGCGCGCTGCCGTCGACGGGACGGGTGCCCACGGCGGAGCCCGTCGCCCGGGACGCGCGCGGGACACGGAGGGCCGCGTCCGCGGGAGTCGTCGCGGTCGCCGTCGTGGCCCTCGCGCTGCCCGCGGCGCAGCTCGCGTCGTGGGCGCTCGGCTCCACCGGCGGCCGGGTGGGCGACCTGAGTGCGGCCGAGACCGCCGTGGTGCCCGCCGTCGGCACCCAGATGCAGGCGCCCCCACGGTCGGCCCGGGTGCTGCAGCTCGACCGGGTGCAGCCGGGGGGCGGCGCCGACGCGTCGGGCGCGGCGGTGGTCGACTACTCGCTGCTGCACGCGGACGGCACCCGGCTCGAGGACTCCTCCACGGTGGTGCGCGCCCGCGCCGCCGGCCTGGTGGGCGGCGCCGAGCGCACCGACACCGCGCTGCTGGACCAGGTCGTGGCGGAGGTCGCGACCGGACGCTCCACCGACGTCGTCGACCGGCTCGCGGCGCTCGGCATCGGGGCCGTGCAGGTCCCCGCCGGCGGCGACGCGGAGCTCGCCACCACGCTCGACCTCGTCCCGGGCCTCGCCCGCGTGACCGAGGAGGGCGCGCTCGTCTGGCGCGTCACGACCGACGGCCCCGCGCCGGGCTGGGCGACCGTGCTCGAGGGCGACGGCGGCGACGCCGCGCCCACGCCGTTCTTCGCGCCGAAGGACGCGGTGCGCACGGCGCCGTCCGACGGGACGAGCGCCGGCGGCCGGCTCGCCCAGGGCGGCGGGGACCGCACGCTGCGGATCGCGGAGACGGCGGACTCCGGCTGGCACGCGACGCTCGACGGGCGGCGGCTCCCGGCCGTGGACGTCGGGGGGACTCAGGCGTTCGCGGTCGGCGCCGAGGCGGGCCGCGTGCGGGTGTGGTTCGAGGCGCCGCACCGGACCGCCTGGCTCGCCGCCGCGGGGCTGGTCCTCCTGGTGCACGCGTTGCTGGCGCTGCCGGTCGGACGGCGGCGGGGACGATGACGGCGCCCCGGAAGGGCGCCGGGAAGGCGGGCGAGGACGTGCGGACGACCCGGGTGCCGCGCGGCGTGCGCGCCACGGCGGCGGCGGTCACCGGGGTGGTGGCCGTCGGTGCGCTGGCGGCCGTGGCCGTGCTGGGCGACCAGTGGGCGCAGTCGTGGACGGGTGCGGAGCAGCAGGCCGTGGCCGCGGGGACGCGCACCGTCGGGGTGCAGCCGGCGGACGCCACGCTCGTCTGCCCGACGCCGGTCGCGCTGCCGGACGGTGCCGACGTCGGCGACCAGCAGTTCGACGCGACGCCGGTGCCGACGACCAGCGGCCTCGGGGCGTTCGTCCTGGGCAGCGCGGAGGACGGCGCGCGCACCACGGCCCTCGGGGGCAAGGACTCGGAGGAGCTCGCCACGGGCGAGGCCGCGGCCGCCTGGCAGGGTGGCGTGGACGCCACCCGCGTGCTGCGGGCGACGCCGGTGGCCGACGAGCCGTTCCGCGCGGCCGGGACGATGGGGTCGGTCACGACGCAGGGAGACCTGCGCGGGCTCGGGGCGGGCGCGTGCACCGCGCCGTCGACGTCGCAGTGGCTGGTGGGCGGCAGCACGGAGGTGGGCTCGACCGCCACGCTCACGGTGCAGAACCCGTCGGAGCAGCCCGCCACGGTGGCCCTCGACGTGTACGGGCCGGGCGGCCCTGTCGCCCTCGGCGGCCAGGGGACGTTCACCGTCGCGCCCCACGAGCAGGTCACGACCCGGCTGGAGTCCGTGGCGCCGGAGCAGGGCCGTCTCGCGGTCAACGTGCGCGCGACCGGGGCCCGGGTCAACGCGAGCATGCAGACCCAGGCCATCGACGGCCTGCTGCCCGCCGGGGTGGACCTGCTGACGGCCGGCGCGTCGCCGCGGGAGTCGCTCGCGGTCGGGGCGGTGCGGAGCCGGGGCGAGGCGGTGGACGACCCGCACGCCCCACGGCTGCGGCTCCTGGCTCCCGGCGAGAAGGACGGGACGGCGCGGGTCACCGTGTACGGGCCGTCGGGGCCGGTCGTGCTGCGCGGCGCCGACGAGGTCGAGCTGGAGGCCGGCGCCGTGACGGACGTGCCCCTCGGAGGGCTGCCCGACGGCTGGTACACGATGGTCGTCGACGCGGACGTGCCCGTCGTGGGCGCCGCGCGGACGGACCAGCCGGGACGACAGCCGGACGACTCCGTGGTGGACGGCACCCCGTACGACGTGGCGTGGTCGGCGGCCCAGCCGGTCCGCTCGTCGGACGGCGCCGGAGCCGCGGGCCAGCTGGCCGTGCCGGGTGGCGTGCGGACGGGCCTCACGCTCGCCGCCGTGTCGCCCGACCGCGGCCCCGACGCCGAGCCCGAGGGCACGGCGGGCGTCACGGTGCGGGTCTACGACGCGTCGGGCGCCGAGATCGGCAGCGAGGACGTCGAGCTCACCGCCGGGGTGACGACGCCCGTCGCGCTCGAGGACGTCGTCGCGGAGGGCACCGTGGCCGCCGGGGTGAGCGTCGACCGCGCCGACGGGGGCGGCGCCGACCTGGCGGTCACGTGGGCCGCCGTGCTGCGCGCCGACGACGGCACGGACGACTCCGGGGCCCTGCTGGCCGCCGTCGCCCCGACCGCCGCCGTCACGACCCCCGGCGCCGTCGAGGTGCGCACCGTCGACGCCGGCTGACAGGTCGAGGTCAGGAGTCGTAGCCGGGGTCGATCTCCTCGGGCGTGCGGGCCAGCAGGTGCGCCACCTGCTCGACGACGACGTCGCGCACCAGGTCGGCGCGGTCGGCGTCGTCGGCGGCGCGGAAGTCCACCGGGCGGCGGTACACCACGACGCGCGCCGGCCGGCCGGACTCGGCAGGGAAGCAGCGGCCCAGCGGGACGCCGTCGGACTCCCACGGTGCGGGCTCCGACGGCGGCACGTCCTCGACGGCGAACTCCGTGCCCGCGAGCTGCCTGCCCCAGCGGCGCTGCAGCAGCTCGACGACGTCGAGCACCAGGTCGTCGAACTGCTCCGCGCGGGTGCGGTACGCCGGCATCCCCGGCGGCAGGAGCGGTCCGCGCACCCCGCGGCCGCGGCGGTCGCGGCGACGGACCGGGGGGACGGCGGCGGGGCCGGGTGCCGGAGCGGGTTCGGGGCGGTGCTCGGGGCGGGGGGCGTGCTGCACCCGTCGAGCCTACGGCCGATCGCGAGGTCGGCCCCGAGCCGGTCCCGAAGCCGGTCCCGAGGCCGGTCCCGACGCCCCGTCCCGTCGTCGCTGACGGGGTCACGGTGCGGTCACGACCCGCACCGACCGGCGAGCCCCACGCACGCGCCCCCGGCCGCGGCGTATTCTCCCCGCGTGAGATCGGTGAGGCAGTGCTCGCGCACGGCATGCACGCATGCCGCCGTCGCGACGCTCACGTACGTGTACGCGGACTCCACGGCCGTGCTGGGTCCGCTCGCGCAGCACGCCGAGCCGCACAGCTACGACCTGTGCGCCCAGCATGCCGAAGGGCTGACGGCGCCCCGCGGGTGGGAGGTCGTGCGCCTCACCCCCGCGTTCGAGGAGCCGGCCCCGTCGCCCGACGACCTGTCCGCGCTGGCGGAGGCCGTCCGCGAGGCGGGGCGGGTGCGCCAGGAGCCGGCGGGCGAGCCGTCGTCGGTCACCGAGACCGCCCGTCGCGGTCACCTGCGCGTGCTGCGCGAGGCCGACTGACGCGTCGCGGTCGTCGCTTCGGCCCGGTCAGGGGACCCAGGCGCACACCGCGTGCCCGGCACCCGACAGCCTGAGCTCCCCGGCGTCGTGCGGCACGAACACGGAGCCGCCCCGGTGCAGGGTCGCGGGGGCGGGGCAGCCCTCGGCGGCGAGCTTGAGGTCGCCGGAGAGGCACAGCACGATCCGGGGTCCCTCGGCAGGCAGCTCGACGTCCTCGGCCGGGTCGACGTCGGCCACCGTGAGCGCGAACTCCCGCACCGGGGCGCGGTAGGTGGTCACCTGGCCCCGCCCGCCCGCGGAGCGCGTGCGCGGCGGTTGCGGCGGGCGCGGCACGAACGACGCGCACTCGACGAGGGCGGCCTCGTCGACCAGCTTCGAGGTGAGGCCCGCCCGCAGCACGTTGTCCGACGACGCCATGATCTCGACCCCGAGCCCGGACAGGTACGCGTGCACCTCGCCCGCCGGGAGGAAGAGACCCTGGCCGGGGTCGAGCGTCACGCGGTTGAGCAGCAACGACGCGAGGGCGGCGGGGTCGCCCGGGTGCTGCTGGGCGAGCTGCAGCACGGTCGCGTCGGCGCGGGACGACGGCGAGCCCCCGGCCAGGCGCGCGGTGACGGACGCGACGGTGGTCGCGACGTCGGCGGGCGCGCCCGGGTCGCGACGCGCGGCGACGAGCCGGGAGAACGCGGCCTTGACGCCGCCGGGGGAGCGGTCGTCCCGCAGGACGGCGCGGACGGCGTCCACGAGGTCGCCGTCGAGCCCGGCGAGCAGGTCGAGGACGGCGCGCGGCGCCCGGAACCCGGCGAGCCCCTCGAACTCGGTCAGCGCGACGACCATCTCGGGCTTGTGCTGGTCGTCGTGGAACGAGCGGCCCGGGTCGCCCGGGGGCAGGCCCTGGCGGTTCTCCCGGTTGAACCCCGCGCGGGCGGCGTGCGGCTTCGGGTGCACCTGCAGCGACAGCGCCCGCTCGGCCGCGAGGACCTTGAGCAGGTAGGGCAGCCGGGGCCCGTAGTCGTCCGCGACCCGGCGGCCCAGCATCGCGTCCGGGGCCGAGCGCACGAGCTCCAGCAGGGAGCCGTCGCCGTTCACCCGCGACGGCGCGCTGGGATGGGCGCCCAGCCAGAGCTCGGCGGCCGGCGTGCCGTCGGGCTCGGTGCCCAGCAGCCCCTGGATCTGCGTGCGCGAGCCCCAGTCGGCGTGCTGGACCGTGTTCTCCAGCGGGTAGAGCTCAGGCACGGGACCACCCTTCCACACGTGCGCCCGCGCGGCGCCGCCCGCGCCGGAAGTCCGCCCGCAGAACCACCCGCCCCGGGGCGCGGCAGGCACGTACGCTGTGGGTCGTGACGATCGACCTGGCCGACATCATCAAGGCGTACGACGTGCGCGGCACCGTGCCCGACCAGCTCTCGCCGGACGTGGCCCGCGCGATCGGCGTCGCCTTCGCCCGCGTGGTGGCGGCACCGGAGGGCGCGACCCGGGTCGTCGTCGGCCACGACATGCGCGAGTCCGGGCCGGAGCTCGTCGACGCGTTCACCGCGGGCGTCACCGCGGCCGGCGTCGACGTCGTGCGGATCGGCCTGTGCTCCACGGACGGGCTCTACCACGCGTCGGGCGCGCTGGACGCCCCGGGGGCGATGTTCACGGCGTCCCACAACCCCGCCGTCTACAACGGCATCAAGCTGTGCCGTGCGGGAGCCCGGCCCGTCGGGCAGGACACCGGCCTGGCCGACGTCCGCGAGCTCGCGCAGCGCCTGCTCGACGACCCGTCGACCGACCCCTCCGACGACGACGCGGTGGCGACGCCCGGCACGGTCTCCGACGTCGACACCCTGGCCGACTACGCGGCGTTCCTGCGCGGCCTCGTCGACGTGTCGGGGATCCGGCCGCTCAAGGTCGTGGTGGACGCCGGCAACGGCATGGCCGGGTACACCGTGCCCGCGGTGCTGGGCACCGCCGCCGGTCTGCCGGCGCTGCCGCTCGACGTCGTCCCGCTGTACTTCGAGCTGGACGGCAGCTTCCCGAACCACGAGGCCAACCCGCTGGACCCGAAAAACCTCGAGGACCTGCGGGCCGCCGTCGTCGAGCACGACGCCGACCTCGGCCTCGCGTTCGACGGGGACGCCGACCGCTGCTTCGTGGTCGACGAGCACGGCGACCCGGTCTCGCCGTCCGCGGTGACGGCGCTGGTGGGGCTGCGCGAGGTGGCCAAGGAGCTCGAGGCGGGCCGCACGCCCACGGTGATCCACAACCTCATCACCTCCCGCGCCGTGCCCGACCTGCTGCAGGCCGCGGGCGCGACGACGGTGCGCACCCGCGTGGGCCACTCGTTCATCAAGGCGCAGATGGCGCAGCACGACGCCGTGTTCGGGGGCGAGCACAGCGCGCACTACTACTTCCGCGACTTCTTCTTCGCGGACACCGGGATGCTCGCGGCGCTGCACGTGCTGGCCGCGCTCGGCGGGCAGCCGCACCCCCTGTCGGCGCTGGCGGAGATGTACTCGCCGTACGTGGCGTCGGGGGAGATCAACTCGACCGTGACGGACGCGGCCGCGGCGACCGAGCGCGTGCGCGACGCCTACGCGAGCGCCTACCCGCAGGCGGACGTCGACAGGCTCGACGGCCTCACCGTGGCGCACTGGGACGGCCACCCGCAGTGGTGGTTCAACCTGCGCGCGTCGAACACGGAGCCGCTGCTGCGGCTCAACGTCGAGGCCGCCGACGAGGACATCATGGTGAAGGTGCGCGACGACGTCCTGTCGCTCGTGCGGACGGAGGACGCATGACCAGCTCGATCGACCCGTGGGTGCGCTCGATCCTGCGCTGCCCGGTGACGGGCGCGGAGCTCGTCGACGCCGTCGGGCCGGACGGCGAGCCCGAGCTGCGCTCGACCGACCCCGAGCGGCCCCTGGCGTACCCGGTGCGCGACGGCGTCCCCGTGCTGCTGGAGAGCGACGCCCGCCCGCTGTGACCCGGGCCCTGCCCTAGGACACCGCGGTGATCTTGGTGATCCACGCCGCGGGCATCGACCCGGCGGTCGTGCGCTTGCCTACCGTCGACCGGATCGTGTCCGCCTTGCCGGTGACCGTCGCCGTCTTCCCCGTCGACGACGTCGCCGTGAGGGTGCGGGCCTGACCGCTCGACCACTTCGCCGTGACCTTGATCGACTGCACGTTCGACAGGCCGAAGAGGGCGCGGGCCTGCGACTGGGTGAGCGTGCGGGTCCACGACGCGTACGAGTTGCCCGGCGCCGCCTTGCTGTACGGGTCGGACACCGAACGCTCGTAGGCGATCTTCGACGACCAGACGTCCTCCGAGTTCGCCGTCCGCCCGCCGCTGGACGAGTAGTAGTGCGCGGCCACCGCGTTGCCGCCGTACGTCAGCACCCGGGCCCTGGTGCGGCTGGACGTGGTGGCGTCGACGCCCTTCTTCCAGACCTTGCCGTACCTGGCGTCCGTGCCCTCGCTCTCCTTCTTCCAGCCCGAGTAGTACTGGTCGCGCACGTCGTCGACGACGTTGCACCGGCACGCGGCGAGGAGCGGCTTGGTCATGACGTAGGACCGGGCGGTGATGGCCTGCGCGGCCAGGGCGGACAGCCCCCCGTTCAGGCCCCACGACGACGGCATCTCCGCGATGCCGTACAGGTACTCGGTGTTGAGCAGCACGTCGTTCGTGATGTTCGGGACGCCGCCGTGGGCCGTCGTCGTGAGGCGGCCGTGCTTGTACGAGCCGTGCGCCCCGGACACCGTCGCGACCGCCGTCTTCCCGGTGGGCTTGTAGTACCGGGTGCCCGACCAGGTGATGCGCAGCAGCTGGTCGTAGTACCTCTTGTCGTTCACCGTGATCCGGGACCGTCCGCCGGCCGTGACCGTGACCGCGAAGGTCTCCGTGCCGGAGCCGGAGGCCAGGGTCTTGCCGTCCTCGTCGGCGAGGCGCCAGTCGCCCCCGCGCACCGTGACCGTGGTCGTCGTCCTCGAGTCGCCGTAGCCGGACCGCCCGAGCGGGTCCTTGCCGTAGACCTGGACCAGGATGTTGTTGCCGGTCGTGTCCTTCCAGGCGACCTTCCCGCCGGAGTAGTAGTGCTGGAGGATGCTCCAGCTGGCCGATCCCTGCCGCGCCATCTGATAGGCGCCGTACTGCGGCATCCCCACGCCGTGGCCGAAGCCCGAGCCGGTCAGCGTGAAGGACGACGGGACCGCGGCCTCGGCGGACGTCGCGGCCACCACGGTGCCGCTCACCGTCAGCAGGCCGGCGACGGCCGCGGCCATGGCGCGCCGGAGCCGGCGCCGTGGTCCGGGCCTCCCCGGTCGTCGGGCCACGGTCGGCAGTGTCGAGAGCTCGTGCGTCATGGTCATGCACCCCCTCTTGCACTGTGCCTCAGGGGCGGCGCGCGAGCATCCGGAGGAGAAGGATCCCCGTTCGAGGTGCTGGCCGACCGATCCGTCCCTATCGTCGTGCGGGTCAGGTGCCCGGCGCGACGATGCGCGGCCTTGATCGCCCCAGAGATCGCCGGAAAATCGACCAGAGCTGGACGAGCGGAGACGAGCATGACGACGACACGCAGGGCTCGACGGGCGGCCCGGACCGCCGTCACGACGTCGACCGTCGTGGCGCTGGCCCTCGCGGGGGTCGTGCTCCCCACGGTCTCCCTCCCCGTCCCGAAGGCGCACGCCGTCGCCCCGGACGTGGAGCACGTCCCGGTGCGCGGCATCGACGCCGGCGCCCGGCACGAGAAGGGGGCGCTCGCCGACGCCGTCGGGCACGAGCACGACGCCGCGGCCGAGGCCGCCGGGAACACCGCCGCGGTGGAGGGTGCCGAGACGCTCAGCGACGTCCCGACGCCCGAGCCGGACGACGGGGCGCTCGCCGCGCTGAGCGAGCGCACCACGACGCAGGACTTCCTGGTCGCCGGGGTGACGTGGGACGGGACGTCCACCGCGACGGTGACCGAGGTGGCGGTCCGCGTGCGCGAGTCCGGGACGTGGAGCGAGTGGCAGTCGCTCGGCATCGACGACATCGGGCTGCCCGGGAGCCGGGCCGGGACCGAGCCGCTCGTGACGGCGGGGGCCGACGGCGTCCAGGTCCGTGTGCGCACCGAGAGCGGGGTGCCGCCCACCGGTCTGAAGGTCGACGTCGTGGACCCGGGGACCTCGCGGGCCGACGCGTACGTGGGCGACGACCAGGCCCCCGCGGCGTCCGCCGACGCCGGCACCGGGACCGAGATCCGCCCCAAGATCGTCAGCCGCTCCGGGTGGGGGGCGGACGAGTCCCTGTCCGGGAGGTGGCCGGAGATCTCCGGCAAGCTCAAGGCCATCTACATCCATCACACGGCGGGCACCAACAGCTACAAGGAGAGCCAGTCCGCGGCGCTGGTGCGCGGCGTCTACGCCTATCACACGAAGTCACGGGGCTGGCCCGACATCGGCTACCAGTTCCTCGTGGACAAGTACGGCAACATCTTCGAGGGGCGCAAGAAGTCGCGGTGGGACAACCCGGTCGGCGCGCAGGCCGGCGGGTACAACACCGGCACCATCGGGATCTCGGCGATGGGGAACTTCGACACGGCGCGGCCGTCGAGCGCGCTCGTCACGGCGCTCGCCAGGGTCGTCGCCTGGAAGAGCTACACGTACGGGATCAACCCGCGGGGGACCGTGGTCCTCCCGACCGGCGGGAGCACGGGATCGGGGACGCGCGCCAAGCCCGGCACCGACGTCCGGGTGCCGACGGTGCTCATGCACCGCACCACCAACCTGACGGCCTGTCCGGGGCAGTACCTGGCGGCCAAGATGGGCACGATCCGCGCGGGCGCCGACTCGCGGCGCGACGCCGCGATCAAGAAGTACGGCTCGATCGTCCCGAAGGTCAAGGCGCCCACGCGCGTCGACCCGACGTCGAACCAGGCGCCGGTGCAGTGGAACGGCAGCTCCACCTACCGGTGGAAGCCCGTCTCGGGTGCGTCGAGCTACCAGGTGCTGCAGCGCTACGCGAGGTGGAACGAGGGCATGCCGTACACGTACTACTGGCGGGAGGTGAAGCTGACGTCCGGGACCTCGATCACGCTCAGCCAGAGCACCGGTGAGTCCCGCGAGCTCGCCGTGCGGGCCGTCGACTCCGACCATCGCCGCGGACCGCTCACCACCCTGGCGCGGACCAACAGGGCGGTCAGTCCCTCCAGCTGGAAGAAGTCGTCCGGGTGGAAGAAGGTCACCGGCTCGTCCTACTTCGGCGACTACGCGTACCGCACGACGACGAAGGGCGCCTACGTCCAGCTCCCCGGCGCGAAGCAGGTGCGACGCGTCGTGATCCGCGGGGCGACCAGCCCCTCCGACGGTCGCCTGCAGGTGCGGGTCGGCGGGAAGGCGATCGAGACGCTGGACTTCGGCAGGGCCTCCGACGGCGACCGGATCTTCACGGTGTGGGTGCCGAGGACGAGCGGCACGGTCACGCTCAAGACGCTGGACTCCGGCAAGCAGGTACGGATCAGCAAGATCGTCCTCGCGAGGTGGTAGCGCACGGGGCCTGAGAGGCCGGTCGGCCGGGACGACCGGCGGCGGACGCTAGGGTCGGGCGCGTGCACCTGGCGCAACAGCTGATCCTGACGCTCCCACCCGACCGCCGAGCCCTGGCCGTGGAGGAGGGGCCCGCCGTCGTCGCCGACGGCGCGGTCCGCGTGCGTGCGGGCACGAGCCAGGGGCTCGCCACCTACTTCTCCGCGTTCCCCGCCTCCTACTGGGTGCGCTGGGCCGGCGCCGGGACCGTACGGCTGGAGGTCGCCGCGGCCGGCGCCGGCACGCTGCGACTCGTCCGCTCGGACGCGCGCGGTGCCGCGTCGGTCGTGGGCTCCGCGCCGGTCGACGACGGCACGGTGACGCTCGACGCCGACGTCGCGGGCATGGCCGACGGCGGCTGGCTGTGGGTCGAGGTGGACGCGGGCGACGCGGACGTCCTGGTCACCGACGCGCGCTGGCTCGTGGACGTCGCGCCGCGGCGGACGGGCGACGTGTGCCTGTCGATCACCACGATGGACAAGCCGGAGTACTGCGTCGCGACGCTGCGGCGGAT
Source organism: Isoptericola sp. NPDC019571 (assembly GCF_044389385.1). NCBI lineage: Bacteria > Bacillati > Actinomycetota > Actinomycetes > Micrococcales > Promicromonosporaceae > Isoptericola > Isoptericola sp. NPDC019571. Next base: position 90,916 of record NZ_JBIRXZ010000012.1, read on the forward strand.
CGCGTCGTCGGAGGCGCTCCGGGGCGCGGTCGGGACGGTGTTCGTGATCGACCAGGGCACGCGACGCCTGGTCGACCATCCCGACTACCCGGAGGTCGCCGCGGCCCTCGGTGACCAGCTCACGGTCGTCGAGCAGGGCAACCTCGGCGGGTCCGGGGGCTTCTCGCGCGGCATGCTCGAGACGCTGGAGCGCGACGGCGCGGACGCCGTGCTCATCCTCGACGACGACGTCGAGGTGGAGCCGGAGGCGCTGCTCCGCGCGATCCGGTTCCACCGCGCCGCGCGCGAGCCCGTCGTCGTGGGCGGGCACATGCTCGACCTGAACCGCCCGACGGTGCTCAACTCCTTCAGCGAGGTGGTGCACGAGGGGACCTTCAACTGGGGTCCGCCCGAGGCCGACCAGCAGTGGCACGACCTGGCCGCCGCGCCGCTGCGGGACACCCCCTGGCTGCACGCGCGCGGCGAGAGCGACTTCAACGGCTGGTGGATGTGCCTCATCCCCACCGCCGTGCTGCGCGACGTCGGGCTGTCCCTGCCGCTGTTCCTCAAGTGGGACGACGCCGAGTTCGGGCTGCGCGCGCGGGACGCCGGCCACGCCACCGTGTCCTTCCCGGGCGCGGCGCTGTGGCACGTGGCGTGGACGGAGAAGGACGACACCGTCGAGTGGCAGGCGTACGTGCACGTGCGCAACCGGATCGTCGCGGCGCTGCTGCACGCCCGCCGCCCGCGCGGCGGCCTGCTCCTGGCGAACCTGCTCGCCACCGACCTCAAGCTGCTGCTGGGGATGCGGTACTACCCGGTGGACCTGCACGTCCGAGCGCTGCGCGACCTGCTCACCGGGCCGGGCGACCTGCACGCGGGGCTCGGCGACGTCGTCCCCGCGTCGCGCGCGGTGGGCGCGGCCTACCCCGAGACGACCACGTACCGGCCCGGGGACGCGGTGTTCGACGCCGCGGTCGCGCGGCGCTGGACGGCGCCGGCCCGGCCGAAGCCCACCTCGGCGGAGGCCCTCGTGCGGCTCACGCTGCGCGGCCTGGCACGCAACCTGCGCCCGGCGCCCGGCGGGATGCCGCGCGGCGCTCTGACCCGCGACCAGGCCACGTGGTGGGAGGTGCCCGAGCACGACTCCGTGCTGGTGCTGGCCGGCGACGGGGCCTCCGGGACCTGGCTGCGCCACGAGCGGCGTCGCGTGTGGCGCCTCGCCGGCGCGACCGTGGTGGCCCACCTGCGCCTCGCGGCGCGGTGGGGCACGGTGTCCCGGCGCTGGCGCGCCGCGGCACCGGCGCTGGCGGCGCCGGAGACGTGGCGCGCGACCTTCGCCCGTTCCGCGGGCGCTCCGCACGACGCGCCGGGCGGGGTCCGGCGCCCCTCCCAGCACCACTAGGATGTGCGGGATGTCCTCTCCCACCGTCGTCGCGGTCGTCGTGTCGTACAACAGGGCCGCGCTGCTCGGCGCGGCCCTCGACGCGCTGGCCGCCCAGAGCCGGCCGATCGACCGCACGGTCGTGGTCGACAACGCGTCGACCGACGACGCCCTGCAGATCGCGCGGTCCCACCCGAGCGCCCCCGAGGTCGTGGCGCTCCAGCGCAACACCGGCGGCGCGGGCGGCTTCGCCGTCGGCCTCGCGACCGCCGTCGCCGACAGTGCCGCCGGACCTGCCGCCGACCTCGTGTGGCTCATGGACGACGACACGGTCCCCACCGAGACGGCGCTCGAGGCCCTGCTCGGCGCCCGCGACGCCTACGCCGGCGACGTCACCGCGATGGCGAGCCGCGTCGTGTGGACCGACGGGAGCGACCACCCGATGAACACGCCCCGCAGCCGCCCGGGGGCGTCGCCCGCCGAGCTGTCCCGGGCGCGTGCCGCCGGCGCGATGCCGGTGCGGTCGATGTCGTTCGTCTCGATGCTGGTCGACGCGCGCGCCGTGCGGGAGCACGGCCTGCCCGTCAGCGACTTCTTCATCTGGAACGACGACTTCGAGTACTCCACCCGCCTGCTGCGCCGCGGCACCGGGCTGTACGTCCCGGGCAGCGTCGTCGAGCACCGCACCGCCCGGCTGGTCGGCACCGACCACGACCCCGGCCCGCGCTTCTACTACGAGGTGCGCAACAAGATCTGGACGTTCACGCGGTCGTCCGCGCTCGCGCCCTCCGAGCGCCTGCTCTACGGCGGCTCCACGCTGCGCCGCTGGGCGCGCACCGTCGCGCGCTCGTCCGACCGCGGCACCCTGCTCAAGGCCGGCGGCCGCGGGCTGTGGCACGGCGTCGTGCGCCGGCCGCGGGCCGACAGCGAGGTGCTCGCCGGCGTCGGGCCCGCCGCCGCCAGCGTCGCGCGCGTCGAGCGGGGGCACGAGGACGCGCCCGTGCGACCGGCCGACTGCCCGGCGGCGGCGTCCGCCGCGCCGGTCGTCGCCCGCGGCCCCCTCGACGACCACCGGTTCTCGGTGCTGCTGCCCGTGTACGCGGGCGACGACGCCGCGCACCTGGAGCGCAGCTTCCTGTCCGTCACGCGCGACCAGACGCTGCGGCCGGACGAGGTCGTCGTCGTGCGCGACGGGCCCGTCGGCGAGGAGATCGCGGCCGTGCTCGGGCGCCTGCACGAGCTCACCGCCGTGCCCGTCACGCTGGTGCCGCTGGAGAAGAACGTCGGCCTCGCCTGCGCGCTGGAGGCCGGGCTGGAGGCGTGCAAGCACGAGATCGTGGCGCGCGCCGACGCGGACGACATCTCCCGGCCCGAGCGGTTCGCCGCGCAGGTGCCCCTCGTGGCAGCCGGGTGCGACATCGTCGGCTCCGCGATCCAGGAGTTCGACGACGACGAGCACGCGCCCGGCATGGTGCGAGTGCCGCCGACGGGCGACGACATCGCGACCACCGCGCGGTTCCGCGACCCGTTCAACCACCCGTCGGTCGTGTACCGGCGCTCGGCGGTCGCCGCCGCGGGCGGGTACGAGCACCTGGACCTCATGGAGGACTACCTGCTCTTCGCCCGCATGATCGCGGGCGGCGCGGACGCGCAGAACGTCGTCGAGCCGCTGGTGCTGTACCGCGTCGGCGCCGGGGCCTACGCGCGCCGCGGCGGCCGCCGTCTGCTGGCGTCCGAGCTCGCGCTGCAGCGCACGCTGCACGCCGAGGGCTTCCTCACCGGGCCGCAGATGGTGCGCAACGTCGTGGTGCGCGCCGGCTACCGCGTGGTGCCGGAGCCGGTGCGCAAGGCCGGGTACCGCGCGTACACCCGCCTGCGCGGCGGCTACGAGCCCCACCGACCGACCCCCTGACCAGGAGGAGAGCATGACCGACCTCGTCGTCGTCGGTACCGGGCTGTTCGGCCTGACCGTCGCGGAGCGGATGGCCGAGCAGGGGCGCAAGGTGCTCATGATCGACCGTCGTGACCACCTCGGCGGCAACGCGTACAGCGAGACGGACCCGGACACGGGGATCGAGGTGCACCGGTACGGCGCGCACCTGTTCCACACGTCGAACGAGCGGGTGTGGGAGTACGTCAACCGGTTCACGGCGTTCACGGGCTACGTGCACCGGGTGTACACGACGCGCCGGGGCGAGGTGTTCCCGATGCCGATCAACCTGGGCACGATCAACCAGTTCTTCCGGTCGGCGCACGGCCCCGACGCGGCGCGGGCGCTCATCGCCGAGCAGGCGGCGGAGCTGGGGGACAAGCGGCCGTCGAACCTGGACGAGCAGGGCGTGTCGCTGATCGGGCGGCCGCTGTACGAGGCGTTCATCCAGGGGTACACGGCCAAGCAGTGGCAGACGGACCCGCGGGAGCTGCCGGCGTCGATCATCTCGCGGCTGCCGGTGCGGTACACGTACGACAACCGGTACTTCAACGACACGTACGAGGGTCTGCCCACGGGCGGGTACACGGCGTGGCTGGAGCGGATGGCCGACCACCCGAACATCGAGGTGCGGCTGTCCACCGACTTCTTCGACGCCTCGCAGCCGGTGAGCAAGGGCGCCGTCGTGGGGCAGGTGCCGGTCGTGTACACGGGCCCGGTGGACCGGTACTTCGACGACGCCGAGGGGTCGCTGTCGTGGCGCACCCTGGACTTCGAGCGCGAGGTGCTGCCCGTCGGGGACTTCCAGGGCACGCCGGTGATGAACTACGCCGACACCGAGGTGCCGTACACGCGCATCCTCGAGTTCCGGCACTTCCACCCCGAGCGCGAGTACACGAGCGACAGGACCGTCATCGTGCGCGAGTACTCGCGCTTCGCCGAGCGCGGCGACGAGCCGTACTACCCGGTGAACACGCCCGCGGACCGCGAGCGGCTCAAGCGCTACCGCGAGCTCATGGCCGACGAGCCGGAGGTGCACTTCGGCGGCCGGCTGGGCACGTACCAGTACCTCGACATGCACATGGCCATCGGCTCCGCCCTGTCCATGGTGGACAACAAGCTCACCCCCTGACGCCTGTTCGGCAGTGGGGCACGGCGGGTCGGTCAGACGCGGAGGCCGACGTCGCGCAGCTCGCGCTCGAGGTAGGGCGTCATGGTGCGCGTGTACGTGGCCGTGAGGTGGTGCGTGTCGCGGTACACGTTGACGCCGCCGATGACGGCGGGGCAGGTGTCGTCGCGGCAGTAGAGCGGAGTGAGGTCGACGTACGAGGCGCCGGGCACCTCCTCGGTGGCCTCCTCGAACACCTGCGGGTCGGGGAACGCCTGGTCCTCGGGCAGGTCGCAGCGGGTGGGGTCGGCGGCCAGGCCGCCGTCGAGGCACTGCGACGGCTCCTCGTCGTGCTGCGGGTTGTCCGAGAGGGCGACGACAGGGACACCCCGCTCGGCGACGGGACGCCACGCGGCGGCGAGGTCGGACGCCTGCCGGTCCGGCGTGCCCGAGAGGAACTTGAGGGACCCCGTGGTCACGACCGCGTCCGTCGACCCGGCGTGCCGCTCCAGCCACGTCTCGAGCTTGTCCCGCCACTCCTCGCAGGTGCGGACGCGCTCGCCGTCGGCGTCGACCGGTCCGGTCGTCCAGGCGCACGAGTTCTTCAGGTGAGCGGTGACGCTGACGCGCCCCTCGGCGGCGAGCTGACGGAACGCGGGCAGCAGCGCACGGGCGTGCGAGTCGCCGACCAGGACGACGTGCGGCACGTCGGGGTCGTCGACGGGGCCGAACGTGCAGTCCGCCAGCGCGGTCCCGTCGACGTCGACGAAGCAGTCCCGGGGGCCGGCGACGTCGTCCGCGACGGCGACGGGCGCGGGGACGACGACGTCGTCGAGGGCGGGGTTGTCGCAGGGGTGCTCGGGGTCCATCTCCTCGGCGCCGAAGCACGACGGCGGGTCGGCGACGACCCGGGCGGCGATCGCCGCCTGTTCCTGCGCGCGGTGCTGCGCCACGGCGACGCCGCCCCCCGCGACGAGGGCGAGCGCGGCGGTCGCGGCCGTGGTGACGCCGAGGGCGCGGCGCGGGCGCTGCAGCCCCCAGCGCTCCGTGAAGCGCGCCGGGTCCTCCACCCAGCGCTTGGTCGCCGCGGCCAGCAGCACGACGCCGGCCAGCAGCGTCACCCGCTCGAGCAGGCCCGCCTCGCGCCCCAGCACGAACGGGGCGAGGACGATCGCGGGCCAGTGCCACAGGTACAGCGCGTAGGAGATCTCGCCGGTCTGCTGCACGGGACGCCAGGCGAACAGCGGCGTGGGGGAGAGGCGCCCCGCCGGCGCACCGGCGGCGATGACGGCGACCGTGCCGAGCACGGGCACGAGCGCCGCCGTGCCGGGGAAGGGCGTCGAGTCGGTGTACGCGAGGGCGCAGCCGGCGAGGACGGCCAGGCCGGCCCAGCTCAGCGCGGTGCGCACGCCGTCCGTCGTCGGCCGCAAGCCCGGGCGGGCGAGCCACAGCGCCAGCAGCGCGCCGGCGCCGAACTGCCAGGCGCGGGTCGTGGTGGCGAAGTAGGCGGGGGCGGGGTTCGCCGTCGTCAACCACAGCGAGTACGCGAACGAGGCGGCGGTGGCGGCGCCGAGGAGGAGCGTCGTCGTGCGGCGCAGGGTCCCGGCCTGCCGGGCGGCGACGGCGGTCCCGAGCACGACGAGCAGCGGCCACACGAGGTAGAACTGCTCCTCGGTCGACAGCGACCAGTAGTGCTGGACCGGCGACGGGTCGCCGTCGGCAGCCAGGTAGTCGACCGCGTCGCCGGCCAGCACCCAGTTCTCGACGTAGAGCGTGGCGCCGAGCGTCTCGCGGAACCACTGCTGCCACAGGGACTGCGGCGCGAACAGCAGCGTCGCGACGACGGTCGCGGCGAGGACGACGTAGGCGGCTGGCAGCAGGCGGCGCGCCCGGCGCGCCCAGAACCGCGCCAGCCGGACCCGGCCCATGGACTCCGCCTCGCGCAGCAGATGGCCCGTGATGAGGAAGCCGGAGATGACGAAGAAGACGTCGACGCCCACGTAGCCGCCCGGCAGCCGGCCCGGCCAGAAGTGGTAGAGCACGACCAGGGCCACGGCCAGCGCGCGCAGCGCCTGGATCTCCGGGCGGAAGGTCCGCGGCGGGCGGCGGGCGCCGCCGTCCGGGGCGGCGGGCGTGCCGGACGTGCGGTCGCGGACGAGCGTCGTCATGCGGAGGGATCACCGTGGAGATCGGGAGCGGAGGGCCGGTCAGGCTAACCATGAACCCGCTGCCCAGGGCAAACCGGCACTCGCACGTGACCGCCGGCTCACGGCCCGACGCGCCCGCCCGGTCCGGCGGGTCAGGAAGCGGAGGCCCGCACCTCGCGCAGGGACGGTCCTGCGACGGGGGAGGCCGCGGCGAGCGCCGCGAGCTCGTGCGCCGCACGGAGGCGATGACGCAGCTCCGGCGTCGCGCGGTCGGTCCACCAGGCGTCGGGCACCGCGTGCGGGACGACGGCCACGCCGCGCGGCACGAGCAGCCGCGAGAGCGTGAGGGCGGCGGCGGAGGGCAGCGTGACCACGCGCTGGCCGGGACGCAGACCGCGCAGCCGGATCTCCACCGGCGCTCCGGGTGCGTCCACCTCGATCTCCGGCGCCTGCTCGAGGAGTGCCGAGATCCGCGGGTCGTGGCGACGGTGCGGCACGTACCGGACGGGTCCGTCGGCGGCGACGCCGCGCACCCAGGCCACGTACCGGTCGGGGTGCAGCAACCCGTCCGCCGCCAGCGCCGACCCGAGCACCACCGTCGGCTCCGCCGGCGCGTCGGCCGCGGGCCGGCCCCGCAGCCACCCGAAGGCGTGCTCGAGCACGTCGATGCCCAGCAGGCGCAGCCAGGCGCGCAGGTCCGGGTCGAGCGGGAGGGCGGTGCACAGGCTCAGCCCGCCGTCCTCGGCCACGCGACGCATCCGGAGCGCCGCCAGCGCGCCGAGCCCGAAGCGCAGCGACCCGGGCGGGGCACCGATCCGCACCAGCGAGCTGCCCGACGTCAGGCGGTGGGCGAGGTCGAGGATGCCGAGCCCGTCGTCCACGACGATGATCCGCTGCGGCGGCCGCAGCGCCCGGACCAGCGCGGACTGGAACGTGCCGGCGAACGGGTCCCCGACCACCACGACGTCGTGCGGCAGGCGCCGCGGCGCGGGTGCCAGGTCGACGTCCAGGCCGGGGGGCAGGCCGAGGGCGCGCACGGCGTCCACGTCGCCGGTGAGGGCGGGGACGTCGGCGCGCGCCAGCACCCGGGTACGTGCGCCTGCGTGCCCGGCGGCGTGGGCCTCGACGGCGGACAGCAGCTGGAGCGGGGACTCGACGAACGCGGTCACGTCTCCACTGTCACCGGGGCGGGCGACGTGCAGGGGACGTCGGCGTGGCCGGGGGATGAACGCTCGGTGGTCGTGCGGGGACCGCCCCGTGGCCGTCCGACGTTTCCTGAGGTTCGATGGACGCATGTCCGGACGGAGCGTGCGAGACCGGTTCGTGGCCGCGCTGCGCCGGGGTGGACGTTCGGGGACGGACCGAGCCGGGCACGACGAGGACACCGCCGCGCTGCGCGCGGAGCTGGACGCGCGCCGTTCCGAGGTGCGCCGGCTGCGCAGGCGGGTCCGCGAGCTGGAGGCGGGCCTGCTCGACGACCTGCCCGATCAGGTCGGTGCCGTCGCGCGCGCGGTGCGCGCCGAGCACCTGACCCTGCTCGGCCCCCGCCCGCTGCACGACCTCGCGCAGGCCGTGCTCGAGGCCGAGGCGCGGGACCTGCCCGGCGTGCTGCTGGAGTGCGGCACGGCCCGCGGGGGGTCGGCCATCGTGATGGCGGAGGCCAAGGCGCCGGGCCGTCGGCTCTTCGTCCACGACGTCTTCGGCCTCATCCCGCCGCCCACGCAGGAGGACGGCGAGGACGTCCACGCCCGGTACGCCACGATCGTCGAGGGCCGCGCGAAGGGTCGTGGCGGGGAGACCTACTACGGCTACCGCGACGACCTGTACAGCGAGGTGCGGGACTCGTTCGCCCGGCACGGCCTGCCCGTCGACAGCTCGGGCGTGACGCTGGTCCGGGGGCTGTTCGAGGACACCCTGACCGGCGACGAGCCGGTCGCCGTCGCGCACCTGGACGGCGACTGGTACGCGTCGACACGCACCTGCCTGGAGCGCGTGGTGCCCCGCCTCGTCCCCTCGGGCAGGCTCGTCGTCGACGACTACTTCGCCTGGTCGGGGTGCCGCAAGGCGGTCGACGAGTTCCTCGCCCGCGAGGGCACGAGGTACGGGCTGGTGCGCGAGATGCACGCGCGCCTCCACCTGGTGCGCACCGTGTGAGTCAGCGCCGTGCGGTGTCGAAGGTCTTCTCGAGGCCGGACCGGACGCCCTGGCGCAGGCGGTCGTGCACGCGGTTCTCCACGAGGTGGTGCAGCACCGCCGCGAGGGCCAGGGAGAGCGCGGTCGCGATCCCCAGCACCACCCAGCGGGACGCGTCGTCGTGGAGCACGTCGATCACGGCGAACCCGAACTGGCCGTGCACCAGGTACAGCGGGTAGGTGAGCGCGCCGAGCGTCGAGAGCACCCGCCAGTCGACGTGCCGCAGCGGCCCTGCGCTGAGCGCCCAGATGAGCCCCACCATCACGATCACCGCGGCGGCGCAGACGACCGCCGAGACGGGCGCGCCCACCAGCTCGGAGGCCCGGCCGGCGTAGTGGTACGCCTGGCGCACGCACAGCACGCTCGTCAGGGCGATGGCGAGCCACACCGCGAGGTCGCCGCCGTCGCGGTAGACGAGGAAGAGCAGCATGCCCACGGCGAAGTAGGGCGCGTAGGACGGGATCAGCACCGTGCTCAGCAGGTCGGCGTCGTTCGCCCTGGCGAGCTGCGCGACGAGCGGCCACAGGACCGCGAGGGCGATCACCCGGCGCCGGGTGATCCCCACGAGGATGAACGCCCCCACGATCAGGTAGAAGAGCATCTCGAACCAGAGGGTCCAGAACGGGCCCTGCACGTCGGTGGCGTCCCAGGCGTTCTGGATCATCGTGAGGTTGAGCAGCGAGTCCACCGCCGAGGCGTCCCGCCCGTCGTGCCACACGAGGTGCAGCATCACCGTCAGCACGACGGCGGCCCAGTAGGCGGGGAACAGGCGTGCGACGCGCGACGCGGCGAAGGTGGTGACCGGTCGGCCGTACGCCGTCATCAGGATGACGAACCCGCTGATCATGAAGAACAGCTGGACGCCGAGGAACCCGTACCGGGTGACCTGGTTGAGCCCGGGGAAGACGTCGGCCGGCGCGGCACCCCAGTGCGGCATGCCGATCCCCGTGTAGTGGTAGCCGAGCACGAGGAGCGCGGCCAGGAACCGCAGCCCGTCCAGCCCGCGGAGGCGTGGTCGGGGCCCCACCCGGGCGGGGGCGGAGCTCCCGACGGACGGCGCGGACGTGGTCGTCGGGGAGATCATGGGCGGCGACGATACCCGGTCGGGTGTCCGGGGCGATCATCGCGGACGGGCTCGGACGAGAGCCCGTCCGCGAGCCGGTGGCGCGCGGTTACCGAGCGGCAGGGGACACGGGCCTGGCCGCGCGCTCGTGCCACAGGTCCTGGCGCGCGACGTAGGCCTCGTCCCACGGCTTGACGGGGTCGGCCCAGTGCACGAGCCGCGCCGGGGCGTCCGGCAGGTCGCGCGTCGGCACGTGGTCCCAGGCCGCGTCGAGCTCGGTGCGGTGCGGGCCGACGAACAGGTGCAGGGCCTCGCGTGCGTCGATCCGGAACTCCCGCATGGCGGCGAGCGACTCCGCCGCGTACCCGTCCGCCCGCAGGCGCGCCAGGTCGAGCACCATGACCCCCGTGTCGAACGCGTTGAAGTCGAACACGTGCCGGGCGTGGATGCGGCGGTAGAAGTCGTAGGCCGTCGCCGGTGCGTCGTCCAGGCGGCGGGCCGCCCGGTACAGCAGGCCGAAGCCGCTCGGGTCGGCGTGCGAGGTGTGCCTGGCCGCGACGGCCGTGGAGCCCAGGTCGGCGGCGGCGAGCTCCGCGACGTCGCCCAGCACGACGGCGTCGACGGGCAGCACCACGGCGCGGTCCACGCCGGGCAGCAGGTGCGGCAGCAGCACGTGGTGCGCCCGCTGCGACGTCGTCAGCCCGAGCGTCTCGAGGTCGAGGGCCGAGGTCGGTACCCGGTGCACGGAGGTGCGCGCGGAGAGCTCGGGCAGGCTGAGTCGGCCGACGCCCGGTCCCACGAGCCAGACGCGCAGCGGCACGGACGCCGACGCGTCGAGCGCTCGCACGGCCTCGCCCACGTGGGGGAGCTGGCTGTGCCGGGGCAGGAGGACCACGTCGACGGCGCCGTCCACGGCAGGGGCCGTGACCGCGGTGGGGGCGGCCACCTCCGCCGGACCGACGGGGAGCGCCGGCAGCGGCGTCGTCGCGACGTGCCGTGCGCGGGCGGCCTCCACCTCGGGGGCGACGGTCTCGCGCCACAGCGCGTACACGGCCTCGGGGTCGCGGCCCTCGAAGACGGCCGTGAGGACCGGTTCGAGCCGCGCGATCATGCCGGTGCGGATGGCCTCGAAGCCGTCGTGGTCGAGCGGGTGCAGCCCGCTGAAGCGCACGTCGGCGAAGTTCGCGGGCTGGAAGTCGACGTCCAGCCCCAGCGACGTCGTGGGCAGGTAGCAGTGCAGCCGCTTCGTCACGACGTGGGTGAACGACGTGCGGTACCACTCGAGCAGCCGCACCGCCTCGCGCATGTTCTCCACGAAGGTGCGGTCCTTCACCTCGCGGTAGCTCTGCTTGACGTTGTCCTGCCCGTCCGGCACGGGCTCGCGCACGGCGTCCACGTAGACGGTGGCGGGCGCGGGACGCTGCTCGAGCTCGGGGAAGACCGTGCTGACGGTGGTCGTGAGGCAGCCGGAGAAGAACGCGGGGACGTCGAGCGACAGCAGCAGGTCGACCGTGGTCCAGTCGCGGCAGCCCACCGGGCCGTGGGCGCGCAGGTAGTCGAGCACCTCCGGGGTCAGCAGACCGCGCTTGTTGCAGTGGAACGAGACGAAGAGCGGCCGGAGGTTCTCGTGCATCGGGAAGTCCCAGACGCCGGTGCCCGCCAGGTCGTGGGAGTGCCAGCCGAACTCGAGCAGCCAGGTGCCCTCCGGGAACGACTGGAACGACGACCCGTCGCGGTCCACGCGGTAGAGCTCGACGTCGGTGGCCTCGCCGTCGAGGCGCAGCCCGGGTCGCACCCGCTCCTGCATCTCCTGGGCGAAGCCGACCAGGTCGGCGTCGCCGTGGAAGCGCAGGTTCTGCCGGCGCACGACGTGTCCGAGGGACGACAGCGTCTGCACGTGGTCGCCGATGTTCTGCGACGACTTCCCCTTGCCCGGCTGCACGTAGTCCATGACCGCGAAGGGCACGCGGGCGCCGGGCGCCGGGGCGGTGGTGTGGCGCTCGGCCCCGCGCCAGCGCTCGAGCCACTCGACCTCGGCGGCGCCCCCGGGCCACTGCTTCTCGTTCCCGCGGTACGCCGCGACGAACCGGTCGTGCACGGCGTGCCGCAGGGTGTCGTCGCCGTGCGCGAAGACGTAGCGCAGCGCGGTGTGCCAGGTCCGGGCGGCGGGTACCGGTGACGCGCCGTCGAGCCAGGACCGCACGAGCGCGAGGCCGCGCTGCGGGTCCACGCGGAAGAGCGACTCGACGTAGGGCACGGGCGCGACAGCCAGGGCGTCGTCGCCCGCGCGGTCGAAGAGGTCCAGCGCTCGCTCGTGCAGGTGGCGGCGGTGCGCCACGAGGCCGCCCGCGACGAGCGCGTCGGCGCCGGGAGCCGGCTTGGCCAGGGCCTCGTCGACACGCGACTGCGCGCCCTTCTGGTCCTTGGCGTGCAGGAGGCCGCGGACCTCGTGCACCACGGGGTGCGTCCGGGCGAGGACCTCCGGACCGGAGGGTTCCGGACGTCCGAGCGCGGCGCGCAGCGCGCGGCGGGCGCCGCGCAGCAGGGTGGCAGGGTGCAGCGGGCGAGAGGGCATCAGAGCTTCCGGTTCGGTGTCGACGGGGCCGGCCGATATTACATCGGACGACTCGGATTTGCGGGGGCCTCGGCTCGCCCGTCCACCCCTCGGGCGACCCCCGTGTCCGGGAGGGCGCCGCGTGCGGGACCGGGCGAACCTCAGACCCTACGATGGGCCGGTGCCCCACAGCCACGGACCGACGACGACCCGCCTGCCCGACGGGGCGTACGCCGCCGCGACCTGGTCGATCCCCGCCGACTTCGGCGGGATGACGTCGGCCCTGCTCCGGCGCTCCCGGGCGTTCGTGGACCAGGGCGGGGTGCCGGTGCGGGTGCTCACCTTCGACCCGGCCCTCGACGTCGACAAGGCCCGTGCCGCCCTCGAGGAGCGTGGCCAGCTCGTGCCGGGAGTCACGCTGCACAACCTGTGGGCCGACGTCCGCGCGATGCCGGACGAGAAGGTCGGGGCGCGCGCCGGCGCCGCTCCGCGGGACCTCCCGCGCGGGGCTCCGGGGGAGCGGGTGCGCCTGGAGAAGGACGGGGAGTCCACGCGGCACCTGCACTTCCGGCCGGACGGTTCCCTCGCCGCCGCGGACGAGAGCACCCCGGCCGGTCGCGAGGTGCGGTTCTACACCAGCGACGGGCGCCCGGGGCGCCGGTGGTCCACCGTGTGGGCCCTGTACCGGCACTGGGTCGGCACCGTGCTGTCCGAGCGCCCGACCTACCTCGTGGTCGACTCGAAGGCGCTGACCAAGTTCTTCGCCAACCTGCAGATCAAGGGGATCTACACGCTGCACCTGGTGCACGGGGCGCACCTGGCCGCCGCGGCCGAGGACGCGCACGGGCCGCTCGCGGGGACGCGCGCCCCGATGATCGAGCACGTGGGCGACTACGACGCCGTGGTGCTCCTCACGGAGGGCCAGCGGCGCGACGTCCACGACCGGGTCGGCGTGCGGGACAACACGTACGTGGTGCCGAACAGCACCGACCTGCCCGACGGCGCGATGCCCGCGCACGCCGACCGCTACCGCGGGGTGATGCTCGCCAGCCTCAGCCGCCGGAAGCGGGTCGGCCACGCGATCGCCGGGCTGCGCCGGGCGAAGGTCCGCAGCGGCCTGCCGCTCACCCTCGACGTCTACGGCGACGGGCCGGAGCGGGCTCGCCTCGAGCCCCGTGCGGCGAAGGTCCCCGGCGTGACGCTGCACGGGTACGTCCCGGGCGCGGCGGACCGGCTGGCCGACGCCTCGTTCCTGCTGCTGACCAGCAGGGCGGAAGGGCTGCCGCTGGTGTTCGCGGAGGCGATGGCGCGCGGGTGCGTGCCGATCGCGTTCGACGTCCGCTACGGCCCCGCCGACATCATCACCGACGGCGTCGACGGCTTCCTCGTGCCGGACGGCGACGTCGACGCGCTGGCGGCGGCGATCGTGCGCTTCGTGTCGCTCGACGACGACGCCGTGCGTCGCATGCGCGAGGCCGCGGTCGCGACCGCCCAGCGGTACTCCGACGGGGCGGTCGTCGGACGGTGGGCGGAGGTCTTCGCGGACGTCGCCCGTCGTCGACCGGTGTCTCCGCGGGCCGCCGCCCGGCCGGCCGGCGCGGAGCCCTGGCGATCCTCGCTGTCCCGGGCCGCGCGGAGGGTGGCCGGTATGCTGCGACGCGCCGGTCGCTGACCGGACCAGACCGTCATCCACCCTGAGATCCACCCTGAGGAGGGGCCTTGACCGCCACACCCCGCGGCGCCACGTGGCGCCGCCGGATCCGGTCCCTGGGGGGCAAGGCGATCCGTCGGCTCGGGCTGCTGCCCGGCGGCATGCCGGACGGGCTGGGCGAGGACCAGGAGCTCCTCGGCACCTCGTGGCCGTACGAGGTGCTCGTGTACTTCGCCGACACCCCCGACGCGCTCTACCAGATCGAGCAGTGGTACGACACGTTCCGCGCGCTGCACGCCGAGCACCCCGTGGTCGTCGTGACCCAGGACTCCCGCACCGCGCGGGCGATCCGCCGCGACAGCGGGCTGGACGTGCGCACCGTGGCGCACTACACGACCCTCGACGACGTCCTCGGCCGATCGCCGACGAAGCTCGCCCTGTACGTCAACCACAACCCGCAGAACTTCACCTGCCTGCGCTTCGGGCAGCTCGTGCACGCGTCGCTGATGCACGGCGACAGCGACAAGCTCGTCACGGTGTCGAACCAGACCAAGGCGTACGACTTCTCCTTCGTCGCCGGGCAGGCCGCCGTCGAGCGCATGGCGCGGTTCAGCACCCTGTACGACGCGCACGCGCGGTGCGTGCCGGTGGGCCGCCCGCAGCTCGACGACCAGCTGCGCCTGCGCGCGCGGACACCCCGCGGGCCCCTGCCCACCGTCCTGTACGCCCCCACGTGGGAGGGCGGCCAGCCGTCCGCGGAGTACGGCACGGTGGCCACGCACGGGCTCACGATCGTGCGCGCCCTCGTGGATTCGGGCCGCTACCGCGTGCTCTACCGCCCGCACCCGCTCACCGGCGTCCGCGTCGCGGCGTACGGCGAGGCCGACAAGGCGATCCGGGAGTACCTCGCGGCGGCGCCCGCGCCCGCCGAGGGCCCCGCCCACGGCACCGACACCCACGGCGACGTCGCCCCGGCGTTCGCGGCGGCCGACCTCCTGGTCTGCGACGTCTCCGGCGTGGCGATGGACTGGCTCGCCACCGGCGAGCCGATCGTCGTGACCCGGCCGGTCGGTGACGTGATCATCGCGGCGAGCCCGCTGCTGGAGCTCGCGCCGTCGCTGCCCGTCGCCGCCCTCGGCGACGTGCTGGCCACGGTGGACCGCGAGCTCACCGAGGACCCGACGCGCGACCGGCGCCACGCGCTGCGCGAGCACTACCTCGGTGACACCGCCCCCGGCGCGTCCACGCAGCGGTTCGTCGCCGCGTGCGAGCGCCTCATGGAGATCCGCGACCGCGAGGTCGCCCGGGTCGACGCCCACGGCGCGCCGAGCGCCGCACCGACAGGTAACGAGAGAGGAACGCGATGAGTATCCAGACAGTGATCCTGGCGGCGGGCATGGGGACCCGCCTCGGCCGGCCGCACCCCAAGCCGCTGACGGAGCTGCGCGACGGTCGCACGATCCTCGCCCAGCAGCTCGGCAACCTCCGCTCCGTCTACGGCCGTGAGGCCGAGGTGCTGATCGTCGTCGGCTTCAAGCTCGAGATGATCCTCGAGGCCGCGCCGAACGTCGCGTTCACCTACAACGAGGTCTACGACCAGACGAACACGTCCAAGAGCCTCCTCCGCGCGCTCCGGGTCACCGGGGACCGCGGCGTGCTCTGGCTGAACGGCGACGTCGTCTTCCACCCGGACGTGCTGCGCCGCGTGCAGCCCCTCATCGACGAGGGCCGGTCGTTCGTGTGCGTCAACACGTCCTCCGTCGGTGACGAGGAGGTCAAGTACACCGTCGACGACGACGGCTACATCAACGAGCTGTCGAAGAAGGTCGGCGCCGGGGCGCTCGGCGAGGCCGTGGGGATCAACTACGTCGCGGCCCAGGACAAGGCGAAGCTGCTGCAGCGTCTCGACGAGGTCGACGACCAGGAGTACTTCGAGGGCGGCCTCGAGCTCGCCATCGCGCACGACGGCGTGAAGGTGCTGCCGGTGGACATCTCCGACCTGTACGCGGTCGAGGTGGACTTCGCCGAGGACCTGGAGCGGGCGAACCAGGAGCTCTGAGCACCTGCCGAGATAGAGAGGCTCCTCGCCGAGAGAGAGAGGGGACGGACCGATCCATGATCGGTCCGTCCCCTCTCTCTCTCGGCGAGGAGCCTCTCTATCTCGGCCCGGACAGCAGCCTGTCCCGGCGCGCGACGCAGTCCGTCACGAACTCCAGGAAGCGTCGGCTGCTGTCGCCCCGCGCGAACCCGAAGTAGTGGTCGCGCACGCGCCCGCGGGCGTCGTGGTGGGGGTCCTGGGCGAGGTTGGCCGCCAGGAGCGTGCCGACGTCGCCCACGGTGTCGCGGTCCACGATGTCGACGACGCTCGCGACGGGGGCCTCGGCGACGATCCGGGCGCGGTCGGTGCGCCGGTCGGTGAGGACGATCGGGACGTCGGGGCGCAGGTAGAGGAAGTCGAGGCCGACGGACGAGATGTCGGTGACGAGCAGGTCGGCGTCCTCGAAGAGGCCGAGGATGTCGGCCTCGAGCGGCAGCTCGTGCGGGGCGCCGGCCTCCCGCGCGGCGGTGACGAGCCGCACGATCTCGGCGTGGGCCTGGGCGACCGCCGGTTCCTCGGCCGTGAGCACGCGGGGGTGCGGCTTGTAGACGAGCCGGACGTCCGGGCGGTCCAGGAGGGCGCGCACGATCGCGGTGCCGTACAGGTCGACGGACGTGTAGTTGTTGGCGTCGTCCTCGCCGGACCAGGTGGGGGCGTAGAGCACGGTCCGGCGACCGTCGGCCGGCGCGAGCGCCGGCGCCACGTCGAGGTCGAGCTGCGGGCGGCCGCACACGACCAGCGTGTCGAGGTCGAAGTTGATGAGGGCGCGCCGGTGGCGCTCGATCGCGGCCTGGCCGGCGACGACCACGTGGTCGTAGGCCTTGGCCTGGTTGGAGACCATCGAGATCTTGTCGGACTCGCCGTGGTTGACGTGCACGTGCAGGGCCCGCTGGTAGATGAGCGACTGGAAGTTGCGCCAGCCGTTGTTGACGTAGACGACCGTCTTGACGTCGATCTGCTCGTAGAGCCGGCGCAGACCGTCCAGGCGCCGGACGAAGAGCACGGGCAGGTCGGTGGTCTCGCGGAGCTGCTCGGTGAGCTCCCAGTGCCGGGTGACGATCGCCACGGGGTGCTGCGCGGCGACCCGCTCGAGCACGGGCAGCCACTGCCGCAGCTGGTACCCCTGGTTCGGGGTGTCCGCGAAGTACGCCACCACGGGGAACGGGGGCAGGCCCTCCAGCGCGGGGGAGTGCTCGGGCTCCTCACCGGCGATCGTGCTGGTCACGACCCGCTTGACGCGCGATCCCGCGGTCAGCAAGATCTGTGCGGCAAGCTTGCGCGCGCGGTCCGTGATCGTGGGCTGCTGCGGTGGCGTCACGTGCGACATCCGTGCCTTCCTGGTGGCGGGTTCCCGTGGCGCGACGAGTATTCCACGGCACCCTGAGGCGTCCCCGAGGGGGCGCCGGCGCGAAGGGCGCGCACCTTATCGCTGTACTATCGACAGGGCCCGGCAGCCGCTGGCCGTACCTCGGAAGACGGGTATGCAAGTTACGTGACCACCGACACCACCACGGACGCCGCCTCGGGTGACCGCGGGAAGCCGGAGCCCGGTCGTGACCCGCTCCGCCCGCCGGAGCCGGTCGTGCCGGACACCACCTCGCAGGAGCGACGGGCGATCGCGGAGCAGTTCGGGCTGCAGCAGATGGGCGTGCGCCCGCCGCTGGGCAAGTACATCCGCGACGTCGCCTCCCGCTGGGCGTTCATCCGCGTCCTCGGCACCGCGACGGCCTACTCCAAGAACCAGAACAACTACCTGGGTCAGCTGTGGGCCGTCCTCAACCCGATCCTCAACGCGACCGTCTACATCCTCATCTTCGGCATCCTGCTGGGCACGACCCGCGGGCTGGAGAACGCGATCGCGTTCATCGTGATCGGGACCTTCCTGTACCGGTTCTTCGAGCAGTCGGTGCACGCCGGGTCGCGGTCGATCGCGCAGAAGACGAACCTCATCCGGTCGCTGCACTTCCCGCGCGCCGTGCTGCCCATCGCGCAGGTCGTCTCGCTGCTCACCACCCTCGTGCCGGCCCTGGTGGTCATGTGCGCGATCGTCCTGCTCAGCGGCCTGCTCCCGAAGTACCCGATGGAGCACATCACCTGGAGCTGGCTGCTGCTGCCGGCCATCGTGGCCCTGATGTGGGTGTTCAACACCGGCGTCGCGTTCATCGTCGCCCGGGCCGTGGCGATCACGCCCGACCTGGACAACATCATCGGCTTCGTGCTGCGCCTCGTGATGTACGGCTCGGGCGTGATCTTCCCGGTCACCCACTACGTCTACCGTCTGCCGGAGGCGGTGCAGCCCGTCATCGGCGCGATCCTCGAGTACCAGCCGATCGGCGTGTTCCTCTACGTGGCGCGCTCGATCCTCACGCAGGAGCCGTCCATGCCGCAGGACCCGTGGATGTGGCTGTGGGCGGCCGGCTGGGCGGTCGTGACGTTCGTGGTCGGGTTCATCGTCTTCTGGCGCGGAGAGGAGCGGTACGGCCGTGACTGAGTCGGATCTCCATCTGGACGTCGACCTCGACGAGGAGTTCGAGCCCGAGGACCTCGAGGGCCCGAAGCCGGTCGCGACGGTCGGCGACCCGGTGCTCGTCGTCGACGACCTGCACATCGTCTACCGCGTCTTCGGCGGCAAGGCCAAGCAGGTCGCCGCCAAGGGCGCCGAGAACGTGCGCGAGGCCAAGGCCCCCAAGCGTTCCCTCCTGCGCCGCCTCGTGAGCTCGACGTCGCAGCACGTGGGCGCGGTGAGCGAGGTGCACGCCGTGCGCGGCATCTCCTTCGTCGCCCGGCACGGGGAGTCCATCGGCATCGTCGGCATCAACGGCTCCGGCAAGAGCACGCTGCTGCGCGCCATCACCGGCCTCATCCCGCCGCGGTCGGGCGGGGTGTACGTGGCGGGTGAGCCGGCGCTGCTGGGCGTCAACGCCGCCCTGATGCCGCAGCTCACGGGCGAGCGGAACATCTGGATCGGCGGCCTGGCCCTCGGCCTCACCCCCAAGCAGGTCGAGGAGCGCTTCGACGAGGTCGTGGAGTTCGCCGACATCGGCGACTTCGTCTACATGCCGATGAAGACGTACTCCTCCGGCATGGGGGCCCGGCTGCGGTTCGCGATCTCCTCGGCCGCGACGCCCGACATTCTGATGATCGACGAGGCGCTGGCCACCGGCGACGCGGCCTTCAAGGCGCGCTCCAAGGCCCGCATCGACGAGGTCCGCAAGAACGCGGGCACGATCTTCCTGGTCAGCCACTCGATCAGCACGGTCGAGGCGATGTGCACCCGCGTGCTCTGGGTGCACCAGGGGCAGCTGGTCATGGACGGCGGCACGGAGGAGGTGCTCGCGGAGTACCGCAAGTTCGTCCGCGCGCACCGCCTGGCGCGGTCGTCCGCGCGTGCCGGCGGGGTCGGTCCGCGGGCGCGCTCGAAGCAGCGCCCCAAGAAGCAGGCCGCGTCGTGATCTCGTAGGGACCGGGCCTCCCGCGAGGCCCGCGACCCACCCGTTACCATGGGCCGGCGAGCGACCCCTGTCGCCGCGATCGGTCCCGGCCGGTCCGGTTCGGAGCCGCTCGACCCGGGATGGCGCGCCAGCGACCGTCGACAGTCCACCGCATGCTAGGTGTCTTCCACTATGTCCTTTTCGCCTCGCCAGCTCGCCGCCGTCGCCCTGATGGCGGTGTGCATGGTCGTCGCCGTGCTCGTGTGCCTGTTCGCCCCGGTGCAGGTGGGCCTCATCGCCGTGCTGGTCACGGTCGGGGTCTGCACGGCGATCGTCCTGCTCTTCCTGCGCAAGGTGCTCTCGGCCGTCTACCGGCTCGGGCAGAACGGCGCACGGAGGGAGTCCGAGACGTCGCGCTCGGCGGGCCGGGCGACGGAGCGCGAGATCGCCCTGGTGAACGCGCGTCTCGAGCGGATCGAGGAGCACCTCCCGGAGCGGCTGGCGGCACGGATCGCGTTCGAGCTCGCGCGGCCTGAGCGGGACGCGGCCGGCACCCCCGCCGCGGGCTCGGCCGACCTCTAGGACGCGGCACCGACATGTCCATCCCCGCAGCGCCGCAGTCGTTCGCGCACGCCCACACCGACGAGCCCGCGCCGGCGTTCCAGGAGCTCACGCCCGACGAGTTCCTCCTGCTGAACCGCCAGTCGCCCTGGCGCGCGCTCGCCATCGGCAGCCGCATGCGCTCCGCCGCCTACCTGGACCTCCTCGCGCTGGACGGCACCGGGTCCGCCCACCGCTGGGAGCCGCTGCGCCAGGCGATCGTGTCCGGCGTCTCCCGGGAGCAGCTGCTGCGCTGGGACGTGCCCCGCGTGCTCTGCGCGGCGTTGCTCGCCTGCGTGCTCGAGCCCGAGCGCCGGAACCTCGACGCGGCCACCAGGGTCATGATCACGGCGCTCGACCGGTCGCAGCTGTGGGACCCGGGCGCGTCGGCGGCGCTGCGGCTCGCCACCCAGGTCGCGGTGTTGACGCGTGCCGAGGCGCTGTTCGAGGAGCTCGCCTCGTTCCCCACCGCCGAGGAGGGGATCGCGTGGGCGGGCCGCGCCGACCTGCTGCGTCCGTCCGGCACGGCGGAGCGCACGACGGCGGACCAGGCCTCCGCGGTCGTGGGCGACGGGCTCGAGCGCTGGTGGGCGCTCTTCAACAAGCCCTTCACCGACCGGGGGCTCGCCCCGTTCGTGCTCGCGGCCCACGAGGTGGACGAACCCGGCGGGGTCTTCGGGGCCGTCGAGGCACCCGAGGCCGACTCGTGCAGCGTGCCGGACGGCGAGCAGCCCCTGGTGACGGTCATCGTGCCGACGTACAACCCGGACGCCGGCTTCCGGCACACGATCGACTCGCTGGTCCGCCAGTCGTGGTCGAACCTCGAGATCCTGGTCGTCGACGACTGCTCCACGAGCGGCCGGGAGCACCTGGACGGCAGTGCTGCGGCGGACCCCCGGGTGCGGGTCATCGCGCGGGAGCACAACGGTGGTACCTACCAGGCGCGGAACTCGGGGCTGCGCGAGGCGCGCGGCGAGTACGTGACCTTCCAGGACGCGGACGACGTCTCCCACACGCAGCGCATCGAGCGGCAGCTCCTCCCGCTGCTGGCAGACCCGCGCAAGACCGCGTCCACGTCGAGGAGCCAGCGGGTGCTGAGCACCGGCGAGGTCACCTACCTGGGCTACTCGCCGCACCGGACCAACGAGTCGTCGCTCCTGTTCCGTCGGGAGGCCGTGCTCGAGCGGCTCGGGCAGTTCGACGACGTGCGGAAGGCCGGGGACAGCGAGTTCTCCGAGCGCCTGAAGCGGTGCTTCGGGAGGTCCTCGGTGGTGAACCTGCCCGAGCCGCTCGGCCTGGTCCAGCTCAAGGGCGGCTCGCTCTCCCGCTCCGACTTCCGGCCGAACTGGAGGTCGGGGGCGCGGCTCGCCTACAGCAGGCAGTTCGGTGCCGCCCACAGCCGCATCAAGGCCGCGGGGTCCGACGACTGGGCGCTCAGCGACTCCCGTCCCTCGATCTGCTGGGCGCCCCCGGGCCTTCGCGGCGAGGCGCCGGTCGAGCGGCTCTCGTACGCGGTGCTGGCCGACTGGAACTCCGCCCTGGAGGGCTCCCGGGACGGAATGCACCGGCTCCGGACGCTCCTGACCGGGACGGACGGCCCCGTCGGCCTGCTGAGCGGGTCCCGTCCGCGGTCCAGCCGCGACCAGCGCACCGTGCAGCCGCGGCGCCGGATCACCGACGCGGTCGAGCAGGGCGAGCTGCGGTGGATGAGCTGGCGCGACACGACACACGTCGAGAACCTCATCGTCGACGACCCGGAGTACCTCCTCGCGCTGCCCGCCGAGCCCGAGGTCGGGCTCGTCGTCGACCGGGTGCACCTCGTGCTCGACGAGACCGTGCGGCGCGTGGACGAGCCCGTGCTGCCCCCGGTCGCCTGGTGCGAGGAGCAGGCCCGGGCCGTCTTCGGCGCGCCCGTCAGCTGGAGGGTCTCCTCGCCGGAGCTGTTCCGGTACCTCCAGGGCCAGGGGGCCGACGTCGCGCTCGTCCAGGGACGAGCGGCGGACCGGAGCACCCTTCCGGAGCACCCGAGGATCGGCGTCGTCCTGCCCCGGCACGTCGACGGCGCAGGCTGGAACCTCGGCGTGCTGCGGTCCGTGTTCGTGGGCTCGGGCGCCTCCGAGGTGGTGTTCTACGACGAGGGCAGGCGCCTGGCCGGGGAGCGGGCCGAGGCCGCGGGGGTCGCCGTGGTGCCGAGCGACCAGCTCGACCGCGCGGGCTTCCTGGACAGCGTCGACGTCCTCGTGCCCGACATGTTCGGCCAGCGGCTCCACGCCGCCGAGTCCTGGCTGTGGCTCGCGCGCGAGCACGACGTGGTGCCGCTGCTGCCGGACGGGCTCGAGACGATGCAGCAGGTCCCGGTGCTGCGGTACTCCGCGTTCGGTGCGGGGGAGGTGGTCTCGGCCCTCGCCGCCGATCCGGACCTGGCCCGGCTGCTGCCGGGCGCGGGCTCGATGGACGAGCGTGCCGACGGCCCGACGACGGGGCCGACCGGGGCCTCCGCGACGAGCCGGGCGTCGGACCGGTCGACGCGGGTCCGCTACGTGGTCGTCGGCGAGGACGGGACGCTGGCGCACCTGCGGACCCGGCTCTCCCTCGCGCAGATCGAGCGGGACCCGGATCTCCGCACCGTGCCCGACCGCTCCTTCGACGCGCTCGCCGAGGCAGGGGTCTTCGCCGGCCTGGCCCCGGGCGACCGGCTGTGCCTCGTCGACGCCGGGGTGGAGTTCGAGGCGGACGCGTTCGACCGCCTGGACCCCGACGCGGTCGAGGACCTGCACGTGTTCACCGACGCGTCCGTGGGCCACACGCTCCACCCGAAGGCCGACCTCGGCGGCGGCGTGCCCCTCACCGAGAACGCCCCGCTGTGGGTCGGCTCCAGCCCGGTGCTCGTCCGCGCGGACATCCTCTGGGCCGCCGTCCGGCGGTACCCGGCCGCGCGCACGCGCGGCGTCGCCTTCGCCGCCGCGCTGTCGATCAGCGGAGGGTTCGGCGTGCTCGGCGAGGTGCGCTCCCACGGCGTGCTCGACGACGGCGCGGAGCAGTCCGCCGAGGTGCTGACCCGGTCCTGGTACCTCGACTTCGCGCGGGACTGGGCGGACCTCCTCGAGGGGACGGCCGACCTCGGCGCGAGCCACGCCTACCTCCAGCGCCTGTTCGTGCACCTGCTCGCCGGCCGGATCCGGCTCAACACCGGCGGCACGCCGAAGCGCATCTTCACCGAGGAGGACCTCGCCGCCTACGAGCGCGTCCTCTCGCGGGCGCTGCGGCACACGGCCGACGAGCTGATCTGGGCCCCTCGCCGCCCCACCCGGATCCCGTCCCCGACCGTGCGCATGCACCTGCTGCGGCTCAAGCACGGTGCGGCGTTCGAGCCGGTCCTGGGCCAGGACGCGCGGGGCCCGTACGCGGAGTTCCGCGGCCTGGAGCTGGAACGCCCGGACGCCGTGACCGTCTCGATCGACTCGATGGACGCCCGGGACGGCATCCTGACGGTCAGGGGCCGGATCCCGCTGGTCTTCAGCCACGCCGGGCACCGGCTCGAGGTGCACGTGGGCGGACGCTCCGTCCCGCTCGCCGACCGGCAGCGGTACGCCGACACCTCGCTGCACGGGGTCGCGCTCCACCGTGCCTTCACCTTCACGGCGACGATCCCGTTCGCCGAGGCCACCGGTCGGCTGGAGCTCCGGTACGCGGCGCCGGACGCGTGGTCCGCCCCGCTGCCGCTCCGCTTCACGCGGGCGACCGCCAAGCTCAGCGACCAGCCCGGGGCGTACTGGGCCGTCCCGGGGCTCGGGATCCTGACGGTGGGTCGCCGCGGGATCGACATCGCCCCCTACTCGGAACAGGCACGGGACACGGCGGAAGAGGCCCTGCAGCGTGCGCTGCGGGAGTCGGGCGACCCGGTACGGATCGGTGCCGCGCGGCTCCGCGGCGAGTACTTCACGAGCCTGCCCGACTACCGCGGCCGCACGATCTGGATGTACGCGGACCGCATCGTCAAGGGTGGGGACAACGGCGAGTACGCGTACCGCTACGCGCAGGCGCAGGCGCAGCGCGACGGGGTCGAGACGCACTACGTCGCCCAACCGGGCACGGCCCTCGCGGCGCAGCTCGACGCCGACGGCGTGGAGTACCTCGCCTTCGGGACGGACCGGCAGCGGCTGCACTATCTCCACGCGTCGATCGTCTTCGCCACCCGCATCGGGACGAGCAACACCTTCGGGTTCCAGCTCGACCAGACGTACTTCCGCGACCTGTTCGACGCGCGCGTCGTCTACATCAACCACGGGCTCGTCGTGGACAAGCTCGACAACCTGCTGAACATCGGGTTCTCGAACTTCGAACGGATCTGCGTGGTCTCCGAGCTCGAGCGTCGGAACCTCCTCCAGGCGAACTACGGGTACGAGGCCGACCAGGTCGAGGTCACGGGGTTCGCCCGCTACGACGGGCTCCGCTCCCGGGCGGAGCGCACGATCCTCCTCGCGCCGACCTGGCGGACGTACCTGCACAGCCCGCAACGGGGCGTGGAGCAGACCCTCAGCCACCGCGCCTTCCGGGAGACCGACTACTTCCGGGTCTTCGACTCGCTCATCAACAGCCCGAGGCTGCACACCGCCCTCGAGAAGCACGGGTACCGCTTCCTCTTCCTCCTCCACCCCAACACCGGGACCCAGCTGACCGACTTCGTCTCGCAGAGCGAGCACGTCGAGGTGCGTGCCGCCACGGAGGACGTCAGCTACGAGGAGCTCCTCACGGGGTCGGACCTCATGATCACCGACTTCTCCGGGGTGCAGTTCGACTTCGCGCAGATGCACAAGCCGGTGCTGTACTACCAGCCCGACTCGATCCCGCCCCACTACCCCGCGGCGTCGTTCGACTACGCGACCGACGCGTTCGGCGAGGTCGCGAAGTCGGAGCAGGACCTGCTCGACCTGCTGGAGCGCTACCTGGAGCGGGGCTGCGCACCGGAACCGGAGTTCGAGGAGCGGGTCGAGACGTTCTTCGCCTACTTCGACCACGACAACTCGAAGCGCATCTACGAGGTCGGGCTGGAGCTCGAAGGCCTGAAGGAGCGGAAGGGCCGTGATGACTGACACCGAGGTGACCGACATCGAGGTGACCGACGTCAATCGCCCCGAGGGCGAGTGGGACGGGCTTTCGCCCCACACGAGCCTCGTCATCGCCTGCTACCGCGTCGGCCCGTACCTTCCCGCGTTCCTCCGGTCGCTCGACGAGCAGGTCGCGGCACACGCGGGGTACGAGCTGATCTTCGTCATCGACGGCTGCCCCGAGGACTCCGAGGACGTCGTGCGGGCCTGGATGCCCACCACCGACTACGCGGTCCGCGTCGTCACGAAGCCGAACGGGGGCGTGGCCTCGGCCCGGAACACGGGCCTCGCCTGGGCTCGCGGCACCTGGGTGTCGCACCCGGACCCCGACGACCGGCTGGACCCCCGCTACCTGCTCGAGATCGAGCAGGCACGGGAGCGGTTCCCGGACGAGACGATGTTCGTGGGCCGGGCGATCCTCACGTCGCCCGACGGTTCGACGATCGGGCACACGCTGGACGCCCGGTACGTCGACGCCGTCAGCTCGGTCATCGACCTGCGCCGGCAGCCGCGCAAGATCCACACTCTCGGTGGTGTCGCGTTCTTCCGCCACGACGTGATCTCTCGCCACGGCCTCCGGTTCGACGAGCAGATCCTGCAGTCCTCCGACACGGACATGATCGGGCACTTCCTGCTCTGCAACCGGGCGCGATACGTGCTCGTCCCGGGGGCGGAGTACTTCTACCTCCGCCGTGCCGACGCGTCCTCGATCGTGTCGAAGCACAGCGGCAACATGTCCCGCTACGCGTCGCTGTTCGGGATCTCGCACCGCGGCATGCTCGACCGCGCCGGCGACGAGTGCCCGCCCTGGCTGGCGAACCTCCTGCTGTACTTCGTGTTCATGCTGTTCCGCCGGAACCGCCGCGCCAACACGCCCGTCGACCTCGCGTCCGAGGATCAGCTGGCGCTCATCCGCGAGCGCCTGGTCGAGAACCTGCGGCAGATCGGCGCAGAGAACATCAGGGGCTTCGACATCTTCGCGGTGCCGCTGGAGATGCGTTACGCGTGGCTCTCCGCCGTCGAGGACGTCTCGTCCTCGCCGGTGGAACGGCTGCGCTGGCACCCGGAGCGGGGCGCGTGGCGCGCGGCCGTCTACGGGAGCGACCACGACTTCCCGGAGCTGCAGGTCGTCGCGGGCGAGGCCGAGGTCCTCGAGCGCAGGAGCCGCGGGGTCGAGTACCTCGGGAAGACCTGGTTGTACCAGCTGGTGCTCCTCGTGCGGATGCAGCGGGGGGACGCCGTCGGCCTGGCCTCGACGGAGCCGCGCTTCACGCTCGAGCTCGACGGCACGATCCTGAAGGCCGGTGACGTCGACGAGCGTGCCGGGAGACGGCCGCCCATCGACGTCAAGCCCGCGGCGCAGAAGCCCGAACCGGCCGCCGCCACCGCGCCGGCCCCCGCGCCGTCGCCGGGTGTCGAACCCGGGTCCGTCGTCTCCCGTTGGCGGCGCCTCGCGCGGGCCGTGACCGGCTCCGCGGCGCCGCCCCGCGCCGCGGTGCACGCCGTGCCGCAGGCCGCGCGCGGCGAGACCTGGGTGTTCGTCACCGGCGACGACGCCGACGCCGTGCCGTCGCAGAGCGAGCTGCTCTTCGAGTACGCGCAGGAGCGGGCGTCCGACGTCGAGGTGCGCTTCGTGACCGAGGCGGGCTCCGAGGCCGAGGCACGGCTGCGCCGGGCGGGTGTCCGGTGCGTGACCGCAGGGTCGGCCGAGCACGCCTCCCTCCTGCGCCGGGCGGACCTCCTGGTCACGTCCCGCATGACACGGCGTGCGCACGTCCCGCTCCCGGGGCACGGGATCCCGCGGGAGTGGCGCGTGGCGCTGCTGCCCGCCGCCGGGGTCGGCAGGCTGCTCCATCGCGACTCCTGGGCGTCGCAGGCCGACCTCGTCACCGTCTCCTCGGCGATCGAGCTCGTCCGCGCCGGCGGCCCCTACGGGACCCAGGCCTTCCTCCCGAGCGAGGTCGCGCTCACGGGGCTGCCCTCTCACGACCGGCTCGAGGAGCTGCGGGCGCCGGCCGAGCACGTCGTCGTCGCGCCCGGCTGGCGGTCCGGCACGCTGCGGCCGTCCGACCCGGAAGCGGCCGGGAGGGCGATCGAGGAGTTCCACGACCTGCCGTTCGTGGCCGCCTGGCGGGAGCTCCTCGGGTCCGCCGAGCTCGCCGCTCTCGCCGCCCGGGAGGGGCGCCGCGTCCGGCTGATCCTCCCGTCGGGGGTGGGCCCCGAGGTCTTCTCGCCCCCGCCCGGGGTGGAGCTCGTCCCCCAGGACGACGAGCTGGAGGCGCTGGCCTCCGCCGCGATCCTCGTCACCGACTACTCCTCCGCGCGTGCGCTCGACCTGGCCTATCTCGGCCGGCCGACGGTCTATCTCCAGGTCGACCGGGAGGCCGTGCTCGGCGCTGCCGACAGCGCGCGATCCCGGGCGGCGGGGTTCGAGTCGTCCGGGTTCGGCCCGGTCGTCACGAGCCCCGAGGACGCCTGGAACGCGGTCGTCAGCACCCTCGAGCGCCTGCCCGACCGGTACGCGGAGCGGATCGACCGCGCGTTCGCCTACCGGGACGGCAAGGCGCGCGAGCGGATCCTCGAGGCGTTGCGCGGCTGAGGCCCGGCGTCCCGCGCGGACGCCACGACGCCCGGGCTCAGCGGAGCGGGCCGGAGGGCTCGCCGCCCGCGGCGTCGAGCGCCGCGCGGACGCGCGCCACGGCGTCCTCGACGGTCATGCGGGAGGTGTCGACGACCAGGTCGGCGTCGGTCGGCGCCTCGTACGGCGAGGAGATCCCGGTGAACTCGGGGATCTCGCCGCGCCGGGCCTTGGCGTACAGGCCCTTGCGGTCGCGGGCCTCGCACACCTCCAGCGGCGTGCTGACGTGCACGAGCAGGAAGGTGCCGGCGGCCTCGGCGAGCTCGCGCACCCGCGCGCGGCCCGACGCGAACGGCGCGATCGGCGCCGCCACCGCGACGCCGCCGTGCGAGGACACGAGCGACGCGACGTAGCCGATGCGCTCCACGTTGAGCTCGCGGGAGGCCTTGTCGAAGCCGAGGCCCTTGGACAGGTGGTGGCGTACCTCGTCGCCGTCGAGCAGGGTGGTGTGCAGGCCCTCGTCATCGAGCTCGGCGGCCAGCGCCCGGGCCACGGTCGACTTCCCGGAGCCGGACAGGCCCGTGAAGAAGACCACGGCGCCTCGCGGCCGGGCCGTGCCGGCGGC
Organism: Isoptericola sp. NPDC019571; assembly: GCF_044389385.1. Classification (NCBI taxonomy): domain Bacteria; kingdom Bacillati; phylum Actinomycetota; class Actinomycetes; order Micrococcales; family Promicromonosporaceae; genus Isoptericola; species Isoptericola sp. NPDC019571. The sequence continues at coordinate 119,365 of NZ_JBIRXZ010000012.1, forward strand.
CCGCACGACCTCGGCGGCCGTCACCTCCGGGTAGAGCGCGGCGACGGCGCCGGACCACACGGTGCCGAGCCCCTCGACGGCGCCGCGGTCCTCGGGGGAGCGGTGCGCGACGAGCGTCTCGGTCCGCGCGGCGCCGTAGCGCGCGCCGACGTCCGTCCAGCGCAGCCCGTCCGGGGCTTCGGCCGGCCACGGCACGACGACGACGCTGGCGCGGCGGGCGCGGTCCTCGAGCCGGTCGGCGAGGTCCTGGGCGATGCGCACGAGTCCCGGGGCCCCCACGTGCCCTGCGGCGGGGGTCCGGCGTGCGGCGGGCACGAGCAGGAGCACCGAGCCCGCGTCGCCGACGAGCCCGGGCAGGGCGTCCACCTCCGAGCGCGTGGGCGGTTCGGCCACGACCAGGGCGAGGGCCTCGACGCCTGCCTGCGCGCCGTCGCGCACCTCGCGAGCGGTGCGACGCACCGCGGGGTCCCAGTGCGGCCCGGCGGCACGGGCGAACGGGCGCACGGCGCGCGGGGCCTCGTCGCCGGGGACACCGGCGACGGCGAGCGGCGTGTTCTCGGCGTCCGTGAGGGTCACGGGGCCGGCGGGCAGCCCGGCGGGCGGGACCCAGGGGCCGCCGGCGAGGGCGAGCTCGAGGAGGTCCAGCTCGTCGGGGGACAGGACGTGGGTCGCGGCGGGCAGGTCGGAGGGCAGGTCCGAGGGCACCGTGCCGGGCGTGGGCTCCGTCATGATCGCGTCGTCGTGTCCTTCTGGTCGGGGTCCGGTTCGGGTGCGGGTGCGGGGTCGGGGTCGGGTGCGGGGACGGTGCCGAGCACGGCCGGCCGGGGCGGGAGCCGCTTGATGCGCTCCCGGACCACGATCCACAGCAGGTTGCCGACGACGAGCGCGCCGACGGCGGCGGCGACCACCACGCCGAGGGAGGCGCCCAGCAGCTTGAGGCCGGAGGCCAGCAGGAGGATCGCCAGGGCGCGGCGGATGATGCCGCCGGGGGCGCGGCTCGAGACGTGGGCGCCGAACCATGCACCGGGGATGGCGCCGACGAGCAGGGACGTCGTCAGGCCCAGCTCGAAGTCCCCGTAGAGGATGTGCCCCAGCGACGCGGCCGCGACCAGCGGGACCGCCTGCACCAGGTCGGTCCCGACGAGCTGGGAGGCCTTGAGGGCCGGGTAGAGCAGGAGCAGCACCACGATGATGATCGAGCCGGCGCCGACGGAGGTGAGGCCGACCATGAGCCCGGCCACGGCGCCGAGGATCAGCGTGGGCACCTTGCGGACGACGACGTCGGGGCTGCTGGGCGCGGCGGGCCCCTCGCCGAGGGCGGTGCGGCGCTGCAGCATGCCGAGCACCGCGCGCACGACCAGCCCGGCCGACGCGATGAGCAGGGCGACGCCGAGGATCTGCTTGAGCACCTCGTCGAACCCGTCGTCGAACGGGAGGTAACGGATGAGGAGCGCGCCGGAGAACGCCGCCGGCACGGAGCCGATGCACAGCCACAGCACGAGCTGCAGGTTCACGGTGCGGCGGCGCAGGTGCACGATCGCGCCCGCGGGCTTCATGAACAGGCTGGCCACGACGTCGGAGGAGACCGCGGTGAGCGGGTCGACGCGGAACACGAAGATGAGCATCGGCGTCATCAGGGCGCCGCCGCCCATCCCCGTCAGGCCGACGACGAAGCCCACGACGAGTCCGCCGACGATCAGCGGGAGGTCGAGGCTCAAAAGCGCACCATTCCTATCGGAAAAACAGAATTCAACAATGTGAACTCTCAGGGAATCGTCCAATTCGGAATGGTAGCGTCGGCCGCGGCCCGCCCGGGGCCTCCGTCCAGAGCTGCAAGCCGAGGAGTCGTATGTCCGCGTCCGCCCCGTCCTTCCCGGACCCGGGCCTGCCCGACGGCGAGCTCGCCGTCGTGCTCGCGCAGGGGGCCGGCGAGGTGCTCCGCGGCCTGCGGGCGGAGGTCGACGCCGCCGGCGGGTCGTTCGTGGCGGGGGAGCTCAAGGACGCGGGTGACGCGGCCAGCCAGGCGTGGCTCGCCGCCGCGCTCGCGCACGCCCGCCCGGGCGACGCCGTCCTCTCCGAGGAGGCCGCCGACTCCGCCGCCCGCCTGACGGCGGACCGCGTGTGGATCGTCGACCCGCTCGACGGCACCCGCGAGTTCGCCGAGCGCGCCGGCGACGGCGCGGGCTGGCGCGACGACTTCGCGGTGCACGTGGCCCTCTGGGACCGCGGCGTCGCCCGCTCCGACGGGCTCGCCGCCGGGGCGGTCGGTCTGCCGGCCCGCGCCGCCGTCCTCAGCACCGCCACGACCGACGCCGGGCCGAGCCCGGCCGACGACACCGACGCGGTCCTCGCCGGCCGCCGGCCGTTGCGCCTCGCCGCGAGCCGCAGCCGTCCACCGCAGTTCGTGCAGGACCTCGCCGCCCGCGACGACGTCGAGCTCGTGCCCATGGGGTCGGCCGGCGTCAAGGTCGTGTCCGTCGTGGACGGCACCGTCGACGCGTACGTGCACGCCGGCGGCCAGTACGAGTGGGACTCGGCGGCGCCCGTCGCGGTCGCGCTCGCCGCGGGCCTCGTGTGCACCCGACTGGACGGCACCCCCCTCGAGTACAACCGCCAGGACCCCTGGCTCCCCGATCTCTTCGTCAGCCACCCGGCCGTGGCGGCGCACCTGCGTGCGGCGCTGACGGAGGTCGGGGTCGACATCAAGGAAGGTGCCCAGCCGTGACGTCCCACGTCCTGAGCCAGCTCCGCAGCCTCGAAGCGGAGAGCATCCACATCTTTCGCGAGGTGGTCGCGGAGATGCAGCGCCCCTGTCTGCTCTTCTCGGGCGGCAAGGACTCGATCGTCATGCTCCACCTGGCCGCCAAGGCGTTCGCCCCGGCGCGGATCCCGTTCCCGATCATGCACGTGGACACCGGCCTGAACTTCCCGTCCGTGCTCGCCACGCGCGACCGCTGGGTCGAGCGGCTCGGCATCCAGCTCGTCGTCGCCTCCGTGCCGGAGGCCATCGAGCGCGGGCTGGTGCAGGAGGAGCCCAACGGCTCCCGCAACCGCATCCAGACCCCGGTGCTGCTCGAGGCGGCGGAGAAGAACGGCTTCGACGCGCTGTTCGGCGGCGGGCGCCGCGACGAGGAGAAGGCGCGCGCCAAGGAGCGCGTGTTCTCCTTCCGCGACGACTTCGGCCAGTGGGACCCCAAGAACCAGCGGCCCGAGATCTGGGACCTGTACAACGGCCGCGTCCACCAGGGCGAGTCGATCCGCGTGTTCCCGCTGTCCAACTGGACCGAGCTGGACATCTGGGCCTACATCGAGGCCGAGGACATCGATCTGCCCGACCTGTACTTCGCGGCCGAGCGCGAGGTCGTGGACCGGGGCGGCATGCTGTTCGCGGTCAACGAGTTCACGCCGCTCAAGGACGGCGAGACCGCCGAGGTGCGGTCCGTCCGCTACCGCACGGTGGGGGACGCGAACCTCACCGCCGCCGTCGCGTCGACGGCGGCGACCCGTGCCGAGATCGTCGAGGAGGTCGCCGCCGTGCGCCTCACCGAGCGTGGCGCCACCCGTGGCGACGACAAGGTGAGCGAGGCCGCGATGGAGGACCGCAAGCGAGAGGGCTACTTCTAAGCCATGACCACCGAGACCTTGACCGAGACCGCCTCCCAGGCGATCGACACGTCGGCCGACCTGCTGCGCTTCGCGACCGCGGGCTCCGTGGACGACGGCAAGAGCACCCTCATCGGGCGCCTGCTGTTCGACTCCAAGACGATCTTCGAGGACCAGCTCGAGTCGGTGGAGCAGGTGAGCAAGGACCGTGGGAACGACTACACGGACCTGGCGCTGCTCACCGACGGACTGCGCGCCGAACGTGAGCAGGGCATCACGATCGACGTCGCGTACCGCTACTTCGCCACGCCGAAGCGCAAGTTCATCATCGCGGACACCCCGGGGCACATCCAGTACACCCGGAACATGGTGACCGGGGCGTCCACGGCGGACGTCGCGGTCATCCTCGTGGACGCGCGCAAGGGCGTCATCGAGCAGAGCCGCCGGCACACGTTCCTCGCCACCCTGCTGGGTGTCCCGCACATCGTGGTGTGCGTGAACAAGATGGACCTCGTCGACTACTCCGAGGAGGTCTTCGAGGGCATCCGGCGCGACTTCACGGACTTCGCCTCGCGCCTGCGGGTGCCGGACCTCACGTTCATCCCGATCTCGGCGCTCGTCGGCGACAACGTGGTGAACCGCAGCGAGAACACCCCCTGGTTCGACGGGCGCCCGCTGCTCAGCCACCTCGAGTCCCTGCACGTGGCGAGCGACCGCAACCTGCAGGACGTGCGGTTCCCCGTGCAGTACGTGATCCGGCCCCAGTCGCACGACGCGCGCGACTACCGCGGGTACGCGGGCACCGTGGCCGGCGGGGTGCTCAAGAAGGGCGACAAGGTCCGGGTCCTGCCCTCCGGGCTCGAGACCACGATCGAGGGGATCGACACCGCCGACGGCCCGGTCGACGAGGCCTTCCCGCCCATGTCCGTCACGGTGCGCCTCGCGGACGATATCGACATCTCGCGCGGGGACATGATCTGCCGCCCGAACAACTCGCCCGCCGCGCTGCAGGACATCGACGCCCAGATCTGCTGGATGGACGAGACGGCGCCGCTGGTGCAGGGCAAGAAGTACGCGATCAAGCACACCACCCGGTGGGCGCGCGCCATGGTGAAGGACGTCAAGTACCGCGTCGACGTCAACACGCTGCACCGCGACGAGGACGCGACCGAGATCCGGCTCAACGAGATCGGCCGCATCCAGCTGCGGGTCACGCAGCCGCTGTTCGTCGACCCCTACCGCCAGAACCGGCGGACGGGCGCATTCATCCTGGTCGACGAGGCCACCAACAAGACCGTGGCGGCGGGGATGGTCGGGACCCTTCCGCACACCGCCTGAGGACGAGGTGATCGACATGGCCGTGACCGGGACCGCCCCGCTGACGGCGGAGCACGCGACCGCTCCCAACACCTGGGTGCTGCCGGAGCACAAGGTCCTGTTCACGCACCTGGCGAAGAACGCGTGCACGAGCCTGAAGTGGCTCGTCGCGGAGCTCAGCGGGCAGGACCCGGAGCAGTTCACCAGCGTGCTGAGCTGCGAGGCGACCCCGCGCATGATGATCCACCACCGGCGGCTCTGGCACGACGTGCGCTCGCTCAAGCAGCTCGAGCCGGCCGAGCGGGCGGAGATCTCCCCGGCGAACGGCTGGTTCGTCTTCGCGGTCGTGCGCGACCCGCGCCTGCGGGCGTTCTCGGCGTGGCAGTCCAAGTTCCTCGTGGGCGACCCCGTCTACACGGGTCGGAAGTTCGCCGGGGCCGAGTGGCTGCCGGGCGCGCCGGGCTCCGTCGAGGACGTGGTCCGCGACTTCGCGCGGTTCGTCGAGGTGCTGCGCGACCCCCGCGGCCCGGTCCGCGACACGCACTTCGCGCCCCAGACGACGCGGCTGCACGAGGACACGATCCCGTACTCGCGCATCTACGACATCAGCGAGATCTCCACGCTGCTGGGCGACCTGAGCGCCCACCTCGACGACGTCGGGCGCCCGCACGAGGTGTCCCTCGGCAAGGAGAACGACACCCCGCTCCGGGCGGCGTCCGAGGTGTTCGGGGGCGGCGTGCGCGAGGCGCTCGAGGAGATCTACGGCGCCGACCTCGCCCGGTTCGGCGACCGGTGGGACTTCGACCCCGTGATGCAGCAGCCCGCGCAGTGGTCGGCGTCGGACTTCCGCGACATCGCCGCCCGACGAAGCCTCGGCGAGCGGATCACCACGCTGTACGGCATCGCCAAGGACGAGCGCGCAGCGATCAAGGACCTGAAGCAGGAGAAGGCCGGGCTGGTCCGCGCCAACAGGGACCTGGAGCAGAACCTCGCGCAGGCGACGAGGACGCCGCTGAGGCGCGCCGCCTCCAAGGCGAGGCGGATGATGACGCGCTCCGGCGACTAGCCGTGCGGGGCGCTCGACGGGGCCCGTGGACGACCTAGAATGTCGTGGCCGCCGCGGTGTGTCCGCGGGTATTCGTGGGGAGTTTCGATGGTTCGACTGGAGCGGAGGTGCGACGCACCGTCGTCCCCCCGCACGTGCAGGCCTGCGCTCGTCGACCCCGCGGCGCGACGGCGGTGAGGCGAGGAGGGCTGCTCCGCCGATGGGCCCGTCGAACGGCACGTGCGCTGCGCCCGGCCGGGGTGGTCGGGCCGGACAAGACGTCCCTCGAGGTGGGCATCCGCGACGGTGAGGTCGTCGTCGAGGGGACCTCGGCGCGCCCCGGCTGGACGGTCGGCGAGGTGTCCGCGGTCCTTCGCGACAGCGGGGCCGAGGTCCGGGTGCCTGCGAGCGGGCGCGAGACGTTCTCGGCGCGGCTGTCACTGGACGAGCTGCGTCGGCGCTCCGTGCCCGGGGACGACGTCGCCGACCTGTGGATGCACCTGGTGCCGGCCCAGGGTGGCGCGGCCCCGGACCGGGGCGCCGCCCAGGCACCCGCGCCCGTCCGCCTCGGCAACTTCCGGTCGACGACGCGGGTCGACCTCGCGCGGTCGTCCGGGGCCGCCGCGGCCGACGACCGCCTCGCCGTGACGCAGAACGGCAACCTCAGCGTGCTCCTGGGGGGCGCCCCCGCACGCAAGTTCCTGATCGACGTGGACGAGCTGCGCCTGGGCGCCGACGGCGTGGCGCTGCGGCTGCGGGTCCGCGGGCCCGACCGAGGCGCACGCAGGGCCCGTCTCGTGGCGGTCTCCCGCGAGACCGGGCGGCGATACGACGTCGACGTGCCCCTCGCGGCGATGCCCGACGAGTCCCGTCGGGACCGAGGGCGGTTCGTCCACCGCGGATCCGTCGCCCTGCCGGTGTCCGCGCTCGTGGCGCGCCTCGACCCGCGGGACGAGACGCTGGACCTCAGCATCGAGGTCGAGGACCAGGAGGGCCGGGTCCAGACCCGCCGCGTCGGCACGAGGGCGCACCAGGTCGTGCTGCGGCCCGGCCGGGCCGTCGTCGGGGGCGTCGTCACGCAGCTGCTTCCCTACGAGACCTTCCGCGGCGCCAACGTGTCGGTGCGCGTCGAGCGGATGTCGCCGGAGGTCTTCGCCTCCCTGCGGCGGTGGACCCGTCTCGCCTGGCTCCTTCCGCTGGTCCGGCCGTTCCTCGGGATCTGGCTCGTCGGGGAGCTGCCGTACAAGGCGCAGGACAACGGCTACCACCTGTTCCGGTGGCTCCGCGAGCACGAGCCGCGGCGACGCGCCTACTACGTCGTCGCCGAGGACGCACCCGACCGCGCCAGGCTCGACGGCCTCGGCAACGTCGTCCTCCACGGCTCGCGCGAGCACGTCCGGGTGGCGTTCCTGGCGTCGCGGCTCGCCGGGACGCACCACGCCGAGTACCTCCTGCCGTCGCGGCACCCGGCCGTCGTCGCCCGGGTGCGGGCCGTGCGGGTCTTCCTGCGCCACGGGATCTCCGGCACCAAGAACATGACGGCCAACTACGGGCGCTTCGCCCCGGGCTTCGCCACGGATCGCTTCCATGTCAGCTCCGACCGCGAGTACCGGGTCGCCGTCGACGCGTTCGGGTACCGGCCCGCGCAGGTGCGGGTGACGGGGCTGCCGCGGTTCGACCAGCTGCTCGCCCCGCTGGACCGGGACCCGGGGGGCCTGCTCGTCATCCCGACCTGGCGCGAGTGGCTGGGGAACCGCGACCGGTTCCTGGACAGCGAGTACCGCGCGCGGTGGCAGGAGTTCCTCGGCCACCCGCGCCTGGCGCAGGCGATGCGCGACGGCCTCCGCGTGACGTTCATCCTCCACCCGAACATGCGGCACTACGTCGACCTGTTCGACGTGGACGGCGTCCGCGTGCTGCAGCAGGGGGCGGTCGACGTGCAGACGCTCCTGCGGGAGCACGCCTGCCTCGTCACCGACTACTCGTCCGTGGCCTTCGACTTCGCGCTGCAGCGGAGACCGGTCCTCTACTTCCAGTTCGACCAGGAGCGGTTCTTCGGGGACCAGGGGTCGTTCCTCGACCTGGACGCGGACCTCCCGGGGAGGATCGTCACCGACGTCGACCGGCTGGTCGAGGAGGTCGAGGCGACGGCTGCCGCCGGCTTCGCGATGTCGGAGGAGCACTGGGCCCGCGCGCAGCGGTCGGTCCGCTACCACGACCGCCACAACTGCGAGCGGGTGGCTCGCTCGGTCCGCACGGCCGGTGGCGTCCGTGTCCTGTGGTGGCGATGGGTGGACCGGCGGAGGGGCGTCCGGCAGACTTCGGGAGGCGGTGGGGCGTCGTGAACCGTGGAGGAAGGGAGCCGGAGCGGCCCGTGGACGACGTGCAGGTGAGCGACGTGGATGCGCCGAGACCGACGATGGCGCTCGTCTTCATCGTCAGTGAGAGCCGGGCGGGGATCCTCGCGCCTGCTCTGGCAGCGCTCCGGAAGATGCCCCGCTTCCGCCGTGCCCCGATCGCGGTCGTGCACGACCCCGGCACGGACGTCAGCAAGGCGGTCTCTCGCCACGAGGCCGCCGCCGTGGAGTCGGCGTCGAACCTGAGCCGGGACCACAACGACGCGGCGTGCGACTGGCTGGTGTCCTCGGGTGCCCTCTACGGCACCGTCGCGACCCTCCCGCGACCCGACAAGCTCGACGAGTGGTCCCGGCGTCTGTGGCAGGAGGTCAAGCGGCTGGACCAGCTGTCCCTCACCAGCCCGATGCCGCTGCTGCTCTGGACGGACCACGGGACGAAGCTGAGCGTGGCCCGGTACGTCCACCGGATGCTCGCGGAGCACGACGTGACGCGGGGTTCGCTGCTCGCCGACTTCCTGGGGCGCCTCGCGCTGTCCGCGGCGACCCCGTGGCTCGAGGCGGTGGACCCGGGCGACGGCGACATCGAGATCCTGGGGTTCCTCTCCGTGGCGTTCTTCCCGGAGATGCCCGAGCCGCCCTGGCGGTACCGCCTCGCGCTGACCGGCCCGTCGGGTGACGTCGCCCGGTCGGGGCCGGTACCGCTGTCCCCGCGGGTCGGCAACCGCGGCGACGCGCAATGGGCGGGCCTGCGGACCCGGATCCCGCTCCTGGGCGCAGGGAACGGCCACCGGCGCTTCGTCGTCGAGCTGGACACCGAGGTGCCCGAACTGCGGTTGCGCCGCAACCTCCGGCCGCGCGTGGGCGCGCTGATCAGCGCGCGGACGGTCGGCACGCATGCCGAGGTGGTCGATGCCTCCGGGCAGGCACGGACGACCACCGTCAGGTACCTCCTGCACACCGTCGGCGACGGAGCCGCGGCATTCCTCACCACCCAGGTCGGATCCGGGCTGAGGGCCCGCCTGCGCTGGGCCGGCATGCTGCTCAAGAAGGACGCGGGGTTCATCGCCCGGGGGTCGGCAGGCCGCCGGATGCGGTGGCTCCGCTTCCTCCGGCTCGTGACCCGGCCGTTCTTCGCGGGGCGTGAGATCTGGCTGGTCGGTGAGCGGAAGGACACCGCGCAGGACAACGGCGTCCACCTGTTCCGGCACCTCCGTGAGTCGAACCGTCGGCGCCGGGCCTACTACGTCATCGACCGGTCGAGCCCCCAGTACGACCGCGTGGCCCCGTACGGGCACGTCGTCGCCCACTCGTCGTGGAAGCACCAGCTGCTCCTGCTGCACGCCACCGTCCTGGCCAACGCCTACTCGATCGCCTACCTGGTGCCGGACGGGTGGGACGTGAAGGACTACACGCGCCACATCGTCTGGCGGGTCGGGGCCCTGCGCGTGTATCTCAAGCACGGCGTCCACCTCAGCCCGAACGCGGTGAAGCGCGGCATGACGGGGTACGACGTCTGCCTGACCGTCATGCCGCGGGAGACGGAGGCGTTGCGCGCCGCGTCGGGGTACGACCGCCAGCTCGTCGAGGCGGGGATGCCGCGGTACGACGCGCTGGTGCCCACCTCGGCCAGCAGGACCGTCCTCTTCATGCCGACCTGGCGGAACTACCTCGCGACGACGGTGCTCAAGGGCTCGCAGGACGGCGATGTCCCCTACGAGGGGTCGACCTACCAGCGGTTCATGTCGGGCCTCCTGGAGAGTCGGCGACTGCACGACATGCTGGAACGGTACGACTACCGGCTGACGTTCGTGCCCCACTACAACATGGCGTCCAGGTTCGTGGGTGCCCCCGTGGCGGGGGAGCGCATCGAGATCGCCGACACGGACGCCGTGTCGTTCCAGGAGCTGATCGGTGGCTGCGACGCCTTCGTCACGGACTACTCGTCGGTGCACTTCGACGTGGCGTACCTGGGAACGCCGATCGTGTACGCGCGCTTCGACGAGGAGGAGTTCGAGAGCAAGCACTCGTCGCCCACGTGGTTCGACTACGACCGGGACGGGTTCGGCCCGGTCGTGCGGACCCTCGACGACACGCTCGACGCCGTCGAGAGCCTGCTCGAGCGGGACTGCCGGCCCGATCCCGTCTACACGGCACGCATCGACGCGGCGTTCCCGCGGCGGGACCGGCAGAATTGTGCACGGACCGTCGCGGCGATCGAGGAACGGATCCCCGAGCGGCCGCTGTGACCATGGCGGTCTGCGCCCCATCATCCCTGTCGACCGAGTTCGAGGAGCAATCGTGCCCCAGCTCTCGAGGACCAACGTCCTCACGTCTCTGACCGCGCTGGCCGGCGTGGTCGCCGCCGTCGGCTTCGCGGCCTCCAGCACCGAGCTGGGCGGGGCCGCGCTCGGCGTGGCCGCCGTCCTCGGGGCTGGCCTGGTCCACAGCGTCGGCCGCACCCTGGCCGCGCGGATCGACGAGGGCACCGCACGGCTGGCGGCCAAGGCCGACCTCGTCCTGGCGGGTCAGAAGAAGAGCGACCGGGCCGCCGCCGCGCACGCGGAGCACGCCGACGCGATGGCGCGGCGCGTCGTCGCCGACGTCGGCGCCGTCCGGCTGGAGGCCACCGAGCGCGAGGCCGGCGCCACCAGCTGACCTACGGCGATCCGGTCGGGCTCGACGACGGGGCCGCCAGGCCCAGTGCGTCGACGACGCGTCGCCCGGAGTCCGCGAACCGCTCGTCCGCCCACCGCCATCCACGGCGCGACCGCTCGCGGAAGGCGGCCTCGTCGGCCCGCAGCCGTCCGACGAGGCCGGGGACCTCGTCGGGTGCGCACGTCAGCACGGCGTCGCCGAAGTGCGGGGCGAGCTCTGGCGAGACGACCGGCACACAGCCCTCGGCGAGCGCCTCCTCCACCGTGCGCAGCGCCTCGGCCGTCACCGCTCGGGGGAAGGCGACGACGACGTCGACCTGGTGCAGCAGCTGCCGTGCGGTGACCTCGCCCGTCTCGTAGACGAGCCACTCGGCCGGGACCGCGGGGAGGGCCCCGGCGAGGACGCGGCGGCTCCCGAGAAGGCGGACGTCGACCGTGCCGTCGACCGGGAAGACCTCTCGCAGACGGGCGGCGCCGTCGGGCAGCGCGGACGGCTCGCCGCCGAAGATCCAGCCGACGACCGGCCGGTCGTTCCTGAACCGGCGCGGCAGCGTCCCGGGCCACCGCGGCACGTCGAGGACCCGCGGGTACGCATGCGCGGGATCGTCCGGGGCGATCCACTCCGGGGCGACGCCGAAGAGCGTCTCGACGTTCCGCTCGCAGTCCTCGGCGACCCAGCGGACGCCGGGACCGCCGGCCGCACGCGACCCCGCGTCCGCGACGACCACCACGCGGTCCGTGCTGAGGGCCACCGGGCGCGACGTGGGGAACTCGAGGACGTCGGGCTGCCGGACGACGATCGTCGGCACGTGGTCCTGCTCCTCGAGGGACACGAACGTGAGCGTCCGGTCGGCGAGGGCGCGGCGCGCGGCGAGGGACAGCGGCGCTCGACGGGGCGCCTCGCTGAACGCGCTGCGCACGTGGACGAGACCTACGCGCAGGCCGGTGCGCGCGAGGGCCGCCATCTCGGCGAGCGCGGTGCGCTGGGTGGCGCCGTCCATCGTCCAGTCGGCGACGAAGGCGACGTCGACCCCCTGCTCCGGGAGCCCGACGTCCCGCAGGAACGGGCGCGGCGCCGTCAGCGGGCGCTGCGTGACGTCCGCGGGGATCCGCGGGCTCGCCCCGGCCTCGATCTGCCGGTGCCAGTGGATCGTCGCGGCCCGGTACTCGACGCGCGTGGGATGCATCCAGCCGGGCCGGACGTCGTTGCGGGAGAGCGAGTCCACCTGGAGCCGCACGAAGGCCAAGGGCTCCTGCAGCTGCAGGCGGCGGCCGGGGAACACCGCCTCCAGCCGCAGGTCGAACTCCGTGTCGGCGCTCTTGCGCACCCAGTCGAAGCGGCCGACCGTGTCGAGGACGGAGCGCCGGAACAGGTGCGACGAGGCGTTGGCGTGGACCGGGTCGTTCCCCAGGCGCTGGAAGACGAGGTCGTCGTCGCACCGCAGGGAGCGGCTGAGCGTCCTCAGGAGGGACGGGTCCTCGAGGAGCGGGCGGACCTGCCGCTCGAGCCGCTCGGGATGCGACCAGTCGTCGGTGTCCTGGAACGTGACGAACTCTCCGCGGGCCTCCTCCAGCGCGCGGTTGCGCGCAGCGTAGGTGCCCCGGTTGACGGGCTGACGCAGGACGCGCACCCGGGGGTCCAGGCCCTGGAGCTGCGCGAAGACGGCCTCGAACTCGTCGCCGGAGGCGTCGTCGACGACGAGCAGCTCCCAGTCCTGCCATGTCTGCTGCACGACGGAGCGCACCGCGGTGATCGACTCCGGTCCGGGCCGGTAGGCCGGCATCACCACGGTGATCAGCGGGCCCGGCCCCGCCGTCCGGGTCGTTCCGGGCTGCAGGCGGTCGAAGGGGGTGGCGCCCTCCGGCGTCAGCCCGACCGGGTCGATCCCGAAGGCCCGGAGGTTGTCGTTGAGCTCGGCGAGCCACGACTCCGACGCGACGCCGTGCTCCTCGCCGTGGAGGTCGAGCCGGAAGAACGCCCGCGTCCCGGCGTCGAGAGACGACAGCAGGGCCGCGTCGCGCCGCAAGGTGTCGTGCTCGCCGTGAGCCCACAGGAGCTGGGCGAGGGCGCGACGGTCGGGGACGGACCAGCGGCGGACGGGGAGGCGCCGTCGAGCGGCGGCGAAGAGGGCCAGCGCGTGCGGCACGTCGTCCTCGGTCGCCTGCTGGTGCCCGACCATCCGGGCGAGCGAGCAGAGCAGCTCACCGGTCCGTCCGGCCTCCGTGCCGAGGAGGTCGGACGAGGGGTCGAGAGCCGCCCCGACGACCGCGGCGTAGTCGGCGTGCGGGTCGATCATCCGCGCGACGATCTCCCGGGCGGTGGGCGCCTGCATGTCGAGCGCCAGGGAGGTGACGCGGCCACCTGAGGCCCCGAGGCCCTCGGCGTGCCGTGCCGCGGCGAGCACGACGTCGGGGTGCGTGACGAACGTCGTGGAACCCGCGCCCCCGGGTGCGCCGTGCTCGGTCCGCCGGCTCACGACGCGCGGGCCTCCTCGATCACGGGGGTCAGGCGTCGTTCGAGGATCGGGGTCGTGGACTTCACGTAGGTGCGGGAGAGGTGCGAACCCTGCCGGTAGGCGAGGATGTCACCGATCACCGGCGGGCAGACGTCGGTGCAGACCAGGTCGTTCATGTTGACGACGTCGACCGACGGCAGGAGGTCGGCGGTCGCCAGCATCGCCGGGGTGCCGCTCTTGTCGAGCCCGGCCTCCTTGGAGAAGGCGCAGCTGGACAGGGAGTCCATGTACTCGGCGACGCACTTGTAGACCTCGCCGTCGCCGGCCGGGAGATCGACCGGGTCGGGGTTGTCCGCGATCGCGATCACGTCGATCCCGGCGTCCTCGAGCGTCTTCCACGTGGACTCGAGGGCCTCGACCATCGCGTCCTGCGTCCGCTCGCCCGCGCTGTCGTAGGAGTAGCTCGTGGTCTGCGAGACCATGACGGCGTCGGGCTTCTCGTCGAGCACCATCTGCAGCAGGGCCTCGTTGTACTGCGTGCAGCTCACGTAGGGGTCGCCCTGCCCGTCGTTGATCTGCGCGCTCGAGAAGCCGCACGCGCTCTTGGTGGCGACGTCGAGCTTCCAGCCGTGGTCCTTCGCGATCGGGTCGAGCGCGTCGATCCACTGGAGGGCCTTGGAGTCGCCGAGGAGCATCAGGTGCGTCTTGCCCTCCCGGTCGCCGTAGGCGCAGGGCTTGGGGACGGCGACCTTCTGGTCCACCTGGCAGCCGCGGTCGTAGGCGTCGGGCTTGTCGGCGGCGGCGTCCTGGGGGAGCGGGGTGAAGCTCTCGACCGTGTCGGGGTTCGGGATCCCGGTCGCCTCGCCGTCCTTCATCTCGAGGCTCTGCGCGCCCTTGCCCTCGACGCTGGCGTTCGCCGGGGCGCTCGTGGGGGTGCCGCTCATGAGGAGGAGCCCGGCGATCACGGTGAGGGCGGTCAGGTTGAGCCCGACCGAAAGGGTCATCCGGGGCGACCAGCGCTCCTGGGCGATCCGCCGCACGGGGTTCTCGACGAGCTTGTACGACAGCCACGCGGGGATGACGGCGAGCACCACGATGAGCAGCCCGCGCTTCTGGCCGAGCTCGCCCCACACCCAGGTGGCGGCGATGAGCAGCGGCCAGTGCCAGAGGTACAGCGAGTAGGACAGGCCGCCGAGCCACACCATGAGCTTGTTGCCGAGGAACCCGGGGGCCGAGCTGCTCGCCCCGGCGATGATCACTGCCGCGGTGCCGAGGACCGGGACGAGCGCCAGGGAGCCGGGCCAGACGGCCGTCTCGTCGAGGAGCAGCGCGCCCGCGACGATGGCCGCGATACCGCCCCAGCCGAGGACCAGAGCGACGGCTCGCGGCACGCGGGGCCAGATCGCGACGCCGACGGCCACGAGACCGCCGATCCCGAGCTCCCAGAGCCGGGTCGTGGTCACGAAGAACGCGTTGGCCGGGCTCGAGGTGGACATCATGACGGACCAGACGAACGACGGGACCACGATCAGGCACAGGCCGGCGGCCATCACGATCCGCGCGGGCCAGTGGAACCGCCGCGCCAGGAAGGCCACGACGACGAGCAGGAGCGGCCAGACGATGTAGAACTGCTCCTCGACGGACAGCGACCAGAAGTGCTGCACCGGCGAGACGCTGACGCCCTCCGCCAGGTAGTCGACGGCGCGACCTGCGAGACGCCAGTTCTCCACGTAGGCGGCGGCCGCGACGATGTCGCCGCCGAAGACCCGGCGGTCGACGATGCTGCCCACGAAGAACACCAGGGCGGCGGTGACGGCCAGGACGAGCGCCGCGGCGGGCAGGAGCCGTCGTGCTCGGCGGGCGTAGAAGCGGATCATGGACACCCGGCCGCTCCGCTCCAGCTCGCGCACGAGCTGGCCCGTGATGAGGAATCCGGAGATGACGAAGAAGACGTCCACGCCGATGAAGCCGCCGGGGATGAAGACGATCCCGGCGTGATAGAGCAGCACGCTCCCGATCGCGATCGCGCGGAGTCCCTCCACGTCGGGGCGGAAGCGCGTGGCGCGCGGAGCAGCGCCGGAGGTCTCGGCGGAGGCCGAGACGTCCGGGACGGCGCGCGAGTCGACGGTCATTCGAAGGCTTTCGTGCAGGGGGCGGGCGGGCAGCCGAGGTTACTCATAGGTCAGCACCTCGGAGACATCGTTCCTGTATTCGGCGCGCCGGAGGCGGGGCAGATCCTCGAGCCAGTGCTCGATCGCCTTCCTCTCGTCCTCGCGGTGCACGTCGTCGACCAGGACGTGAGAGTCGGGGAGCAGCGCCCCGTGCAGCACGGGGAGCGCGGGATAGCGGGCGAGCGGGCCGGTCGCCTCGGGCGGTCCGTCGACGACGAGCAGGTCGATCGCCCCGAGGGTCGCGGGGTCGACGTCGTACCAGGGGAACTCGCCACGCGGGGTCGACGTCGTCACCAGAGGTGCGTGACGGACCTCGGCCACCTCGGACAGCCCGTGCCGCTCGAGGGACGACCTGGTTCGCGCGGCGTACCCCTCCAGGTGGTCGAGCGCGGTGACCCGGCCGCGGCCGTTCTGGCGCAGGGCCATGGCGATCCAGAAGGTGGAGGTGCCGCTCCCGCACTCGACGACGTGCTCGGGACGCCGACGCTCGATCTCGTCGACGAGCCAGACGAGCGCGGTCGGATCGAGGGCCCAGCCCCCGACGTCGGGGAGCGGGCCGGAGACGTCGAACTTGGACCGGAGCTGATCGAGCGCCTGCATCTGGGTGAGCAGGGTCCCCGGCCGCGCCGCATGGACCAGGCTCCGGACGTTCTCGACCCGTCGCCGGAGGTGCCGGACGTCGCCGTCCAGACCGTCGAGCCTGGCGGAGACCTCGCCCAGCGGCGGCACGACGTCGGCGCGCACCGTCGCCTCGAGGTCGGAGCGCCACCGCGCGACCGACGTGTCGGTGCGTGCCACCTGGCGACGGAGCTGCGCGGTCGCCGACGTGGTGACCTTGCGCTCGCGCGCAAGCTCCTTGCGGAGCTCACGAAGCTGTTGCTCGGCAGCCTGCGCGCGAGCGGATGCCGTCCCGGCCCGCCGGTAGGTCAGTACCGCGACCCCCGCGACCCCGCCGACCAGCGCGACGAGAACCGCCAGCGCGACGTCGGCGCTGCCCAGGAGGGCGGCGACGACGCCCACGACTGCTGCCACGGCGACCACTGAGAGGGCCGTGAGGCTTCGGGCGCGCATGGGGCTCCTTCGACGTCAGGTGTTCGGCGCCGGTCCGTTCCGGCCCGCCGGTCAGAGCCGGATGGCGTCGGGGTGGGTCGTCGCGCCCTTCGTGTCGAAGAAGCGCACCGACTTCTCCGCCAGTACATCGACATCGTAGGCGCTGTGGTTCTGCACCAGGATGACCAGGTCCGCGTCGAGGATGGCCGTGTCGAGGTCCGCGACCCGGTCCAGGACCTCACCGTTGACGTGCCACTGCGCGACGTGCGGGTCGTGGAACACCAGGTCGGCGCCCTGGGCCACCAACGCCCGGGCGACCGCGACCGCGGGCGACTCCCGCTGGTCGGCGATGTTCGGCTTGTACGTCACGCCCAGCACCAGCACCCGCGAGCCACGCATCGCCTTCGCGTCCTCGTTGAGGATGTCCTGGGCGCGCCGCACCACGTACGACGGCATCGTCGCGTTGATCTCCTGCGCCAGCTCGACGAACCGGAACGGGTAGCCCAGACGCGAGCGCACGTTGTGGCTCAGGTAGTTCGGGTCGATCGGGATGCAGTGCCCACCCACGCCGGGGCCGGGGTAGAACGCCTGGAACCCGAACGGCTTGGTCTTCGCCAGCCGGATCACGTCCCACAGGTCGATGCCCAGCTCGTGGCAGAACCGCGCCATCTCGTTCACCAGCGCGATGTTGATGTGCCGGTAGGTGTTCTCCAGCAGCTTCGCCGTCTCGGCCTCGCGCGCACCCTTGGCGACGACGACCGTGTCCACGAACCGCGAGTACAGCGCCGCGGCACGCTCCGTGGCCTCCGGGGTCAGCCCGCCCACGACCTTCGGCGTGTTCTTCATGCCGTACGTCGGGTTGCCCGGGTCGATCCGCTCGGGCGAGAACGCCAGGTGGAAGTCCTCGCCGCACCGCAGGCCGCTCTCCTCGAGGATCGGCTTGAGGACCTCCTCCGTGGTGCCCGGGTACGTCGTCGACTCCAGCACCACGACCATGCCGGGCTCGAGCACCCCCGCCACCGTGCGGGTCGCCGCGATCACCGCACCCAGGTCCGGCCCGCCGTCCTGCCCCAGCGGCGTCGGCACGCAGATCACCACGGCGCCCGCACCACGGATGTCCTCCACGTCGGCGGTCGCGCGGAACCCCGCCTCGACCATCGAGGCCACGTCCGCGTCCGAGATGTCGTCCACGTGCGAGCGCCCCTCGTTGAGCGCGTCCACGACCGGCGTCGTGACGTCGAAACCGCGCACCTGGAGGCCAGCACGCACCGCCTCCCGGGCGAGCGGCAGTCCGACATAACCAAGGCCGATCACGGCAAGGTCGAGAGGCATGGGGCCCAGGTCCTTTCGATCTGTGGTCGAGCCCGGGAGGAAGCATCCTCGAACGGGACCAGGCCACGGCGGTGAGAGGTGCGCCGGGGGACCGCGGGGGGGCGGAGCTCCGGTGAACGCCGTCTGAACGGCTGAATGTCGTTGGAGAGGATACCCGCCTCCGCGGGGGCGTCGGGTACCGCCCGTCCGGCCCCGTGCGCCGGGAAACATCGCCAAGCGGACGAACCGCTCGTGGTCGGCGGGACGGTGGACCGGACATGGCGTGGAGACGTCCGGGACGTGTCGTGAAGGCCCGGTTCCCGCCGTGCCCGCGACCGGACCCGACTGCGCCCGTCACCGGTCGGCGGGCTATTCTCCGAGGCGGTCCCCGCGGGAGTGTGCGCCGGCCCGTCGGGCCGCCACGCCCCGAGCCGTCGCGTCGGGACCGACCCGATCCTGGAGCGCTGCGTGACCATCCTGTCCCCGCCCGTCCCCGCCGGCTCGTCGGCGGGCACGCCGACGCGCACCGAGGTACGCACCGACGTGCAGGGCCTGCGTGCGCTGGCGGTGAGCGCGGTGCTGGTCTACCACCTGCTGCCGGGCACGGTGACGGGCGGCTACGTGGGCGTGGACGTCTTCTTCGTCATCTCGGGCTTCCTCATCACGTCGCACCTGCTGCGCCGGCCGGTGCGCGGGGTGGGCGACCTGCTGGAGTTCTGGGCACGGCGGGTGCGTCGCCTCATCCCCGCGGCGACGGTGGTGCTCGTGGCCACCTTGGCGGCGACGCTGCTGTGGCTGCCGTCGACGATGCACGCCCGCGTGGCGCGGGAGGTCGCGGCCGCGGCGCTGTACGTGGAGAACTGGGCGCTGGCGCGGTCGGCGACGGACTACCTGGCCGCCGAGGAGCTGGCGTCCCCCGTGCAGCACTACTGGTCGTTGTCGGTCGAGGAGCAGTTCTACGTGCTGTGGCCGGTGCTGATCGGACTCACCGTGTGGGTCGCGGTGCGGTGGCGCCGGCGCGGCGCAGGCCGTCCGGCGTCGCTGTCGGCGTGGCTGCCGACGGCGGTCGTCGGGCTGGTCGTCGTCGTGTCGCTCGCGTGGTCGGTGCACCTGACCGCGACGAACCCGTCCGCGGCGTACTTCGTCACGACGACCCGGCTGTGGGAGCTCGCGCTGGGCGGGCTCGTCGCCGCGGCGGTGACGGTGCGGCCGTGGCAGCCGCCGGCTCCGGTCCGGGCGGCGGCGGCGTGGGCGGGGCTGGCAGCGGTCGTGGCGGCGGTGGTCCTCTTCGACGGGACGACGCCGTTCCCCGGCGTCGCGGCCGCCCTGCCGACGGTGGGCACGGCCTTGGTGATCGCGGCGGCCGCCGACGGCGCCCGCGGCGGGCCCGGCGGGCTGCTCGCTCTGCGCCCGGTGCAGTGGCTGGGCGACGTCTCCTACAGCGTGTACCTGTGGCACTGGCCGCTGATCGTCGTCGTGCCCTACGCGCTCGGCCGCGCGATGGGGGGTGTCGAGCTGGTGGCCGTCGTGGTGGCGTCGCTGGTGCTGGCCGCCCTGACCAAGCGGTGGGTCGAGGACCCGCTGCGCCGCCAGCCGGTGCTGGTGCGCCGGCGCGCCGCGACGTTCGGGCTGCTCGCGGTGTGCGTCGGTGTCTCCGCGGTCTGGGGCGTCTCGGCGGCGTCCGCCTCCGACCAGCGGGTGCGCGAGGCGGTCGCGTCCGCCCCCGCGCGGGTCGCCGACGCCGGTGCGTGCGCGGGGGCCGGTGCCGCCCGCGACCCGTCCTGCGACGTCCAGGGCCTGCTCACGCCGCCGGAGGCGGCCGCGCAGGACAAGCCGGCCGTCTACGCGGACGACTGCTGGAACGACCCGCCGTTCACGACCCGGAACAGCTGCACGTACGGCTCCGACGGGGCCCCCGTGCGGGTCGCGCTGCTCGGCAACTCGCACGCGGGCCACTGGGCTCCAGCCCTGGAGGCGGGGGAGGGCGCGGGGGACTGGCAGGTCGACACGTACCTCCAGTCGTCCTGCTACCCCGTCGAGCGGCTGCTGGAGTACGACGCGGCCGGTGACGCGCAGGGCTGCCTCGACACCACGCGCTGGGCGGTCGACTCGGTCGTCGACGGCGGGTACGACCTCGTGGTCCTGTCGGCGCGCACCAACCAGCTCCTGGCGGGCGTCCCGGAGCCCGAGCAGGCCGGCGCCGCGCAGGACGCCTACGCCGACACGCTGTCCACGTTCACCGACGCCGGCATCCCCGTGCTCGTGCTGCGCGACACCCCCGCGATGCCGGACGACGTCCCCGACTGCCTCGCCGCCGGGCCCGTGTCCTGGGACGCCTGCGGGGCGCCGCCGTCGCAGGCGCTCGAGCCGGACCCCCTCGCCGCGGCCGGGCGTGCGGACGACTCCGGGCTGGTGACGGTCCGCGAGGTCACCGACCTCATGTGCGACGACGAGGTCTGCCACCCCGTCGTCGGCGGGGTCGTCGCGTACTTCGACCACGGTCACCTCACCGCGACGTTCGCCCGCACCCTCACCCCCGAGGTCACCGACGGCGTGCGCGCCGCGCTCCGTACCGCGGGAGGCTGACGCCGCCCCGCCGTGGGTCGCTCGACCGACGGCGGGGCGGCGGACTCAACCGGCGGCGTGCCGGACGAGGACGTCCTGGACGTGGGTCCGCTTCGACCGCGGCACCAGGACCTGCTGGTCGTAGTGGCCGACCGCGACGAAAGAGATGAACACCTCGTTGTCGGGGACGTCGATGATCTTGCGGATCGCGGCGTCCTTCGCGCTCCCCATCGCGGTGTTGAGCGAGCACGACCCCAGGCCCACCTGGGTCAGGCCGAGGAGCAGCGACATCATGAACAGCCCGCCGTCCACGAACGGCTGGTTGCGCTCGGGGGCGAAGAGGAAGGCGTCGAGGTCGGCGGTGACCAGCAGCAGGCGCGGGGGCATCTCGTAGCCGTTGAACCCGCCCTGGATGTCCAGCACCGACCTGATGACCTGCGGGTCCTGGAACTGGTGCACGCGGGCGGCCTGGCGGTTGCACACCGACGGCGACTGCATCGCGATCTGCACGGCCCTGCTGACGTCCGCGTCGCTGACGGGCTCGTCGGTGAACTCCCGCACGCTGCGCCGCCCGTAGACCACGTCGAGGAAGCCTCGCGAGTCGTCGGTCTCGAGGCGGATCTCGCGCGTCTGCTCGGCGGGCAGCACACCGCCCTCGTGGTGCCGGGTGGTGTCGATGAGGTCCTGCGCCGCGCCGGAGAAGAGCTGACGGAAGGCGGAGACGTCGTGCTGCAGCGCCGCGTGCCGCTCGAAGTAGGTCTTCATCACGGCCGCGGAGCTCTGCAGGTAGGGGTCGTCGATGCTGAACCCGGACGCCAGCCAGGAGTTCATCTCCTTGGCGAGCCCCGGGACCGCGATCTTGCCGAAGCCCGCGCGGAAGTTGCTCCGGCTCAGACCCTTCTCGATCGCGTGGGCGTGGAAGATCATCCGCGCCCGGGCACCCGAGATCCTGTCCGCCGAGCGGGCGCGATCGTACGAACGCACCTGGCGTTCGTAGTCCGCCAGCGCCAGCGCCCTGGCCTGACCCGCGAAGCCCTTGGCAGGGGGCCTGCCCGAGGCCTTCCGCCGTGCCGCGGCGGCGACGGCTGCGGGCACCTCCACGACCTCGATGCCACGCACCTCGGCGCCCGCGTTGCGGCCGGTGAAGTGCAGCGCGCCCAGCATGATCTCGGAGAATCCCGGGTCGGAGACGGTGAAGGTGACCGCGTCCCGGCGCGCCGTGCCCGAGCCCTGCGCGACGTTCACCTTGCCGACGGCGCGGAACTGCCCGGTCTCGGGGTTGCGGAGGTGGAGGTTGACGGCCGGCGCGTCGGTCCGGGGGGTCCAGTCGATCGTCAGCTGGTACGCCGAGCCCGGCGTCAGCGGCTCCGGCAGGGCGGTCCAGGCGTGGTTGCCGACCGCCGCGCCGTCCCGGGCCACCTTCAGCCGGGTGCCGCGCGCCTTGCGCGAGACGCGCCAGGCCTTGCCGTTGGCGCTGAACGCGGGGTTGTCCAGGGCGAACCGCTGGAAGCGGCGGATCGCGGCGGAGCCCTCGGCCTCGGGGTCCAGCGCCGTCCTCAGCCAATCCAGCGACGAGGCCCGGCCGGACTCGATGTACTCGCGGGCCTTCGTAAAGTCGATCTCCCGGGTGACGTACTCGTTCTCGGAGATCGTCTCGGCGGTGTCGGACTCCAGGACGCGGCGCTGGTCGTCGAAACCCATCGCCGCCATGAGGTTCTTGAACCGGTCGGCGCCCCGCTTGGTGTTGTAGATCGACGAGAAGGGCTTCTCGAAGATCGCCGCGAAGGCCGAGCCGTGGTAGCTGTCGGTGACGACATAGCCGGCGTCGCGGTACGCGCGCAGGAAGTTCTCCGGGGCGTCCTCGGCCAGGACCTCGACCCGCGGCTCGTCCACGAACAGGGACGTCACCTTCTCGCGCCCCTCGTCGGGGTTGGGGATCACCAGGATCTTGTCGAAGCCCAGCTTGTCGGCGATCGCCCGCGCGACGGACACCTTCTCCGGGTTGGGGTCGAGGTAGAAGACCGCGAGGTACTCGCCCCCGGGAGCCACCGTCGCCTTGTCGGCGAGGCCGGCGTAGTGCTCCTCGGGCAGCAGGAAGACAGGGTCGACGACGAGCGCCGCCTTGGCGCCGAAGACGTCCCGCGCGGTGTCGATCGCGTACTCCTCGCGCACCGAGATCGCGGTGAACTGCTGCAGGTTCGCGGCGTGCTTCGCGACGAACGGCACCTTGAACTTGTCGGTGCCGCGGTTCCCGAACGACGTGCCGTAGGCCACCCGGCGGTTCTCCGGGGCGACGAAGTCCAGGAACAGGTCGTCGTTGACCCGGCCGATCAGCGGGTTCCACAGCTGGTCGCTGCCCACGACGAAGGTGCGTGCGACGTCGTTCAGGCGCGGCAGCGCGGAGTGGTGCTCCTGATCGGTGTGCTCGTAGCCGACGCGACGGGCGAAGTCCATGGAGACGATGTCCGTGGGCCAGTGCACCCGGTAGCCGTTGTAGCCGAGCGGCTCGTGCACCATGAGGACCGAGCGGCCGAGGCTCTCGACGGCGCGGTTGAGCCCGTAGTAGGTGAGGATCGAACCGTAGTTCTTGCCGTACCACCATCCGAGGATGGCGACGTCGTACTTCTTCGCCGGATCCGTCATGCGCTGTGTCCCTGCCTGCTCGTGATGCCTGCGCGGTGCCCGCATCGTGTCTTCACTCGTTCTCGTCGACACCGTGGGTGTCGAACGTCGCGCGCCACTCGTCGACCGAGGTGAACGACGGCATGGCCTTCCGGTACCGCCGGCTCAGCGGCGCCCACTGGCTGCGCAGCTGCCGGTGCAGCCGCAGGCTGCGGACCAGGTAGGCGCGGAACTTCCTCGGGTCGCGGACGTACATCGAGGCGCCCGTGCCGTCGGCCGACGTGACGACCGCGGAGTCGAGGTGCGACAGGCGCCACCACCGGGCGGCGGTGGTCGAGACCCTCTCCTCGGGCACCTCGAGCGCCTCCGGCCGCACGGCGCGCAGCTGCTTGGCCATCCCGGTCAGCGCCGACGCGAGCGCGCGGGGCTTCCCTCCGGGAGCCGACGGCACCTTGCCCCGGCGGGAGGGGCGGTGGCGCCGGGTGAGCGGGAAGGCCCCCGGGTCCTTCTCCACCACGGCGTCGGGGAACCGCGCCCGCAGCGCCCGCACCTCGGGCAGCGTGGAGCCGATCGTCGCGTGCAGGTGCTCGGGGCCCTGGAGCAGGTCCTCGAGGGCCCGCAGGCGCAGCTCGACGGCCGAGTACTGCAGCTGCAGCAGGTGCTTGACGTCGCCGACGAAGCTCGCCCGCGGCAGCTCGCCGCCGCCGCGGTACGGCGAGTGCAGCATGGCCGCGAGCCACCGGTTGCGCTGGTGGTAGTAGGCCTGCCAGTCGATCGCGTCGTCCTTGTCGACCCACGGCACGTGCCACACCGCGGCCCCGGGGAGGGAGACCGTCGGGATGCCGTGGTCGGTGGCGCGCAAGCTGTACTCGGCGTCGTCCCACTTGATGAACACGGGGAGCGACAGGCCCACCGTGCGCAGCGCCTCGACCGGGATCAGCGACATCCACCAGCCGTTGTAGTCGACGTCCACGCGCTGGTGCAGCCACGGGGTCGTGCGCAGGGGGTGCAGCGAGAAGTCGTGCCGGTCGAACGTGTTCTCGATCTTGCCCCACCAGAACGAGTAGCGGTTGACCCGCTCGCCGAAGGTGTGCAGGCACGACTTCTCGAACATCGAGAACATGTGGCCGCCCACGATCGTGGGCGTCCGGGCGAAGTCGCCGAAGGCGACCGCGCGGGCGATGCCCTCGGGCTCCGAGACGACGTCGTCGTCGAGCAGCAGCACGTAGTCGGACTCGCCGGCCTGCAGCGTCTCCGCCATGCCGCGCGAGAAGCCGCCGGAGCCCCCGAGGTTTCCCTGGCGCACGAGCGACAGGCGGCCGCCGAGCCGGGCCGCGGCCTCGGCGAAGTCGGGCTGGTCCTGGACGAGCCTGCTGCCCTGGTCGACCACGTAGATCCGGTCCACCACGTCCTGGAGGCCCTCGTCGCCGCCGAGCGCGTGCAGCTGCGCGACGCAGTAGTCGGGGCGGTTGAACGTGGTGATCGCGATGGAGGCCGTGCCGTGCTTGCGGGCGTACGACCCGTCGACGCTCCACTCCGCGGACTCGAGGGTCACGGCGCCGTCGGAGGCGTACAGGTCGAACCAGTACCAGCCGCCGTCGCCGAAGGACGCGAGCGTCAGGTCGACGTCGACGACGCCGTCCACGCTGTGGATCAACCGCACCCGCTGCGGGTTTCCCCGCGCGTTCGACTTGTACACCGCGACGGTCGCGGGCCCCGAGAGCCGGAGGCTGAGCCGCACCTCGGCGACGTCGGTCCAGCGCCGCCAGTACCCGGCGGGGAACGCGCCGAAGTAGGTGCCGAACGACGCCTCGCGGCCGTGGTCGAGGCGCAGCGACCTGCGGCCCAGCACCTCGGCTCCTGCCTCGGCGGGCGCGACGTCCGGGTGCGCCTCCTCGGCGGCGCGCGCCATCGTGAAGTCCACGTACAGCGGGAGCGTGTCCGGGTCGGCGTCCGGCGGCAGCACCACCTGGTGCACGACGCGGCGGGACACCTCGGCCTCCGAGGCCGTCTCGAGCTGTGCCAGGAGAGTCACGCCGCACCCCCGAAGACCGCGCCGAGCTTGTTGTCGACCATGGAGAGGGCGGACCCGATCGCCATGTGCATGTCGAGGTACTGGTAGGTACCCAGTCGGCCGCCGAAGAACACGTCCTTCTCGCCTTCCATGTGCTTGCGGTACAGCTGCAGCCGATCGCGGTCCGCCGAGGTGTTGACCGGGTAGTACGGCTCGTCGCCGCGCTCGGCGAAACGCGAGTACTCCCGTACGACGACGGTCTTCTCGCGCTGGTAGTCGCGTTCGGGGTGGAAATGGCGGAACTCGAGGGTGCGCGTATAGGGCACGTCCAGGTCGGCGTAGTTCATGACCGGGGTGCCCTGGAAGTCGCCGACCGGCAGGACCTCCTGCTCGAAGTCCAGGGTGCGCCACGACAGCTCGCCCTCGGTGAACTCGAAGTAGCGGTCGACGGGGCCCGTGTAGACGACGGGCACCTGGCCGACGGTCGCGGCCTTGTTGACCGGCTGCCCCTCGTCGAAGAAGTCCGTCTCGAGCCGCACCTCGATGCGCGGGTGGTCGGCCATCCGCTCGAGCCATGCGGTGTACCCGTCCACCGGCAGGCCCTCGTGCGTGTCGTTGAAGTAGCGGTTGTCGTACGTGTAGCGCACGGGGAGCCGCTTGATGATCGACGCGGGGAGTTCGGTGGGGTCGGTCTGCCACTGCTTGGCGGTGTAGTCGCGGATGAACGCCTCGTACAGCGGTCGCCCGATGAGCGACACGCCCTGCTCGTCGAGGTTCTCGGGGTCCTTGCCCGCGAGCTCGCCCGCGAGCTCGGCGATGAGCGCCCGCGCCGCGTCGGGGCCGTGCGCCGACCGGAAGAACTGGTTGATCGTGCCCAGGTTGATCGGCATCGGGAACACCTCGCCCCGGTGCGTCGTGTACACCCGGTGCACGTAGCCCGTGAACGCCGTGAACCGGTTGACGTACTCCCACACCCGCTCGTTCGACGTGTGGAACAGGTGGGCGCCGTACTGGTGGACCTCGATGCCGGTCTCGGGCTCCAGAGCGCTGTAGGCGTTGCCGCCGACGTGGTGGCGCCGGTCGATCACGAGAACGTTCGCGCCGTACTGTTCGGCGAGCCTCTCGGCAACGGTCAGGCCGAAGAACCCCGAGCCCACCACGACAGCGTCCGTCATACGACGACCTCCTCAAGAATGCGAAATCGGTGCCGTGAACATGCACGGCAGAAGCAGGACCACCGGGGTGCGTGCCGGGCTGGTCACGGGATCCGAGATTAGGGGCACGACAGGCCGCAAAAGTGCCGAATTGAACGGCGTCTCCTGATGATCGGACAGTGTTCATCCGGGTTCACCCGGGCGTTACCCGGACGTCAAGAAAACCCGCGACGCCGACCCGGCGGTGCGTTCGACGGGCTCTGGGGGCCCGGGCGCTCTACCGTCACCTGGTGACGGTCGCAACGAGGCGACCGCACCTCTTCGAAGGGGACACCATGAGCCTGCGCACCACCCATCGCGCGCGTCTGGTCGCCGTCGGCGCCGCCACGGCCCTCCTGATCGCCGGCGCCGGAAGCGCCGCCGTCGCCGGCGGCACCGCGGCCGAGCCGCCGTCCACGCCGGTCCCGGTGACCACCCCCGACGGCCAGACCTTCTCCTACGTCGTCAACGCCAAGCACGCGAACCCCGGCCAGACGCGTCTCGCGGAGCGGGCCGTCGAGGCGGCGGGAGGCGTCGTCGTCCAGTCGTGGCCCGAGATCGGCGTCGTGGTCGCGCACGCGGCACGCGCGGACTTCCGCGCCGACGTCGTGCGCCTCGCGCGCGGGCACGCCGTCGAGTCGGTCGGCGTCACCCGGACCGTCCCGGTGAGCGAGGGCACGCCCGCCGTCGCCGACGACGTCCCGGGTGCCAAGGGCGGCCCGTGGAAGGCGAAGGTCACCAAGAAGCCCGGTGCCGTCGTCGAGGACGGCGCCGGCGCGACGGCCGTCCCGGACCCGGGCGAGGCCACCCAGTGGGACATGGCGATGATCAAGGCCGACCGGGCGATCGAGATCAACCCGGGCTCGCCGGACGTGCTGGTCGGCGTCCTCGACTCCGGCATCGACGCCACGCACCCCGACCTCGCGACGCAGGTCGACACGGCGGCGTCCGTGAACTGCACCGCGGCGGGGCGCCCCGACACGTCGGCCACCGGCTGGCTGCCCACGACGTCCGACCACGGCACCCACGTGGCCGGGACGATCGCGGCGGCCGACAACGGGCTGGGCATCGTCGGCGTCGCGCCGGGCGTGAAGATGGCGTCCGTGAAGGTCGTCAACGACGACGGCTTCATCTACCCCGAGTACGCCGTCTGCGGCTTCGTCTGGGCGGGCCTGCACGGCGTGGACGTCACCAACAACTCGTACTACATCGACCCGTTCATGTACTGGTGTGAGGACCAGCCCGACCAGGCCGCGGTGAAGGAGGCCGTGCGCCGCGCGATCGACTTCTCCACCGACCGGGGCGCCGTGCACGCCGCGGCGGCCGGCAACGCGTCCACGGACCTGGCGAACAACACCCGCGACACGTCGAGCCCCAACGACTCGACGGCCGTGGACCGCACCATCAACTCGGGCTGCGAGGACATCCCGACCGAGGCGGACGGGGTCGTGACGGTCTCGTCCGTCACGAGCACCGGAGCCCTGAGCTCCTTCTCCAACCGCGGCCTCGGCAAGATCGACGTCGCCGCCCCGGGCAGCGCCATCGTCTCGACCGAGCTGAACGGCACGTGGGACACCAAGAGCGGCACGTCCATGGCGTCGCCGCACGTCGCGGGCGTGCTCGCGCTCATGAAGTCCGCGCACCCGGACTGGACGCCCGCCCAGCTCGAGCAGGCCGTGCGCGACCAGGCGGACGACCGGCCCTGCGGGACGACGCCCGTCGGGCCGACGTGCGTCGGGACGCCGGAGGAGAACAGCTTCTTCGGTGACGGCCTCGTCGACGCCCTCGACGCGGTGACGCTGGGCTGACCGAGCACGACGACCGCAGGGGGAGGGTGGCCCGCAGCGTGCTGCGGGCCGCCCTGCGTCGTCGACGGAGTTTCACCCGGTGCGGCCGGGTGAAAACCGCTGACCTGGGTGGATATGTCGTAGAACGTCCCTCGCGGTTCCCCATACTGACGTGCAGCACCGCCGGACCGCGCCCGCGCGACGAGGCGACCGGCCCTGAGCGGTCGTGGCCACGACGGCCGTGCTTCCGTGGCCGCTCCGCCGGCCGCTGATCCTCGGAGGACCCGTGGAACCTCTCCACCCGGCGGCGCGACGACGTCGCGGTCGCGCGGCGGCGCTCGTCACGGCCCTGGCTCTGGTCGTCACACCGCTCCTGGTCGCACCACCGGCCTCGGCGTCCGTCGTCGCGACGGAGGCCGCGGACGAACCACGGTGGCCCCGACGGACGTCGTCGCCCCGGCGGCGGAGCAGCTCCTCGTCGACGGCACGCTGCAGGTCGGCGAGGAGGTCGCGGTCGACCCGCGGCCGGAGCTGTGGGCGCCGGCCGGGATCGGGCTCGCCTTCACCTACCGCTGGTTCGCCGGCGACTCCCTGGTCGCGGAGGGCACGGAGCCCACGCTGACGCTCGGGCCCGCGACCGTCGGCGAGCAGGTCAGCGTCGAGGTCACCGGCACGGCTCCCGAGGGCGCCGTCGACGGCGCGACCTCGGCGTCGGTCGTGGTCGTCGCCGCCGGCACGGTGGCCGAGGGCGAGCTCGTGACCGACGCCCCGACGATCAGCGGGACGGCGAGGTACGGGCAGACCCTCACCGCGAAGGCCGGTTCCTGGGAGCCGGCGGCCACCCTCACGTACCAGTGGTGGCGGGGCCACGACCCCGTCAGCGGGGCCACGAAGCCGACGTACACCCTGACGGCCGCCGACCTGGGCAGGACGATCGCGGTCTCGGTGTCGGGCGCCGCGGAGGGCTACACGTCCCGGACGCTCACGTCGGACCGGACCGCCGTCGTCGTCGCGGCCGGCCTGTCCGCGGGGACGCCCACGATCAGCGGCACCGTGCGCGTGGGCTCGAAGGTCACCTCCAAGCCGGGCACCTGGACCTCCGGGACCACGCTGGGCTACCAGTGGTACGTGTCCGGCACGAAGGTCTCGGGCGCCACGGGGTCGAGTTACACGCTGCCGTCGACGGCCAAGGGCCGGACCCTCACCGTCAAGGTGACCGGGAAGAAGACCGGGTACACCACGGTCACGAGGACGAGCGCCGGCACGAAGGTCGCGCCGGGGGTGCTGTCGGCGCCGAGGCCGACCGTCAAGGGCACCGTCAAGGCGGGCAGCACGGTCTCCGTGTCGCGCGGGACGTGGAACCCCGGGGCGACGACCTACCGCTACCAGTGGAAGATCAGCGGCCGGTCGATCCCGGGCGCCACGCGCTCCACGTACACGATCCCGTCGAGGTACGCCGGCAGGACGCTCACCGTCGCCGTGACGGGCAGCCGCAGCGGCTACACCACGCGCACCGTGACGAGCTCCGGCACGACCGTGCTGCGCGTCTACTCCAGGACCTCCGCGCCCCAGGTCTCCGGGACCGTCCGCGTCGGCTCCACGCTCAAGGTGAGCAGCAAGGGCACCTGGAGCCCCGCACCGACGTCGTGGAAGTACCAGTGGAAGGCGAACGGCACCGCCATCAAGGGCGCCACGAGGTCGTCGTTCACGCTGACGTCGGCCCTGCACGGCAAGAAGATCACCGTCACCGTCACCGGCGTCCGCTCGGGGTACGCGACGTCGTCCCGGACCAGCGCGGCCACCGCCACGGTGGCCTGGCCCGTGGGCGTCAGCACGCCCAGGGTGACCGGGAACCCGGCGCAGCAGTGGGTGACGTCCGGGAAGACCGCGACCTTCACCGTCAAGGCCACCGGCGGCCGCCTGACGTACCAGTGGCAGACGTCCGCCGACGGCAAGAAGTGGACGAACCTCGCGGGCAAGACGTCGTCGACCCTCAAGCTCACGACGCGCGCGTACCGTGACGGGTCGCAGGTCCGGGCCGTCGTGAAGAACGTCGCCGGCACCGCCACGAGCAAGTCGGCGTGGCTCTGGGTCGACTCCACCCGCAGTGATCCGTACAAGCCGAACGTCGCGTTCTCGACCCTGGACTGGTCCGCGGTCATCGGTTCGAGCGCTTCGTCGACGTGGACGAGCACGAAGAAGATCGTCTCCGCGCCGATGGCCGTCTGCTACTACGGGGACGACAGCGCGCTGCCCTGGCTCGACCTCGGCATCGAGTACGTGGGCCGCAACGGCGTCGTCTACGACGAGGGCGACGAGTTCTTCGACGACGACATCTGGGGGACGTCGGAGCTCTACGACGGCGGGTGCACGTCGTTCACGGCATATGCCGTCATCCCGTCCGGTGCGGTCAGCGGCGGCACGTGGCGCCTGACCGACTCGTCGGGGTACTCGGACTACGTCCAGTGGGTCGACGGCGCCTGACGTCGTTCGCACCCGAGGGCGAGGGCACGGTCCGTGGCGCACGGACCGTGCCCTCGTCGGCACTCCGGGTCAGCGGCCCGCGGCGTACCCCTGCGCGCCGCGGGGGTTCGCCGCGGCGCCGAGCACGCCGGTGGCGGGGTCGCGCGACACGGCGCTGAGGCGCCCGAGCGCCCAGTCGCCCGCGAGCGTGAGCACGTGGCCGCGCTCGGCCAGCCCGGCGAGGACGTCGGCGCCGAGGCGGTCCTCGACGACGGCGCCGCCGGGCGTCCAGGTGCGCGGCCAGAACGAGCCCGGCGCGGACGTCGTGTGCAGGGCCGGGGCGTCGATCGCCTCCTGCGGCGTGTACCCGCCCACCAGCACGCGCAGCAGGAACGCGAGCTGCCATTGGTCCTGCTGGTCGCCGCCCGGCGACCCGCACGCGAGCACGGGCTCGCCGTCGCGCAGCACGAGCGTCGGGGTGAGCGTGGTGCGCGGCCGGCGGCCGGGCGTCAGCGCGGACGGCGACGCCTCGTCCAGCCACGTCATCTGCAGCCGGGTGCCCAGGGCGAAGCCGAGTCCGGGCACCGTGGGGGAGGACTGCAGCCAGCCGCCCGACGGCGTCGCGCTGATCATGTTGCCCCAGCGGTCGACGACGTCCAGGTGGCACGTGTCGCCGCGGGTCGCGCCCGTGGCGTCGGTCTCGAGGCCGTCGCCGTTCAGGGGCGCGGTCGCCCCGACGACGACGGTCGGCTCGCCGACGCCGGCCGCGGGGCCGCCGGCCGGGGCGCCGGGCAGGGCCGCGGCCGGGACGTCCGTGGCGTACGACGTGCGCAGGGGAGGCATCACCGGGGTGTCGCGGCCCGCGACGTCGCCGGGACGGACGTCGTGGGACGCGCGCTCGCCGATCAGGGCGCGGCGGGCGGCGGCGTACTCGGCGGAGAGCAGGACGTCGAGGGGCACGCCGCCTCCGCGGTCGTCGTCCCCGTACCAGGTGTCGCGGTCGGCGAGGGCGAGCTTGAGCGCCTCGAGCACCGTGTGCGCCCCGAGCTCGGTCGACGGGTCGAGCCGCGCGTCGTCGAACCCGTCGAGGATGCGCAGCGCCTCCAGCAGTGCGGGGCCCTGCCCCCAGGCCCCGGTCTTGGCCACGGTGTACCCGCGGAAGTCGATAGTCGTGGCGTCCTCGAACGACGCCTCGAACCCCGCGACGTCCGCCGCGGACAGCACCCCCGGGTGGTCGCGGCCGTCGGCGTGCCGGTGCGGGGTACGCACGAACTCCTCGACGGCCTCGCCGACGACGGCCCTCCACGCGGCTCGGGCGGCGTCCACCGCGCCGGCCCGGTCGGCACCGTCCGCGGCGGCGTCGGTCTCGGCGGCGACGAGGCGCGCGAGCACGGCCGCGAGCTCGGGGTTGGTGAGGAGCTCGCCGGGCCGCGGGGCGCGCCCGCCCGGCAGCCATCGCTCCGCCGACGTGGGCCAGTGCTCGCGGAAGAGCCCGGCGACGCCCTCGATCGTCCGGCACACGGCGGCCAGCACCGGGTGGCCGTCGCGCGCGTACCCGATCGCGGGGGCGAGGACGTCGGCCACGGTCCACGTGCCGTGGTCGCGCAGCAGCAGGAGCCACGCGTCGACGGCGCCAGGCACGGCGGCCGCCAGCGCGCCCGAGCCGGGCACGAGGTCCAGGCCCTCGGCGTCGCGGTAGTGCGCGATCGTCGCCCCGGCCGGCGCCGGGCCCTGACCCACCAGCACCCGAGGTCGCGCGGGCTCGTCCGCCGTCGCGAGGATCGCCGTCATGTCCCCGCCGGGGCCGTTGAGGTGCGGCTCGACGACGTGCAGCACGAACGCGCCCGCGACGGCCGCGTCGAACGCGGTGCCGCCCCGCTCCAGCACCGACTGGGCGCTCGCGCTCGCCAGCCAGTGCGTGGAGGCGGCCATCCCGAACGTGCCGCGCAGGTCCGGGCGCGTGGGGTGGGGGGTCGGGGGAGTGAACGTCATCGAGGGTCCTCCGTGGTGTGTCCGAGAGCGGCGACGAGGAGCGTGAGCACGGCGCTCACGCCCACGCCCCACGCCAGGTGGGCCTGCAGCAGCAGGGCGCCGGCGGCGGCACCGGCGCAGATGAGGGCGATCGCGGCGATGCGCCGCCCGGAGTTCGTGCCGTGCCCGCCGGCGAGGCGGGAGTCGGCGGCCAGGCCGGTGATGGTCGACGTGACGACGACCGTCGTGACGTCCTTGACCGACAGATGACGCGCCGTCGCCGCCTGCATGCCCATCGCGAGGGCCAGCAGCCCGGTCACGGTGAGCTGCACGGCGTGCGGCAGGTCGTCTCCCGAGACGGCGAGCAGCACTGTGATCGCCGCCAGCAGGGCGCCGACGGTCGCGAACATCCCGGTGGTGCGGGTCGTCCACCCCACCTGCACGGGCCGCAGCACGACGCCGGCCAGCGCCGCCCCGGCCATGAACGTGCCCAGCGCGAGCAGCGGCCCGGCGACGGGGAGGTCGTCCCCTCCGGCGAGCGCCATCCCGAGGATGACGACGTTGCCCGTCATGTTGCCGGTGAACACCCGGTCGAGGCCGAGATAGCCGACGGCGTCCGCGATCCCGGTGGAGAACGTCAGGGCGAGCATGAGGGCGAGATGGAGGCGGTCGCGGTCACGACGGAGCGGTCCGAGGAGCGAGGGCACCAGGTCACCGTAGCGACCGGTCCGGGGTGGATGCCCGGGGCGCTGGACAGTTCCAGATGACACCGGGGTGGATCCGTGCCTCATCGGCCCTGTTGGTCACAGCATGATAAAGATCACGAGGGTTTTGCCAGGGCCGCGTACAGAGCCGTGCCGGAGATGGCCTAACGTCGTGAACAGTGTGTGGCCGTGTCGTGCCGGTGCGATCCCGTGCCGATGCCGCCCACGCCCGGCCGACGAGCGTTGCCGTCGCACCGGGCAGGCCATGTCCCCGACCCCGGGAGAGTTGTGTCAGCCATCCAGGCAAATGGTTTGACGAAGATCTTCGGACGCCGCCCGCAGCGTGGCGTCCGCATGTTGGAAGAAGGCGCCGATCGCGCCAAGCTGCGCAAGGAAGGCCTCACCGCCGCGGTCATCGACGCCACGTTCGACGTCGCGCCCGGCGAGATCTTCGTCGTCATGGGACTGTCGGGCTCCGGCAAGTCCACCCTGATCCGCACCGTGAACGGCCTCCTCGAGCCCACCGCCGGATCCATCAGCATCGACGGGCAGGACGTCACGCACCTGTCCAAGGCCGGCCTCCGCGAGGTCCGCCGCACCAAGGTCAGCATGGTGTTCCAGCACTTCGCGCTGCTGCCGCACCGGACCGTCGGCGAGAACGCCGCCTACCCGCTGCAGCTGCGGGGCGTGAACAAGGCCGAGCGCGAGCAGCGCGCCGAGGAAGCCCTCGGCATGGTCGGCCTGGCCGGCTGGGGCGGCTCGCTGCCGTCCGAGCTGTCGGGCGGCATGCGCCAGCGCGTCGGCCTGGCCCGCGCGCTCGCCTCGGGCACCGACGTCCTGCTCATGGACGAGGCGTTCAGCGCCCTGGACCCGCTGATCCGCAAGGAGATGCAGGACCAGCTGCTGGAGCTCCAGTCCGAGCTGGGCAAGACCATCCTGTTCATCACCCACGACCTCAACGAGGCCATGCGCCTCGGCGACCGCATCGCCATGATGCGCGACGGTCGCATCGTGCAGGTCGGCACGGCCGAGCAGATCCTCAACGAGCCCGCCACCGACTACGTCGCGCAGTTCGTCGCCGACGTCGACCGCAGCCGCGTGCTCACCGCCGCTGCCGTCATGGAGCGGCCCGTGGCCGTCGTCGGGGCGGAGACCGGCCCGAAGGCCGCGCACAAGCTGTTGCGCGAGCACCAGGTCCCCGCCCTGCTCGTGACCGGGCGCAACCGCCGGCTCGAGGGCTTCGTCTGGGAGGAGGACGTCGCCGCCGCGGTCAAGACCGGCGCCGACCGGCTGCCCCTGAGCGGGGAGCCGGTCATCCGGGTGACGCCCGAGACCCCGCTCATCGAGCTGTTCGGGGACGCGGCCTCGAGCCGCGCCCCGCTGGCGGTCGTCGACGAGCAGGGCCGCCTGCAGGGTGTCATCCCGAGGGTCACGCTGCTCAGCGCGCTCTCCGTACCCGACAGCGTCGACGCCGTCCCGAGCGACGGCCGAGACGGCGACGGCACGGGTGAACGACCCGCCGACGGCCAGTCCGCCCCCGACACGGCAGGAGCTCTCTGATGTCCCCCACGCTTCTCGCCGCCGCCGACGGCAACCCGCTGCCGGACCTGCACATCGGTGACGCCGTCGCGGACGCCGTCGACTGGATCACCGACAACCTCGAAGGGCTGCTCGACGGCATCAGCGCGGCGCTGACGTTCCTCGTCGACCTGATCTCGAGCATCCTGCTGGGACCCCCGCCGCTGGTGATGGCCGTGATCTTCGCGGTGCTGGCCCTGCTCGTGCGCTCCTGGACGTTCGCGCTGTTCACGCTGGTCGGCACGCTGCTGATCATCAGCATGGACATGTGGGAACCCGCGATGGAGACGCTCAGCCTCGTGCTCGTCGCCACGCTGATCGCCCTGATCATCGCCGTGCCCGTGGGCATCCTGGCGGCCCAGAACGACACCGTGAGCGCCGTCGTGCGACCGGTGCTCGACTTCATGCAGACGATGCCGGCCTTCGTCTACCTCGTGCCCGTGGTCATCTTCTTCGGGATCGGCGTCGCGCCCGGCGTCTGCGCCACGATCATCTTCGCGCTGCCGCCGGGGGTGCGGCTCACCGAGCTCGGTATCCGGCAGGTCGACCGCGAGACCGTCGAGGCCGGCGAGGCCTTCGGCGGCACGTCGCGTCAGATCCTCAGCGGCATCCAGCTGCCGCTGGGGCTGCCGACGATCATGGCCGGCGTCAACCAGGTGATCATGCTCTCGCTGTCCATGGCGGTCGTCGCCGGGCTCGTCGGGGCCGGCGGCCTCGGCCAGGAGGTCGTCACCTCCATCTCGCGCATCGACGTGGCGCTCGGGTTCGAGGCCGGGCTGTCCGTCGTGATCCTGGCCATCTACCTGGACCGACTGACCGGCGCGATCGGTCAGCCCACCGGCAGGGCCCTCCTGACGAAGCTCACGAGCCGCAAGAAGGCGGCGGAGTCCGCCGTCGGCGCCGGCGTCTGACCGAAGAACCGATTTCGGGGAGCCTCGCGTCCCCGACGACGAAAGGAACTCTTCAGATGAACACCCATCGCAAGCATCTCCGCCGGGGCGTCGCGCTCACGTCCGTCGTGGCGCTCGGCCTCACGCTGGCCGCCTGCGGCAGCGACGACGGCGGCAGCGGCGGCGACGACAAGACCATCACCCTCGGCTACATCCCCTCGTGGACCGACGGCCTGAGCACCGCGTACCTGCTGGACGCCAAGCTGCAGGAGGCGGGGTACACCGTCGAGCACAAGGAGATCAGCGACGCGGGCGTCCTCTACACCGCCCTGGCCGACGGCGACGTGGACATCTACCCGTCCGCCTGGCCCGAGGTGACGCACGCCTCGTACATGAAGCAGTACGAGGGCGACATCGAGGACCTGGACACCTACTACGACAACGCGAAGCTGACCTTCGCGGTGCCGGAGTACACCGACATCGACTCGATCGACGAGCTCGCGGCCAACACCGACACGTTCAACGGCGAGATCATCGGCATCGAGCCCGGTGCCGGCCTCACGGACATCACGAAGAACTCGGTCATCCCCGAGTACGGGCTCGACGAGGCCGGCTACACCCTGAAGGAGTCGTCCACGCAGGCGATGCTGACGGAGCTCAAGAAGGCCACGGACAAGAAGGAGGACATCCTCGTCACGCTGTGGCGTCCGTTCTGGGCCAACTCCGCCTTCCCGGTGAAGGACCTGGAGGACCCGAAGGGCGCGCTCGGCGAGACCGAGGGGCTGCACTTCCTGGGCACCGAGGGCTTCTCGGAGGAGAACCCCGAGGTCGCCGACTGGATCAGCAAGATCAAGCTGGACGACGAGCAGTACGGCGCCCTGGAGGACCAGGTCGTCAACCAGAACGCGGACGACCCGGCCGCCGGCGTCGAGGCATGGCTGGAGGAGTACCCGGACGTCGTGCCGTCGCTGGAGAGCTGAGCGGGCCTGCCCCGCACGGACCGTGGGCGCCCGCCCCCGACACTCGTCGGGGGCGGGCGCCTCGTCGTCGATGGGTGAAGTCCGCCGCTGACGGCCGGGTCGGCGGGCTTGCTCGGGGATACTTGTCCCGCGATTCCGACGCACCGCCCGGCGAGAGGGCGTGCCCGCGGATCGCATCGCGGACCCTTGCCCCGGGAACGGGGCCACCCACCTGGAGACACCTGTGAACCCGACCCTGCCCGCGCGTCGTCGCGGACGCCTCGTCGCCCTCGTCACCGCCGTGACGCTGCTGGCCGCGCCGCTCGCCGTCGTCCCCGCGACGCTGTCCGCGCCGTCGGCGTCGGCGGCGACCGCCACGTCCGTGACGGTCAAGAAGATCGGCACCAAGACCGCGCCCTACAAGAAGAAGGCGACGGTGAAGCCGAGCGTCACCGCCAAGGGGAAGGTCTCGGTGAAGACCAAGACGCTCACGGTGGCCCAGCGGGGCAGGTACGTCGCCAAGAACAAGACGTCCGTGGCGCTCAGGGCCGGCACGTACACGGTGACGACGAAGGTCACCTACAAGACCTACAAGCTGACGTCGGCGAAGAAGAAGGTCTGGTCCGGCACGAAGACGAAGAAGCTCACCCAGAAGCTCGTCGTCAAGCAGGGCAAGAAGCCGTCGCGCACGACCCCGGTGAGCGAGTACAACTGCCCCAGCTGGGCGCCGATCAAGGGCAACCGGACCACGTCCCACTCGACGGACTGGATCTATCACGTGCCGGGCGGTCAGTACTACAAGAAGACCAAGCCTGAGGAGTGCTTCACGACCGAGGCGGCCGCACGCAAGGCGGGTTACCGCGCGTCGAAGCGCTGACGGAGCTCGACACGAAGGCGAGGCCGGCACCCGGACGGGTGCCGGCCTCGCTGCGTCCCGGACCTGCCGCGGTCTACCCTGGGTGCTGGCCCGCCATGTCGACGACCGACGGCGGGCCACGCGCAGACGGGAGCCCCCAGCGCACACGGCTCATACCGCAGACCCCAGGAGGGCGACCATGTCCACGACCGCTGAGGCACCCGGCACGACCGGCTTCGACGAGGCTCCCGGCCGCTACAAGGTGCGCTCGCTCGCGCTGGCGGAGGCCGGCCGGCACCAGATCCGGCTCGCCGAGCACGAGATGCCCGGCCTCATGGCGTTGCGCGCCGAGTACGGCGAGGCGCAGCCGCTGGCGGGCGCCCGCATCGCCGGCTCCCTGCACATGACGGTCCAGACCGCCGTCCTCATCGAGACGCTCGTCGCGCTCGGCGCCGAGGTCCGCTGGGCCAGCTGCAACATCTTCAGCACGCAGGACGAGGCGGCCGCGGCGATCGTCGTCGGCCCGCACGGCACCCCCGAGGACCCGCAGGGCGTCCCCGTCTTCGCGTGGAAGGGCGAGAGCCTCGAGGAGTACTGGGACTGCACGGAGCAGATCCTCGTGTGGCCCGGCGCGGAGAACGGCCAGGGCGGCCCGAACCTCATCCTCGACGACGGCGGCGACGCCACGATGCTGGTGCACCTCGGCCTGCAGTACGAGCGCGCCGGCGTGGTGCCGCCCGACACGCTGCCGGGCGAGCCGGACCACACCCACGAGATGAACGTGGTGCGCGGCGTGCTGCGCCGGGCGCTCGACTCCGACCCGCTGCGCTGGACGACGATCGCGCAGAGCATCGGCGGCGTCACCGAGGAGACGACGACGGGCGTGCACCGGCTCTACCACCTCGCCGAGGCGGGGGAGCTGATCTTCCCGGCGATCAACGTCAACGACTCGGTCACCAAGTCGAAGTTCGACAACAAGTACGGCATCCGCCACTCGCTGCCGGACGGCATCAACCGCGCCACCGACATCCTCATCGGCGGCAAGGTCGCCTTCGTGTGCGGCTACGGCGACGTCGGCAAGGGCGCGGCCGAGGCGTTCCGCGGCCAGGGCGCGCGCGTCATCGTGTCCGAGGTGGACCCGATCTGCGCGCTGCAGGCGGCGATGGACGGCTTCCAGGTCGCCCGGCTCGACGAGACGATCGGCGAGGCCGACTTCGTCATCACCACGACGGGCAACAAGGACGTCGTGCGCGTCGAGCACATGCTCGCGCTGAAGGACAAGGCCGTCGTCGGCAACATCGGGCACTTCGACAACGAGATCGACATGGCCGGGCTCGCCGCCGTCCCGGGCGTCGTGAAGACCGAGATCAAGCCGCAGGTGCACGAGTGGACGCTGCCGGCCGGCGACGGCCGCGCCGAGCGGTCGATCATCGTGCTGTCGGAGGGGCGCCTGCTCAACCTGGGCAACGCGACCGGGCACCCGTCGTTCGTCATGTCGAACTCGTTCGCCAACCAGGTGATCGGCCAGATGGAGCTGTTCGCCGACATGGCCCGGCCGGCCGAGGAGCGGCAGTACGAGCGCCAGGTGTACCGCCTGCCCAAGGTGCTCGACGAGAAGGTCGCGCGCCTGCACCTCGACGCCCTCGGAGTGCGGCTCACCGAGCTGAGCAAGGAGCAGGCCGAGTACCTCGGCGTGCCGGTGGAGGGCCCGTACAAGCCGGAGCACTACCGCTACTGACGGCCCGTCGCCCTGCGCACGGGGGACAGCCCCCGTGCGCAGGGTGGCACGCCGGATGTCGGCGCGGCGCCGCGGGCGGCAGCCTGGAAGCATGACCAGCATGACGTCCACCGACGGCCAGGTGCCGCCGCCCGCGACCCCGCCGACCCCGCCGCCGGCCACGCAGCCCGCCGAGCGTCCGGCGGTGTCCCCACGGGCGACGTCGGACGGGGCGCCGCCGTTCCTCCTCGCGCCGTTCGACGGCCGGACCTGGCGCGCCTACGGCTTCCTGTGGCTCGCGCTGCTGCTCGCGCCGTTCGCGCTCGCGTACGCCCTGTTCACCGTGTCGTTCATGGCGGGCGTCGCGGTGACGGTCGTGGGCCTGTTCGTGGCGGGCGGCGTGCTGCTCGGTGCGCGCGGCTGGGCGTCGGTCTACCGGCGGATGGCGGTGCGTTACCTCGGCGTCGAGATCGCCGAGCCCGCGCCGCGCCAGCCGCGGAAGGGATTCTGGCGGCGCCTCGGCGGGATGCTCGGCGACGCGACCGCCTGGCGCGGGCTGCTGTACATGGTGGTGACGTTCCCCCTGGCGATCGCGGCGTTCGTGGTGAGCACCGTGTTCCTCGCCGTCGCGCTCGGCGGGATGACGCACTGGTTCTGGTCGCGCTGGCTGCCGCTGCAGCAGGCCGGCGACGGCACGTGGCACCGGGGCGCGTCCTTCGGCACGGACTGGTTCGTCGACACGCCGGCCCGACAGCTCCTGCTGGCGGCGGTCGGCCTGATCCTGTTCTACCTGTGGCCGCAGGTGCAGTCCCTGTTCGTCGGCCTCTTCCGGATGCTGGCTGAGGGGCTGCTCAGCCCCACGCGGGCCAGCCTGCGGGTGGCGTACGCCGAGCGCGCCCGCGCCGTCACCGTCGAGGACGCCGACGAGCGCCTGCGCCGCATCGAGCGCGACCTGCACGACGGCACCCAGGCGCACCTCGTGGCCGTCGCCATGCAGATCGGCGAGGCGCGCGAGCTGCTGCGCGACGGCACGGACGGCACGGACGGCATCGACACCGCGGAGCTCGCCGCCGTCCTGGAGACGGCCCACTCCAGCACGAAGGACACGCTCGCCGAGCTGCGCGAGCTCGCCCGCGGCATCCGCCCGCCCGCCCTGGACGCCGGCCTCGCCGTCGCCCTCGAGACGCTCGCCGCGCGCGCCGCCCTGCCGGTGCGCGTGCACGCGGTCGGGCTCGACGGGGCGGACCTCCCGCCCAGCGTCACCGCCATCTCCTACTTCGCCGTCGCCGAGCTGGTCGCCAACGCGACCAAGCACGCCCGGGCGACCGGCGTCGACGTCGTGGCCGGCGTCGAGCCCGTCGCGGACGCCGCGACCGGGGCCGCCGTGCGTGCGCTCGTGCTGCGCGTGCACGACGACGGCGTGGGCGGCGCCGCGGTGCGTGCCCCCGACCCGTCGGGCAGGGGCAGCGGCCTCGCCGGGCTCACGGACCGGCTGTCGGGCGTCGACGGCACGCTCCGGGTGGTCAGCCCCGCGGGAGGGCCTACGGTGATCACCGTGACCATCCCGCTGCCCGCCCCCGGGTCCCGCCGATGACGCCCGGGGCGTCGACCGGCCCGGCGACCGGCTCGGGCCCGCTGCGCGTCGTCGTCGCCGAGGACTCCGCCATCCTGCGCGACGGCCTCGTCGCGCTCCTGTCCCGCCGTGGGCACGACGTCGTCGCGGCGGTGCCCGACGGCGACGCCCTCGTCCGCGAGGTCACGACCCTCGCCGCCGCCGGCGCCCTGCCCGACGTCCTCGTCGCCGACATCCGCATGCCGCCGTCCCACACGGACGAGGGGCTGCGTGCGGCCGAGGCGCTGCGCGCCGCGCACCCCGGGCTGCCGGTGCTCGTGTTCTCGCAGTGGGTCGAGACACGCTACGCGTCGCGGCTGCTCGAGGGCGACCCGCGCGGCGTCGGCTACCTGCTCAAGGACCGCGTCGCCGACGTCGGGGACTTCGTCGCCGCGCTCGGCCGCGTCGCGGCGGGGGAGACGGTGCTCGACCCGGAGGTGGTGCGCCAGCTCATGGGCGCGCACCGCTCGCCGGAGGACGACGTGGCCCGCCTGACGCCGCGCGAGAAGGAGGTCCTGGAGCTCATGGCGCAGGGCCGCTCCAACGGCGCCATCGCGGAGCAGCTCTACCTGTCGTACGGGGCGGTGGAGAAGAACGTCGCCGCCATCTTCACGAAGCTCGACCTGCCGCAGGACTCCGCCGACCACCGGCGCGTGCTCGCCGTCCTGCGCTACCTGGGCGTCGACGCCTGACCCAGGACCTGTCAGGGCCACACGCAGCGAGTCGTGCGTGTGGCCCTGACACGTCAGGAGTCGGCGGGTTCAAGCGGTCGTCGCAACACGCGTCGTCAGGCTGCCAAGAGTAGGCGGTTGAGTGCTTCGGCGGGCTTGGCCCAGTCGAGGGTCTGG
>NZ_JBIRXZ010000013.1:0-54987 GCF_044389385.1 Isoptericola sp. NPDC019571
GGGGGGGGCGCGGCGGGGGGGGGGGGGGGGGGGCCCCCCCGCGGGGGGCCCCCGGGGGGGGGGGGGGGGGGGGGGGGGGCCCCCGGGGGGGCCCCCCCCCGGGCCCCCCCCCCCCCGCTCACAGCGTCAGGCGGCGGAGGCGGAGTCCGTGCCGTCCTGGTCGAGCTCCTCGTCGCACTTGCGCGTCACGACCAGCACCGGGCAGGCGGAGTGGTGCAGCACCGCCTGGCTGGTGGACCCGAGCAGCAGACCGCGGAAGCCCCCGCGTCCGCGGGAGCCGACCACGACGAGGTCGGCGCCCGTGGAGAACTCGGTGAGCAGCTCGGCGCCCGTGCCGTCGAGCACGTGCCGCTTGATCGTCACGCCCGGGTTCGCAGCCTGGGCTCGGTCCACGGTCACGTCGAGGCCGGCCTTGACGTCGGCAAGGACGGTCTCGTGGTCGATCTGCGACGGCAGCCAGGCCAGGATCCCCGCCCCGCCCCCGAGCGGCACGCCGGCGACGGCGACGAGCTCCGCGTCCCAAGCCCTCGCCTGCGCGACGGCGTGCTTCAGCGCGACCTCGGCCGACGGCGACCCGTCGACACCCACGACGATGCGGCGCACCTCGTGCACCGCGTCGCCGTCGCGACGCTCCGCGGCGTCGGTGCTGCCGCCGCCGTCGCCGCGGTAGGGCACCACCACCGTGGGGCAGTGCGCGTGCGCCGGCAGGGCCGACGAGACGGTGCCGAGCAACCGCTCGGTGAACCCGCCCTTGCCCCGGGTACCGACGACGGCGAGCGCGTGCTCGCGCGACATCTCGACGAGCACGCCGGCGGCGTCTCCCGTCGCCACGGTGCCCGTCACCGGGACCCCGCTGGCGGCGACGCGCTCCTCCGCCTCGGCGAGGACCGCCTTGGCGCCCTCCTGGATCGCGGTGTCGTCCAGGGCGGCGTACCCGCCGTCGAGCGACGCGGCCGTGAACGACGGCAACGAGTAGGAACAGACGACGTGCAGCCCCCATCCCACACGCCGCGCGTACGCGGCAGCCCAGTCGAGGGCGTGCAGGCTGGCTGCAGACCCGTCGACACCTACCAGGACGACCTCAGGCCGTGTCATCTCGCGCCTCCTGTCCGCTGGCGAGGAGCTCACCCTCGTCGTCGAGGGCGCCTGGTTCAAGCGTAGCGAAAGGATGGCGCAAGGCACAGCAAAGCGGCGCCCAGACACGTCGACCCCCGTGCTCGGGAGCACGAGGGTCGACGAGGTCCGGGTGCGGCTGGCCGCGTGGCGTCAGAACACGCGCAGGGCGACGGCCTCCGACTCGGACTGCCACATCTTGTGGTAGCCGGTCTCCCAGTTGATCGGGCGGGAGGCCTCGACGACCATCCCGTCGCCCGCGTAGATGCCGATGTGGCCCGGGCTCCAGATGAGGTCGCCCGGCTGCAGCTCGGAGAAGGGGATCTCCGTGCCGGCGTAGCGCTGGTCGGACGAGGTCCGGGGCAGGTCGATGCCGAGCTGGCCGTAGACGTAGGACGTGAGACCCGAGCAGTCGAAGCCGGACGGGCTGGCGCCGCCGACGACGTAGGGCGTCCCGATGTAGCGCATCGCGATCGAGACGGCCTGCTGGCCGAGCGACGAGCTGGACGAGGTCTCGGCTGCCGCCGGCGCCTCGGTGCGCTCCGCGGTGCGGGAGACGGTCTGGGTGGAGCGCTCGGTGCTCTCCTCCTCGACGACCGGCTCGGGCTCGGGCTCCGGCTCGGGGGCCGGGGTGATCTCCGACTTGGAGATCGCCTTCTTGCTGATGGTCTCGACGTCGACCTTGGCCTTGGCCTCGACCGTGACGACCGGGGCGGCCTCGAGCGCCTCGCGGGCCTGGTCGCTCAGGGCACCCAGGTCGACGGTGCTGAGCTTCTTCGCCGAGTCGGTGTCGACCGGGGCCGCCTGGGCGGCGCTCGCGCTGGCGAAGGTCGAGACGAGCAGGCCGCCGGCAGCTGCGGCGACGACGGCCCGACGACCGGTCACCGAGGAGCTGACGCTCTGGACCAGCCCGCCGAGCGGACGGCGCGCGGCACGGTGCCGGGCGCGCGTGGTACGTGCGTTCACGTGTTCCCTCTCCTGTCGCCTACGAGGTCAGCTGTCGGGTTCGGGTGGGAGAAACACCCGGCCTCACGGACCAGGTCCGTGCGACTTCACCCCAAGGACGCCGTGGAACAGCGCCCGAAATTGGGTCCCCCGCCCCTGCGTGCGGTCAAGGTCCCCGACCGGCTGCAGGGCTCGGCGTTCCGGTCGAGACCCGGCGGATCACCCGCCGAGTGGTTGACACCGTAGCGGACCCGGGAGTCGATGTCACGTTTCGGTCACAGCACCTGTGGACACCGTGCCGTAGGTCACATCCACCCAGGTCGAACCGGTTACCCGCGCACGACGGAGCCCCGCCGCGCACAGGGCGCGACGGGGCTCCGGGAGCGTGTCGGACGGACTCAGCCGACGCGGATGAAGGTGGGGTTCGACTGCCAGATGGCGCGGTACTTGACGACGTCGCCCGGCTTCGGGGCGTCGATCTGCATGCCGTCGCCGGCGTAGATCGCGACGTGACCCGGGGTCCAGACCAGGTCGCCCGGCTTCGCCTCGGAGGCGGAGACGACGGTACCGGCGTTGCGCTGGGCGGACGAGGTGCGCGGCAGGTTGATGCCGACCTGCGCGTAGACGTACTGGGTGAGGCCGGAGCAGTCGAAGCCGGACGGGCTGCTGCCGCCGGAGACGTACGGGACGCCCACGTAGCGCATCGCGATGGAAACGATCGCGGAGCCGTTGGCGGACGCCGGCGCCTCGACGGCCTCGCGCTCGTCGGAGCGGGACGCCGTCTCCGAGGACCGGGACGCGTCGTCGGTGGACGACGTGTCGGCGACCTGCTCGACGACGGGCTCCGGCTCGGGCTCGGGCGCCGGGGTGATCTCGGCCTCGGCCGCGATCTTGGCGGTGACCTTCTCGACGTCGACCTTGGCCTTGGCGTCGACGGTGACGACCGGCGCGGCCTCGAGGGCCTCGCGGGCCTGGTCGGTCAGGGCACCGAGGTCGACGGTGCTGAGCTTC
Organism: Isoptericola sp. NPDC019571; assembly: GCF_044389385.1. Lineage (NCBI taxonomy): Bacteria > Bacillati > Actinomycetota > Actinomycetes > Micrococcales > Promicromonosporaceae > Isoptericola > Isoptericola sp. NPDC019571. The sequence goes on from NZ_JBIRXZ010000013.1 coordinate 3,070, forward strand.
TTGGCGGCGTCGGTGTCGACCGGGGCGGCCTGCGCGGCACCCGCGCTGGCGAAGGTCGAGACCAGGAGGCCACCGGCGGCGGCGGCCACGGCCACACGGCGGCCTGCGGCGCCGGACGGGGCGAGGGCGATCGGACGACGGGCGGCGCGGTGCCGGCCGTGGTTCGTGCGTGCGCTCACGTGTCTACCTCTCCTGTCGCCTGCGAGGTCAGCTGTCGGGTTCGGGTGGGAGAAACACCCGGCCGTCCGTTCCCGTGACCGGGCCCGTCCGGCTTCACCCCGAGGACGTCGTCTCCGACGCCCGAAGTGGGTCCCCCGCTCCTGCCGTGCGGATGTCCGTGGAGCTCGGCCGGTGGCAGGGTTCGGCGGTCCGGTCGAGCGCCCGCAGGATGAACTCCGGCGAGCGCCCCGACCGTACCGGACAACCCCGGGCGATGTCACGCTGCGGTCACGATGTGGCGTGCCGGCCCGGAGCAGGAGCCGGACCGCAGGTCAGCGGCTCGCGACGAACAGGTGCTTCGCCAGCTCCTCGGGCAGGTCGAGCACGATGCCGGACCCCTCGACCTCCACCGCGACGTCCTCGCCCGCGGTGCGCGCGACGATCTGCGCGCCCGGCACGAGGCCGGACTCGGCGAGACGCGCCAGCAGCTCGATGTCCACCTGGAGCGGCTCGGCGATCCGCTGGAGCACCAGCTCGACGCCGTCGCCGTCCGTCAGGCCCTTCGCCCGGCGCGCCTCGAGCACGCCCGGCAGGGACTGCACGCCCTCCAGGAACGGCACGTCCTGGTACTGCTCCCCCAGCTCGGACAGCCCCGGGATCGGGTTGCCGTACGGGTCGACGTGGGGGTGGTCGAGCAGGGTGACGAGCCGCTTCTCGACGAGGTCGCTCATCACGTGCTCCCAGCGGCACGCCTCGGTGTGCACGTGCTCCCAGTCGAGCTTGATGACGTCGGTGAGGAGCCGCTCGGCGAGGCGGTGCTTGCGCATCACGCGGGTCGCCTTGGCCTGCCCGGCCTCGGTGAGCTCCAGGTGCCGGTCGCCCGTCACGACGACGAGACCGTCGCGTTCCATGCGCGCCACCGTCTGCGACACCGTCGGCCCGGAGTGCCCCAGTCGCTCCGCGATGCGGGCGCGGAGCGGCGGGATGCCCTCCTCACCGAGCTCGTAGATCGTCTTGAGGTACATCTCGGTGGTGTCGATCAGGTCGGTCACGTCCACTCCCGTCTTTCGGCGCGGCCTAGTCTATTCGCACGCGTGGGCGCAGGACGGGTCGCGCGGCGCCGTCGTGCGCGCTCCCGACGAGACATCCTGCCCTGCCCCACCCACGACCGCTCCCACTCGCCCGGAACCGGAGACACCATGCCCGCTGCGTCGAGCCACCCGAGCCGTTCGAGCCACCCGAGCGTGGTCATCCCCGCGTCGCTGCTCCCGTCCGACGGCAGGTTCGGTTCCGGGCCGTCCAAGGTGCGCCCCACCCAGGTGGCCGCGCTGGCCGCGGCGGGCGACCCGGCGGCCCCGGTGCTGGGGACGTCGCACCGGCAGCCGGCGGTGAAGGACCTCGTGCGGCGCGTCCGCGCAGGCCTCGGCGAGCTGTTCGCCCTGCCCGACGGGTACGAGGTGGCGCTCGGGAACGGCGGCTCGTCGGCGTTCTGGGAGGTCGCCGCCGCGTGCCTCGTCGAGCGCCGCGCGCAGCACGCCGTGTTCGGGGAGTTCGGCGGGAAGTTCGCCGCGGCGACGACGCGCGCGCCCTTCCTCGCCGACCCGGACGTGGTGTCGGCCGAGCCCGGCACCGTGGCGCACCTCACGCCGGTCGACGGCGTCGACGTGTACGCGACGCCGCACAACGAGACCTCCACGGGGGCGATGGCGCCGGTGCGCCAGGTGCCCGGCGCGCGCGCCGACGGGGCCCTGCTGCTCGTGGACGCGACGTCGGGCGCGGGCGCGCTGCCCGTCGACGTCGCCGACACCGACGTCTACTACTTCGGCCCGCAGAAGGTCTTCGCGGCCGACGGCGGCCTGTGGCTCGCCGCCTGCTCGCCCGCCGCGGTCGAGCGCGCCGAGCGCGTGGAGGCGTCCGCCGGGACGGCCACCGGGCGGTGGGTGCCGGAGTTCCTGTCGCTGACGACCGCGCTCGCGAACTCTCGCCTCGATCAGACGCTGAACACGCCGGCGGTCGCGACGCTGGTGCTGCTCGCCGAGCAGGTCGAGTGGCTCCTGGAGCAGGGCGGCCTCGCGTGGTCGAGCGCGCGCACGGCAGAGTCCGCCGGCGTGCTCTACGACTGGGCGGACGCGCGCGACTGGGCGACGCCTTTCGTCGCCGACCCGGCCGAGCGGTCCACGGTCGTGGCGACGATCGACCTGGACGACGCGATCGACGCCACCGCCGTCGTGCGCGTCCTGCGGGAGAACGGCGTCGTGGACGTGTTCCCGTACCGCAAGCTCGGCCGCAACCAGCTGCGCGTGGGCGTCTTCCCCGCCGTCGAACCCGACGACGTCCGTGCCCTCACGGCGTGCGTCGACCACGTGGTGGCGCACCTCGGCTGACGCTTCCGCCGGCGGCCCCACCCGGACACGCCTTGCATCGCCCCCGGTCAGCGGACGTTTTTCACCCACCAGGTCACGGGCTGATAACGTGCCGCCTCGTCACAGACAGGCGATGTATCCGGGAGACCCCGCATGCCGGAGATGCACCATTTCACCTACGGGCTGATCACCCCGCTGCTCGCGTACGTCGCGTCATGCCTCGGCGCGGCGACCGGCTTGTCCGCGACGGCGCGCGCCCGCGCCGCGACGGACACGACGACGCGCGCGGCATGGCTGCTGGTGGCCTCCGTCGCGATCGGCGGCACGGGCGTCTGGGTCATGCACTTCATCGCCATGCTCGGCTTCACGGTCACGGACATGCCGATCAACTACGACGTGCCGCAGACGATCCTCAGCGCCCTCGTGGCCGTGGTCGTCGTCGCGCTCGGGCTGTTCCTCGTCGGCTTCGCGGGCGACCGGCCCCTGTGGCTGGTCTCCGGCGGCATCGTCGCCGGGCTCGGCGTGGCCGCGATGCACTACATGGGCATCGCCGCCATGCGCATGACCGGCCACATGGAGTTCTCGCTGCCGGTGGTGGGCCTGTCGGTGCTCATCGCGATCGTCGCGGCGACGGCGGCCCTCTGGCTCAGCGTGAACGTGCGCGGACGCGCCGCGACACTCGGTGCGGCCCTCATCATGGGCGTCGCCGTCAGCGGCATGCACTACACCGGCATGGCCGCGCTGACGATCACCGGGACGCCGGGGGTGCCGACGACCGGCACCACCGCCATCGACCTGCTCGGCCCGCTCATCCTCGGGATCGCGGCGCTCACGGTCGCGCTCATCTTCGTCGTCCTGATGTGGCCGAACGAGGAGGAGATGCACGACCAGCAGGAGTTCGAGGCGCGGATGCAGCGGCGTGCCCACGGGATCACCCCGCCGCCGCGTCGCTCCTCCCGCCACGAGCCGGCCGCGCACCGGCACTGAGCGGTCGTCCGGGCGCCGTCCGAGCGGGTCAGGCCGTCGTCGGCACCCGCTCGGCGTCGGCGCGGCTCAGCTCGCGCCGCACACCGTCGCGCGTGGTGACGCCGTCGAGCACCTCGCGGTCGAGGTAGACGACCTCGAGGTGGGGCCGGGACAGCACCCGGTAGCGCACCCGCAGGTGCCAGCGCCGCACCGCCCAGACGGTCGCGCCGGCGGCGACGAGGAACGTGGCGATCGAGCCCACGAGGATCGACCAGCGAGGGCCCCACGCCTCGCCGATCCAGCCGACGATCGGCGACCCGATCGGCGTCGCGCCCTGGAAGATCATGATGTAGAGCGCCATCACCCGGCCGCGCATCACGGGGTCGGTCGAGACCTGCAGCGCGCTGTTGGCCGCCGTCATCATCGTGAGCGACGCCAGCCCCACGGGGATGCACGCCAGCACGAACGACGAGTAGGTCGGCATGAGCCCGAGCACCGCCGTCGTGACCGCGAAGGCGAACGCCGAGCCGATCACCAGGCGCACCCGCGGGCGGTCCCGGCGGGCGGCGAGCAGCGCCCCCGCGAGGGAGCCGATCGCCAGCACCGAGCCGAGGATGCCGTACTCGCTCGCCCCGCGGCCGAACTCGACGCGCGCCATGAGCGCCGAGGTGAGCTGGAAGTTCAGGCCGAACGTCGAGACGACGAACATCACGACCATGATCACGACGATGTCGGACCGCTGGCGCACGTAGCGCACGCCCTCGCGGATCTGCCCCTTGGCGCGCGGCGCCGCCGCCTGCGGCCGCAGCTCCCGGACCCGCATGAGGGCCAGGGCCGCGATCGTCGCCCCGAAGGTGACGCCGTTGATCATGAACACCCAGCCGGCGCCGACGGCGGCGATGAGCAGCCCGGCGACGCCCGGCCCGATGAGGCGCGCGGCGTTGAACGACGCGCTGTTCAGGCCGACGGCGTTGGGCAGCTTGGAGGCCGGCACCATGTCGGCGACGAAGGTCTGTCGCGCGGGGTTGTCCAGCGCGGACACGACGCCGAGCAGGAGCGCGAAGACGTAGACGTGCCACAGCTCCGCCCGCCCGGACAGCACGAGGACGCCCAGCGCGAGGGCCAGCACGCCCATCCCGCCCTGGGTGGCCATGAGGAGACGACGGCGCGGCAGCCGGTCGGCGAGCACGCCCGCCCACGGGGACAGCAGGAGGAACGGCACGAACTGGAGGGCCGTGGTGAGGCCGACGGCGATGCCGGAGTCGTCGCTGAGGTCGGTGAGGACGATCCAGTCCTGGGCGATGCGCTGCATCCACGTGCCGACGTTGGCGACGAGGGCGGCTGCGAACCAGATGCGGTAGTTCGTGTACCTGAGGGAGGAGAAGGTGGCGCTCATCGGTCGAGCTCCCCGGCTTGTTCGTCGCTCGCGGGGGCCACGGATCTCCTTCTCCTCGGGGTGTCGTCGACCGTGGCAACAGACTATCGAATCGTTCTATTCCCAGCCCGGGGAGTGACGCGTCCCACGGCCTGGGCGCCAGGTCTGCGCCGCACGCAAGGAGGTGTCCTCGTGGAGACCCTGGAGCAGCTGCGGCGGTTCGGGTCATGGCCGATGCCCGGAACATGCGCGACGATGGTCCGACCCGTCCGTCGTGACGCACGGCACGGAGGACACACCGACTCATTCCTGGGCACGAGCGACAGAGGAACAGAGGGACGATGCGTGGGATCATCCTGGCCGGCGGCAGCGGCACCCGGCTGCACCCGATCACCTTGGGGATCAGCAAGCAGCTCGTGCCGGTCTTCGACAAGCCGATGATCTACTACCCGCTGTCGACGCTCCTGCTCGCGGGCATCCGCGACGTGCTGGTGATCACGACGCCGCACGACGCCGAGCAGTTCCGTCGGCTGCTGGGCGACGGGTCGCAGTTCGGCATCTCGATCTCCTACTCGGTGCAGCAGGTGCCGAACGGGCTGGCGCAGGCGTTCGTGCTGGGCGAGGAGTTCATCGGGTCGGACGCCGCGGCGCTGGTGCTCGGCGACAACATCTTCTACGGGCAGGGGCTGGGCGACCAGCTGCAGAAGTACACGTCCGTCGACGGCGGCGCCGTGTTCGCCTACCGGGTCGCGGACCCGACGGCGTACGGCGTGGTCGAGTTCGACGCCGACGGGCGCGCCGTGTCGCTGGAGGAGAAGCCGGCGCAGCCGAAGTCGAGCTACGCCGTGCCCGGCCTCTACTTCTACGACAACGACGTGGTCGAGATCGCCAAGGGCCTGGAACCGTCGCCGCGCGGCGAGTACGAGATCACCGACGTCAACCGCGCCTACCTCGAGCGCGGGGACCTGCACGTGGAGGTGCTGCCGCGCGGCACCGCCTGGCTCGACACCGGCACGTTCGACTCCCTGCTGGAGGCGTCCGACTTCGTCCGCACGATCGAGCGCCGCCAGGGGCTCAAGGTGGGCGCGCCCGAGGAGGTCGCGTGGCGGCGCGGCTTCCTGTCGGACGACGAGCTTCGCGAGCGCGCCGAGAAGCTCACCAAGTCCGGCTACGGCACGTATCTGCTCGGGTTGCTCGAGCAGTAGCCCGCCGACGACCGGACGGGCTCAGGCCAGCACCTCGGCCGCGGCGGCGTCCCAGCGCTCCGCCCAGTCGCCGATGGGCGCGACGCCGGCGGCCGCCAGGGCGCCGTGGCCGAGCACGGAGAACCCCGGCCGCGGTGCGGGGCGGACGAACGCGTCGGACGTCGTGGGCTCCAGCGGGGTCGTCAGGCCCGCGGACGCGAGGATGCGGCGGGTGAACCCGAACCACGACGTCCGGCCCGACGCCGTGCCGTGGTACGTCCCCGCCGGGGCGTCCGCCTCGACGAGCCGGACGATCAGGTCGGCCAGGTCACGGGTCCAGGTGGGTTGGCCGACCTGGTCGTCCACGACCGCGAGGCGGTCGTTCTCGGCCCCCAGGCGCGCCATCGTCTTGGGGAAGCAGCCCCCGTGCGCCCCGTACAGCCAGGCCGTGCGCACGGTCAGGTGGTCCGGCGCCTCCGCGCGCACGGCCCACTCCCCCGCGGCCTTGGTGCGCCCGTACGCCGACACCGGCGCGAGCGGCGCATCCTCGGCGTAGGGCGCGGTCGCGGCGCCGTCGAACACGTAGTCGGTGGACACCTGCACGAGGCGTGCACCCTCCTGGTGCGCGGCCCGCGCGAGGTGCGCCGCCCCGGTCGCGTTGACGCGGAACGCGTCGTCCTCGTGGGCCTCGGCGTCGTCGACCGCCGTCCACGCCGCGCAGTTGACCACGACGTCGGACCCGCGCACCGCGGCCAGGACGGCGTCGGCGTCCGTGACGTCGAGGTCTGCCCGGCCCAGCCCGACGACGTCCGCGCCGCCGTCCCGGAGGCGAGCCAGCAGGTCGGTGCCCAGCATGCCCGCGGCGCCGACGACCAGCCAGCGTCGGGACGCGGGGGTGGCTGGCGGCACCGTCGTGGTCTCGGTCACCATAGGATCCTACGGGCCACCCCATCCTCGACACCCGGCCGAGACCCGCGAAGGAGCGCCCCGTGCAGATCCGCGAGCTGGCCGTCCCCGGCGCGTACGAGATCGTCCCGCAGCAGCACGGCGACCCTCGCGGCGTCTTCCTCGAGTGGTTCAAGGCCGGGCCGTTCGCGGACGCCGTCGGCCACCCGCTCGACCTGCAGCAGGCCAACGCCTCGGTGTCCGCCGCCGGCGTGCTGCGCGGCATCCACTTCGCCGACGTCCCGCCCGGCCAGGCGAAGTACGTCACCTGCGCGAAGGGCGCCGTCCTCGACGTCGTCGTCGACGTCCGCGTCGGCTCGCCCACCTTCGGGCGGTGGGACTCCGTCCTGCTCGACGACGTCGACCGCCGCGCCATCTACCTGGGCGAGGGTCTCGGGCACGCGTTCATGTCCCTGGAGGACGACTCGACCGTGCTCTACCTGTGCTCCGCCGGCTACGACCCCGGCCACGAGCACGGCATCCACCCCCTGGACCCCGAGGTCGGCATCGAGTGGCCCACGACGGCGCGCGACGGGTCGCCCCTCGTGGCTCAGCTGTCCGACAAGGACACCGCCGCCCCTCGCCTCGCCGAGGCGAGGGCCCAGGGTCTGCTGCCCACCCTCGACGAAGTCCAGCACTACCTCGCGTCGCTGCGCGCCTGACGCCGCGCGGCCCCTACTGGCCGCTGCGGGCGTACTTCGCCTCCACGGCCGCCTTGGCGGGGCGCCACCAGACCTCGTTCGCCCGGTACCAGGCGACCGTCGCGGCCAGGCCGGAGCGGAAGTCGGTGAACTGCGGGGTCCAGCCGAGCTCGGTGCGCAGCTTCGTGGCGTCGATGGCGTAGCGCAGGTCGTGCCCGGGCCGGTCGGCGACGTGGTCGAAGTCGTCCGCGTCGCGCCCGAACAGCTCGTTCAGGGTGCGGACCACCTCGAGGTTGTTCGTCTCGCCGTCGGCGCCGATGAGGTACGTCTCCCCGACGCGGCCGCGGTCGATGATCGCCCACACGGCGGTGTTGTGGTCGTGGACGTGGATCCAGTCGCGCACGTTCAGCCCCGCCCCGTACAGGCGGGGCCGGATCCCGTCGATGAGGTTGGTGACCTGCCGCGGGATGAACTTCTCCACGTGCTGGTACGGGCCGTAGTTGTTCGAGCAGTTCGAGATCGTCGCCTCGATGCCGAACGAGCGCACCCAGGCGCGCACCAGCAGGTCGGAGCCGGCCTTCGTCGACGAGTACGGGCTCGAGGGGTTGTACGGCGTCGCCGGCGTGAACTTCTCGTCGCCCTCCAGCGGCAGGTCGCCGTACACCTCGTCCGTCGAGATGTGGTGGTACCGCACCCCGTGGCGGCGCACCGCCTCCAGCAGGGTGAACGTGCCCACCACGTTGGTCTGCACGAACGGCGACGGGTCCGTCAGCGAGTTGTCGTTGTGCGACTCCGCGGCGAAGTGCACGACGACGTCCGCGTCCGCGACCAGGCCGTCCACCAGCTCCGCGTCGGTGATCGACCCCTGCACGAAGCTCACCCGGTCCGCGACGGGGTCCAACGACGACCGGTCCCCGGCGTACGTCAACGCGTCCAGCACCGTCACCACGGCGTCCGGACGCTCCGACACCGTCTGCTGGACGAAGTTCGCCCCGATGAACCCGGCGCCGCCGGTGACCAGAACGCGCATGAGACCTGAACCCATCCGTGGAGGGACGACCGGCTCAGCGCCGGCCGAGAGCACGATACTGCCAGCCGCTGCCGGTCCACGCGGCGCGGTCCAGGGCGTTCCGTCCGTCGAGGATCGTGCGCTGCGCGACGAGCGTCCCCACCCGCTCCGGGTCGAGGTCGCGGTACTGCTTCCACTCCGTGAGCAGGAGGACGGCGTCCGCGCCGGCGAGCGCGGCCTCCATGTCACGCTCGTAGTGGAGGTGCGGCTGCTTGGCGCGGGCGTTGTCGATGGCCTGCGGGTCGTGGACCGTGACGACCGCGCCCAGCTCGGACAGGCGGGTCGCGACGTCGAGGGCGGGCGAGTCGCGGACGTCGTCGCTGTCGGGCTTGAACGCGGCCCCGAGCACCGTGACCTCCGCGCCGTCGACCATCCCGCCCAGCACCTCGGACGCCAGGTCGACCATGCGGGTGCGGCGCCGCACGTTGATGGCGTCCACCTCGCCCAGGAAGGCGACCGCGTCGCCCGCGCCGAGCTCGTCGGCGCGGGCACGGAACGCACGGATGTCCTTGGGCAGACAGCCCCCGCCGAAGCCGAGGCCGGCGTTGAGGAAGCGCCGCCCGATGCGCACGTCGTGGCCGATCGCGTCCGCGAGGCGCGCGACGTCACCCCCCGCCACCTCGCACAGCTCCGCCATGGCGTTGATGAAGGAGATCTTGGTGGCGAGGAACGAGTTGGCAGCCACCTTCACCAGCTCGGCCGTCGGGTAGTCCGTGACGATGCGTGGCACGCCCGCGGCGAGCGGTCCGGCGAAGACGGCGTCGAGCGCGGCCACGGCCCGCTCCCCCGCCGCGCCGTCGGGCACGCCGTAGACGAGGCGGTCGGGCCGCAGGGTGTCCTGGACGGCGAAACCCTCGCGCAGGAACTCCGGGTTCCAGGCGAGCACCGCCCCAGGCTGCGCCGCCGCGACGACGCCCGCGAGTCGCTGCGCGGTGCCCACGGGGACGGTGGACTTGCCCACCACGATCTCACCCGTCCCGAGGTGTTCGACCAGCTCACCGACCGCGGCGTCGACGAAGGCGAGGTCCGCCGCGGGGCTGTCCTTCCGCTGCGGCGTCCCGACGCACACGAAGTGCACCTTCGAGCCCGCGACGGCCGCCATGTCGGTCGAGACCGTCAGCCGTTTTGTGGCCGTGACCTGCGACAACAGGTCGTCCAGCCCCGGCTCGAAGAACGGGGCCTTGCCCGCGGCCAGCGCGTCCACCCGTGCGGCGTCGACGTCGACCCCCACGACGTCGTGCCCGAGGTGGGCCAGGCTCGCCGCGTGCACCGCACCGAGATAGCCCAGACCGATCACCGAGACCTGCACGTTCGCTGCCCTTCGTCGAGGCACCCGTGGGATGACGAGGTACCCGAGGGTGCCCCGCGCTCACTCTAGGTCGCGGCACGACGACGGACGAGGCCGAGACCTGCGCGTCTCGGACGGCACGACGGCCCCGGACCGGTCGCGAGGACCGGCCCGGGGCCGTGCAGGGCCGCTGTCGTCAGCCGCCGAGGCCGAGTGCGGTCTGGATCGGCTCGAGCGTGAAGTAGACGAGGAACATGGCCGCGGCGACCCACATGAGCGCGTGGATCTGGCGCACCTTGCCGAGCGCGAGCTTGATGATCACGAAGGCGATGAAGCCGGCGCCGATGCCGTCGGCGATGGAGTACGTGAACGGCATGATGATGATCGTGAGGAACGCCGGGATGGCGATCTCGACGTTGCGCCACGAGATGCCCGCGACCTGCGCCATCATCAGGTAGCCCACGAAGACGAGGGCGGGCGCGGCGGCCTCGTAGGGCACCAGCGCGACGACGGGCGACATGAACGTCGCGAGCAGGAACAGGACGCCGGTGACGACGGCGGCGAAGCCCGTGCGCGCGCCGGCGCCGACGCCCGTCGTCGACTCCACGTACGCGGTGTTGGACGACGTGCTGCCGACGCCGCCCAGGACGGCGGCGAGCGAGTCGGCCACGAGGATGGCGCGCGTGCGCGGCGGGTTGCCGTCCTTGTCGAGCAGCTTGCCCTCGGCGCCGACGGCGACCATGGTGCCCATCGTGTCGAAGAAGTCCGCGATGAGCAGCGAGAAGACGATGAGGACCACGGACACGGCCGCGATGTTCTGGAACGAGCCCAGCAGGGAGAACTGACCGATCAGGCCGAGGTCCGGCGTCGTGACCACGCCCGAGAACGTGGGCGCGTTGAGGTTGAAGCCGTCCGGGTTCTCCGCGCTCTTGGCACCGATGTGGAGCGTGTTCTCCAGCACGACGGCGAGCGCCGTCGCCGTGACGATCGCGACCAGCATGGCGCCGCGCACCTTGCGCACGAACAGGACGATGGTGAGCACGAGGCCGACGATGAACACGAGCATCGGCCACGTGCCGAGGTTGCCGAGTGCGACGATCGTGCCCTCGCCGGGCACGACGAAGCCGGCGTTGACGAGGCCGACCAGCGCGATGAACATGCCGATGCCGACGCTGATCGCCGTCTTGAGCTCCACGGGCACGGCGTTGAACACGGCCTCGCGGAACCCGGTGAGCACGAGGATCAGGATGATGATGCCCTCGATCACCACGAGGCCCATGGCGTCGGCCCAGGTGACGTTCTCGATGCTGGCGATCGAGTAGGCGACGACGGCGTTGAGGCCGAGGCCGGCGGCCAGGCCGAGCGGGTAGTTCGCGAAGACGCCCATGAGGAGCGTCGCGACTCCGGCGATCAGCGCCGTGGCCGCGGCGACCATGCCGAGCGACTCCGGCGTGGCCTCGGTGCCGCCGCCCAGCACCTGCCCGGTGCCGTCGGGCACCGTGCCGATGATCAGCGGGTTGAGCACGATGATGTAGCTCATCGCGAAGAACGTCACCAGACCGCCGCGGATCTCCGCGCCGATGGTGGAGCCTCGCTCGGTGATCTTGAAGAAGCGGTCGATCGCGCTCAGCTCGCCCTGCGGCGGCGCGGTGGTCTGGTTCGCCATGGGCAGAATCGTGCCAGATCCTGTGAAGGACTCCTGCACGGAAACCGCGTGGTGACGCGGATTTCACATCGGCGACTCGGGGCGAGGCGACGCCCTGTCAGTACGCCCCCCGCCCGGTGACCACGGCTTTCGCGGTCCGGGCAAGGATGAGCAGGTCGCCGAAGACGGTCCAGTTCTCCGCGTAGAAGACGTCGAGCCGCACGCCTTCCTCCCACGACAGGTCGGACCGCCCGCCCACCTGCCACAGCCCGGTCAGGCCGGGCTTGACGCGCAGCCGCCGGCGCACGCGGGTCTCGTACCTCGACACCTCGTCGGGCAGCGGCGGCCGCGGTCCGACGAGCGACATCTGCCCGGCGAGCACGTTGAACAGCTGCGGCAGCTCGTCGAGCGACAACCGGCGCAGCACCCGCCCGACGGCGGTGACGCGGGGATCGTCGTGCAGCTTGAAGAGGACGCCGTCGCCGTCGCTGGGCCCGCTCAGCACGGTGTGCTCGCGGTCCGCGCCCTGCCGCATGCTGCGGAACTTCAGCATCTCGAAGGTGTGGCCGTCGCGTCCCACCCGGTCCTGGCGGAACAGCACGGGCCCGCGGCTGGTGACCCGCACGGCGAGGGCGACCACCGCCATCAGGGGCAGCAGGAGCAGCGTGATGAGCGCGGCCCCCGTCCAGTCCACGACCGACTTGAGCACGTACCGCGGCCCGGTGAAGCGCGGGGCGTCGACGTGCAGCAGGGACACCGACTGCTCGGGGGTGACGGTGATGCGCGGCCCCGCGACGTCGGCCAGCTCGGCGGTGAGCATGAGGTCCACGCCGACGGGCTCGAGCTCCCACCCGAGGCGCCGCACGACGTCCGCGGTGATCGCGTCGGACCCGCTGACCGCCACGCAGTCGGCGCCCACCTGGGCCGCCATCGTGCCCGCGGTGCGCAGGTCCCCGAGGACGGGGACGCCGAGGATCTCCTCGCCCGGCCGGATGTCGTCGGACGTCGGCACGCACACCCCGACGATCCGATAGCCGGAAGGGCGGTCGTTGAGCTCGTGCACGAGCCGCTCGACCTGGTCCCGCAGCCCCACCGCGAGGACGAGGGTGACGCAGCCGCCCTCGCGCCGCCGCCGGTGCAGCCACTCGCGGCACAGCCACCGCCCGAGCAGGAGCGCGACGACACCGGTGGGTACCGCGACGAGCAGGAACAAGGAGATGCCTGGGCGGGCGAGCAGCAGCGCGAGCAGCGCGAGCGGGGCCACGAGCCGCCACGACGCGTCGAACACGCGCTGGTACTCGGCCGGCCCGGACGCGAACACCCGCACGTCGTAGGCACGGGCGGCCCACAGGCTGCCGAGCCAGGCGGTCACCAGCACGACGACGGACAGCAGCTGGTCGCCGAGCACCCACGGAGTGATGTGGTCGTGCACCACGACGCCCCGCACGACGGCCGCGGTCACTGCCGCGGCGACCACCACGACGACGTCCGTGCGCACCAGGCGGCGGCGGTAGGAGGTCTGCCACGACCCGGCGCGGAACGAGTCCCGCACCTCCTTGAGGCGCGCGGCCCGCAGCGCGGCGGTGCGCGACCGGAGCGGCTGGCCGATGTCCGAGACGGTGATCACGGTGGCCTCCTCTCCCGGGTCGAGCACCGCACCCGTGTGCGGTGGCGTCACCAAGGTAGGAGCGTCGCGGGGCTTTCGGAGAGCCTTCCGGCGGCCTTTCACCCCGCCTTTCACCCGACGCCGTTTTCACCCGCTGACCTGCGCTTTCACCCGCACTTCAACCGCGCCGTCGCGTCATGGTCGGGGTGCCCCGGACGACTGCCGCCGCGGGCCACGGTCCTGGCGGCCGAGACATAGGATGGGCGGGTGCCCTCGCTCGTCCGCCTGCTCACCCATCCCGAGGAGCGCCGTCCCGGTCCGCCGCCGCTGCGCGTGGACCTGCGGCGCGTGCTGCTCGGCGGCATCGGCCTGTGGGCGGTCGCGCTCGTCGCGACGGTGGTCGTGTACGCCCTCGGGAACGCGACGGAGGAGGCCGTGATCACCTGCGTGGCCGGCATCCTCCTCGGCGGCGCCGGCCTGCTGTGGGAGCGCAGGCACCGCGGCGAGTACCGCGGCGAGGACTGACGAGGAGCCTCAGCCCCAGGCGGTCGTGACCCACAGCTCTGCGGCACGCTCCGGCGCGGCGAGCACGGTCGCCAGCAGCGCGCAGCGGTCCGGCCGGCCGAGGACGTCGGCGAGCGCGGCGGCGAGCCCGGCCCGGTCGGTGGCGTGCGCGCGCCCCTCGGCGTCCACCCACCACGGCACGGGGCTGCCGGCCACGGACAGCCGGCCGTGCTCGAACCACACCGCGGGCAGCCGCGGGTCCAGGGCGGCGACGCGCTCGTCGAGCTCCCGCTCGCGGCCCGGCCCGTCGGGGGCGGGCAGCCCGTCCTCCCCCACGACCGGCAGGTCGAGCAGGTCGGCGACGGCCGCGACCTCCGCCTCGGGCACGGGCAGCACCGCGCCCAGCACGGCCCAGCGCGCCGTGCCGGCCACCTCGACGTCGTCGGCCCGGCGCACGACGACGTCGCTCGCGTCGAGCGTGGGCAGCCGGTCGGGCAGCGGGTCGAGGGCGGCCGCGCGGGCGGAGGGCGCGAGCCGCACCGCGAGGCCCGCGAGGCCGCGCCACACGCCGAGCGCGGTGGACAGCGGCACGGAGGTGCCGACGTCGGGCAGCCGGTCCAGCGCGGCCGGCCAGTCCAGCGGGTCGAGCCGGTCGAGCCCGTCGACCACGCCCAGCGCGCGCCGGGCCTCGGGGTCGAGCGCCGCGACGGCGGGCGGCGCGGGCGGCAGCAGCGGCACGCCGTCGTGCGCCGCGAACGGGCCGCCGAGCCGGTCGCGCAGCCACCACGCCGTGTACGACGGGGCCCCGGCCACGGGGGTGACGAGCGCGCGGCGCGCGTCCGGGTCCGCGACGAGCGCGGCGAGCACCGGCCCCCACGGATCGCCCTCGTCCGTGCCGTCGGGGTCGTCGCCCGGGTCGTCGTCGGGGTCGCCCACCGCGTCGAGGTCCGCGACCGCCTCCACGTCCCCGACGTCGACCCCGGGGCCGACACGGTCGGCGAGGAACCGCAGGTAGTCCTCCCAGCCGGACAGCCAGCCGGCCGGGTCGTCGGGACCGTGCTCGGGCTCGGGGTCCGCGGGGTCGGGCGTGAGCACGTCGGCCACCCGGTAGGTGTCGACGTCGGCCCGCACCCCCAGCGCGACGAGCAGCGGCGCGGGGTAGTACGCGACGGCGGCGCGCGTGACGGGCGCGAGCCCCGGCATCGCCGCGGCCGCCCACGAGCCGGGCAGCACCGCCTCGCGCGCGGGGCGCCAGCCGTCCTCCGTCGGCACCGGCAGCTCGCCGAGCCAGAACGGGAAGTCGTGCCCGCCGCCCGCGTGCGCCAGACGGGCGAGTGCGAGCACGTTCTGCACCACCTCGCGCGGCCCCTCGTCCACCGGCCCGACGAGAGTGGGCGCCGCGACCGCGCCGGTCTCCGGCACCTCGTCCGCGCCGTCGAGCAGCGCCTCCGACGCCGCCAGCGCGAGCGCCCGCACCCCCGGGTCGTCCAGGAGCGCGCGCGGGCTGGTGGACGACGCGCCCGCCCGGACCAGCAGCGGGTGCGCCGCGTCCGGGTGCACGACGCGCACGCCGAGCGTCCGGGCGACGGCGGCGAGCGCGGGGTCGTCGTCGTCCTCCGGCAGCACGACCGTGCCGCGCACCCCGGACGCCGTCCGCCCGTCCGCGAGCGGCACCCGCGCGCCGGCCAGCGCCTCCAGCACCCCCGGGTCGGCGGCGTACGGCTCGAGCGCGTCGCACAGCGCGTACCAGCGCGCGGCGGGCAGGCCGCCGGGCAGGTCGGCGACGACGTCGGCGAGCGTCGTGGGCGTCGCGCCCAGCCGCCGCGCGACGCCCTGCTGCGACGTCGTGAGCGCCACCAGTCCGGGCACGACGCCGGCCAGCACGCCGACGAGCCGCGGGTCGTCGCCCGCCGCACCCACGAGCACCGTCGCGTCGGCGGGGGCGACCCGGGCCGCGACGGGCCCCGTCTCCTCGGTGGGCGACGTCGTGTCGGGGGGCGCCGGGAGCAGGGGCGCCGACCGCAGCGCGTCGAGGGCGGCGTCGCGGACGGCGGCGTCGAGGTCGCCGGCCGGCATCCCGCCGGGCACGAGGTCGAGCACGTCCGCGCCCCGCTCGGGCGCCAGGCGGGCCAGCAGGTCGGCGTACGCGCGCCCGGCCTCGGCCGTGAGGCGGTCGGTCAACGGCCCCGGGAGCACGCGCCGGCGTCCCGGGTCCACCGGGAAGGACGCGACCAGCAGCGCCGGGAACGTGAGCGGCACGTCCGTCGGGGTGGGCGCGTGCAGCACGGCGCCGGCGTCCGCCTCCACGCCGTCACCGAACGTGCCGGCGTCGTCCCGTCGCACCGCCCACGCGACGGACCAGCGCGGGCGCCGCTGCTCGAGCGGCAGGTCCGCCGTCTCGTCGTCGGGCACCTCTCCCGACCGGCGCAGCACCTCCCACCGGTCGTCGACGTCGGCAAGCACCCGCGACGTCGTCGCCCCGTCCCCGCCGTCGCTGTGAGCGGGCGTCTGGCCCTGTTCCGGGCCCGAATCGGGGCCAACCGCCCGCTCACAGCGCTCGACGGTGACCGAGGCGAGGGCGGCCAGCGCCAGCAGCAGCGCGTCGTCGACGGCGTCGAGCTGGGCGCGCACGGACGCGACCGCGGCGTCGTCGCGCAGCACCAGCTCGACGACGGTGGCGAACCCGCCCCACTCGTCGTCGGCCCCGTCGGGCGCGTCACCCAGGGCCGGCGCCGGGAACGGCAGGCGCAGCACCGGCAGGTCCTCGCCGCGCCCGGCGACGGCGTCGCGCAGGGCCGAGCCCTGCGGGGCGACGTCGTCGAGCAGCTCGCGCGTCGCCACCAGGGAGAACCGCACACCGCCGGAGGTGGAGCGCACCGTGGCCTCGTCGGAGACCGCGCGCACCGCCGCGAAGCCGACGCCGAAGCGGCCCACCTCCGCGGAGGTCACCGTCGGGGCCTGGGCGGGCTCGACCGACGGGGCCGACTTCGCCGACGCGCGCAGCGACGCGAGCGACGCGACGCCGTCCGCGGTCAGCGGGGCGCCGGTGTTGGCGGCGGCGAGGACGGCGACGCCCCGCGGGTCGTCGGCGAGCTCGGTGAGGCGCAGCAGCAGCCGCCCGGGGAGACCCTCCCGCGCGGCCGCGTCCGCGGCGTTCTGCGCGAGCTCGGTCACCACGCGGCCGCGGTAGTAGCCCCGCGCGTGGTCCTCCTCCGCGTTCGCGTCCTCCCGGAAGCGCGTGCCCGACCCGAGCCACGCCTCCGTGACCGCGTGCCGCAGCGCGACGGTCCCGAAGACGTCGCCCGTCACTCGGCGTCGGGGCGCTCGGGAGCGGCGTCCGCCTCCGCGGCGTCGGTCGTGCCGGCGGTCTCGTCCGCGCCCTCGGCCTCGCCGGCGGCGGACGCCCGGGGCGTGCGCCGCCCGACCGTCACGGCCTCCACCCGGAGCTCGTCGATGAGCGGCGCGTCGGCCGGCCAGTCGCTCGGCGGGTGCGGGGCGTCGGTCTCCGAGTGCGCGCCGCAGCCGTGGTCCAGCGACACGACCTTGCCGTCGTCGGGCGACCACGCGTTGGCGCAGACGCCGAAGAGCTGGCCGAGCGGGCCCTGCAGCGGCACGAGGAAGCCGCACGTCGTGCACTCCGCCGGCGAGGCGACCGCACCCGGCGCCGTCGGGCCGCGCGATCCGCGGTACCAGCGCTCGGCGGCCTCGTCGCGACCCTGCGGGGACAGCACGCGCTCGCGCGCGAGGGCGAGCTCGTCGATCGCGACGGAGTCGAGCTCCTCGTCGCCGGTGGCCTTCCAGCCGGGCTCGAGGCGCGGGTCGTCGGCCTTGAACGGCAGCGTGTCGCCGGGGCCGACGTCGCCCGGGCGCAGCCGCTCCGACCACGGGAGCCAGGCCGGGGCGAGCAGGGCGTCGTCGCCGGGCAGCAGCTCCACCTCGCACACGGTGGCGACCTTGCCGCGCGGCACGCGCGCCAGCGTCACCGTCCAGTGCCAGCCCCGGTAGCCCGGCATGGTCGCGGCGAACCGGTGCGACATGAGGCGCTCGCCCTCGGCGACCGTGCCCAGGTGCTCGCCGACGTCCGACGGCGACGTCGCGCCCTCCTGCGCGGCCTCGCGCGCCAGGTCGACCGCGCCCAGCAGCACGGCGTCCTTGCGCGCGCGGGAGCTGACCCGCGTCGTGCGTGCGGGGGCGTCAGCGGCAGCGGTCACCATGTCGTCGTCCTCTTCGTGCTCGTCATGTCCTCGTCTCGGGCCCTCGTCTCGGGCGTGGTCGTCGGCCGGAGCGTCAGGAGTCGAGGTCGTCGGCGACGGCGCGCAGCAGCGTGGCGACGCGCTTGCCCGCCGCGGCGTCCGGGTACTTCCCCCGCTTCAGCTGGTCGCCCACGCGGTCGAGCACCTTGATGAGGTCCTCGACGATGCCGGCCATCTCGGACGGCGCCTTGCGCTTGGCCTTGGCCACGGACGGCGCCGGGTCCAGGAGCTTCACGGACAGCGCGGACGGGCCGCGGCGGCCGTCGGCCACACCGAACTCGACGCGGGCGCCGGGCTTGACGCTCTCGACGTCCGAGGGCAGCGCGGACGCGTGCAGGAAGATCTCCCCACCGTCCTCGCTGGCGATGAAGCCGAACCCGCGCTCCGCGTCGTACCACTTGACCTTGCCGGTGGGCACCTGA
The DNA here is from genome assembly GCF_044389385.1 of Isoptericola sp. NPDC019571. Classification (NCBI taxonomy): domain Bacteria; kingdom Bacillati; phylum Actinomycetota; class Actinomycetes; order Micrococcales; family Promicromonosporaceae; genus Isoptericola; species Isoptericola sp. NPDC019571. The sequence goes on from NZ_JBIRXZ010000013.1 coordinate 21,490, forward strand.
ACCTCTTCGTGCTCGTCGTCGACTACGGCCCCGCGCCGGTGCGCGGAGCCGGATCCGGCCGGTGCACGGGCGAGCGCCCGGCACACGGCCAGACGCTCAGGCTACCGGCCGGTGCGGCAGGGTGCCGCATCGGTCCGGGTCCGCGGCCCGGGCCCCGGGTCCTCAGCGGATGCCGAGGTCGGCGGCCAGGCGGAGGGCGACGGCGTCGAACCACGCCTCCGGGTCGGTGACGGAGCCGACGAGGTGCCCGAAGATCTCGAACGACACGGTGCCGAACAGCGTGGTCCAGGCCATGAGCGTGCGGACGACCAGCTCGGTGGGCGCGTCCTCGACGATGCCGCGCGCGGCGACGAACTGCCGCGCCGGGTCCACGACGGCGGTCGCGTCGGGGGTGCCGTCCGGGGCGGGCGACGGGGTCGCGCCGGCCGCGTGGGCGCTCGCCACGACCGTCACCAGCACGCGGACGACGCGGGTGGCGGGGTCGACGGTGTCGCGCGGCGCGGCGTACCCGGGCACCGGCGTGCCGTACAGCAGCCCGAGCTCCGCGGGGTGCGCCACGGCCCACGCCCGCAGCGCGCGGCAGGCGGCGAGCCAGCGGGCGGCGGCGGCGTCGCGGTCGGCCACGGCGGCGTCGGCGTCCTCGACGGCGGCGCCGAGCTCGTCGTAGCACTCGACGATCAGGGCGGTGAGCAGCGCGTCGCGGCTGGGGAAGTAGCGGTAGACGGCGGAGGAGACCATCCCGACGTCGCGCGCGACGGCGCGCAGGGACAGGGCGGCCGGGCCGTCGGTCGCGAGGCGGGCGCGGGCGGCGCTGCGGATCTCGCGGGTGAGCGCCTCGCGGGCGAGGGCGCGTGCGGTGCGGGGGGCGTCGGCCATGCGCCTCAGCCTGGCACGCGAGAGCAGCGGCCACAAACAAGAGCATCGCTCTTGCCAGGAGGTGTCGGCAGTGCCATGCTCGTCCCGACAGAGAGCACCGCTCTCGGATTGGAGCACCGGTCATGACCGACCGTCACCTGATCGTCGGCGCCGGGCCCGTGGGTCGGCACGTCGCCGTCCTGCTCGCCGAGCGCGGCTCCGACGTCACCGTCGTCACCCGCACCGGCCGCGACACCGGGGTCGCCGGCGTCGCGCACGCCGCCCTCGACGCCTCCGACGCCGACGCCCTGAGCCGCGCGGCCGACTGCGCCGACGTCCTGTACAACTGCGCCAACCCCGGCGACTACACGCAGTGGGAGCGCGCCTGGCCGCCGCTCGCGGCCTCGTTCCTCACCGCCGCCGAACGCTCGGGCGCCGTCTACGCGATCACGGGCAACCTCTACCCGTACGGCCCGGTCGACGGGCCGATGACCGAGGACCTGCCCGACGCCGCCACCGACCACAAGGGCGTCCTGCGTACCCGGATGTGGGCCGACGCCCGCCGCGCGTTCGAGGAGGGCCGGCTGCGCGGCACCGTCGAGGTCCGCGCGTCCGACTACATGGGCCCCGGCGTCGGCGGCAACGGGCACGTCTCGCGCGTCCTCCCGGCCGCGCTGGCCGGGAAGCGCGTCACGATGATGGGCCGCACGGACCTGCCGCACACGTTCACGGACGTGGGCGACGTCGCGCGCACGCTCGTCGCGGCAGCCGAGGACCCGGGCGCGCACGGCCGCACCTGGCACGTGCCGAGCAACGCGCCGCGCACCCAGGCGCAGGCCCTGACCGACGTGCTCGCCGCCGCCGGGCACCCGCCCGTCCTCCCCCGCTCGCTGCGCGGGCCGGCGCTCGCCGCCGTCGCCGCCGTCTCCCCCTTCATGCGCGAGGTGCGCCAGCTCGTCTACCAGTGGGAGCGCCCGTACGTCCTCGACGACTCCGCCGCCCGGGACCGCTGGGGCCTCGAGTCCACCCCGTGGGACGAGGTCTGCCGCCGCACCGCGGGACTCTGATCTCTCGCCGACCATGCACCTGCGCACGTCCTGACGCCGAACTCGGTGCACGACTACCTGTTCGGCAGCGAGGTGGCGGCGCGTAGCATCGATCAGATGGCCAGCACGTCGCCCCGGGGCACGGCGGAGGCCGACGTCGCGGACGGCGCCGGCACCACGGACGCGCCCCGTACCTTCACCGAGGCGATCCGCGCACGCGACGACGCCGAGCTGCTCGCGCTGCTGCGCGCGCGGCCGGACCTGGCCACCCCGTCGCCGTCCACGCTGCGCTCCCTGGCGGCCCGCGCGTCCAGCCGCACGGCCCTCGAGCGGGCGCTGGCGCACGCGGACGCGCGCACCCTGCAGGCGCTGGAGGCGGTGGTCGCGCTCGCCGGGAACGGCCCGGTGACCCCCGACGACGTGCGGCGCGCGGTCGGCGCGGACGACGCCGCGACCGCCCGGAACGGTCACCGAGGACCCGACGACGGATCCACCGTCGAGCGTTCGCTCGCCGACGCGCTGACCGCGGCGCTCCTCTGGGACGCGGGCGAGCCCGGGCGCCCGGACCTGCGCCCTGCACCCGGGCTGGACGACGTCCTCGGCCCGCACCCCGCCGGCCTCGGCCCGGCCCGCCCCGACGAGCGCCGACGCCCGGCGGTCGGGGGACCCGGGGCCCCGGCGGACGGGGACGCGCGCGACGTCACCCTCCCCGACCTGCCCCGCGGCGGGCGCGAGGTGCTGGACGCGCTGACCTGGGGCCCACCGATCGGCCTCGTCCCGGCGCCGGGCACGCCGGCGCGGGCCGCGGTGGACGCCCTGGTCGACGCGCGGCTGCTGCTGCGCACGGACGCCCGGCACGTGACGCTGCCGCGCGACGTCGGGCTGGCGCTGCGCGGCGGGCGCACGCACCGTTCCCCCGAGCTCGCGCCGCCCCGGCCGGACGGGCGCACCGTGCCGGAGCCCGCCGTCGACGCCGAGGCCGCGAGCGCCGCGCTGGAGCTGGTGCGCCGGGTGGACCTCCTGGTCGCCGCGTGGGACGACACGGCCCCGGCGGTGCTGCGCAGCGGCGGCCTCGGCGTGCGCGACCTGCGCCGCACGGCCCAGGCCCTCGGCGCGGACGAGGCGGACACGGCGTTCGTCGTCGAGGTGGCCGCCGCCGCGGGCGTGGTGGCCGACGACGGCGAGGCGCCGCCGTCGTACCGGCCCACGACCGTCGCCGACCGCTGGGAGGTGATGGACGACGCCGAGCGCTGGGCGCTGCTCGCCGCGGCGTGGGCGGGCTCGCGGCGCACGCCGTGGCTGGTGGGCTCGCGCGACGAGAAGGGCAGCCTGCGGGCGCCGCTGTCCCCCGACCTGCACCGCGGCTGGGTCCCGCGGCTGCGCCGTCAGGTGCTCCAGGTCCTGGCCGCGCGGCCCGGCACGGCGCTCGACGTCGACGCCGTCATGACGGTGCTGCGCTGGCACGCGCCGCGCACCGTGCCGCCGGAGCAGGCGGTCGCCGGCCTGCTGACGGAGGCCGCGCTGCTCGGCGCGACCGGTGCGGGGGCGCTGTCCGGCCCGGGCTCCGCCCTCCTCGCCCACCTGTCGGACGCACGGCCCGCCGGGGCGGACCGCGCGTCTGACGACGGCCTCGAGGGGGCGCTGCGCGCGGCGCTGCCTCCGGAGGTGGACGAGGTGCTGCTGCAGGGCGACCTCACCGGCATCGTGCCGGGCCGGCCGTCGCAGGCCCTGGCCCTCCTGCTGGAGCGGTCGGCCGACGTCGAGTCGCGCGGGGCGGCGACGACGGTGCGCTTCTCGCCGTCGTCGGTGACGCGCGCGCTGGACCACGGCACGACGGCGGACGAGCTGCTCGACGCGCTGGCGCACCGCTCGCGGGTGCCCGTGCCGCAGCCGCTGGAGTACCTGGTGCGGGACACGGCGCGGCGGCACGAGTCGCTGCGGGTGGGGGCGGCCGGGTCGTACGTGCGCGCAGCCGACCCGACGGTCCTCGCCGGGCTCGCGGCGGACCCTCGGCTCGCGCACCTGGGCCTGGTGCGCCTCGCCCCGACGGTCCTGGCCGCGGCCGTCCCCGCCGCCGAGCTGCACGACGCGCTGCGCGCCCGCGGCCTGCTGTCCGCCGTCGAGGGCCCCGACGGCCACGTGCTCAGCGCGCGCCTGCGCCGCCCGCCGCGCCCGGACCGCACCCCGCGCGACCCGCGCCGCGGCCCCGCCGCCGAGCCGGAGGCGACGTCGGACGACGCCCGCGCTCACCTCGTCGCCCGCCTGCGTGCCGCCGACGCCGGCGACGAGACGGCGGTGGACCGGCTGGCCGCCACGCACCGCGCGGCGGGGACGCCGTCGGGAGGCGGCGCCGCGACCCCGCGGGAGCCCGCGAACGGCGGCCGGGGCGCCGCGACGAGCGGCCGACCCCGCACCACCGAGCCCGGCGACGCGCTCGCCACCCTGCACGACGCGCTGCGCGACGGACGCGTCGTGTGGATCGAGATGGTGGGCGCGTCGGGCACGATGGAGCGGCGCGCGCTCAAGCCGCTGCGGCTCGACGGCGGCCGGCTGCGCGCGCTGGACCCGGCGCGCGAGGCGGAGCTCACCGTCGCCGTGCACCGCATCGCCGGCGTGGAGCCGGTGGACGGCTGACCTCGCCCGACGGCCGCACGGAACAAGCGCGCCCGCCCACGGCGTTGAGACCCTGGATCCCCCCGATCCCCCCCGGAAGGAGCCGCATGACCGACGGCCCGCTCATCGTGCAGAGCGACAAGTCCATCCTGCTGGAGGTGGACCACCCGCGCGCCGACGACGCGCGCCGCGCCATCGCGCCGTTCGCGGAGCTGGAGCGCGCGCCGGAGCACGTGCACACGTACCGGCTCACCAGCCTGGGACTGTGGAACGCGCGCGCCGCGGGGCACGACGCGGAGCAGGTCGTGAACACCCTCATCGAGTACTCGCGCTACCCGGTGCCGCACGCGCTGCTCATCGACGTCGCGGAGACGATGGGGAGGTACGGGCGGCTGACGCTCGCCACCCACCCCACGCACGGGCTGGTCCTCGAGGCCAGCGACCGCGCGGTGCTCGCCGAGGTGCTCAAGTCCAGGCGCACCGCCGGCCTGGTGGGCGACCGCATCGACGACGAGACCGTCGTCGTGCACCCCTCCGAGCGCGGCCACCTCAAGCAGGTCCTGGTGAAGCTGGGCTGGCCCGCGGAGGACCTGGCCGGGTACGTCGACGGCGAGAAGCACGAGATCGCGCTCGCCTCCCCCACCCACCCGCGCACCCCGCACGAGGAGCCGAAGGCCTGGGAGATGCGCCCCTACCAGGCGCAGGCGGTGGACGGCTTCTGGCACGGCGGCTCCGGCGTCGTCGTGCTGCCCTGCGGCGCCGGCAAGACGATCGTCGGCGCGGGCGCGATGGCGAAGTCCGGCACCACGACGCTCATCCTCGTGACCAACACCGTCAGCGCCCGGCAGTGGCGCGACGAGCTGGTGCGCCGCACCACCCTCACCGAGGACGAGATCGGCGAGTACTCGGGCTCCCGCAAGGAGATCAAGCCCGTCACGATCGCGACCTACCAGGTGCTCACGACCAAGCGGAAGGGCGTGTACAGCCATCTCGAGCTGCTCGACGCCCGCGACTGGGGCCTCATCCTCTACGACGAGGTGCACCTGCTGCCCGCGCCGATCTTCCGCATGACGGCGGACCTGCAGGCGCGCCGCCGCCTCGGCCTCACCGCCACGCTGGTGCGCGAGGACGGCCGTGAGGACGAGGTGTTCAGCCTCATCGGGCCCAAGCGCTACGACGCCCCGTGGAAGGACATCGAGGCGCAGGGGTACATCGCGCCCGCCGACTGCGTCGAGGTGCGTCTCACGCTGCCCGAGCACGAGCGGATGGTGTACGCGACGGCCGAGCCGGAGGACAAGTACCGCCTCGCCGCGTGCGCGCCGGGCAAGAACCGCGTCGTGGAGCGGATCGTGGCGCAGCACCCGGACGACCAGGTGCTCGTCATCGGCCAGTACCTGGACCAGCTCGAGGAGCTCAGCGCGCACCTCGACGCGCCGCTCATCACCGGCGCGACGACGGTCCGCGAGCGGCAGAAGCTGTTCGCCGCCTTCCGGGAGGGCGAGATCAGCCGGCTCGTGGTGTCGAAGGTCGCGAACTTCTCCATCGACCTGCCGGAGGCGTCGGTCGCGATCCAGGTGTCCGGGTCGTTCGGGTCGCGCCAGGAGGAGGCGCAGCGGCTGGGGCGTGTCATGCGGCCCAAGGCCGACGGCCGGACGGCGCACTTCTACGCCGTCGTCGCCCGCGACACCGTGGACCAGGACTTCGCCGCCCACCGGCAGCGGTTCCTCGCCGAGCAGGGGTACGCGTACCGCATCGTCGACGCGGAGGACCTCGAGGCTCCCGACGCCGCGAGGTAGCCAGGGACGACTCGGCGTGCGGGCGTCCGCCCGCCGTCGGTGCCGCAATTGCGTCGGATGCCCGCGCGCGACACGATCGGGTCGTGAATCCCCGTGTCGTCCCCGCTGCGCCGCGCCGCGCCGCAGCGGCCGCCGGTGCGTGCGTGCTGGCCCTGCTGCTGGCCCTCGCCGGCGCCGCCGTCCTCGCGCCCAGCGCCTCCGCCGTCCCTCCCCTGACCCAGCTCGACAGCGAGATCACCGACCAGTCGGGGGTGCTCGACGACGGCGACGAGGCGCGGGTGCAGACCTCGCTCGACCAGCTCGCGGACGAGACGCCGTACCAGCTGTTCGTCGTCTACGTGGAGTCGTTCGACGGCACGGACGGCCGCGACTGGGCGAACCGCACCGCGACGGACGCGGGCCTCGGGGTGAACGACCTGCTGCTCGCCGTCGCCACCGAGGGCCGCGCGTACGGGCTGTCGGTGGACACCAACAACGGTCTCTCGGACGCGCAGCTCGACCAGGTGGAGCAGGTCGCCGAGGACCACCTGCGCGACGACGACTGGGCCGGCGCCGCGATCGCCGCCGCGGACACGATCCGCACCGGCGGCACGACGTCGTCCGGCGGCGGCTGGGGCGTGGCGGCCGCGGTGGGCGGCCTCGTCGTGGCCGGCGGGGTCGGAGGCTGGCTCTGGGTCCGGTCGCGCCGCAAGAACCAGGTCGCCACCGCCCCGGCGGGGCCGGGCGACGTGTCGGCCGTGCCGACGGAGGAGCTCGAGCGTCGGGTGGGCGCTGCTCTCGTCGAGATCGACGACGCGGTCCGCACGTCCGAGCAGGAGCTCGGCTTCGCGCAGGCCGAGTTCGGGCTCGAGGCCACGCAGGACTTCTCCGCGGCTCTGGAGGCCGCGAAGGCCGACGTCGCGCAGGCCTTCCATCTGCGCCAGGAGCTCGACGACGACGTGCCGGACAGCGAGCCGCGCCGCCGCCAGCTGCTCGCCGGCATCCTCGAGCTGACCGAGCACGCGGGCGCGTCGCTGGACGCGCAGACGGACGCCTTCGACGAGCTGCGCTCCCTCCAGCAGCGCGCCCCGGAGCTGCTGGACGAGGCCGAGCAGCGCGCCGGCGAGATCGAGGCGCGCGTGCCCGTGGCGCGCGAGACGCTCGACGGGCTCGCGGCGTCGTACCCGACGTCGGCGCTGGCGTCGGTCCGCGGCAACCCGGACCAGGCGACCGCTCTCGTGGCGCACGCCCGCGACGCCGTCGCGTCGGGCCGCGCCGCGCTCACCGGCCGCACCCGCTCCGCCGCCGTCGCGCACCTGCGGGCGGCGCAGAACGCGCTCGGCCAGGCCGCGACGCTGCTCGACGCCGTCGACCAGGCGGGTGCGCAGCTCGCCACCGCCGGCGCCGACCTGGACAAGGGCCTCGCGTCGATCGGCCAGGACGTGACCGACGCCGCCCGCCTCGCGCCCGCCGGCGGCGCGGCCGACGGCCAGGCGGACCGGGCGGCCGTGGCCGCGGCGCTCGCCGAGGCCGAGGCCGCGATGACCCAGGCGCGCGACGCGCGCTCGGGCGGCGACCCGCTCGCCGCGCTGCGCCGGCTCACCGCGGCCGAGGCCGCGCTGGACGCCGCCCTCGCCCCGGCCCGCGAGAAGGCGGAGGCGGACGCGCGCGCCCGCGCCTTCCTGCGCGACACGCTCGGTCGCGTGGACTCGCAGGTGCGTGCCACGCAGGACTACGTCGCGACGCGTCGTGGTGCCGTCGGGCCCGAGGCCCGGACCCGTCTGGCCGAGGCGGCGCGGCTCGTCGCCGAGGCCCAGGCGCTCCAGTCGCAGGACCCGACGGCGGCCCTCGAGCGCGCCCAGCGGGCCGATCGGTACGCGCAGCAGGCGACGCAGCTCGCGGAGCAGGACACCTCGTCGTGGGGCGCGAACCAGGGCGGGCAGGGCGGGCCGAACGTCGGCGGCATGGTGCTGGGCGGGATCCTGCTCGACTCCGTGCTGCGCGGGTCCGGCGGCGGCATCAGCGGCGGGTTCGGCGGAGGGTACGGCGGCGGCCGGCGCCGGGGCGGCAACGGGGGGTTCGGCGGCGGCCGGGGCGGCGGCGGCTTCGGCGGCGGCCGGCGCAGCAGTGCCGGCGGGCGCGGCGGGAGGTCGCGCGGCGGCCGCTTCTGACCCCCGTGGCCCGGGCCGGAACCGGTCCGGCACGGCGCACGTTCTGGCAGGCACACGACGACGGCACACCATCTCAGCAGGGCGACGGAAGGAAGCACGACCATGACGCAGAAGCAGAGCATCCTCGGGCGCATCAGCCAGCTCGCGAAGGCGAACATCAACGCGCTGCTCGACCGCGCCGAGGACCCGCAGAAGATGCTGGACCAGCTCGTCCGCGACTACACGAACAACATCGCCGAGGCTGAGCAGGCCATCGCCCAGACCATCGGCAACCTGCGTCTCGCCGAGCAGGACTACAACGAGGACGTCCAGGCCGCCAGCGAGTGGGGCACCAAGGCGCTCGCCGCGTCGCGCAAGGCCGACGAGTACCGGACCGCCGGCAACACCGCCGACGCCGACAAGTTCGACAGCCTGGCCAAGGTGGCGCTGCGCAAGCAGCTCGACGCCGAGTCCGAGGTCAAGACGGCGCAGCCGATGATCGAGCAGCAGCGCGTCACGGTCGAGAAGCTCAAGACGGGCCTCGCCGCGATGAAGGACAAGCTGGGCGAGCTGAAGTCCAAGCGCGACCAGCTCGTCGCCCGTCAGAAGGCCGCCCAGGCGCAGCAGACCGTGCAGGGCGCGATCAGCTCCATCAACGTGCTCGACCCGACCAGCGAGCTGGCCCGCTACGAGGAGACCGTGCGCCGCGAGGAGGCCATGGCGATGGGCCAGGCGGAGGTCGCCGCGGCGTCCCTCGACTCCCAGTTCGCGGAGCTGGAGGCCTCCGACGCGGACATCGAGCTCGAGGCCCGGCTCGCGGCCCTCAAGGCCGGCAACGCGCCGGCGCCGCAGATCTCCCCGTCCGACCCGGCCTGACCCGCGAGGGAGGACGAGTCCGGCCAGGTGGTACGAGTCCCGGCGAGGTAGTTCCCAGGCTGCCTCGCCGGGCCGCGCACCGCCCCGGCGGCCGACACGGATACTCTGAGAGGCATGTCTCCCGCCTTCTCCGCGCCGGCCCCTGCGAGCGCGTCCACCCCCGCCGAGCCCGCGGGCCGCCGCACCTATCTCCTGGTGGACGGCGAGAACATCGACGCCACGCTGGGCATGAACGTGCTGAACCGGAGGCCGAACCCCGAGGAGCGTCCCCGCTGGGACCGCATCTCGACGTTCGCGCAGAAGCTGTGGGACCAGGACGTCGTCCCGCTGTTCTTCCTCAACGCCAGCAGCGGGCAGATGCCGATGGCGTTCGTGCAGGCGCTGCTCGCGATGGGCTACAAGCCGATCCCGCTGGCGTCGTCCGGCACGGAGAAGGTCGTCGACGTCGGTATCCAGCGCACGCTGGAGGCGCTGGCGGACCGGGACGGCGACGTCCTGCTCGCGAGCCACGACGGCGACTTCCTGCCGCAGATCGAGGCGCTGCTCGACGACGACCGTCGCGTGGGGCTGCTGGCGTTCCGCGAGTTCGTCAACGGGCAGTTCGCGCAGCTCTCCGAGCGCGGGCTGCAGATGTTCGACCTCGAGGGCGACGCCGACGCGTTCACCGCCCCGCTGCCGCGCGTGCGGATCATCCCGCTCGACGAGTTCGACCCGCTGCGCTACCTCTGACGCGTCGTGGGCCGGCTCAGTCGGCGGCGAGCAGCTCCCGGTACAGCGGGGTCGTGTAGCCGGGGGTGAACGTGCTCCCGCCCAGGACGGCGCGCAGCCGCTCCGCCTCGGCGGCGACGGCGGCCTCGCCGTCCGCCCCGACGTCCTCGAGCAGGCGCCAGGCGACGTCGCCGCCCGGTCGCACGATCCACAGCCCGACGATCCGCCCCTGCCACCACACCGTCGCGCCCGCGTTGCCGGCGCTGTCGAAGATCCGCTCGCGGTGCGGGCCCAGGTACCAGTCGCGGGCGGTCCAGCCCATGGTGGTGGGGTCGAGGGTGGGCAGCAGCGCGGCGTGACCGTCCACGACGTCGTCCAGCGCGGGGTCGAGGTCGGCGTCCAGGTCGGTGTCGCGCAGCATGACGCCGTCGGCGACGACGGCGTCCTCTCCCGGCGGGCCGACCTCCACCTCGACCTCGCGCACGTCGAGGGCGGCGACGGCGCGGCGCGCCTGCCCGAGGTTCCAGCCGGTCCACCACTTGAGGTCCGCCACGGTGGCGGGCCCGAACACCTCGAGCCACGCCCGGGCGAGCTCCACCCGGGCCGCCTCCTCGTCCATCGCGGGGATCCCGTCGGGGAACCAGTCGGTCATCGGCGACCACACGTGCCGCGGCGACGACCACGCCCCGCGCGGCTCGCCGCGCACCACGGAGCCCTCGGCCGACAGCAGGGACAGCAGCGGCGACGTCATGGTGCGGCGCACGTCCCACGCCTTGTCCGTGGTGGGCAGGAAGGCGGTGCGCAGGAGCGGCGCCGCCCTCGAGAGCTCGGCGCCGTCGAGCGGACCGGCGGCGAGGGCGGCGTGCACCTGCGCCTCGGCGGCCGCGACCAGCGCCTCGGGGTCGTCGACGGCCGGGTCCGTGGGCAGCGTCGCGAGCTCCTTGAGCAGCCGCGCCCGCAGCCGCGACGCGACCGGGGCCGACGCCGCCGCGTGCACCACCGGCACCAGGTCGCGCGGCACGACGAACATCGTGCGCCGCATGCCCAGCACCTTGACGAGGCTGCGCCGCTCGAAGAGAGCGTCGCGCACGTCGTCGAGTCCGAGCCCGGGCACCCGCGCGAGGACCGCGAGGTGCACGCTCGGCGCGTCCGTCGCGTGCAGCGCGACCAACCTCCGCGTGACGTCCTCCGGCGTCGTCACCGCCGGTGACCCGGGCCGGCCCACGCCCAGCGCCAGCTGTCGTCCGACCAGGCGCCGCCGGCGCTGCTCCCCCGTGATCCGCACCCGCTCATCATGGGCCCCACCGCCGACACCGCGACGCGGAGAACGGCGCCACCCCTTGCAGCGAGTCTTATTACTCGTCTAGAGTAAAAACATGGACGCAGGAACCCCGGCCCAGGCCGTCGCCGACATCACCGCCGCGCGGACGGCGGCGGACCTGTTCGCCGGCGCACCGGCGGAGGCCACCGCCGCGCGCCGGGCCCGCCGGACCTACCGCCGCCTCGTCGCCCTCGTCCACCCCGACGTGGCGGTCGGCCACGGCGTCGCCCCCGACGTCGCGCAGCGGGCGACGGCGCGGCTCAACGACCTGTACGAGCAGTGGCGGCTCGGTGCCCCGGCGCGCACGGCCGGCCCGGCGGCACCGCACGTCGTCGGCCGGCACGACACCTACCGGCTGCGCGACCGCCTCCACCGCGCCGACCTGATCAGCACGTACGCGACCGACGACCCGCTGGTCCGCGTCATGCTCAGCCGCACCGAGAACCGGGGCACCGACCGGCTCCGGGCGGCGGCCCGGGCGCTCGCCACGGCGGGCGCCGCCGCGTTCGCCCCCACCCCGGTCGACGGCGGCACCACGGCCGACCGGGCCTGGGTCGCGGCCCGGCTGCCCGACGGGCTGCACACCCTGCGCGAGGTCCGCACGGCCTTCCCGGGCGGCCTCGACGGCCGCGACTGGGCGTGGATGGCCCGCCGCGTCCTCCTGGCCCTCGACCTCGCGGGAGAGCCGGCGGCCCTGGACGTCGACACCGTCCTCGTGCACCCGGCCCGGCACGGCGTCGTCCTGACGGGCTGGGGCGCGACGACCTCCGACGCAGGGCTCGCCGCCCTGTTCGACGCGCTGCTCGACGACCGCCCCGACGCGGCCCGCCAGCGCGCCTGGGTCCGGGCCTCGGCGTCGCTCCACGCAGGTCGCCGTCGGACCGAGTACGACCTCCTGCTGCGCCACCTGTACGGCGCGCGGCGATACCGCCCGTTCGCCCTCCCGGGCGCGGCGTAGACCACGGGCCGACCGGCCCCGACGAAAGGAACCCCTCATGGGCGCAGGACAGTGGGACACCAGCACCTACACCGCCGCCGCGGCCGCGCGCAGGGCGCGCGGCCAGGACGACTTCGGCTACACCACGAGGATGCGGGGCGTGCCGCGCGACCAGCGCACCGCGGCCCCCGACCTCGACGCGTTCGGCGCGACGGCCCGCGAGGCCCGCGACAGCGCCGAGCACCCGCGCTCGACCCCGATCGCGGTCCTGTTCGACGTCACCGGCTCGATGGGGCAGGTCCCCATGACCCTCCAGCGGCGGCTGCCCGACCTCCTCGGCCTCCTCACGCGCGGCGGGTACGCACAGGACCCGCAGATCCTCGTCGGCGCGATCGGGGACGACGTGTTCGACGCCGTGCCCCTCCAGGTCGGGCAGTTCGAGTCGGACAACCGCATCGACGCCCAGCTCCGGGACATCTACCTCGAGCGCGGGGGCGGCGGCGACGGCAAGGAGGGCTACGCCCTGGCCGCCCACTTCCTCGCGACGCGGGCCCGGCTGGACTCGCTCGAGAGGCGCGGCCGCAAGGGCTACTGCTTCCTCATCGGGGACGAGGCCAACAAGGACCGGCTCTTCGCGAGCTCGATCCGGAAGTTCGTCGGCGACCGGGCGTTCCGCGACCTCGACGTGCGCGAGGTGTACCGCCGGCTGGAGGAGAAGTTCCACGTCTACTTCGTGGTCCCGAACCTCACCGCCTACTACGACGCCCCGTGGCTCGAGGAGCACTGGCGCGACCTCCTCGGCGAGCGGTTCCTCAAGCTCGACGACCCCGACGCGGTGTGCGACCTCATCGCGCTGACGGTCGGCATGATGGAGGACGCCATCACGCTCGACGAGGGCCTGGCCGACCTGGGCACGATCGGGTCGACCGGGGCCGCCGCGGTCGGCAAGGCCCTGGCCGGCCTCGCCACGACCGGCCGCGACGCCGCCACCGGCGGCCTCCTGCCCGCCGACCTCTAGGGAGGACCCCATGATGCTGACCACGGCACCACGGCAGGCGATCGTCGTCGTGGGACTCGGGTACGGCGACGAGTCGAAGGGAGCCACGGTCGACCACCTCGCGGCCGGCACGCCCGACGCCGTGGCCGTGGTGCGGTGGTCCGGCGGCGGCCAGGCCGCCCACAACGTCCGGCACGGCGCCCGGCACCACACGTTCCGGCAGTTCGGGTCGGGCACCTTCCTGGACGTGCGCACCGTGCTGCGCGCGCCGATGCTCGTCGACCCGGTGCTGCTCGCGGCCGAGGCGCACGCGCTCGAGGGTCAGGGCGTCCACGACCCCCTCGGCCTGGTCGTCGCCGACGCCCGGTGCCTCGTCACGACGCCGGTCCACGCGGCCATGAACCGGGCGCGGGAGCTCGCGCGCGGCGCGGGCCGGCACGGCTCGACGGGCCTCGGCATCGGCGAGACCGTGGCCTACGACCTCGCCGTGCGCGCCCGCGCGCGGGCCGGCGACGCCGTCGGGAACTTCACCGCTCCGGCCGCCGCACCGCCCGGGCCCGCCCCGACGCTCGCGACCCTGCGCGACCGGCGTCGCACGGTCGCCGCGCTCGACGCGCTCGCCCGGTACGCCGCCCCCCTGCTCGAGTCGGTCGACGACGGGGACGTGGCGCACCCGTCCGTGTCGGAGATGGCGTCGCTGCTGTGCGCGATCGCCGGCGACGTCGAGATCACCGACGACATCGACCGCCGGCTCGGGGACGCGCTCGGCGCCGGCACGGTGCTCTTCGAGGGCAGCCAGGGCCTGCTCCTCGACGAGTGGCACGGCTTCCACCCGCACACCACCTGGTCGACGGTGACGCCCCGCCACCTGGTCCGCGAGCTCGAGGCCGCCGGCCACCGCCCGTTCGTGCTCGGGCTGACCCGGACCTACTCGACGCGGCACGGCGCGGGCCCCATGCCGACCGAGGACGCCGGCCTGGTCCTGCCCGAGCCGGACAACCGGGAGGGCCGCTACCAGGGCGGGTGGCGCACGGGGCACCTCGACCTGCCCGCCCTGCGCTACGCCTCGCGGGTCGCGGGGCGCGTCGACGGGGTCGCCGTCAGCCATCTCGACGCGATCGCCGCCGCCGCGGCCGCGGGGACCCCGCTCCAGGTCGCCGGCTCCTGGGGCGGGGACAGGCAGCCCCTCACGTTCGCCGCGCACCCGGACCTCGCCCGCGCCGAGCGGCTCACCGCGGCGGCGGCGAGCGCCCTCCCCGACCTCGCCCCGCTGCCCGACGACCCCGCCGCGGTCCTCCGGCTCGTCGAGGACGCCGTCGGGGCCCCCGTCGTCCTGACGGCGGACGGCCCGCGCCGCACCGACCGCTCGCCGCGTGTCGGGGACGGGCCCGCGAGCAGGGCAGCATGATCAGCATGACCCCGCCCGACATCTTCAGCGTCGTCTCCGTCGACGTGGTCGCCCTGACCTACGACCGGGCCGCGCGACGCGTCCTCTTCGCCGCCCCCGAGCGCCCGCAGGACCCGTACCGCGGCGAGATCGCCCTCCCGGGGGTCGTCGTGCACAGCGGGGAGCGCCTCGTGGACGCCGCGGCCCGGGCCCTCGACAAGGTGGCCGTGCCGACGGCGCCGGGGGCGCTCGGCCAGCTGCGCACGTTCGACGAGCCGACCCGCGACCCCCGCGGGCCGTCCCTGTCCGTCGCCATGTGGGCGGCGTGGTCCCCCTTCGGCGCGCCCGCGCCCGGCGGGCCGTGGTTCCCGGTCGACGACGCCCCGCACCTCGCGTTCGACCACGACCAGATCCTGGCGGCGAGCCGCGAGCTCGTCGCCGGGATGCTCTGGCGCGACCTGGGCCTCACGCGCGCGCTGACGGGGCCCGAGCTCACCGCCACCGACGCCGTCGCGATCACGGAGCAGCTCACGGGTCGCGTGCACCGCGGCAACCTGAACCGCGACCTGGCGCGGCTCCCCGGCCTCGTGGAGGCCGGCCTGGCGCACGGTGGCCGCGGGCGCCCGGCGAAGGTCTGGCGCTGGACCTGACGGCACCAGCACCGTCCGAGCCCCTTCCCAGGCAACGCTCAGACCCCGGTCGCACACTGAGGACATGAGCGCACCCGAGGCACGTCTCGTCGTCGTGGACGACGAGCCCAACATCCGCGAGCTGCTGTCCACGTCCCTGCGTTTCGCCGGGTTCGAGGTCCACGCCGCCGGTGACGGGAACGGGGCGCTGCAGCTCGTCCGCGACGTCGAGCCCGACCTCGTCGTGCTCGACGTGATGCTGCCCGACATGGACGGCTTCACCGTGACCCGCCGCATGCGCTCCACCGGCCGGCACACCCCCGTGCTGTTCCTCACCGCCCGCGACGACACGCAGGACAAGGTGCAGGGGCTCACCGTCGGCGGGGACGACTACGTCACGAAGCCGTTCAGCCTGGAGGAGGTCGTGGCGCGCATCCGCGCGGTGCTCCGCCGGACGCACGCGGGCGAGCCCGAGGACGACGCCGTCCTGCGCGTCGGCGACCTGGAGCTCGACGAGGACTCGCACGAGGTCCGCCGCGCCGGCGTCGAGATCGACCTGTCCCCCACCGAGTTCAAGCTGCTGCGCTACCTCATGCTCAACGCCGGCCGCGTGCTGTCCAAGGCGCAGATCCTCGACCACGTGTGGCAGTACGACTGGGGCGGCGACGCGAACATCGTCGAGTCCTACATCTCGTACCTGCGCCGCAAGATCGACAACCTCACCGTCACCGGTCCCGACGGCGACGACCTCACGCTGCCGCCGCTCATCCACACCAAGCGCGGCGTCGGCTACCTGCTGCGGGCGCCCCAGGCGCCGCGATGAGCGCGCCCACGCCGGGCGCGCCGGGGACGGCGGACGCGACGACCCCGCCGGTGACCGGCACGACGGCGGACGGCCGGGCCCTTCCCGCCGACCCGCGGTCCACGACCGACCCGCCCGCCGCGACGCCGCCCGGCCGGTCCGGGCGCTGGACGTGGCTGGAGCGGCTGCCGCTGCTCACCCGCCTCGTCGTGATCACGGTGCTCGTGCTGGCCGCCGGCCTCATCCTCGCGGCGGTCGTGACGCGCACCGTCGTCTCGACGTACCTGGTCGACCAGGTGGACCAGCAGCTGCGGCAGTCCGCCCAGGGGGTCGCGAACCTCACCCTGCGGCAGTCGGAGTCCCCCACCTCCGGCCCGCCCACCGACTACGTCGTCATCTTCCGGGACTCGACCGGCGAGGTCAGCAGCGACCCGATCGGCTGGACCCCCAACATCGAGAAGTACGGCACCCCGGACATCCCGGTCGAGACGTACAGCGAGGTCCACGACCGGCACGGCGAGCCGTTCACCGTCGAGGGGTCGGGGGGCACGACGCCGACGCAGTGGCGGGTCGCGTCCCTCGCCGACCCGACGAACCAGGTGATCGCGTACGTCGCCTACCCCCTGGCGAACGTGCAGCACACGGTCGCCTACCTCACGCGCTCGCTGCTGTTCTCGGCGCTCGGCATCGTCATCCTCGGCGGGGCGATCTCCTTCCTGCTGGTGCACCGGTCGCTGCGACCGCTGCGCCGGATCGAGGCGACGGCGGCGGAGATCGCCGCGGGCGACCTGTCGCAGCGCGTCCCCGAGCGCCCGACGTCGACCGAGGTGGGCTCGCTGTCCGCGTCGCTGAACACGATGCTGGCGCAGATCGAGCGCGCGTTCTCCGCCCAGGAGGAGTCGGAACGTCGCATGCGCCGGTTCGTCTCCGACGCGAGCCACGAGCTCCGCACGCCGCTGGCGACGGTCAAGGGCTACGGCGAGCTGTACCGGCTCGGTGCGCTCGACACGCCCGCCAAGGTGGACGACACCATGGGGCGCATCGAGGACTCGGCGCGCCGGATGAGCACGCTGGTCAACGACCTCCTGGTGCTCGCCCGGCTCGACGAGGGCCGGCCGATGCGCCACGAGCCCGTGGACCTCGGGGCGATGGCCCGCGACGCGGCCCAGGACCTGCACGCCCTCGACCCGACGCGCGAGGTCACGGTGACCGGGCTCGGCCCGGGCGCGCCCGCGCCGTCCGGCGTCGTCGTCACCGGCGACGGTGACCGCCTGCGCCAGGTGCTGACCAACCTCGTGGGGAACGTGGCGAGGCACACACCGGCCGGCTCGCCGGCCGAGCTGGCGGTGGGCCGGGCGCCAGACGGCGGCGCCGTCGTCGAGGTGCGCGACCACGGCCCGGGCATCACGCCGGAGCAGTCGAGCCGCGTGTTCGAGCGCTTCTACCGCGCCGACTCGTCGCGGAACCGGGAGTCCGGCGGCTCCGGGCTGGGGATGGCGATCGTCGCGGCGATCGTCGGCGCGCACCAGGGCCACGTGTCGGTGAGCGAGACGCCCGGCGGCGGGATGACGGTGCGAGTTCTTCTCCCGTCGGCGGACGGCTACGATGGCGCGTCGTCCTCCTCCACCTGACCGGAATGCCGACCAGCAGGCGTGGCCGGCACCCTGCCCGCGGTGCGATGTCGCCCCCCGGTCGTAGTCTGACGAGGAGGAGGACAGTCCGAGTCCGACGACCGAAGGTCTGATTGCGATGGGCGTCATGAGCGCCGACGCGCCCCAGTGGTTCCTCTCCGCGTTCGTCCGCACCTGTCACGGTGCGGGAGCGACCGCCGACGACGCGGAGATCCGCTCCGTCGGGGAGGACCTCATCGACCGGTGGTCCGCCCCGGAGCGGCACTTCCACAACCTGCGCCACCTGGCCGACGTCCTGCACCGCGTGGACGAGCTGTCCCAGGAGACGCACGAGCCCGACCTGGTGCGCCTCGCGGCCTGGTACCACGGCGCGGTGTTCGACGCGACGCGCAAGGTCGCCCAGGCGAACCAGGGCGGCGAGCAGACCACGGTGAGCGCCAACCTCGCCCGCACGCAGCTCACCCAGCTGGGCCTGCCGGACGCCGCGGTGGAGCGCACCGCGCGGCTCGTCGACTCGATCGACCGGCACAAGCCGCTGCCCGACGACGTCGACTCGGCGGTGCTCAACGACGCCGACCTCGCGATGCTGGCGGCCGAACCGCAGCGCTACAAGGCGTACATGGCGAACGTGCGGGCGGAGTACTCGCACATCCCGCTGCCCGACTACCTCGACGCCCGCGTCCGCGTGCTCACCAAGCTGCTGCAGCGCCCGTCGCTGTACTTCAGCCCGATGGGTGCGGCGTGGGAGGAGGCGGCCCGGCAGAACCTCGACGGCGAGCTGCACCGGCTGCTCAAGGAGCGGCGCCTGCTCGAGGAGAAGCCGGCCTCCTGACCCTCTCCCGGCCCGGTTCTCCACAGCCTGTGGACGACGGCGTCCGCGCGCGCCGCACCCTCCGTAACGTCGTCGTCGGCAACCCCGCAGGGGGCACGGCGACGAAGGAGGACACGTGCGGTACGAGGTCGACAGCGAGCGGGTGGCGCAGGCGAGCGCGGCGGTGAACGGTTCCGTGGCGGCGATCCGCTCCGAGGTGGGGGCGATGATGCGGCACCTGCAGGACCTGCAGTCCAGCTGGCACGGCGGCGCGGCCACCCAGTTCGCGGGAGTCATGGGTCAGTGGCAGGCCACGCAGACCCAGGTCGAGGCGGCGCTCGACGCGGTGACGGCGGCCCTGTCGTCGGCGTCGCGCACCTACGCGGACGCCGAGGCCCAGGCCACGCGGCTCTTCACGGCCCGCTGAACCGGACGGGGGCGTCCCGCGTCGTGCGGGGCGCCCTCAGCCGCGTCCGGGCGTCACGGCGGTCCCCGCGCGCTGGGCGGCGAGCGACCACACCTGCGCCAGGGGCGCGAACCCGTCCTGGCCGTCGGCATCGCGGAACACCTCGACCCAGCGCCCGATCGACGCCTGCCAGGCCACGTTGGCCGGGTCGTCGTCGAGCGCGGCGATCGCGGCGTCGAAGTCGTCGCAGTCGACGACGTGGAAGAGCCGCTCGCCCGAGCGCCAGATCGTCCACCCGTGGATGCCCACCCGGGCGAACGCGGCGTCGAGGTCGGCGGGGATGGCGGCGTGCTCGACGCGGTAGTCGTCGACGGCGCCCGGCCGCAGGACCGAGTGCAGGGCGACGATCATGAGCGGCCCCCAGGTTCACGGTGCACGACCCGGATCCTCCGGGCACCCACGACGCCGTGTCAACCGCCGGACGCACGACGGGCCCCCACCCCGCAGGGTGAGGGCCCGTCGTCGAACCGTCAGGCTCTGGCCGGACTCCGGATCAGAAGTCCATGCCGCCCATGCCACCGTCGCCGGCGGGCGCGGCCGAGGCCGGCTCCGGCTTGTCGGCCACGACGGCCTCGGTGGTGAGGAACAGCGCGGCGATCGACGCGGCGTTCTGCAGCGCGGAGCGCGTGACCTTGACCGGGTCGTTGACGCCCGCGGCCAGCAGGTCCTCGTACACGCCGGTCGCGGCGTTGAGGCCCTCGCCGGCGGGGAGGTTCTTGACCTTCTCCGCCACGACGCCGCCCTCGAGGCCGGCGTTGATCGCGATCTGCTTCAGCGGGGCCGAGACGGACGCGGCGACGATCTGCGCGCCGATCGCCTCGTCACCCTCGAGCTCCAGCTTCGGGAACGCGGCGGCGCCCGCCTGGATGAGAGCCACGCCACCACCGGCGACGATGCCCTCCTCGACCGCGGCCTTGGCGTTGCGGACGGCGTCCTCGATGCGGTGCTTGCGCTCCTTGAGCTCCACCTCGGTGGCCGCACCGGCCTTGATGACGGCGACGCCGCCGGCCAGCTTGGCGAGGCGCTCCTGCAGCTTCTCGCGATCGTAGTCGGAGTCCGACTTCTCGATCTCGGAGCGGATCTGGGCGACGCGGCCCGAGATGAGCTCGGCGTCGCCCGAGCCCTCGACGATCGTGGTCTCGTCCTTGGTCACGACGACCTTGCGCGCCTGGCCCAGCAGGTCGAGGGTCGCGTTCTCCAGCTTGAGGCCCACCGTCTCGGTGATGACCTGGCCGCCGGTGAGGATCGCGATGTCCTGCAGCATGGCCTTGCGGCGGTCGCCGAAGCCCGGGGCCTTGACGGCGACGGACTTGAAGGTGCCGCGGATCTTGTTCAGCACGAGGGTGGCCAGGGCCTCGCCCTCGACGTCCTCGGCGATGATCAGCAGCGAGCGGCCGGACTTCATGACCTGGTCGAGCACCGGCAGCATGTCCTTGACGTTCGAGATCTTCGACTCGACGATCAGGACGTACGGGTCCTCGAGGACGGCCTCCTGGCGCTCCGGGTCCGTCTCGAAGTAGCGGGCGAGGAAGCCCTTGTCGAAGCGCATGCCCTCGGTGAGCTCGAGCTCGAGGCCGAAGGTGTTCGACTCCTCGACGGTGATGACGCCTTCCTTGCCCACCTTGTCGAGGGCCTCGGCGATGAGCTCGCCGATCGCGGGGTCACCGGCGGAGATCGCGGCGGTGGCGGCGATCTGCTCCTTGGTCTCGATGTCGACGGCGGCGTTGAGCAGCTGCTCGGTGACGGCCTCGACGGCCTTCTCGATGCCGCGCTTGACGGCGATCGGGTTGGCGCCGGCGGCGACGACCCGCAGGCCCTCCTTGACGAGCGCCTGGGCGAGCACGGTGGCGGTGGTGGTGCCGTCACCCGCGACGTCGTCCGTCTTCTTGGCGACCTCCTTGACGAGCTCCGCGCCGATCTTCTCGTACGGGTCGTCGAGGTCGATCTCCTTGGCGATGGAGACACCGTCGTTGGTGATCGTGGGGGCGCCCCACTTCTTGTCCAGGACGACGTTGCGGCCCTTGGGGCCGAGCGTGACCTTCACGGTGTCGGCGAGCTGGTTGAGCCCGCGCTCCATGCTCCGACGAGCTTCCTCGTCGAACGCGATGATCTTGGCCATGGGGACTGATCCTCCGCTGGTGGCTGAGATGGCCGGCCGGCGCCCGCGACGGACGACCCACCCCGCGGCGTTCAGGTCACGCGCACGCGGAGGGTCTCACCGAACGACCCGAATGCTTCACCCGCGGCCCAGGAGAACGCCGCCCCGGGAGGCGGCTGTCACTCACAGGCCGAGAGTGCTAAGCCATTATTGGCACTCTCGGGTGGCGAGTGCAAGACGTTCGCCGAGGGCGTGCACCACCCGGGGACGACGAAGGCCGGCACCCCGGACGCGTCCCTGCGTCCTGGGTGCCGGCCTGTCACGGTCGACGGCGTGGCCTACGGCGCGGTCAGAGCGGGCGGACCTGCTCGGCCTGCGGCCCCTTCTGCCCCTGGCCGACCTCGAACTCGACGCCCTGGCCCTCGTCCAGGGTGCGGTACCCGTCGGTCTGGATGGCGCTGTAGTGGACGAACAGGTCCTGCCCGCCTGCGGCCGGGGTGATGAACCCGAACCCCTTCTCCGCGTTGAACCACTTGACGGTGCCCTGGGCCATGTACCTCTCCTTGTGCTACTCGGCCGCAGGGCAGGCACCCCACGGTGAGGGGGAGCCTAGTAGCGGCGATCGCGGCAAGGGAAGCACCGATGTCCGGAATGTCGGCATCCGAGATTCCTGACGTGCGACGACGGTCAGCCCACGGGCGACTTGAGGACCACCCAGACGGCCTGCTCGCTGGCCGTGACGTCGTCGGACTCCTGCACGTTCGCCGGGTCGACGCCGAGCGCCTCGGCGACGGCGCTGGCCGTGTCCGCGCGGTCCGCGCCGTACAGGACGGTCGTCTCCTCGTAGACGCCCTTCAGCGTGTCCGGCGCGTCCGTGGCCGCGACGTCGACGAACCCGCCGTCGCTCGAGAGGACGCCCTGACCGGCCGCGGCCTGGCCCTGGCCCGCACCGTCGTTGTAGACGACGACGGACGCCTCGAGGTTCGCGGCCGCCGGGTCGCCGGGCAGCTCGGTCGCCGTGTCGGAGGCGTCGTCGCCGGGCTCCTCGTCGGCCGGGTCCTCGCTCGCCTCGCCGTCGGCCGGCGGCTCCTCACCCTCGGCGTCGGCGGAGGCGGAGGCCTCGGGCTCGGCGCCGGCGCCCGCGGTCTGCTCGGCGGCAGGGGGCGTCGCGGGGTCGCCGTCGTCCGACAGGAAGGAGACGATGCCGACCGCGAGCCCGCCGCACACGACGACGATCAGCAGGAACGGCCACACCGAGCTCCACCCGCTGCGCGGCTCACGATGCACACCGACCGGCGTGCCCTCGGGCCCGCGGACGTCGAACTCGTCGGGCGGGTAGGGGTAATGGCTCTTGCTCACGGCGGACAGGGTAGCCGTTCCGGGCGTCCGCCCGTCCAGGCCGCTCTCAGCGAGCCCTTGGCCTGCCGGTCCGCCCGGGTCGCGGGCGCGTCGTCAGCCCTGACCGTCGGAGAGGCGCCGCGCGGAGCGAGCCCGCTGGCGCGTGGACCGCATCCGGCGCAGCCGCTTGACGAGCATGGGGTCGTGGGCGAGCGCCGCCGGCGAGTCGATGAGGGCGTTCAGCACCTGGTAGTAGCGCGTCGCCGACAGGCCGAACAGCTCGCGCACCGCCTGCTCCTTCGCCCCGGCGTACTTCCACCACTGCCGCTCGAAGGCGAGGATCTCGCGGTCGCGGTCGGAGAGGTCGCCGTCCGACGACGTCGCGGCCGATGCCGCGGACGACTCGGTCGCCGTCGTGCCCGACGCCTCCGGGTCCGGCTGGACCTCCTGGACCAGGATCTCGCTCATGGCGTCCCAGTATGGCGCGTCCGCGCGCCGGTCCCGACGACGTCGCCCCGCGCGCCGCGATCCCGCGACCTGTCGGGCCAGGACCATCGCAACGTGCCCTTGGCCCTGACGACTCGCGGGCGGGGTGCGCTAGCGTCGCGGCGTGGACACCCCGACGACGACCGGCCCCGGCACGACGACGCAGGAGCGGCCGCCGCTCGACCAGGTCATGGCGCCCGACTGGGCCGCCGCGCTGGCCGACGTCGAGCCGCAGATCCACGCGATGGGCGACTTCCTGCGCGCCGAGGTCGCCGCGGGACGCACGTACCTGCCGGACGGTGCGCACATCTTCGCCGCGTTCTCACGCCCCCTCGCCGACGTGCGCGTGCTCGTCGTCGGGCAGGACCCGTACCCCACGCCCGGACACCCATGGGGCTGTCGTTCTCCGTCCAGCCGCAGGTGCGGCCCGTGCCCAAGTCGCTCGTCAACATCTACTCCGAGCTCGCCGAGGACGTCGGTGTGCCGACGCCGTCGAACGGCGACCTGCGCCCCTGGGCCGACCAGGGCGTCATGCTGCTCAACCGCGTGCTCACCGTGCGGCCCGGCACCCCGGCGTCGCACCGCGGCAAGGGGTGGGAGCAGGTCACCGAGGCCGCGATCAAGGCGCTCGTGGCCCGCGGAGGGCCGCTCGTCGCGATCCTGTGGGGCCGCGACGCCGCGTCGCTCAAGCCGTGGCTGGGCGACGTCCCGACCGTCGAGAGCGCGCACCCCAGCCCGCTCTCCGCGTACCGCGGCTTCTTCGGGTCCCGCCCGTTCTCCCGCGTCAACGCGCTGCTCGAGGAGCAGGGCGGGACGCCGGTGGACTGGCGCCTCGCCTGACGGCGTTCGGACCGCCGGGGCCGGTCCGGCGTCGTCGCCCCGAGCGCCCACCGCCGCGCGAGGAGCACAATGGCGGACGTGACCACGCAGGACTCCACCCCGACCCCTGACGGCACGACCCCTCGCGCCGCCCCCTCCTCCGTCCCCCCGTGGACGCGCTACGTCGCGATCGGCGACTCGTTCAGCGAGGGCCTGTGGGACCCGTACCCGTACGACGACGGCACGCCGGCCCCGGCGGGCACGGAGTCGGCGGCGAAGCAGCGCGGTTGGGCCGACCGGCTCGCCGGCGCACTGTCCACCCGCCGCACCGCTGCCGGCGCGCCCGGGATGGAGTACGCGAACCTCGCCATCCGCGGCCGGCTGCTGCGCCACATCCTGGACGAGCAGGTCGACGTCGCGCTGGAGATGCAGCCCGACCTGGTGTCGTTCGTCGGCGGCGGCAACGACATCCTGCGCCCGCAGGCCGACATCGACGTGCTCTCGGCCCGCCTGGAGCAGGGCGTGGCGACGATCCGCGCGACGGGCGCCGACGTCCTCCTCGGCACGGGCTTCAAGGCGGGCGCCGGGCTGAGCTGGACCCGCGGCCGCGTGGGCCAGTACAACGCGAACATCTGGACCATCGCGCGCAAGCACGGCGCGCACGTGCTGGACCTGTGGGGACTCGACCCCCTGTTCGACCTGCGCATGTGGGCCGACGACCGCATCCACCTCACCCCCGAGGGGCACCGCCGCGTCGCCGACGCCGCGCTCGTCGGCCTCGGCCAGGCGCCGGACGACCCCGACTACGCCGTCGCGCTCGACCCCCTGCCGCCGCAGGCGTTCGTCGAGCGGGCCCGCGCCAACGCGCAGTGGGCGCGCACGCACGTCGTCCCCTGGGTGCAGCGCCGGATCAAGCACACCTCCAGCGGCGACGGCCGCGCGCCGAAGTGGGGCGAGCCCACGGGCTGGCCCCCGCCCTCCGCGAGATAGAGAACCCCGAGCGCGAGATAGAGAACCCTGGACGGGGCCGCAACCGGTTGCGGCCCCGTCCAGGGTTTCTCTATCTCGCGCTCGGGGTTCTCTATCTCGCGGGAGTGGAGCCGCCTGTCGGATTCGAACCGACGACCTTCCGTTTACAAGACGGGAGCTCTACCAGCTGAGCTAAGGCGGCGGGAGCGCGGCACAGCCTACCGGGGCGGGTAGGCCGTGCCGCGCGGCGGTCAGCTGCCGGCGGCCGCGGTGACGGCCTGGCCCAGGGCGCCCTGGGTGCCCCAGTCGCCGAAGACCTCGCCGTCGACGAGGACGGTCGGCGTGCCGAACGAGCCCGACTGCGGGTTCTGCAGCGCCTCGTCGGAGGTCGCCTCCTGCGTCGCCGAGTGGACGTACTGGCCGAACGTCTGGCGGGCGGTGCCGTCCTCGATGGCGGTCGCGACGTCGGCGGGCGCCCCCGCCTCCTCGGCGTACGACGCGAGCTGCTCGTCCGACAGCCCCTCGGTGTTCTCGGCCGGCTGGTTGGTGAACAGCGCCGCGTGGAACGCCGGGAACGCCTCGGGGGCCTTGTCGGCGACGTAGGCCGCGGCCGAGGCCGCGCGCGTCGAGTAGTCGGTGCCGGCGGACAGCCGGTCGAGGATCGACACGGGGTGGTAGACGACGGTCGCGTCGCCGGCCGCGACCATCTCGTCGATGTCGCCGGCGTTGGTCTGCTCGAACTGGCCGCACACGGGGCACATGTAGTCGAGGTAGACGTCGATGACGGGCGCGTCGGCGTTCTCGGTGCCCGCGGCGTTGTCGGCGCCGACGGGGATGCCGCCGTTCTCCTGCGCCGTCGAGGGCATCGTCACCTCCGCCAGGGGGACGTCCTCGACGTTGTTCTTCGCGCCCTGCTGCAGGATCATCCAGACCACGACGCCGAGCGCGACGAGCGCGACGGCGAGCACGGACAGGGTGATGATCCGGTTGCGCCGGTCGCGCTGCTGCTCCTTCTCGCGCAGGGCGAGCGCCTCGGCGCGCGCCGCGTCACGACGCTGCGCCTTCGTCATGTTCGGGTTCTTCGTCGACATCGTGTCCTCGAGGATCTCGGGAGGGCGGGGCGGCGCGGCAGCGCCGGACGGGGCGAAGCCTACCCGCGGCACCTGGACGTTCGCCGGGAATGTCCTGCCGGGCCGACCGACGGCGAGCGCGAGGAGTCAGAGGAGATCGGGGGGCCCGCTGATGGGCCACCACTCGATCGTCGGGTCGGAGAGCACGGGTGCGACGAGGATCACCGTCAGCACCAGGCAGACGGTCACGACGACGGCGGCGCCGACGCGGCCCGGGGCGATCTTCCCGAGGATGATGCGGCCGCCCTCGCGCGCGGTGCCGCCCGCCGGCCCGAACCACGTGGCCAGGAGCGCGACGACCATCACCCCCGCCAGGACGCCGTTGAACACGATGCCCTCGTTCATCCCGCCCTGGGAGCGCGCCTCCAGGTCGTCGCGGGGCAGCACGATGAGGTGGCCCGCGCCGAACAGCCACCAACCGGCCAGCAGCGTCAGCAGCCCGGCGCACGCGCCGACCAGCACCGCGGGGATCGACCCGAGCACGCCGAGGAGAGCGTGCCAGGGGAACAGCAGCGTGCCGACGAAGCCGTCGGAGCGGCGGACGCCCTTGTGCTCGCGCCGCGAGTGCAGCCGGTCGCCCGACGTCGCGACGGCGCGGCACACGAGGACGAGCGCGACGAGCGCGCCGAACCCGATGAGCGGACGGGTGGCCGCGAGGGCGACCAGCGGCAGCGCGACGGCGACGGCGGTCCCGGTGCGCCGTCGGTGCACGGGACGCACGTACGGGCCGGGGGGCTCGGGCGGCAGCTCCTCGACCAGCTGGTCGTAGCCCTTGTAGCGGACGTCGCCGACCGGGATGGCACGCGTGGCGCCGTCCTGCGCCTGCAGCCGGTCGCGCTCCAGGGCGGTCATGGTCTGCGTGGGGTCGTCGGCGTCGGCCGGCGTGGCGGGGGCGGACGTGGTGGGACGGTCCGGCGCGACGGGCGGCGGGGGCGGCGGCGTGCCCGGCCCACCGCCAGGGGCGACGGGGACGGCACCGGTCGGGGGGTACGACGCCGGGGCCGCGGCGGCCGCGACGACCTGCGTCGGCAGCCCCACCCGCTGGGTCGCGGCCGCCTGCGACTCGGTGGACTGCGCGATGCGCTGCGTGGCGTCCGGCGAGGCCCAGGGGTCGGGCGCGCCGCCCAGGGCGTCGTCGAGGTCCCGACGCAGGGCGCGCGCCACCTCGGTGGGGCCCCAGCGGAGCGCCGGGTCGGCCTGGAGCGCTCCCGCGAGCGCCCGCGCCGTGCGGGGCGGTACGCCGTGCAGGTCCGGCCTCCCCTCCCGGGAGCGGCGCAGCACCAGCTCGGTGGGACGGACGCCGAACGGCGAGCGGCCGGTGGCGGCGAACGACAGCAGGGCGGCCCAGCTCCACCAGTCGGTCTCCGCGACGGGCGCGCCGCCGTCGAGCAGCTCGGGCGCGATGTAGCCGGGGGTGCCCATGACGAACCCCGCGGACGTGGTCCGGGTGTCGCCCGGCCCCTGCGCGATGCCGAAGTCGATGAGCACCGGGCCCTGCGCGGTGATCATCACGTTCGAGGGCTTGAGGTCGCGGTGCACCACGCCCGCGTCGTGCACGGCCTCGAGGGCGGCGGCGAGCTGGTCGGCGAGGGAGAAGACGTCGGCGGCGTCGAGCGGGCCGCGCTCGTCCACCTCCTCCTCAAGGGTGACGCCGTCCACCAGCTCCGTCACGACGAACGCGTACGGGCCCTCCAGCTCGGCGTCGAGCACCTGCGCGACGGCGGGGTGCCGCAGCCGCTGCAGCGCCGCGGCCTCGCGCCGGAGCCGTTCGCGCCCGGCGGGGTCGGCGTCGACGTGCGCGTGCAGCACCTTGAGCGCCACGCGGCCACCGCCGCCGTCGACCGCCTCGTAGACGGCGCCCATCGCGCCGCTCCCGAGCGCCCGCACGACCGTGTACCCGCCGACCTCCGCGCCCTCGGCGAGGCCGCCGTCCCGGGTCCGGGAGACGCGCGGCGGGTGGTCCGACGACGTGCCGCCGCGCACCGTGCCGTCCTGCCTGCTGCCGTTCTGCCCGCCGCCGCCGTCGTCGCCGCGCGGGGCCGACGGCGGGCCGGGCACGGGGTTGCGCCCCGGGACCTGCATCGCGTCGACCTCACCCATGGGGCACACCGTATCGGGCCGGACCTCCCGGGGCGCGCCGTGCCGCGCGGGTCCGCGAGAGGTCACCGCCGGGTCGTGCGCAGGTCGCGGGCCGGTCGGGGAGCGCTCGCGCGTCCCGCTGCGGCCGGGACGAAACGGGTGACGTCGCGCCGCGCCGGGGCGAGGGCGTGGCCACGTCGGTACCCTGTCCGGGGAGGACGTCGTCCTTTCGCAGCCCTCCGGAGTCCTTGATGGATTCCTGGCAGAACCCGTGGAGAGAGGTCCCTTGACAGGCAAAGGTTCGTCAAGCAGCCATCGTCGGAAGGGCGACGGGTACGACCTCGTCGTCGTCGCCAACCGGCTCCCGGTCGACTTCACCGTCGACGCCGACGGCGAGGTGGACTGGCACCGCTCCCCCGGCGGCCTCGTCACGGCCCTCGAGCCGGTCATGCGGGAGGCGGACGGCGCGTGGGTCGGCTGGTCCGGCGCCCCCGACCTCGAGCACGAGCCCTTCGAGGCCGACGACATGCTGCTGGTGCCCGTCACGCTCAGCAGGGCGGAGATCGAGCGGTACTACGAGGGGTTCTCCAACGACACCCTCTGGCCGCTGTACCACGACGTCATCTCGCCCCCGACCTACCACCGGCAGTGGTGGGACGCCTACCGCCGCGTCAACCGCCGGTTCGCCGAGGCCGCGGCCGCGCAGGCGGCGGAGAACGCGGTCGTGTGGGTGCACGACTACCAGCTCCAGCTGGTGCCGAAGATGCTCCGCGAGCTGCGCCCCGACCTGCGCATCGGGTTCTTCGACCACATCCCGTTCCCCGCGGTGGAGCTGTTCCAGCAGCTGCCGTGGCGCACGCAGATCGTCGAGGGCCTGCTGGGCGCCGACCTCATCGGCTTC
This sequence comes from Isoptericola sp. NPDC019571, assembly GCF_044389385.1. Classification (NCBI taxonomy): domain Bacteria; kingdom Bacillati; phylum Actinomycetota; class Actinomycetes; order Micrococcales; family Promicromonosporaceae; genus Isoptericola; species Isoptericola sp. NPDC019571. Next base: position 50,314 of record NZ_JBIRXZ010000013.1, read on the forward strand.
CAGCGCGGCGGCGACGCCTCGAACTTCGTGCGCTCGGTCCGGCGGCTCACGAAGCACACCACGCGCGGGCCGATCATCACGGTCGCGGAGGAGGACGGGCGCCCCGCCCGGCACGTGCGCGCCGCCGCGTTCCCCATCTCGATCGACTCCCACCACTTCGACGCGCTCGCCCGCGAGCCCGAGGTGCAGGCCCGCGCGAAGGAGATCCGCGCCGACCTGGGCGACCCGAAGGTGATGATGCTGGGCGTCGACCGCCTGGACTACACCAAGGGCATCCGGCACCGCATCAAGGCGTACGGCGAGCTGCTGCAGGACGGCCGGCTCGACGTCGAGCACTGCACGCTGGTGCAGGTCGCGAGCCCGAGCCGCGAGAACGTCGGGGCCTACCAGGACCTGCGCGAGCACGTCGAGGGGCTCGTGGGCCGCATCAACGGCGAGTTCGGCGAGCTCGGACACTCCGCCATCCACTACCTCCACCACTCCTACCCGCCCGACGAGATGGCCGCCCTGTACCTCGCGGCCGACGTCATGCTCGTCACGTCGTTGCGCGACGGCATGAACCTCGTGGCGAAGGAGTACATCGCGGCGCGCTCGGACGAGCAGGGGGTGCTGGTGCTGAGCGAGTTCACCGGCGCCGCCGACGAGCTGGCCCCCGGCCCGCTGCTGGTCAACCCGCACGACATCGACGGGATGAAGGACACCATCGTCGCGGCGGCGCACATGCCCGCACGCGAGCAGCGGCGGCGGATGCGCCGGCTGCGCCGCAAGGTGATGGCCGACGACGTCGCGAAGTGGTCCGAGACGTTCCTCGGCGTGCTCACCGCCGTGCCGGCCCGGTCGAGCCGCGGGTGAACGGGCCTCGGGTGCCCGGGCAGCAGGAGTCCGGGCAGCAGGAGTCCGGGCAGCAGGAGTCCGGACGGCGGGTGAGCGGGCCCGCGCCGGGCGGGGACGAGGCGGCCGTGGCCGCGGTGCTCGCGTTCGCCGGCCGGCCCGACCAGGCGACACCGCGGGTCGCGCGGCTCGTCGCGCTCGACTTCGACGGGACGCTCGCGCCCCTCGTCGACGACCCCTCGGCCTCGACGATGACGCCGGCCGCCCGCGCGGCCGTGGACCGGCTCGCCGCGCTCGCGGCGCGGCCGGCGCCGCCCGGGGGCGACGAGCTGCGCCTCGCCCTCGTCTCGGGCCGCAACCTCACGGACCTCGCCGCCCGGTCGGCGGCACCGGCGGGCACGTACCTGGTCGGAAGCCACGGCGCGGAGACCGGACGGGTCTCCGCCCACGGGGTCGACGCCGTGCCGCTGCGCCTCACCGAGGCGCAGGCGGACACCCTGGAGCGGTTGCGCGAGGGGCTGCAGGACGCCGTGGACGGGCGGCGCGGCGCATGGGTGCAGGACAAGCCGAGCGCCGCCGTCCTGCACACCCGGCTCAGCGGGCCGGACGACGCCCGCGCGGCCGCGGCCGACGCCGACGCGGTGGCCGCCCGGCTCGGCCTGCACGCGATGCACGGCAAGGACGTGGTCGAGATCGCCGTCGTCCCCACGTCCAAGGGGGTCGCCGTGGAGCGGCTGCGCGAGGAGCTGGAGGAGGGAGACGACCGGCTCCGCGGGCTCGTGCTGTACGCCGGCGACGACACCACCGACGAGGCGGCGTTCGAGGTGCTCGGGCCGGCCGACCTGGGGGTCAAGGTGGGTGCCGGGCCGACGCTCGCGACCGAGCGCGTGGCGGACGCGGACGCCCTCGCCGCCCTCCTGGAGCGCCTCGCGGACGCGCTCGAGGGCTGACGGACAACTCTTTCCGAGCGGCCGCGAGGCCCTGACCTGGGCTGTGTCAGAACTCACGCCCGGGGCATGTACGATCATCCCGGCGCACCGATCCGAGGCCGTCCGGCCGAGGCCCGGAGCGCACGACAACAGAATGTGTCACCGCCGACACGCCAGCGTGAAAGCAACGGCACCCACCCACAACGGATCGTCCGGCACGTACCTGCCGGTGGAGGGATTGCAACCATGGCTACGGTCACCTTCGACCACGCGACGCGCATCTACCCGGGCACGGAGCGCCCGGCCGTCGACCAGCTCAACCTGCACGTCGAGGACGGCGAGTTCCTCGTCCTGGTCGGCCCCTCGGGCTGCGGCAAGTCCACCTCGCTGCGCATGCTCGCCGGCCTGGAGGACGTCAACGGCGGCAGCATCCTCATCGGCGACCGCGACGTCACGGACGTCCAGCCGAAGGACCGCGACATCGCGATGGTGTTCCAGAACTACGCGCTGTACCCGCACATGTCGGTGGCGGACAACATGGGCTTCGCGCTGAAGATCGCCGGCACCCCCAAGGCCGAGATCCGCCAGCGTGTCGAGGAGGCCGCCAAGATCCTCGACCTCACCGAGTACCTCGACCGCAAGCCGAAGGCGCTCTCCGGTGGTCAGCGCCAGCGCGTCGCCATGGGCCGCGCGATCGTGCGCCAGCCGCAGGTGTTCCTCATGGACGAGCCGCTGTCGAACCTCGACGCCAAGCTCCGCGTCCAGACCCGTACGCAGATCGCGTCGCTGCAGCGCCGCCTCGGCGTCACGACCGTCTACGTGACGCACGACCAGACCGAGGCGCTCACCATGGGCGACCGCATCGCGGTGCTCAAGGGCGGCCTCCTCCAGCAGGTCGGCACGCCGCGCGAGATGTACGACACCCCGGCCAACGTCTTCGTCGCGGGCTTCATCGGCTCGCCGGCGATGAACATCGCCACCTTCAAGGTCGACAACGGCGTGGCCCACGTGGGCGCCGCCCGCGTGCCGCTGGAGCGGTCGACCGTGGAGCAGCTCACCGACGCCGACGGCGGCAAGATCACCATCGGCTTCCGCCCCGAGGCGCTCGAGGTGGTCTCGGACGGCACCGACAACGCGATGCCCGTGGCCGTCAACCTCGTCGAGGAGCTCGGCTCGGACGCCTTCGTCTACGGCACGCTCGTCGGCCCCGCCGCCGAGGAGGCCGAGGTCCGCTCGGGTGCCGGCGACAACCAGGTGATCGTGCGCATCGACCCGCGCAACGTCCCCATGAAGGGCGACACGATCCACGTGACGATCAAGCCGGGCCAGTCGCACCTCTTCTCGGCCGCGACGGGCAACCGCCTCAACTGAGTCAGTGCACCGCCCGAGGGGCGGGTCCGGCGATGCCGGGCCCGCCCCTCGTCGCGTACCCTGACGAGCCGGGCCATCCGCCCTCCGCGCGACATCTGGCCTCCCGCACGACACCTGGAGCGACGTGGAACAGCTGCAGATCACCTCGGCGACGCCGGACTCCGCGCTGCTCGACCTGCCGTGGCGCGCCCCTTTGGCCGAGTGGCCCGCGGACGTGCTCGCCGCCCTCCCCCGCGGTATCTCGCGGCACGTCGTGCGGTTCGTCCGCCTCGACGGACGCGTGCTCGCGATCAAGGAGATCAGCGAGGCGGTCGCGTTCCGCGAGTACGACCTGCTGCGCCAGCTGCGCAAGCTCGAGATCCCGGCCGTGCGCCCCGTGGGCGTGGTGACGGGCCGCCGGGACGACGACGGCGAGCCGCTGGAGGCCGCGCTCGTCACGGAGCACCTCGCGTTCTCGCTCCCCTACCGGGCCGTCTTCAGCCAGGCGCTGCGCCCCGACACCGCGGCGCGCCTCATCGACGCGCTGGCCGTCCTGCTGGTGCGGGTCCACCTGGTCGGCTTCTACTGGGGCGACGTGTCCCTGTCGAACACCCTGTTCCGGCGCGACGCGCACCAGTTCGCCGCCTACCTCGTCGACGCCGAGACCGGCGACCTGCACCGCGAGCTCACCCCCGGTCAGCGCTCCTACGACGTCGACCTCGCCCGCACCAACATCATCGGCGAGCTGTTCGACCTCGAGGCGGGCGAGCTGCTCGACGAGGAGGTCGACGCCATCGCGATCGGCGACGCCCTCGTCTCCCGGTACACGGAGCTGTGGGAGGCGCTCACGGGCGTCGAGTCGTTCGGGTCCGACGAGCGCTGGCGGGTCGCGGCGCGCATCGACCGGCTCAACGACCTGGGCTTCGACGTCGGCGAGCTGTCGATCACCACGGACATCGACGGCACCACCGTCCGCATCCAGCCCCAGGTGGTCGACGCCGGGCACCACTCACGCCGCCTGTTCCGCCTCACCGGCCTGGACGTCCAGGACAACCAGGCCCGGCGGCTCCTCAACGACCTCGACTCCTACGTGGCGGCCACGGACCGCCAGGAGGACGACCCGCAGATGGTGGCGCACGACTGGTCGCAGAACGTCTTCCAGCCGACCATCCGCGCCGTCCCGCGGGAGCTGCGCCGCAAGCTCGAGCCGGCGCAGCTGTTCCACGAGATCCTCGACCACCGCTGGTTCATCTCCGAGCAGGCCGGGCGCGACGTCCCGATGCTCGAGGCCACGGCGTCCTACGTGGAGCACGTGCTGCGCCACCGCCCGGACGAGAAGGCCCTCCTCGGCCTGCCGCCGGGCGAGCCCGACCGCGAGGGCGACGTCGACATCGTCGACATGGGCGCCGGCCCGGACTCCGCCCCGGAGGACGACCACTTCCACCTGTCGACCTGATCCGCGAGATAGAGAACCCCGAGCCGCGAGATAGAGAAGCGGGGGGGGGGGGGGCCCCCGGGGGGGGGGGGGGCCGGCGGGGGGGGGGGGGGGGGGCGGGGGGGGGTG
>NZ_JBIRXZ010000013.1:54996-100098 GCF_044389385.1 Isoptericola sp. NPDC019571
CCCGCGCTAAACCCCCCCCCCCCCCCGCCTATATCCACCCGCCCGCCCCCCCCCCCCCGGGGGGGGGCCCCCCCCCCCGCTTCTCTATCTCGCGGCTCGGGGTTCTCTATCTCGCGGCAGTCAGGCGGGCCTGGGCCACCTCGTAGAGCGTGATGCCCGCGGCGACGCCGGCGTTCAGCGACTCGACATCGGACGAGATGGGGATGGACGCGACGGCGTCGCAGGTCTCGCGCACCAGGCGGGAGAGTCCGTGACCCTCGGACCCGACGACGAGCACGAGCGGGTCGGTGGCGAACGCGAGGTCGCGCACGGTGGCGTCACCGCCCGCGTCCAGGCCGACGACGAAGGCCCCGGACTTCTTCAGGTCGGCGAGCGTCCGCGCCAGGTTCGTCACCTTGGCCACGGGCACCCGCGCCGCGGCGCCGGCCGACACCTTCCACGCCGACGCGGTGACGCCGGCCGAGCGGCGCGACGGCACGACGACGCCATGCGCGCCGAAGGCCCCCGCGGACCGCAGCACGGCGCCCAGGTTGCGGGGGTCGGTGACGCCGTCGAGCGCGACGATCAGGGGCGGCTGGCCCGCCTCGGCGGCGGCGTCCAGCAGGTCCTCGACGTCCGCGTAGTCGTAGGGCGGCACCTGCGCGGCGACGCCCTGGTGCACGGAGCCCTCGGTGAGGTGGTCCAGCTCGGTGCGGCTCACCTCGAGCAGCTGCACGGAGCGGGTCGAGGCCAGCTCGAGGATCTCCCGCGTGCGGTCGTCGTGGTCGATGCGCGCGGCGAGGTGCACGGCGGTGACCGGCACGTCGGTGCGCAGCGCCTCGAGCACGGCGTTGCGGCCCGCGACCACCTCGGCGCCGCCGGTCGGGCGGCGCGTGCCGCGCACGACCCCCTTGCTCGCGCCCTTCTGCGACTGCGCGGCCTGCTTCTTCTCCGCCGCCACCTTGCGCTTGTGCGCCGGGTGGTAGGTACGGTCCTCGGCCTTCGGCGTCGGGCCCTTGCCCTCGAGCGCCTTGCGGCTGTGCCCGCCGGTGCCGACCTGCGCGCCCTTCTTGCTACCGGCCTTGCGGACGGCGCCGGGACGTCGGGTGTTGCCTGCCATGGTGTCTCTTCTCAGGTGGTCGAGCGGGTCAGTCGGTCAGCGTCCAGCGGGCGCCGTCCGCGGAGTCCTGGACGACGACGCCGGCGTCCGCGAGGCGGTCGCGGATGGCGTCGCTCGTGGCCCAGTCCTTCGCGGCGCGCGCGGCGACCCGCGCGTCGAGCTCAGCGGCGACCAGCGACTCCAGGGCCGCGCGCGCGGCGGAGTCGTCGGCACCCGAGGCCCACTGCGGGTCGTGCGGGTCGAGGCCCAGGACGTCGAGCATGCCGCGCAGCGCGACGAGCTCCTCGCGCGCCGCGGCGTCGTCGCGCGACGCCAGCGCGCTGTTGCCGGCGCGCAGGTGCTCGTGCACGACGGCGAGCGCCGCGGGCACGTTGAGGTCGTCGTCCATCGCCTCGACGAACCCGGCCGGCAGCTCGGCCTTCGCGACCTCGTCGGCGGGCACCCCGCCGACGCGCTCGGTGGCGCGGTCCACGAAGCCGGACAGCCGCTCCCAGGTGGTGCGGGCCTCGTCCAGGGTGTCGGGCGACCACTCGAGCATCGAGCGGTACTGCACCGCCGCGAGCGCGTAGCGGATCACGGGCGCGGGCGCCTGGGCGAGCAGCTCGCTCACCAGCAGCCCGTTGCCCAGCGACTTGCTCATCTTGACGCCCTGCTGGGTGACCCACGCGCAGTGCATCCAGCGCTGCGCGAAGCCGTACCCGGCCGCGCGCGACTGCGCCTGCTCGTTCTCGTGGTGCGGGAACCGCAGGTCGAGGCCGCCGCCGTGGATGTCGAACGCGTCGCCCAGGTAGCGGCGCGCCATGGCCGAGCACTCGAGGTGCCAGCCCGGGCGGCCCCGGCCGAACGACGTCTCCCAGGACGCCGTCTCCGGCTCGCCCGGCTTGGGCGCCTTCCACAGCGCGAAGTCGTGCGGGTCGCGCTTGGCGGACGCCGCGGCGTCGTCGCCGGTGGGCTCGGGGTTGAGGTCCTCCAGCCGCTGCCGGGTGAGCTCGCCGTACGCGGGCCAGGAACGCACGTCGAACCAGACGTCGCCGGGGCCGGTCGCGTAGGCGTGCCCGCGGTCGACGAGCCGCTGCATGAGCTCCGCCATGTCGGGCACGTGGCCGGTGGCGCGCGGCTCGTAGGTGGGCGGGATGACGCCGAGCGCGTCGTAGGCCCGCGTGAACATCCGCTCGTGCGTGGCGGCGTGCGCCCACCACTCGACGCCGGCCGCGGCCGCCTTGGCGAGGATCTTGTCCTCGATGTCGGTGACGTTGCGGATCAACGTGACGCGCAGGCCCGAGCGCTCCAGCCAGCGCCGCAGCACGTCGAACGCGATGACGGGGCGGAGGTGGCCGATGTGGGGCGGGGCCTGCACGGTGGCGCCGCACAGGTAGATACCGACCTCGCCCGGGTTCAGGGGGACGAAGGCGCGCACGTCGCGCGTCGCGGTGTCGTACAGGTGCAGGCTCACCGGTCCAGCGTACCGGCCGGTCCCTCAGCCGAAGGTGCGTCCCTCGCCGCGGTACGTGGGGACGGACTCGACGATCTCGTCGCCGCGCACCAGGTGGACGACGTCGAACCGCTCCATGAGCTCGCCCGCCTTGGCGTGCCGCAGCCACACGCGGTCCCCGACGGCGAGGGGCGGCGCTCCGCCCCGCCGGCGCAGCGGGGTCATGACCTCCCCCGCGCCCTCCGTTCCGGTGAGCGACCAGCCGGGCGTCGCGACCCGCGGCAGCCGCGAGCGCCCCGCCGGCCCGGAGGCCACGTACCCGCCCCCGAACGCCGTCGCCCAGCCCGCGGCGGGCACCCGCGCGACGTCGAGCCCGAAGAACGCGGAGGGCCGGGGGTCGAAGGAGCGGTACCCGTCGAACAGGCCGGGGACGAACAGCCCGGAGCCCGCGGTCACCTCGGTGACCGCCGGCCCTGCCGACGACGTCTCGAGCGAGCCGGTGCCGCCGGAGTTCACCAGCTCCACGGCGTGCCCGACGGCGGCGCCGACGGCCTCGACGACGGCCGTCCGGCGGCCGTACAGCTCGGCCACCGACAGCTTCTTGACCAGCCGGACGGCCGGGTTGGTGTCGGGCAGCCCGGCCACCTGCGCCTCGTAGAACATCAGCCCGCGCAGCCGCGCGCCGGGCAGCGCCTCGACGCGGCGGGCGAGCGCGGCGACGTCGTCCGGGGTGCGCAGCGGCGAGCGCCGCGTGCCCAGGTGCACGTGCAGCGGGCCGGCGTCGAGGCGCAGCGACGCGTCGACGTCCAGGCAGACGGCGACGTCGGCGAGGCCGCCCGTCCCGGCCGGCACCGCGGCGGACGAGAGGGCGGCGCCCAGGAGCGCGAGCTGGGCGGCGTCGTCCGCCATGAGCGTGATCTCGCGCCGCGCGCGGTCGTCGGCGGCGAGCCGCGCGAGCGCGTCCCGGTCCACGGTGGGGTAGCCGACGAGCACGTCGCGCACGCCCTCCTGCACGAGCCACAGCGCCTCTGCCAGGGAGAACGCCATGACGCCCTGGAACCCGGCGTCGAGCGCCCGGCCGACGAGCGTGCGCACCCGCACGGACTTGCTCGCCACCCGCACGGGGACGCCCCGGGCGCGGCGGCGCAGGTCCGCGGCGTTGGCGTCGAAGGCGTCGAGGTCGACCACGGCCACGGGAGCCGGCAGGTGCGCGGTGGCGCGGGCCAGCCGCTCCGTCTGGGTCATGACCGCACGCTACACCGGGCGCCGGGCATCGTCCGACGGCCGGGCGGGGTGATCCGACGGGTGATCTGACGGGCGGTCCGACGGGTCGCCGACGATCCACCCGGAGGGGGATCCGCGCGGGCCGCCGCCCGTGGCAGAGTGTGCCGCGTGACTCCGAGCACCGTCGCCCGCACACCGGCCCCCGCCACCCCCGACGCCCCGCTGCGCACCTGGGGCGGCACGCACTCGTGGCAGCCTGCGCGCCGCCTGGCGCCGCGCGACGAGGGCGAGCTGGGTGCCGTCGTCGCCCGGGCAGCCGCCGACGGGACGCGGGTGCGGGCGATGGGCGCGGGCCACTCCTTCACCGCCGCGGCCGTGACCGACGGCGTGCACCTCGGCCTCGACCACCTCAGCGGTATCGAGGCGGTGGCGCCCCAGCCGGACGGCACGTCGCTCGTCACCGTCCGGGCGGGCACCCGCCTGCACCACCTCAACCGCCTGCTCGCGGCGCTCGGGCTGGCGATGCGCAACCTCGGCGACATCGACCGCCAGTCGGTCGCGGGCGCGATCTCGACCGGCACGCACGGCACCGGCGCCCGGCTGGGCGGCCTCGCGACGCAGGTGCGCGGCGTCCGCGTGGTCGGCGCCGACGGCGCGGTCCGGTCGGCGTCGGACGCCGCGGCCCCGGGATCGCCCGAGCGCGAGCTGTTCGAGGTGGCCCGGCTGGGCCTCGGCGTCGCGGGCGTGCTGTCGGCGGTCACGCTCGAGGTGGTGCCCGCGTTCTGGCTGCGCGCTCAGGAGGAGCCGTGGCCGCTGGACCGCGTGCTCGAGCAGCTCGACGAGTACGTCGACGGCAACGACCACGCGGAGTTCTACTGGTTCCCCGGCACCCGCCGGGCGCTGACGAAGCGGAACAACCGCGCGACGGCCGAGGAGATCGAGGCCTGGGCGGCGGCCCGCGCCGGAGGCCTCGGCGCCGTGCGCACCGCCGGCTCCCGGGCCCGCGCCCTCCTGGACGAGGAGGTGCTGTCCAACGGCGCCTTCGAGGTGGTGAACCGCCTCGCGTTCGCCGCCCCCGGCCTGGTCCCCCGCCTCAACGCGGTGAGCGCGCGGGCGCTGGGCGCGAAGACGTACGTGGCGCCGTCGGCCGACGTCTTCGTCACCCGGCGCCGGGTCCGGTTCGTCGAGATGGAGTACGCCCTGCCGCGCGCCGCGCTGCGGGACGTGCTCGACGAGCTCGACGCCTGGCTGCGCGCGTCCGGCGAGCCCGTCCCCTTCCCGGTGGAGGTGCGCTTCGCCGCCGCCGACGACGTCTGGCTCTCGACGGCGCACGGTCGCGAGACGGCGTACGTCGCGGTGCACCAGTACGCACCGATGCCCCACCAGCGGTACTTCAGCGCGGCCGAGCAGATCTTCGCCGCGGCGGGCGGGCGGCCGCACTGGGGCAAGATGCACACCCGCACGGCGGAGCACCTCGCCGACCACTACCCCCTGGCCGACGTCGCCCGCGTGCGCGCTGCCATCGATCCCGGCGGCGTCTTCCGCAACGGCTACACCGACACCGTCCTCGGCGCGGCGGACTGACGCCACGGCCTGACGGCACGGGCTAGGCGGAGGGCCACCACGCGACCGGGGCGGCCCGCTCCCCCGGCAGGCGCACCGTGACGCGCAGCCCGCCGTCGCCCCGTGCGGCGAGCGCGAGGGTGCCGTGGTGCGCCTCCGCGATGCTCCGCACGATCGCGAGGCCGAGCCCGACGCCCCCGTGCTCCCCGTGCGTGCGCCCGCCGCCGCGCTGGAACGGCTCGACGAGCGTCGGCACGAGGCGCGGATCGAGCGGCCCGCCCGTGTTCTCGACGGTGAGCACGACGTCGTCGCCGCGGACGGCGGTCTCCACCCGCACCGTGCCGTGCTCCGCGAGGTTGTGCACGATCGCGTTGTGCACGAGGTTCGTGGCGAGCTGCAGCAGGAGCGCGTGCGACCCCACCGCGGGGGCGACGTCGCCCGCGACCTGCAGGTCGACGCCCCGGCCGTCCGCGAGGGGTTGCAGCGTCTCGGCCACCTCCTCCGCGACGAGGGACAGGTCGACGCGCTCGCGCGCGAACGTCCCGCGGTCGGCGCGGCTGAGCAGGAGCAGCGCCTCGGTGAGGTCGATCGCGCGCGCGTTGACGGCCTCGAGACGCCGCAGGAGCTCGTCCGTGTCCCGGTCCGGGTCCTGCGCACCCACCTCGAGCAGCGTCCGCGTCACCGCGAGCGGGGTGCGCAGCTCGTGGGAGGCGTTCGCCGCGAACCGCTGCTGCTCGGCGACCTGCGCCTCGAGCCGGGCCAGCATCGCGTCGAACGCGTCGGCGAGCTCGCGGAACTCGTCCTGGCGTCCAGGGAGCCGGATCCGGTGGGACAGGGACCCCTCGGCGGCCCGGCGGGTGGCGTCGGTGACGCGGTCCAGCGGGGCGAGCATCCGCCCGGCGAGGAACCACCCGCCGAGGAGTCCGAGCACCAGGAGGAAGACCATCGCCCAGGCGACCCTCGGGGCGAAGGCGCGCTCCAGGTCGGAGCGGTTGGGGACGAACTGCCCGGGTCCGGGACGGGACGGCGCGACGTCGACGATGATCGTGTCCGGGACGTACCGCAGCAGGAAGACCCACACGACGGCGAGGAGCAGCGCGCCGGCCACCACGAGGAACCCGGCGTAGCTGAGCGTGAGCTTCAGCCGGACGCTCGGGCCGGGGCTCCTAGCCATGCCGGGCCTCGCCGCTCCGGGCCGCGCGCCCGTCCTCGTGCCCGGAGTCGCCCTCGGGCGGGGCCGCGATGCGATAGCCCACCCCGGGCACGGTGGCGATCACCCACGGCTCGCCGAGCCGCTTGCGCAGCGCCGACACCGTGATGCGCACGGCGTTGGTGAAGGGGTCGGCGTTCTCGTCCCACGCCCGCTCCAGCAGCTCCTCCGCGCTGACGACGCCGCCGTCGGCCGCGACCAGCACCTCCAGCACGGCGAACTGCTTGCGGGTGAGCGCGACGTAGCGCCCGTCCCGGTAGACCTCGCGGCGGAACGGGTCCACGCGCAGGCCCGCGAGCTCGCGCACCGGCGGCCGGCTGTGCGCGCGACGCCGGTCGAGGGCGCGCAGCCGCAGCACGAGCTCCCGCATCGCGAACGGCTTGGTGAGGTAGTCGTCGGCCCCGAGCTCGAACCCGGTGGCCTTGTCGTCGAGACGGTCGGCGGCCGTGAGCATGAGGATCGGCAGGCCGCTCCCGGAGGCGACGATGCTCGCGGCGACCTCGTCCCCCGACGGGCCGGGGATGTCACGGTCGAGCACGGCGACGTCGTAGGAGTTCACGCTCAGCAGCTCGAGGGCGGTGTCGCCGTCGCCGGCGACGTCCGCCGCGATGGCCTCCAGCCGCAGCCCGTCGCGGACGGCCTGGGCCAGGTACGGCTCGTCCTCGACGATCAGCACGCGCATGCCCTCGATGCTACGGAGCGGCGCCTATCGTCCGCGTATCGAGGAGCGCATACGCCCGGGCAACGCCGCCCCGGCTCGACTGAAGGCATGCTCCACCACCGACACGTCCCCGCACCCGAGCGCGCGCCCCTCCGACCGGCCCGCACCGCGCTCGCGCTCGCCTTGGCCGCCGCCGCGCTGGCCGGGCTCGCGGCCTGCCAGGGGTCGTCGCCCCCGCCCGCGACGACGTCGGTCGCTCCGGCGACCGCCCCCGCGGACCGACCCGACCGCGGCGCGCGGGACGGCGTGGCCGCCGGCCACGTCCCCGACGGCACCACCGTGTTCGACGACGCGCTCCCGGCCCTGGCGAACCTCGACCCCGCGCTGCTCGCGGCGCTGCAGGCGGCCGCGGCGGACGCCGAGCAGGACGGCGTCACCTTCTTCGTCAACAGCGCCTGGCGTTCTGCGGCGTACCAGGACCAGCTGCTGCGCGAGGCGGTCGCCCAGTACGGTTCCGCGGCCGAGGCGGCCCGCTGGGTCGCGTCCGCGGACACGTCGTCGCACGTCACCGGCGACGCGGTCGACCTGCAGCAGACGGGCGGCAGCCAGTGGGTGGCGGACCACGGCGCCGCGTACGGGCTGTGCCGGGTGTACGCGAACGAGCCGTGGCACGTCGAGCTGCGCCCCGACGCGGTCGACCAGGGCTGCCCGGAGCCGTACGCCGACCCCTCGCAGGACCCGCGGCTGCAGCAGTGAGCAGCCCGGTGCGGTGGGTCCCGCGCCGAGCGGTTCAGCCGACGGCGACCACGAGCGCCGTGGCGATCGCCGCGACGCCCTCGCCGCGGCCGGTGAGCCCCAGGCCGTCGGTCGTGGTGGCGCTCAGGGAGACGGGCGCGCCGGCCGCGGCCGTGAGCGCCGCCTCGGCCTCCGCGCGGCGCGGGCCGACCTTCGGCCGGTTGCCGACCACCTGCACGGCGACGTTCCCGATCTCGAACCCCGCCGCCCGCACGCGGCGGGCCGCCTCGGCGAGCAGGGTGCACCCCGCCGCCCCGGCCCACTCGGGCTCGCCGGTGCCGAAGTGCGAGCCGAGGTCGCCGATGCCGGCGGCGGAGAACAGGGCGTCGGCGGCGGCGTGCGCCGCGACGTCGGCGTCCGAGTGGCCGGCGAGCGGCCGCTCCCCCGGCCACCGCAGGCCCCCGAGCCACAGCTCGCGGTCGGAGCCCTCGGGGGCGTAGGCGTGCACGTCGACGCCGAGCCCGGTGCGCGGCAGGCCTGCGGGAAGCGCGGTCACGACTCCTCCTCCAGCAGCAGCGCGGCCACCTGCAGGTCGCGCTCGGTGGTGATCTTCATGGCCGCCTCCTCGCCGGTGACGACGTAGGCGGGCTCGCCGAGCGCCTCGACCAGCCCCGCGTCGTCCGTCGCCGCCGACCCCTCCGCCGTCGCGCGGGCCGCGCCCTGCGCGTGCGCGCGCTCCAGCAGCGCGCGGTCGAAGCCCTGCGGCGTCTGCACCGCGCGCAGCACGGCGCGGTCCGGGGTCTCGACGACGCGTTCGACGTCCGGCCCGCTCCCGGACGATGCCGGCCCGACGCGCTTCACGGTGTCGGTGACGGGCAGCCCCGGGACGACCGCGCCGTGGCCGGCACGTACCGCGTCGACGACGCGGCGCACCAGGCGCGGCGGCGCGAGCGGGCGTGCGGCGTCGTGCACGAGGACCACGTCGTCGTCCGGGCCGGCGAGCGCGAGGCCGGCGGCGACGGACGCCTGCCGGGTGCCGCCGCCCTCGACCACGCGGACCGGCACGTCCACGTGCGGGTCCTGCGCGACGACGTCGCGCACCGCGGAGTGGAGGCCCGGAGGGCACGTGACGACGAGGGAGTCGACGACGCCCGAGGCGGCGAGGCGGCGTGCGGCGTGCACCACGAGGGGGAAGCCCGCCAGGTCGACCAGGGCCTTCGGCAGGTCCCGGCCGAGGCGGGTGCCGGACCCCGCGGCGGTGAGGATCGCGAGCGTCGTCACGGCGTCACGGTACCGGAACGACGACGGCGACCCGCGGCCGGAGCCGCGGGTCGCCGTCGTGCAGCGCTGGTGACTGGAGGCCTCAGGAGGCGAGGACCTCGTCGATGATGGCGCCGGCCTTCTCCTCGTCGACGCCCTCCGCGAGCGCGACCTCGGACTCGAGGATCTGGCGAGCCTTGGCGAGCATGCGCTTCTCGCCGGCCGAGAGGCCACGGTCCGCGTCGCGGCGCGACAGGTCGCGCACGACCTCGCCGACCTTGATCACGTCGCCGGACGCGAGCTTCTCGAGGTTCGCCTTGTACCGGCGCGACCAGTTCGTCGGCTCTTCCGTGTAGGGCGCGCGCAGCACCTCGAAGACGCGGTCCAGCCCCTGCTGGTCGACCACGTCGCGCACACCCACGAGGTCGACGTTCTCCGCCGGGACCTCGATCGTCAGGTCGCCCTGGGCGACCTTGAGCTTGAGGTACATCTTCTCCTCGCCACGGATCTTGCGCGTCTTGATCTCCTCGATCAGCGCGGCACCGTGATGCGGGTAGACAACCGTCTCGCCTACTGTGAACGTCATCTGCAGATGTCCCCTTTCCCAGTCGACAAGTTTATCACGGGGAGGCCGACACTCCCCTGCCCCGCGCCCTCCCGGCACCCCTGTGACGAACCCGTTTGCGCAGGTCAGAGGCCTGGAAGCGCAATCATGGACGCAGCCCGCGCCGGGCGTCGCTAGGATGTCGACGGGTCCCCTGCAGGCCCGCCCTCCCCCGCCTGACGTGGGGGAACCCTGATGCCCCGCGCCCGCGCGGCCACCCGCGCCCGCGAGCCGACGCCTTCGAAGGAGAGCTCGTGTCCCGCTCCGCCCGCCCCGCACGCCTCGTCGCCGCCGCCAGCGTCATGGCGGGCGCCCTGCTGCTGGCCGCCTGCTCCCCCACGATCACCACCAAGCCCTACGCCCCCTCCGACGGCATCCGGGTCAACCTCACCGACCAGGTGCGCGGCATCAACCTCATGGTCGTCTCCGAGGGCGAGGGCGAGCCCGGCGCCGTGCTCGGCGCGCTCGCGAACACCTCCGCCGAGGACGTCGACTTCGTGCTCGCCGCCGAGGGCGCCGAGCCGATCTCGCTCACCGTGCCCGCCGGGCAGACCGTCTACCTGAGCGCCGACCAGGAGGGCGACCAGGCCGTGGACGCCCAGCTCGGCGCCGTCGCCACCCACCCGGGCGGCGACCTCGACGCGACGCTGTCCGGCGCCGGCGTGGACGAGGACTTCTTCCTGCCCGTCATGGACGGCACGCTCCCCGAGTACGCGGCCTGGGTGCCGAGCGCCTCGGGCGTCTGACCCGCACGACGAAGGGGCGGGCCGCAGCAGCTGCTGCGGCCCGCCCCTTCGTCCGTCCCGGGTCAGCGCCCGGTCACCCGAAGCGGCCGGAGACGTAGTCCTCGGTGGCCTGCTCGGACGGGGTGGAGAAGATCGTCGACGTCTCGTTCATCTCGATGAGGCGGCCGGGCTTGCCCGTGCCCGCGATGTTGAAGAACGCCGTCCGGTCGCTGACGCGCGCCGCCTGCTGCATGTTGTGCGTCACGATGACGATCGTGTAGTTCTGTTTGAGCTCGCCGATGAGGTCCTCGATCGCGAGGGTCGAGATCGGGTCGAGGGCCGAGCACGGCTCGTCCATGAGCAGCACCTGCGGCTTCACCGCGATGGCGCGCGCGATGCACAGGCGCTGCTGCTGCCCGCCCGACAGGCCGGACCCCGGCCGGTCGAGACGGTCCTTGACCTCGTTCCACAGGTTCGCGCCGCGCAGCGAGCCCTCGACCAGCTCCTCGGCGTCCGCCTTGCTGATGCGGCGGTTGTTCAGCCGCACGCCGGCGAGCACGTTGTCGCGGATCGACATGGTCGGGAACGGGTTGGGCCGCTGGAAGACCATCCCCACGTTGCGGCGCACGGCCACCGGGTCGATGTCGTCGCCGTACAGGTCGACGCCCTCCATCTCCACGGTGCCCTCCACGCGGGCCCCCGGGATCACCTCGTGCATCCGGTTGAGCGTGCGCAGGAAGGTCGACTTCCCGCACCCGGACGGGCCGATGAACGCGGTCACCGACTTCGGGTCGATCGTCATCGACACGTCCTGCACGGCGAGGAAGTCGCCGTAGTAGATGTTGAGGTCCTTCACGTCGATGCGCTGTGCCATCGTGTCGTCTCTTTCTGGTGGGCTGCGGCGGGCGGCGGCTGCGGGTCAGCGCAGCTTCGGGGAGAACCAGCGGTTCACCAGCCGGCCGACGAGGTTGAGGGCGAGCACCAGGACGATGAGCACGAGCGCCGCGCCCCACGCGTTCTGGATCGCGATGTCCGCCACGCAGGAGGCGGACTCGCCGCCCGGGCAGGTGGCCAGGCCCTGGCTGTACTGGCGGTAGGCGAACACCGGGAGCGTCATCATGCGGCCCTCGAAGGGGTCGAAGTTGATCGAGTCGGTGACGCCGACGGTCACGAGCAGGGGCGCCGTCTCCCCGATGACGCGGGCGACGGCGAGCAGGATGCCCGTCGTCAGGCCCGCGACGGACGTGCGGAGCACGACCTTGACGATCGTCAGCCACTTGGGCACGCCCAGCGCGTACGACGCCTCGCGCAGCTCGTTCGGGACGAGCTTGAGCATCTCCTCGCAGGAGCGGACGACCACGGGGATCATCAGCACGGAGAGCGCGACGGCGCCGATGACGCCCATCCGCACGCCCGGCCCCAGGATCAGGGTGAACAGCGAGACGGCGAAGAGGCCCGCCACGATCGACGGGATGCCCGTCATGACGTCGATGAAGAAGGTCACCGAGCGGGCCAGCGCGCCCTTGCCGTACTCCACGAGGTAGATCGCGGTGAGCAGGCCGATCGGCACCGAGATCACCGTGGCCAGGGCCGTGATGATCAGCGTGCCCGCGATGGCGTGGTAGATGCCGCCGCTCGGGTCGCCGCCGAAGATGTTGCGCATCGACAGGGTGAGGAAGTCCATGCTGATGCGGCCGGCGCCGTTGCTCAGCACCGTCCAGACCAGGGAGACGAGCGGTGCCATGGCCACGACGAACGCGGCCCAGACCAGCACCGTCATCGTGCGGTCCTTGCGGCGCCGGGCGCCGTCGGCGCCGGTCAGCGCCGCGCGCGTGCGGGCGGTGGCGTCGGTGGGGCCCGCGGGGTCCGAGAGGGTGGTCGTGCTCATCAGTTGGCCCCCGAGAAGTCCTTGCGGCGCGCCACGATCGCGCGCGCGGCCATGTTGACGGCCAGCGTGATGACGAACAGCACGAGGCCCGTGGCGATCAGCGTGTTCACCGCGAGCCCGCTCGCCTCCGGGAAGTCGAGCGCGATGTACGCGGCGATGGTCTGCTGCTGCGCGCTGTCGAGGATCTTGAACGAGTACAGGAACCCGGGCGACAGGATCATCAGCACGGCCATCGTCTCGCCGAGCGCGCGGCCCAGGCCGAGCATGGCTGCGGAGATGACGCCGGACCGGCCGAAGGGCAGCACGGCGGTGCGGACCATCTCCCAGCGGGTCGCGCCGAGCGCGAGCGCCGCCTCCTCGTGGAGCTTCGGCGTCTGCAGGAAGACCTCGCGGGCGACGGCGGTGATGATCGGCAGGATCATCACGGCGAGCACCACCGCGACCGTGGCAAGCACCCGGGACGTGGGCGAGACGGGGCCGGCGAAGAGCGGGAACCACCCGAACCAGGAGCTGAGCCACTCCCACACCGGCAGCGCGGCCGGGCCGAGCACGTAGATGCCCCAGAGGCCGTAGATGACGGACGGGACGGCCGCCAGCAGGTCCACGAGGTAGCCGAGCAGCTGGGACAGCCGCCGCGGCGCGTAGTGCGAGATGAACAGGGCGATCCCCATGGCGACCGGCGTCGCGATCGCGAGGGCCAGCGCCGCCGCGAGCAGCGTGCCGAACACGAGCGGTCCGACGTACTCGAGCAGCGACGTGTCCTCGGGGTAGCGCGGCACCGAGGCCGCCAGCTCGTCCGACCCGGCGGTCAGCGCCGGCCAGGCCTGCTGCAGCAGGAACACCGCGACGGCGGCCAGCACCGCGAGGATCAGGACGCCGGCGCCGACGGCGATCCAGCGGAAGGCCCGGTTGAAGCCGCGGTCGGTGGTCCGCTTGCGTCGGCGCGGTCTGCCCGGCACCCGCTGCGGGGGCGGGCTGACGGTGGTGGTCACTCGTACTCCTTGTCGTGCCGCTGGTTGTGCCTGTCGAGACCGCCGGCCGAGCCTGCCGAGACCGCGGATCGTGGTCTCGACAGGCTCGACCGGCGAGGGCGAGGACGGTCAGCCGGCCGTGATCGCGTCGATCGACGGCTGCACCGCGTCGCGGATGTCGGCCGACAGCGGGGCGGAGCCCGCCGCGTCGGCGGCCACCTGCTGGCCCTCCTCGCTCACGAGGTAGGACATGTAGCCCTTGACCAGGTCCGCCTGCGCCTGGTCGGCGTAGGTGCCGCAGGCCAGGAGGTAGGAGACCAGGACGACCGGGTACGTGCCGGCGACGTCGCGCTTCAGCTCGATCGAGTACACGCCGTCCGCGGTGCCCTCGGCCCGCGGCGACTGGGCGACCACCTCGGCGGCCGCCTCGGCGCTGTAGGGCACGAACTCGTCGCCCACGCCGACCGCCACGGTGCCCAGGTCGGAGATCTGGGAGGCGTCGGCGTAGGTGATGGTGCCGTCGCCGGACTGCGCGGCCGAGACCACGCCGGAGGTGCCCTGGGCCGACTCCTGGCCCTCGATCGGCCAGACGCCCTCGGGCTCGTGGTCCCAGGCGTCGGGGGCGGCCTCGGACAGGTAGGCCTGGAAGTTCTCGGTGGTGCCCGAGTCGTCCGAGCGGTGCACCACGGTGATCGCGGTGTCCGGCAGCTCGGCGTCCGGGTTGTCGGCGGCGATCGCGTCGTCGTTCCAGGCCTTGATCTTGCCCGAGAAGATGTTCGCGATGACCTCCGGCTTGAGGTTCAGCGAGTCGACGCCCTCGAGGTTGAACGCGATGGCGATCGGGCTGACGTAGCCGGGGAACTCGATGACGCCGCCCTCGCCGCACTGGGCCTCGGCCGCCTTCATCTCGTCCTCGTCCAGCGCCGCGTCGGAGCCGGCGAAGGCGTACGAGCCGTCGGTGAAGCCGGTGCGGCCACCGCCGGAGCCGACGGGGTCGTAGTTGACGGTGACGTCGGGGTTGGCCGTCTGGAAGCCGGCGCGCCACGCCTCCTGGGCGGACTCCTGCGACGAGGCGCCGCCGCCGCTGAGCTCGCCCGAGAGGGACGAGCCGCCGTCCTGCGAACCACCGGTGGACTCCGCGCCCGGCGCGGCCGGGTCCGAGCCGCACGCGGCGAGGGTCAGGGCCAGCGCGCCGACCGCCACGGCGGTTCCAGCACGGGAGAATCGGCTGAGCTTCACGTCTCGTTCCATCCTGTTCACACGGAGGGACACCGGCGAAGTACCGGCGTTCGTCGGGAACGCTAGGCACGCAAGGTGGCTCGGGACCCAGGAGCAGGTGAACGAGGGGTGAACAGTGCAGGGCGCCTGGTCACCTCGGTGACCGGAGCACCCGTGGCAGGCAGGAAAGGCCGAGGCAAGACGAGATCCGCCGAGGTGGTACGGGGGTCCGTACCACCTCGGCGGATCTCGTCCCACCTCGGCGGGCGGGTCAGGCGTCGTCGTCCGCGAGCTTGTAGCCCAGGCCGCGGACGGTGAGCAGGAGCTGCGGTGCCCCCGGGTCGGCCTCGATCTTGGAGCGGATCCGCTTCACATGAACGTCGAGCGTCTTCGTGTCGCCCACGTAGTCCGCGCCCCAGACCCGGTCGATGAGCTGCCCGCGGGTGAGCACCCGGCCGGCGTTGCGCAGCAGCAGCTCCAGCAGGTCGAACTCCTTGAGCGGCAGCGACACCGCGTCGCCGCCCACCGTGACGGTGTGCCGCTCCACGTCCATCCGCACCGGGCCGACCTCGAGCACGGGCTCGCCGTCGTCGTCGTGCCCGTTCGAGGCCGCCTCGGGGGCCGCCGGGCCGCGCCGGCGCATCACCGCGCGCATGCGGGCCAGCAGCTCGCGGAAGGAGTACGGCTTGGTGACGTAGTCGTCGGCGCCCAGCTCGAGTCCCACGACCTTGTCGATCTCGGAGTCCTTGGCCGTGAGCATGATGACGGGCACGTCGCCGCGCTGCCGCAGCTCCCGGCACACCTCCGTGCCGGACAGGCCGGGCAGCATGAGGTCGAGCAGCACCAGGTCGGCGCCGCCGTCGTCGTAGGCGGCCAGCGCGTCGACCCCGTTCGAGGCCTCCACGACCTCGAAACCCTCGCGGGTGAGCTGATATGTCAGGGGGTCCCGGTAGGACTCCTCGTCCTCGACCACCAGGATGCGCGTCACGCACCTACCTCCTCGTCCGTCGTGCCTCGGTTGTGCTGATGGATGTGCAGATGGTTGTGCTGCTCGGTGCGACCCGGGGTGAGCTCCGGGTCGCCCTGCGCGAGCTCCTGCGGCACGTCGGCCGCGGGGATGCGCAGGGTGAACGTCGAGCCCTTGCCCGGCTCGGACCAGATCTGCACGTCGCCGCCGTGGTCGGCCGCCACGTGCTTGACGATGCTCAGTCCCAGGCCGGTGCCGCCCGTGTCGCGGGAGCGTGCCGGGTCGACGCGGTAGAAGCGCTCGAAGACCCGGTCGTGCTCGTCGGCGGCGATGCCCACGCCCTGGTCGACGACGTCGATCTCGACCAGGCCGCGGCGCACGCGCACGCCCAGCCCCACGCGGGTGTTCTCCGGCGAGTAGGCGACGGCGTTGTCGAGCAGGTTGCGCACCGCGGTGACGAGCAGGTTGTGGTCGCCGAACACGAGGACGTCGGCCGAGCCGCCGACCGTGATCGTGATGTTCTTCGCCTGCGCGGTGGTGCGGGCGCGGTCCACGGCCTCGGCGACGACGTCGCGCACCGGGATCGTCGTAACCTCCTGCAGCGCCCCCGCCACCTGCAGCCGGGACAGCTCGATGATCTCGTGCACCAGGGCGGACAGCCGCTGCGCCTCCGCCTGCATGCGCTCGGCGAACCGCCGCACCGCGACCGGGTCGTCCGCGGCGTCCTGCACCGTCTCCGCCAGCAGGGCGAGCGCCCCGACCGGCGTCTTGAGCTCGTGCGAGACGTTGACGACGAAGTCGCGTCGGATGGCCTCGACGCGACGGGCCTCGGTGCGGTCCTCGGCGAGCACGAGCAGCTTGTCCGGCCCGACGGGCGCCACCCGGACCTGCAGCAGCACCGTGCCCGACCCGATCGGGCCACGCGGCAGCTCCAGCTCCTTCTCGCGGATCACGCCGTCCCGACGCACCTCGCGCACCAGGTCGACGATCGCCGGGTGCTGCAGGGCGTCGTTGCGCACGACGCCCAGCGCGTACGCCGGCGGGGACGCCCGCACGACGTCGTCGTCCTCGTCCAGGACCACCGCGGCCGACCGCAGCACGGCGAGCACGCGGACGAGCCCCTCGTCGAGCTCGGCGGGGGCTGCCTCGGGCGACCGGCGCTGGACACGCTCGGAGAAGCGGAAGGCGAGGGTCGCGATCACGCCCACCACGACCCCGAAGATGCCCGCGACGACCGCGGTCACGCCCTGGATGATTCCGTCCACGAGGCAAGCGTAGGTCGCGGTGCCCCGGGAATCCGTCGCGGAGCGGAACTGCTCAGCGAGCCGTCGCCCACTGTTCACCTCCGACCCTCCCGGAGTTCACCTGGGCGCCCCCGGCCCGTCCACGGGCCGTGTCAGGCTGGTAGCAGACCTATTACCCCGAGAGGACTGTGATGCGAGAGATCTTCGAGGCCGAGCTGCGCCAGGTCGGCGACGACCTCATCGAGATGAGCCGGCTCGTCGAGTCGGCCATCCGGCGCGCGGGCGACGCCCTGCTGGAGGCCGACCACCAGCTCGCGCAGGAGGTGATCGCCTCCGACCACGCGATCGACCGGCTCGAGAGCGAGCTCGACGAGCGCTGCGTGCACCTGCTGGCACAGCAGCAGCCCGTCGCCACCGACCTGCGGGTCGTCATCTCCGCGCTGCGCATCAGCGCCTCGCTCGAGCGGATGGGCGACCTCGCCCGGCACGTCGCCGAGATCGCCCGCGGGCGGTACCCCGCCCAGGCCGTGCCCGCGCCCGCACGCGAGACGTTCGTCAAGATGCACGGCGCGGCGGTGCACGTCGCGCAGCGCACGACGGCGCTGCTCGCCACGCGCGACGTCGCCCTCGCCGCGGAGGTGCAGCAGGACGACGACCTCCTGGACGCCCTGCACCAGGACACCTTCGCCGCGACGCTCGACCCGGAGTGGCCCGGCACCACGCAGGAGACCGTCGACGTCACGCTGCTCGGCCGCTACTACGAGCGGTTCGGCGACCACGGCGTCTCCGTCGCGCGCCGGATCACGTTCCTCGTCACCGGCAACTTCGACGACGAGCACGCCCGCGCCGACGCCTGACCCGCCCCGTCCTGGACGAGGGAGTCATCCTCTCGGCGAGGTAGTACGAAACACCGCGAGGTAGTACCAGAGACCGCGAGGTAGTGCTCTTCTGGCCGAGGTGGTCCTCTGCCTCCGCCAGAGGGCACTACCTCGCGGTCTCTGGTACTACCTCGCCATTCTTCGTCCTACCTCGCCGTGCTTCGTACTACCTCGGCGGGAGGGGTACTACCTCGGCACGGGGGGGTGCGGCGCCGACGAGGCCGCGGACCAGCGCGACGCGGCGCGGACCGTCCATGAGGACGTCGACGGCGTCCACCCACTGCTCGACGGCGGCGGGCAGGCCGCGCACGGCGTCCCCGGCGGCGTCCCGCAACAGCTCGGGCAGCGCGCCCAGCCCGCGGGACGGGCGGTCGAAGAACGGCTCCGTCGCGGGGCCGTCGAGGCTCGGCAGCCCGAGCTCGCGCTGGCGCTCGTGCAGCGCGTCGCACGCGGCGCCGAGCGCGGCGTCCCGCTCCTGCCAGGTCTCGGCCGCGAGCGCCCGGTCCAGGCGCGGGCCCGCCGTCGTCGCCGCGGGCGTGCCCGCGAACGCGGTGCCGAGCCACTTGGGGTAGGGCGGCCACCGCCGCTCCAGCAGCAGGCCGAGCCGCAGCAGCGACCCCGCCAGCCGGGCCGCGAGCACCCGCGAGCCGGCGTCGTCCCCCCGCACCCCGGTACGCCCGACGAACGGCAGCTCCTGCCCGACCCGCGCCCACTCGGCCGCGAGGACGTGCAGCCACACGTCGTGCGGGTACCAGGCGAGCCGGTCCCGGACCGCGGCGAGCTCCCCCGGCCCGTCGTGGAAGACGGCGCCGGCGGTCACCTCCAGCACGCTCTGCCCGGTGAGCGCCAGCCAGCCCGCGGCGTCGAGGTCGGTCGTCGGGTCGATCCCGAGCCGCGACCTCGCGAACCCGCGCGGGGTCGCGACCTCGACGCGATGGCGCACCACCGGGTCCCAGGTCGTGGCGAACCGCACCGGCAGGCCCGCGTGCTCGGCCGGCAGCGCGGCCTCCAGGTGGGCGTCGACGGCCGCGACGTCCCGCTCGTCGACCAGCAGCGTGAGCCGCAGCCCCCAGTCGTGGTCGCGCGACGTCGCGTCGTCGAGCCCCAGGACGTCGGACCCGCTGCCCAGCCGACCCGCGGCGTACGACAGGCCGGGACGCCACCCCAGCAGCAGGGGGCGGACGACGTCGTCGTGGTACGCGCGGGAGAGGTCGATGCCGGTGATCACGTCGCCATGCTGCCAGCGAGAACGGCGAACCCCCGGACCCTTGTCGGGACCGGGGGTTCGTCGTCGGCCGGGCCGTCCAGAACGTCAGCGGGCGAGCGTCACTTGCCCTGGTTCGCGACCGCCGCGATGGCGTCCTTCGCGGCCTCGGGGTCGAGGTAGGTGCCGCCCGGGTTGGTCGGCTTCAGCGTCTCCTCGTCGAGCTCGTACACCAGCGGGATGCCCGTGGGGATGTTCAGCCCGGCGATGGTCTGGTCGTCGACGCCGTCGAGGTGCTTGACGATGGCGCGCAGCGAGTTGCCGTGCGCGGCGACGAGAACGGTCTTGCCGGCCTGGAGGTCCGGCACGATCTCGCCGTCCCAGTACGGCAGGGCCCGGTCGAGCACCTGCTTGAGGGCCTCCGCGCGCGGGATGGGCTCGCCGGCGTAGCGGACGTCCGAGTCCTGCGAGAACTCCGAGCCCAGCTCGATCTCGGGCGGCGGCACGTCGTAGGAGCGGCGCCAGAGCATGAACTGCTCCTCGCCGTACTGGTCGCGCACCTGCTTCTTGTCCTTGCCCTGCAGGTCGCCGTAGTGGCGCTCGTTGAGGCGCCAGTTGCGCTTGACCGGGATCCAGTGGCGGTCGGCGGCGTCGAGGGCCAGGTTCGCCGTGTTGATGGCGCGGCGCAGCAGCGACGTGTGCACGACGTCGGGGGTGACGCCCGACTCCTTGAGCAGCTCGCCGCCGCGCTTCGCCTCCGCGGCGCCCTTCTCCGAGAGCGGCACGTCCACCCAGCCGGTGAAGAGGTTCTTCGCGTTCCACTCGCTCTCGCCGTGGCGGAGCAGCACGAGGGTGTAGGTCATGGGGTCCATCCTGCCTGCTGGACGCCGGCGCCCGCACCGCGGGTCGGATCCCGGACTCGCGCCGTCCGGATCGAGTGGCCGGACCGAGCGGCCGGATCGAGCGGCCGGGTCAGGAGTCCGCGCGCTCCAGCACGAACACGGGGATCTCGCGGTCGGTCTTCGTCTGGTAGTCCGCGTAGTCGGGGTACGCGGCGACCGACCGCTCCCACCAGAGCGCCTTCTCGTCGCCGGTGACCTCGCGCGCGACGTACTCGTGCTTCTCCGGGCCGTCCTGGAGCTCCACCCGCGGGTTCGCCAGGACGTTGTAGTACCAGACCGGGTGCTTCGGGGCGCCGCCCAGCGACGCGACGACGGCGTACGTGCCGTCGTGCTCCACGCGCATCAGCGGGGCCTTGCGGAGCGCGCCGGTCTTCGCGCCGACGGTCGTGAGGATGACGACGGGCATCCCGCGCATCGTCGTGCCCTTCGTGCCGCCCGAGCTCTCGTACTGCTCGACCTGGTTCGCGGCGCGGGTGGAGGGGCTGGGGACGTACTCTCCGGTGATCGGCATGCCACGTGCAATTCCCTGCCCGCGCGATCCATTCCCGGGGCTACCGTGACGAGCGGGCCCGGTGCACCTTCGCCGCGTGGGCGTACACGTCGAGCATCGCCGCGGCGGCGCGGTCCCAGCTGAAGCGCTCGCTGGCGCGCCGGGCGCCGGCGGCGAGGCGGGCGCGGCGCTCGTCGTCGGCGAGGAGGTCGCCGAGCTCGCGCGCCCACGTCCACGGGCTGTGGTCGGGCACGAGGACGCCGGACGTCCCGTCCACCACGACCGTCTGCAGCCCGCCCACCGCGGCCGCGACGACCGGGGTCCCCGCCGCCTGCGCCTCGGCGGCCACCAGGCCGAACGACTCGTTGTGCGACGGCACCGCGACGACGTCCGCAGCGCGCAGGTAGTCGACCAGCTCCTCGCGCGGCACCGGCGGGCGCACGTCGAGGTGGTCGGTGACGCCGACCTGGTGCGCCAGCGCCTCGAGCTCGCGCACCGCCGTCGCACGGCCGCTGGCGCCGCCCAGCACGACGAGCGTCGGCACGCGCGAGCCGCCGCCGTCGCACCACGCCTCGGGCTCGGCGGCGTCGCCCGAGCTGGCGTGGTCGGCCAGCACCCCGAGCGCGCGGACCAGGACGTCCGGGCCCTTGAGGAGCTGGACGCGGCCCGCGAACAGCACGATCTTCCGGTCGGTGGGCAGGCCGAGCCGCTCGCGCAGGGCGCGGCGGGCCGCATCGACGTCCTGCCCGCCGTCCTGCCCGGCCGCGGGCTCGAGCGGGCGGAAGACCTCGAGGTCGACGCCGGGCGCCACGACGTGCACGCGGTCCGGGTCGGCGCGGTACTCCCCCTCGAGGTCACGGGCCTCCTCGCGGGTCGAGGCGACCAGGCCGTCGGCGGCCTCGACCACCTGCTCCTCCCCGACGACCCGGCCCACGGGCTCCGGGGTGTCCCCCGGGGCCAGGGCCGCGTTCTTCACGCGCGCCATCGTGTGCATGGTGTGCACGAGCGGGACGTCCCACCGCTCGGCGGCCAGCCAGCCCACCTGCCCCGACAGCCAGTAGTGGCTGTGCACGACGTCGTACCAGTGCGGCGGGCGGTGGGCCTCGGCCCGCAGCACGCCGGCGGTGAACGCGCAGAGCTGGCCGGGCAGGTCGTTCTTGTCCAGCCCCTCGTACGGACCGGCGGACACGTGCACCACCCGGATCCCCGGCTCGACGTCGACCCAGCGCGGCTGCGCGGACGCCGTCGCACGCGTGAAGATCTCGATCTCCGCCCCCCGGCGGGCCAGGGCGCGGGCCAGCTCCATGACGTAGACGTTCATGCCGCCCGCGTCCCCGGTGCCGGGCTGGTCGAGCGGCGACGTGTGCACCGACAGCATCGCCACCCGCGGACCGGGCCGCTCGCCGGGGGTGGTCATCAGGACTCCAGCACGCAGGCGGGAGGCGTCGGCAGCGCGTGCCGCGCCACCACCTCGCCGGTGCCCGTCGCGGGGTCGACCCGGACCGTCGCGAGCTCGCTGCGGCCCTGCAGCGCGACGACGACGGTCTCGGCGCCGCCGGCGTCCGCGCCGGGCTGCGCGGACCCGAGGACGGCGTGGTGGCGGGGCCACGCGCCGTCGCCGAGCGGGACGTCGGCGAGGTGCCGCAGGACCGGCGTCCCGCCGTCCGTCGCCACCGCGAGCACGGCGAGCACGTCCGCGCCGCGCAGGCCGACGTGCAGGCGCGCGCCGTCGGCGCTCAGCGTGACGTGCGCGGGGAAGTCGCGGCCCGCCTCCGCCGCCGGGGAGACCGGCACGGCCGCCGCGGCCGTCCACCCGGCGTCGTCGCGCACCAGCACGTGCGCGCGGGCGTCGAGCTCCCCGACGACGACGAGCGAGCCGTCCGGCAGCGTGACGAGGTGGCGCGGCCCGGTGCCGGGCGGCAGGACCGCGGCGACGTCGGCCGCGACGCCCGCCGCGGCGCCCCCGGCGGGGTACCGCCGCACGACGTCGGCGCCCAGGTCGCACACCAGCACGCCGTCGCCGGCCTCGGCCACGAAGTGCGCGTGCGGGCCGGCCTGCCGCTCGACGACGGGCCCGCTGCCCACGCCGGGGTGCGCGACGACGCCCTCCGCCGCGAGGTCGCCCGTCGCCGGGTCGACGTCCACGGACGCAGCGACGCCGTCGCCGTAGTTCGCGACCCACACGGTGCCCCCGAGGGCCAGCACGTGGCACGGGTCGTCGCCCCCCGCCGCGAGGGAGCCTGACGCCGCGAGCCGGACGCCGTCGGCGGCGTCCTCCACGCGGAACGCGGAGAGCGTCCCCGCGGGGGTCTCGCCCACCGCGTAGAGCGTGCGCCCCGTCGGGTGCAGCGCCAGGAACGAGGGCGACGTGGCGGCCACGGCCGGCGCCGCCGCCTCCACCGCGCCGTCCGGGCCCAGCGCGACCCGCCAGATGCTCTCCCCGCTGCCGGGGCCACCGCCCGGGTGCGGGTAGGTGCCGACCCAGAGCTGCGCCCGCGCGTCCCGTTCCGTCATGGCCTCAGCCTATGACCGCACGACCGCCGCCCCGGAACGCGCGCGACCCCCGACCGGAGCCCGGTCGGGGGTCGTGGGCGTGCGGGTGCGACCGTCAGTGCGCGGCCTCGTACGCGGTGAGGACGGAGCTGGGGATGCGGCCGCGGTCGCTCACCTTGTGGCCGTTCTCGCGGGCCCACTCGCGGATCTTGGCGAGCTGCGCGCGGTCGGTGCCCGTGCGACGGGCGGCGCTCCGCGTGCCGCCGCCCAGCCGCGTCGTGGTCTTGCGACCGTGACCGATCCAGGTGGCGAAGGCGTCCCGGAGCTCGGCCGCGTGCTTGGCCGTGAGGTCGATCTCGTACGAGACCCCGTCGAGCGCGAAGGTGACCGTCTCGTCGGCGTCGCCCCCGTCGATATCGTCGATCAGGACGATCTGCTGCTTCTGGACCACGTGGATTCCCCTCGGTCACGACATTCGGACAGAAGTGAGAATGCCCCTCGGATCACTCGATTGTCAATCCGAATCCCCGGCACGGGAATCGCGCGACAGAATTCAGCGAGTTTCACTTTCGGAAGAGGCGGCCGCAGCCGCCGCCGCCTCTTCCGCGTCCATCCTCTCGAGCGCGATCCGCTCGTTCCGGTCCGCGTGCAGGATCTTGCGCATCGCGAGCCAGAACAGCAGGCCCACGCCGACCGACGGGGCGAGCCCGCTCATGATCGCGAGAAAGGTGTCCATAGGATGACTTTCGTTCAGGCCGTCGGCTTGACGAGCGGGAAAAGGATGGTCTCGCGGATTCCGAGGCCGGTGAGCGCCATGAGGAGCCGGTCGATGCCCATGCCCATGCCGCCCGACGGCGGCATCGCGTGCTCCATCGCGGTGAGGAAGTCCTCGTCGAGCGCCATCGCCTCGTCGTCGCCCGCGGCGGCGAGGCGCGCCTGGTCCTCGAACCGCTGGCGCTGGACGACGGGGTCCACGAGCTCGGAGTACCCCGTGGCCAGCTCGAAGCCGCGCACGTACAGGTCCCACTTCTCGACGACGCCGGGGATCGTGCGGTGCGCGCGCACCAGCGGGGAGGTCTCGACCGGGAAGTCGCGCACGAACGTCGGCGCGTCGAGGTCGTCGCCCACGTGGTGCTCCCACAGCTCCTCGACGAGCTTGCCGTGGTTCGTCTTCTTCGGGTCCACCGAGATCTCGGCCTTCTCGGCGAGGGCGAGAAGGTGGTCGACGGTCGTCTCGGGCGTGATCTCCTCGCCGATCGCCTCCGAGAGGGATCCGTACATCGTGATCTGCGTCCATTCGCCGCCGAGGTCGTACTCCTCGCCGTCCGGAAGGGTCACCGTCGTGGTGCCGAGAACGTCGAGAGCGGCCTTCTGGACGAGATCCTGGGTGAGCGCGCCGATCGTGTTGTAGTCGCCGTACGCCTCATAGGCCTCGAGCATCGCGAACTCCGGCGAGTGCGTCGAGTCCGCACCCTCGTTACGGAAGTTACGGTTGATCTCGAAAACCTTCTCGATACCGCCGACGACCGCGCGCTTGAGGAAGAGCTCCGGCGCGATCCGCAGGAAGAGGTCGATGTCGTACGCGTTCATGTGCGTGCGGTACGGGCGCGCGGAGGCGCCGGACGCGATGGTCTGCAGCATCGGCGTCTCGATCTCGAGGAACCCGCGGTCGTGGAAGTTGTCGCGCATCGAGCGGACGACGCCGGCGCGGGTGCGGACCATCTCGCGGGCCGCGGGCCGCGCGATGAGGTCGACGTACCGCTGGCGGACCCGCGCCTCCTCCGAGAGGTCCTTGTGCAGCACCGGCAGCGGGCGCAGGGCCTTGGCTGCCATCGCCCAGGTGTCGGCGAACACGCTCAGCTCGCCGCGCCGGGAGGAGCCCACCCGGCCGTGCACGTAC
This sequence comes from Isoptericola sp. NPDC019571, assembly GCF_044389385.1. Taxonomy (NCBI): domain Bacteria; kingdom Bacillati; phylum Actinomycetota; class Actinomycetes; order Micrococcales; family Promicromonosporaceae; genus Isoptericola; species Isoptericola sp. NPDC019571. The sequence continues at coordinate 79,665 of NZ_JBIRXZ010000013.1, forward strand.
AGGTGGTCGCCCAGGTCGACGTCGGTCTTGAACGACGCCAGCGACTCCTCGCCGACCTCCTTGAGGCTGAGCATCGCCTGCAGGCGACGCCCCTCGCCGTCCTGCAGGGTGACGAAGCACAGCTTGCCGGTGTTCCGCAGGAACACGACGCGGCCGGCGACGCCGACGACGTCGTCCGTCTCCTGACCCGCTTCCAGGTGCTCGTAGCCGGCCCGCACCTCGGCGATCGAGTGCGTGACAGGCAGGCTCACCGGGTAGGGCTCGACGCCCTGCTCCAGGAGCCGGTCGCGCTTCTCCCGGCGCACGCGCATCTGCTCCGGGAGGTCGTCCGTGGCCGCGGAGTCGATCGCGGGGTCGACGGCGGGCACGGCGGAGGCGGGGTTCTGCGGGGTGGTCACCCGTCGATTCTACGGGCGACGCACCTCACACCCGCCCGGTGGGCTCAGCCCGCCGCGGGGCGCAGGTCGAGCGCCAGGTCGAGGATCGGGGCGGAGTGCGTGAGCGCGCCGACGGACAGCTGGTCGACGCCGGTGCCGGCCACCTCGCGGGCGCGGTCGAGCGTGAGGTTGCCCGTCGCCTCCAGCTCGACGTGCGCGGGCACGCCGTCGCGCCCCTGGCGTTCGCGGACCGCGGCGACGGTCGCGGCGAGGACGGGCGTGGGCATGTTGTCGAGCAGCAGGAAGTCCGCGCCGGCGTCGAGCGCCTCCATCGCCTGGGCGGTGGTGTCGGCCTCGACCTGGACCGGCACGTCCGGGAAGGTGCGGCGGACGGCGGCGATCGCGCCGCGCACCGAGCCCGCCGCGACGACGTGGTTGTCCTTGACCATCGCGACGTCGTGCAGGCCCATGCGCTTGTTGGTGCCGCCGCCGGCGCGGACGGCGTACTTCTCCAGGGCCCGCAGGCCCGGCGTCGTCTTGCGGGTGTCGAGCACCTGGGCTCCCGTCCCGGCGAGCTCGCGCGACCAGGCCGCCGTCGCCGTCGCGACCCCCGAGGCGCGGGAGGCGAGGTTGAGCAGCGTCCGCTCCGCGACGAGCAGCACCTGCACGGGGCCCGCGAGGGCTGCGAGCACCTGCCCGGGCGCGACGGCGTCGCCGTCCTGCGCGTGGAACGTCACGGTCGGGGCCGGGAGCCCGAGACGGCCGGCGACCTGGCGCAGCACCTCCGCCACCACGACGAGCCCCGCGACGGTGCCCGTCGACCGGGCCACGAGATCCGCGGTGCCCGTGGCCGACGCCGGCACCGTGGCCTGCGTCGTGACGTCGCGGCCGGGCGCCGCGCCGAGGTCCTCGTCCAGCGCGGTCTCGACGACGCTGGCGACCCACGCGCCGTCCAGCCCCGGCTCGACGGCGGACGGCTGGTCGTGCACGGGCAGGTCGCGGGAGAGCTCCGGGCGCAGGTCGGTCACGGTGCGCAACGCTACCGTCCGCGAGGGAGTACCGGACCTGCCCAGGTAGTGCTCCCTCGCGGAATCTCGTACTACCTCGGCAGGTCCGGTACTACCTCGGCAGGTCCGGTACTACCTCGGCAGGTTCGGTACTACCTCGGCAGGTTCGGTACTACCTCGGCAGGTTCGGTACTACCTCGCGGGCTCGTACGACCTCGTGGAGGATGCCGTCCTCGTCGAGGGCGAGCGTGACGCGGCGCCGCCACGCCGGGTCCGGCGCGGGGAAGTCGGTGCGGAAGTGCCCGCCGCGGGACTCCTCGCGCACGCCGGCGGCGTGCACCAGCGCGCTGGCGACCTGGTGCACGGTGGTGGTCTCCCACTCGGCGACCTGCGGGTCGGCGACGACGTCGGTCGCGCGGTGGGCGTCCGTCCGGACACCGGCCAGCGCCTGCGCGGCGCGCTCCAGCGACTCGGCCGACCGCACCGGGCCCGCGCCGTCCGACGTCGCGCGCTGCACGCGCGAGCGCGCCGCCGCCGCGACGAGCGCCGCCCCGCCCGGACGCTCCTCGGGCTCGGGGGCCCGGCGCGGCCCTCCGTCCTCGACCTGCCGCACGACGTCGCGCGCGGCGCGGTGCGCGAAGACCAGGCCCTCGAGCAGCGAGTTGGAGGCCAGCCGGTTGGCGCCGTGCACGCCCGTGCACGCCACCTCCCCGACCGCGTACAGGCCGGGCACCGAGGTGCGGCCGCGCGGGTCGGTCACGACGCCGCCCGAGTGGTAGTGCTGCGCGGGCGCCACCGGCACCGGCTCCTCGGTCCAGTCGATGCCCTGCGCCAGCAGGCGGGCCGTGATGGTCGGGAAGCGGCGGCGCAGGAAGCCCGCCCCGAGGTGGCGGGCGTCGAGGAGCACGTGATCGGCGTTCGTCGCGGCCATCCGCCGCACGATGGCGTGCGCGACGACGTCCCGCGGCGCCAGCTCGGCCAGCTCGTGCTCGGCCGGCATGAAGCGGGCGCCGTCGACGTCGAGCAGCAGCGCGCCCTCGCCGCGCACCGCCTCGCTGATGAGCGGCAGCTGCCCCTTGGCGCCCATGCCCTGCCACAGCACGGTGGGGTGGAACTGGACGAACTCCAGGTCGCCCACGGCCGCGCCCGCGCGCAGCGCGGCGGCGATGCCGTCCCCCGTCGCGCCGGGCGGGTTGGTCGACGAGCGGAACACCTGGCCGATGCCGCCGGTCGCGAGCACCACGACCGGCGCCAGCGCGGCGCCGACGCCGTCGCGGCTGCCCGCGCCGCGCACGTGCAGCGTGACGCCGGCGACCGAGCGGCACCCGTCGCGGCCCGGGGCGCCGGTGAGGACGTCGAGCACGAGCGCGTTCTCGAGCACCTCGATGCCCGGGTCGTCGCGCACCGCCTCGATCTGCGCGACCAGGGCGCGGGAGATCTCGGCCCCGGTCGCGTCGCCGCCGGCGTGCGCGATGCGGTCGGCGCGGTGCCCGCCCTCGCGGGTGAGGGCGATGCCGCCGTCCGGGCCGACGTCGAACGACGTGCCGCGGGCCACGAGCTCGCGCACGCGGTCCGGGCCCTCCGTGACGAGCACGCGCACGGCCTCCGGGTCGCTGAGGCCGCCGCCGGCCGCCAAGGTGTCCGTGAGGTGGGCGTCGGGGGTGTCGTCGGGGTGCAGGGCCGCGGCGATGCCGCCCTGCGCCCACACCGTGGAGCCGGACGACAGGGCGCCCTTGGTGACCAGCAGCACGCGGGGCACGCGCGAGCGCAGCTCCAGCGCCGCGGTCAGCCCGGCGATGCCGGTGCCGACGACGATCGCGTCGGCGGCCGTCGTCCAGCCGGGGGCGGGGGCGGCGAGGGCGCGGGCCAGCCGCGGCCCGGTCACGGACGGTTCACCGGGGGCGTCACCGGACGGCCGCGAAGGGCACGCCGCTGGACTCCAGGCCGAAGCCGTCGGGCACCTGGCCCGGGTCGTCGTCGAGCTCGACGATCCGGTTCTCCGGGTCGACGAACACGACGGCCGGCGAGTAGGTGCGCGCGTCGGCGTCGGACAGCATCCCGTAGGCGATGACGATGACCGTGTCCCCCGGGTGCACCAGGTGCGCGGCCGCGCCGTTGATGCTCACCTGGCGGCCGCCGCGCTCGCCCGGGATGACGTAGGTCGTGAGGCGGGCGCCGTTGGTGACGTCCACCACGTCGACCTGCTGGCCCGGGTAGAGGTCGGCCGCGTCGAGGAGGTCGGCGTCGATGGTGATCGAGCCGACGTAGTGCAGGTCCGCCTGCGTCACCGTGGCGCGGTGGATCTTGCCGATCATCATCGGCCGCTGCAGGGAGGCAGGGCGGTTCGCGTGCTCAGTCACTGGCGTTCTCCTGGGGATCCGCGCTGGTGGCAGGGCTGCCGGCGAGGTCCACGGCCTGGTTGTCGATCAGTCGGGTGGCGCCCGTACGCGCCGCCACGAGGAGGAGGGCGGGGCCGCGGAAGTCCGCGGGCACCGGGTCCACGGTAGTCGGGTCGACGAGTGCGAGGTAATCCACCTCAACACCGGCTTCCGCCTCAAGGATTCCCGAGGCCGCCTCCACGACCGCCGTCGCACCCCCGCCGGCCGCGTCCGCGCCCGCGCGCAGGGCCCTCGAGAGCGCGAGCGCCGAGGCCCGCTCGTCGTCGGAGAGGTAGGCGTTGCGCGAGGACAGCGCGAGCCCGTCGGCGTCGCGCACGATCGGCACGCCGAGCACCTCGACGTCCACGTCCAGGTCGCGCACCATGCGGCGCACGGCCAACAGCTGCTGGGCGTCCTTCTCCCCGAACAGGGCGACGTCGGGGCGCGTCAGGTGCATGAGCTTGAGCACCACGGTGAGCACGCCGTCGAGGTGGCCGGGGCGCGTCTCGCCCTCCAGCACCTCGCCGACCCGGCCCGCCGACACCCGCACGATCGGGTCGCCGTCGGGATAGACGACGTCCGGGGTGGGCGCGAAGACGACGTCCGCGCCGACGCCCGCCAGCTTCGCGACGTCGCCGCCCAGGTCGCGCGGGTAGCGGTCCAGGTCCTCCCCCGCCCCGAACTGCAGCGGGTTGACGAAGATCGTCACGATCACCTGGCCGGTGGGGCCGGCCGCCTCGCGGGCCGCCCGCACCAGCTGCAGGTGCCCCTCGTGCAGGGCGCCCATGGTCATGACGACGGCGCGGCGGTCCGTCGGCTCCGGGCCGGACAGCGTCCATGCCCCCAGCGCGTCGTGCAGGTCCGCCCGGGAGCTCACGACGGCGGGCGTGTGCGGGGTGGTGGTCATCGGGGCTCCTGCGGGTCGTCGGGGTGGGACGCGGGCGGCGGCGCGAGGGCGTCGAGCAGCTCGCGCGCCGCGCGGTCGTCGATGCGGTGGGCCGCGAGCGCACGGCTCGTGGCACCGCGCGACAGCTCGGTGTACGACGCCGGCACGTCGGTGGCGCCCGTCCCGGCCGCCAGCGCCCGCAGGGCGTCGAGGTGCGTGCGCACCGTGCCGACGTCGCCGCGCGACACCGGGCCGGTGAGGGCCGTGATCGCCCCCGGGCCGTCGGCCACGTCGGCGGCGCGCGTCGCGCCGTCGAGCGCGGCGGACAGGAGCGGCGCGAGCGCGCGCCCCGGCTGCTCGACGCCGGCCGCCGCGAGCGCCTGGGCGGCCTGCGCCACCAGCACCACGAGGTGGTTCGCGCCGTGCGCGAGGGCCGCGTGGTAGAGCCCGCGGGCCTCCTCCGCGACGATCACCGGCTCCCCGCCGACCTCGACGACGAGCGCCTGGCCGATCGGCTGCACGGCCGCCGGCGCCGTGACCGCGAACGTGCAGCCCTCCAGCCGGTGCAGGTCGAGCGACGTGCCCGAGAACGTCATCGCCGGGTGCAGCGCCACCGGGATGGCACCGGCCTTCCGCGCCGGGTCGAGGACACCCACGCCGTACCGGCCGGACGTGTGGACGACGAGCTGCCCGGGCTGCCACGCGCCGAGCGCCGCCAGGCCGCTCACGACCTCCGCGAGCGCGTCGTCGGGCACCGCGAGCAGCACCATCTCGGCACGCTCCACGACGTCGGTCACCTCGAGGTGCGGCACGCCCGGCAGGAGTGTCGCGATCCGCTCCCGCGACTCCTCGCTGACGCCGCTCGCGCCCACCACCGTGTGGCCCGCCGCGCGCAGCGCGCTGCCGAGCACGGCGCCCACCCGGCCGGCGCCGACGACGCCGACGCCGAGGCGGCCGGGCCGCGCGGACGGCGGCGCGGAGTCCGGGCGGCCGCCGTCGGGCACGCTCACCCTCGCCCCTCCATCTGCGCCTCCGTCTGCCCCTCCATCCAGCGCTCCGGCCCCGCGTGGGCGCGGGCGGCGCGGGCCCGGGCGGACTGCTCGCCGAGCAGGCGCGCGGCCTCGTCCTCGGCGAGGTGGTGGACGGCCGGGCTGATCGGGCCGGGCGTCGAGTGCAGCACGAACGACGCGAGGCCGCGCCGGCGCTGCCACGGACCCTGCTCGATCCCGAGGGACTGGGTGCGCTCGTGCGGCACCACCTCGAGCGAGCGGACGAAGCGGCCCCCGCGCGCCAGCAGCGCGCGGCCCGTGACCGCGTAGCCGTTGCGGCGCCAGCTCCACGGGTCGAGCAGGCGGGCGCTGCGCGGGCTGGTGACGAACCAGCGGTCGGTGCGGGCGTCGCCGGTGAGGGCCTCGTCGAGCAGGGCCAGCGTGTCGTCGGGGTTCTCGACCTCGAGGTCGGGCAGCACCAGCCACAGCGCCGTGAGTGCCTCCTCGCGAGGCCCGACCGGCAGGAGCACGTGCTGCTGCTCGCCCTGCTGCTGGCCCTCGCCGCCGCCGTAGCCGGCCACGTTGACCTTGACGCGCCACCAGTCGGGCCCACGCCACAGCGGGCCCTGCGTGAGCGACACCGCCTGCACGCGGCCCGGCGGGATCGTCTGCGCACGGGTCTCCAGCAGGCCGTGGCGCAGCCGGATGCCGTCCGGCGACAGCGCGGCCCGGAAGCCGAACTCCCCCGCGAACCGCTGGAAGATGTAGCCGCCGACGCCGAGGATGGCGGGCAGCGCGGAGAACAGGATGCTCACCTCGCGGGTGACGGCGACGGCCACCCCGACGCCGACGAGCACCAGGACGCCGATCCACACCCCCGGCATCCGCAGCAGCGACTGCAGCAGGCGCGTCGCCGGCACCTCGTACACCTGGCGCTCGGGCGCCTCGGGCGCGACGCCGTCCTGCCCGTCGTCAGACGCGTGGGCTGCTCCGGCGGGCTGGGCGTCGGACGCGTCCCCGGGCGCCGACACGGTGTCGGACCCTGGGCGTGCTCCGGTGGGCCGTGCGTCGGACAGGTCGGTGCGACGGGCCGCCTTGACCCCGGCCGCGCGCGCGAGCAGGTCGGCACGCAGGCGCTGCGCGTCCGCCTCCTTGAGGAACCCGATGGCCACGCCCGAGTCGGAGCCGCCCGCCACCTCCAGGCGCAGCTCCGCCAGCCCGAACAGCCGCGCGAGCAGCGGCTGCCGCACGTCGATCGCCTGCAGCCGGTCGAGGCGGGCGTGCCGCTGCTGGCGGAACAGGATGCCCTTGCGCAGCCGCACGGCGTCGTCGTCCACCGCGTACGCCGTCATGCGCCAGGCCAGCGCCGCGTAGCCGAAGATGATCGCGACGAGCAGCACCAGCGCGAGGATCACCGCCCACCACAGGCTGCGGATCGAGTCGACCGCCCTGACCGCGTTCGACACGTCGTCGAGCACCTGCTGCCCGCCGATGACCAGGATCGCCACCACGGCCGCCCAGCCCCGCACGAACGGCGTGACCGGGTGCACGCGGCGCCACTCCTGCTCCTGCCCGGCCGGCTCGTGCGTCGGCGCGTGACCCGCCTCAGGGGCCCGCTCGGGGCTCGGCTCGCTCACAGGCCCGCCAGCCTCGCCTCGCCCCGCGCGGTGAGGCGGTCACGCAGGCGTTCGGCCTCGTCGGGCACGAGGCCGGGGATGTCCGCGTCGGTGCTGGCCGACGCGGTGTGCAGCTGCACCTTCGCGATGCCGAGCCTGCGGTCCAGCGGACCCGCCTCCACGTCCACGTACTGCATGCGGCCGTAGGGCACGACGACGAGCGTGCGGAACATGATGCCCTTGCGGATCAGCAGGTCGTCGTCGCGCTCCGCGTACCCGATCGCGCGGACCTGGCGCGGCACCAGAAGCAGCGCCCACACCAGCAGCGCGGCCGGCACCCCGGCGAGCAGCCAGAACCACGGCGAGACGAGGACGGCGAGCACCACGCCCGCGACGATCGGCACGGCCAGCGTCGCGGACGTCGAGATGAGGCGCGCCGGGACGAGCCGGGGCGACACGCCCTGCCAGGCGACGCCGGGCGGGTCGAAGGGACCGGTCTGCCGCGTGGTCGACGGGTCGGCGCCCGCGGGGATGCTGGTCATGGGTCCATCCTTCCATCCGGGGCCCCGCCGGCCACATCGTCCGACCGGCCCTTCCGCACCGTCTGGCGTCCGACCTCCGGACGACACCGGTATGTGCCGGTCACGACGGCAGGGGGTCCGCGTGCTCCTCGGTGTCGCCCCCGTCGGGGTCGTCGGACGGCGGCAGCTGGCAGAACTTCTCCACGACCAGCCCCACGACGCACAGCACCACGGCGCACGCCGCCGCGATGGCGGCGGCGACCGCCTGGTCGCGGCGGGCCTCGATCTGCAGCTGACCCAGGACGACGAGCACGCTCGCGACGTACCGCCCGGCGAGCAGGGCGCCGGTCAGCGCCCCCGCCTTGGCGAGCACGAACGTGCGGGCCGCGCGCATCGGGTCGAGGTCCGGGCGGTCGCCCTTCTGGTACGCGCGCACCGCCCAGCCCATCCAGAAGATGACGCCCGCCAGCGCGAGCATCGCGACGTCCTCCACCCACGCGACGGTGGGCAGGTAGACGCCGCGCGACTCGAGCAGCCGGAGCAGCCCGGCACCGCCGACCGCCACCACGGCGGCGACGGCGGCGAGGAGGCGGACGGAGGTGCGGCGCATCTCAGCGGCCGTCCTCCCCGAGCCGCTCCTGCGGGGCGGCGCGACCGGGCAGCGGGCCGGGGTGCGCGTCCGGCAGCGGGGCGAACGGGTCCGGGAAGGCGGGCAGGTCGGCGACGGGCGCGGGGGCCGGCGGCACCGGGTCGTGCCGCGGGGGCGGCGGGGCGAACGACGACGAGGCGGGCGCGGGGAACGGGCCCGTCGGGGCCGGGGGCACCGGGGCGTGCGGGGGCTCCGGGGCGTCGCCGCGCGGCTCCGCGGGGATCGGCGCGGGCGGCCCGACGGGTGCGAACGGGCGCGGCATGACCGGCTGGTCGGGGTCGGGGCCGAACGGGTCGGGCACGACGGCGCGCGCCCCCGGTGCGGGCGGGTCCTCCCGGCGCGGCTCCGGCACGGCAGCCGGCTCGACGACCGGGGGCTCGACGACGGGCGGCTCGGCCGCCGGGGGCACCGGCAGGTACGGCTCCGGCGCGTACTGCTCGGGCGCGTACTGCTCGGGCGCGTACTGCTGCTCCACGACCGGGCTGCCGCCCGACGCGGGCTCGGCGGGCTGTGCGGGCTCCGCGGGGTACGCCTCCGGCGCGTAGGCCTCAGGGGCGTAGGACTCCGGCGCGTACGACTCGGCGTAGGCCTCCGGCGCGTACGACGCCTGGGCCTCGTCGGCGGGGTCGTGCCCGGGCCGGTCGGCGGGCTGGTGGGCAGCCTGGTCGTCAGGCTGGTCGGCGGGCGCCGCCGGTGCGGACTGCGGCACCGGGGCGGACGGCGCCGCGTCGGCCGCCGCCGCGGAGACCTGACCGGTGCTCTGCGTCGGGCCGGTCAGCCAGTCGAGGGCGAGCCAGCGGATGCCGGCCCGGTCGGGGGCGGTCACCGCGAGCTGGCCGACCGGGCCGCCGCCGGGCCCGCCGAGCACCGCGTCCGGCGCCACCTCGGCCCACGGCACGAGCACGAAGGCCCGCTCCTTCGCGCGCGGGTGCGGCAGCTCGAGGTCGGGCGCCGTCACGACGAGCGACCCGTACTGCACGATGTCGACGTCGAGGGTCCGCGGTCCCCAGCGCTCCTCGCGGACGCGACCGTGCTGGGCCTCCACCTGCTGCGTGCTGCGCAGCAGGTCGCGCGGCGACAGGGTGGTCCGCACGACGAGCACCGCGTTGAGGTAGTCCGGCTGCTCCGGCCCCCCGACGGCGGCGGTGCGGGCGAGCGGCGAGACCTCCATGACCTGCACGCCCGGCAGGCGGTCCACGTCCGTCACGGCCTGGCGGAGCGTGACCTGCGCGTCCCCGAGGTTCGCCCCGAGCGCCAGCACGACGTCGACCGGCTCGGCGGGGGTGGCGTCCAGCGGGTCTGCCGGGGGCGGCGCGGGCGCCTCGGCGGGGGCCGCGGCATCGGCGGGCTCGACCGGCACCGCCGTGACCGGGGCCGGCGGCACGGGCGCGTGCGCCACCGCCGGCTCGAGCGGCGGGACGGGCACGGCCGCCGCGACGGGCACCGCCGCCTCGGCAGGCTCGGCGGCCGGGGCGGCGTCGACCACGGGCGTGCGAGCGCGGTCGCGACGCACGACGATCGCGACGTCGTCGAACGGGACCGGGATCGGCGCCTGCGGCTTGTGCACGCGCACGTCGACGGCCTGCACGGCCGCGTGGCTGAGCACGACGGCGGCGATCCGCTCGGCGACGGTCTCCACGAGGTCGGCCGGGGAGCCCGCGAGGACGTCGTGCACGTCCTGGGCGACGTCCGCGTAGCTCACGGTCTGACCGAGGTCGTCCGACGACGCGGCGGCCCGGGTGTCGAGGTGCAGCACGACGTCGGCGCTGAAGACCTGGCCGTCGGCGCGCTCGTGCGCGAGCACCCCGTGGTGCCCCGTCGCCGTGACGCCGGCGAGGCGGATCTGGTCGAGCGGCTGTCCGTCCGGTCCCGGTACGGCTGCGGCGAACGTCACGAGGGGCCCTCCTCATCAGCGGCGGTTCCTGCTCCGCCCACGGCGTGGGTGGGGTGTACCGGTGCGGTCATCCCGGCATCCAACACGTCGCGGGAGGCCGACGTCCAGGCGTCCGCGACCCGGACGGCGTCGGCGCTGGCGCGCACGGCGTGCACCCGCACCGCCCACGCGCCGGCGGCGGCGGACAGCGCGGAGATCGCGGCGGTGGCGTCGTCGCGCTCGAGGGGCGGCGCGGGCTCGTCGGCGGACAGGCCGCGCGTGCCCTCCAGCAGGTGCCCCAGGAAGCGCTTGCGCGAGGCGCCCACCAGCACCGGACGACCGAGGGAGCTCAGGGCGTCCAGATGCGCGAGGATCGGCCAGTTCAGCACCCCGGCCTTCGAGAAGCCCAGGCCCGGGTCGAGCACGAGCTGCTCCGGGTCCACCCCCACCGCGACCAGCGAGTCCATGCGCGTGGCGAGCTCGTCGCGCACCTCCGCGACGACGTCCTCGTACACCTCGAGGCTGTCCATGACGTCCGCGTGGCCGCGCCAGTGCATCGCGACGTACGCCACGCCCGTCTCCGCCACGACGTGCCCCATGCGGGGGTCCGCGTAGCTGCCCGACACGTCGTTGACGATCCGCGCCCCTGCCGCGACGGCCGCCTCGGCGACGGACGCGCGGGTCGTGTCCACCGACACGACGGCGCCGTGCGCGGCCAGCCGCTCGATGACGGGGACCACGCGGCGCAGCTCCTCCGCCTCGTCCACGCGGGCCGAGCCCGGCCGGGTCGACTCGCCGCCCACGTCCAGGATCTCGGCGCCCTCGGCCAGCAGGTCGAGGCCGTGCTGCACGCCCGCGTCGGCGTCGAACCACCGGCCGCCGTCGGAGAACGAGTCGGGCGTGATGTTCACGACGCCCATGACGAGGCACCGGCCCACGCCGGACAGCTCCGGGAGCCCGGCGACCACCGCGTCGCGCGGGTGCGCCGTCATGCCCGGGTCACCGTCCCGTGATGAGGCTCATGGCCTCGGCGCGCGTGGTCGCGTTCTGCATGATGCCGCGCACCGCCGACGTGACGGTCCGCGAGCCGGGCTTGCGCACCCCGCGCATCGACATGCACAGGTGCTCGCACTCCACCACCACGAGGACGCCGCGCGGCTCGAGGATGCGCACCAGCGCGTCCGCCACCTGCGTCGTCAGGCGCTCCTGCACCTGCGGGCGGCGGGCGTACACCTCGACGAGGCGCGCCAGCTTCGACAGACCCGTGATGCGACCGTCGGTGTTGGGGATGTAGCCCACGTGCGCGACGCCGTGGAACGGCACGAGGTGGTGCTCGCACGTCGAGTACACCTCGATGTCGCGGACCAGCACCATCTCCTCGTGGCCGATGTCGAAGGTCGTGGTGAGCACGTCCTCCGGCTCCTGGCGGAGCCCCGCGAAGATCTCCTGGTACGCGCGGGCCACGCGGGCCGGCGTCTCCTTGAGGCCCTCGCGGTCCGGGTCCTCGCCGACCGCGAGCAGCAGCTCGCGGACCGCGGCCTCCGCGCGGGCGGCGTCGTACGGCGGCACGTCGACGGGAGCCCGCATGCCCAGGTCCGTCACCGGGTCGGTCACCGGTTGTCCCCCGCCGCCGGCGGCTCGGTGTCGCTGCCGAGGCCGGGCCCGGCCTCCTGCAGGTCGTGCTCGTTGCCCACGATGGCGGCCTCGTCCTGAGGCACGACGGCCTGACCGTTGCCGTTGGACGCGGCGCGCTCGGCGTCCGTCATGATCGGGCCGCGCGTGTGCACCGTGCGCTGCTCGCTGGACAGCCACACGTCGCGCGGCTCGCGCTTGACGACGGGGGCGAAGACCTCGGCGAGCTCCGCCTGGTTGAGCGTCTCCTTCTCCAGCAGGCGCAGCACCAGGTCGTCGAGCACGTCGCGGTACTGGGTGAGCACCTGCCACGCCTCGTCGTGCGCCGCCTCGACGAGCTTGCGCACCTCGTGGTCGACGGTGCCGGCGACGGCCTCGGAGTAGTCGCGCTGGTGGCCCATGTCGCGGCCCAGGAACGGCTCGCCGGACCCGCTGCCGAGCTTGATCGCGCCGACCTTCTCGCTCATGCCGTACTCGGTGACCATCTTGCGCGCGGTCGCCGTGGCCTTCTCGATGTCGTTGCTCGCGCCCGTGGTCGGGTCGTGGAAGACGATCTCCTCGGCCACGCGGCCGCCCATCGCGTACGCGAGCTGGTCGAGCAGCTCGTTGCGGGTGGTGGAGTACTTGTCCTCCATCGGCATCACCATCGTGTAGCCGAGGGCCCGGCCGCGCGGCAGGATCGTCACCTTGGTGACGGGGTCCGTGTAGCGCATCGCCGCCGCGACCAGGGCGTGCCCGCCCTCGTGGTACGCGGTGATCTTCTGCTCCTTGACCTTCATCACGCGGGTACGCTTCTGCGGGCCGGCGATGACGCGGTCGATGGCCTCGTCCAGCGCACGGTCGTCGATCAGCTGGGCGCCGCTGCGCGCGGTGAGCAGCGCGGCCTCGTTGAGGACGTTCGCCAGGTCCGCACCGGTGAAGCCGGGCGTGCGGCGCGCGACGACGGCCAGGTCGATGCTCTCGACCATCGGCTTGCCCTGCGCGTGCACCTTGAGGATGTGCTCGCGGCCCTTGAGGTCGGGGGCCTCGACGGCCACCTGGCGGTCGAAGCGGCCGGGCCGCAGCAGCGCCGGGTCGAGGATGTCGGGCCGGTTGGTGGCGGCGATGAGGATGACGTTCGTCTTGACGTCGAAGCCGTCCATCTCGACGAGCATCTGGTTCAGGGTCTGCTCGCGCTCGTCGTGCCCGCCGCCCATGCCGGCACCGCGGTGGCGGCCGACGGCGTCGATCTCGTCGACGAAGATGATCGCGGGCGAGTTGTTCTTCGCCTGCTCGAACAGGTCGCGCACACGGGAGGCGCCGACGCCGACGAACATCTCGACGAAGTCCGAGCCGGAGATCGAGTAGAACGGCACCCCGGCCTCGCCGGCGACGGCGCGCGCGAGGAGAGTCTTGCCGGTTCCGGGCGGGCCGTACAGCAGCACGCCCTTGGGGATCTTGGCGCCCACGGCCTGGAACTTCGCCGGGTCCTCGAGGAACTCCTTGATCTCGTGGAGCTCCTCGACCGCCTCGTCCACGCCCGCGACGTCGGCGAAGGTCACCTGCGGCATGTCCTTGCTGATCAGCTTGGCCTTGGACTTGCCGAAGCCCATGACGCCGTTGCGGCCGCCGCCCTGCGCCCTCGACAGGATGAACCAGAACACGACGCCGATGAGCAGGAACGGGATGAGGAACCCGAGGATCGAGCTCCAGAAGCTGGGCTGCGGGTTCTCGGAGTCGAAGCCCTTCGGGGGGTCCGCCTTCTCGACGGCCGTCGCGACGGTGTCGCCCTGCGGTTCGACGTAGAAGAACTCGACCTTCGTGCCGTGGTCCTGCTCGCTCTCGGTGCCCGCGCCGGTGACGTACTTCTCGCTCAGTTCCAGCTCGACGCGCTGCTCCCCGTCCACGACGAGGGCGTGGTCGACCGTGTCGCCGGCGAGCAGCTCGAGCCCCTGGGAGGTCTCGATCCGCGACACCCGATCGGTGTTGAACGCGCTGAAGGCCAGCGAGACGAGCAGCAGGCCGACCACGATCCAGATGATCGGGCCGCTCAGGATCTTCTTGATGTTCATCGGCGACGGGGACGGTTCCCCGCTTCCCTTCCGTCGGGCAACGTGTGGTTCACGACGCTACACGCCGAGTGTGGACGAACCGTGGGTGTTCGCCCAGGGCGCGACGGCGCTCGTCAGGAGTAGACGTGGGGCGCGAGCGTGCCGACGAACGGCAGGTTGCGGTACTTCTCGGCGTAGTCGAGGCCGTAGCCGACGACGAACTCGTTCGGGATGTCGAAGCCGACGTAGCGCACGTCGACGTCCACCTTCGCGGCGTCGGGCTTGCGGAGCATGGTGGCGATCGCCACCGACGCCGGGCCGCGGGACCGCAGGTTCGCGACGAGCCACGAGAGCGTGAGCCCGGAGTCGATGACGTCCTCGACGATGAGCACGTTGCGGCCCGTGAGGTCGGCGTCGAGGTCCTTGAGGATGCGCACGACGCCGGACGACTTGGTGCCCGACCCGTACGAGGACACCGCCATCCAGTCCATCTGCACCGGGTGGTGCAGGCGGCGCGCGAGGTCCGCCATGACCATGACGGCGCCCTTGAGCACGCCGACGAGCAGCAGGTCCTGGCCCGCGTAGTCCGCGTCGATCCGTGCGGCGATCTCGTCGAGCTTGCTGCCGATCTGCTCCTCGGTGAGCAGGATGTTGGCGAGGTCGCCTTCGACGTCCGACTGGTCCACGGTCACTCCTCGAGGGGCGGGGTTGGGGCTGGGGGGTGCGCCGCCCCGGCGGGGTGCGGCTCGGCGGGGCGCAGGTAGAGCCTGCCACACGCGCGGAGCGCTCGGGCGTCGCCCGGCAGGTGGACGTCTCCCTGCCCACGCCACGAGACGACGAGCGCGTCCAGCGCGTCCACGTGCCGCGCCGTCGTCGCTCCGGGTGGGCAGCCGACGGCCAGCGCCGCCGACCGCAGGGCACGACGACGCAGCGCGGCGTGCGCCTCCGCGAGGGGGCCGACGTCGAGCACCAGGGTGCGGTCAGAGGCCTGGTGCGCCCCGGTGGGCTGGACGTCCGACAGCTCGCCGGTGGGGAGGGTGGCCGCGGCGAGCAGGTCGGCGGCCAGGGCGTCGAGCGCGTCGGCGTCGGCGCGCAGCTGGCCGGCGGTGCGCGCGAGCGACTCGACGACGCCCGGCCCCAGCGCGTCCTCCAGCACCGGCACGACGGCGGCACGCACCCGCGTGCGGGCGGGCACGGCGGCGCCGCCCTCGCCGTCGACGCCCTCCGCGCCGTCGGGCATCAGGTTGGTGGGGTCGGTCCAGAAGTCCACGCCGACGGCGGCGCACACCGCCTCGGTCTGCGCACGGCGCAGGCCGAGGAACGGCCGGCGGTAGCGGCCCCGGCGCCGGGGCATCCCCGCCAGCGACCGCGCCCCGCTCCCCCGCGCCAGCCCGAGCAGCACGGACTCCGCCTGGTCGTCGAGCGTGTGGCCGAGCAGGACGGCGACGGCCCCGGTCTCGTCGGCCACGCCGTCGAGCGCGGCGTACCGGGCGGCGCGGGCGGCACCCTCCGGGCCGTCCGCGCCCGGGCCGGCGTCCACCCGGACCCGACGCACCAGCACCGGGTCGAGGCCGAGGTCGCGGCAGCGCGCGGCCGCCGTGGCCGCCACCACGTCCGAGCCCTCCTGCATCCCGTGGTCCACGACGACCGCCCCGACCCGCACCGCGAACCCCGCCGAGCGCACCGACCGGCCCACCCGCGGCGCCTCGAGCGCCGCGGCCGCCGCCAGCGCGAGGCTGTCCGCGCCGCCGGAGCACGCGACGAGCACCAGGTCGCCCGCCGCCAGCCCGCGGTCGCGCGCGAGGTCCGCCAGCTCGGCCCGCACGGCCGCGCGGGCCGCCGCGAGCGCCGGGTCGACGCGGGCCATGTCGTCCGCCCGTCGTCAGCCGTGCACGCGGCGCACCCAGGCGCGCGGGTCGGCGATCTCGCGGGCGGACGGCAGGAACCCGGGCCCCGACCAGACGGCGTTGAGCCCGTCCCGCCCGACCCGCTCCTCGACGGCCCGCACGAACGCGGCGCCGTCGCGGTACTGCGCGAGCTTGGCGTCCATGCCGAGCACGCGCCGCAGCACGACGTCCAGCGCGGGCGCCCCCTCGCCGTCGCGCCGCTTCTCGAACCGGGCGCGGATGGTGCGCACGGAGCGCACGACGCGCGGCCCGACGGCGTCCATCATCACGTCGGCGTGCCCCTCGAGCAGGGCCATGACGGCGGTGATCTCCTCGAGCTCGCGCCGCTGCTCGGGTCCGAGGATGCCGTCGAGCGGCGTGACGAGCTCGCCGCGCACCGCCCGCAGCACGGTGCGGCCGACCACCGCGGCCTTCTCCCGCAGCGGGGCGTGCGCCATCGCGACCGAGCCGCGGGTGACGCCGCTCATCAGGTCGCCGACGCGCCCCACCAGGTGGTCGGCGAGCCACGGCGCCGCGGCGAACTGGAGGGCGTGCGTCTGCTCGTGCAGGCACACCCACAGGCGGAAGTCCCCGGGGCGCAGCCCGAGCGCCCGCTCGACCTGCAGCACGTTCGGCGCTACGAGGAGCAGCCGGCCGTGACCGGGGGCGTGGCCGGCACCGTACGGGTCGAACTGCCCGAGCACGCGGCCCGACAGCAGCGCGAGCAGGCCTCCGACCTCCGCCGCCCCGGCCAGCCGCGCCGCCGACGACGTGGCCGGCATCTCCCCGGCAAGCACCGCCATCACGGGGTCGGTCATGGCCCGCATCGACTGCGCGTTGGCGCGGGCCCAGCCGGCCCGGTCCACCACGTGCACGTCGCCGAGCACGCCCTCCACGCGCGGCGTCGCCGGCGTCATGCCCGTGACCTCCAGCACGTGCCCGACGGCGTCCCCGGCCGCGGAGCGCAGCCCGGCGACCAGGGCGTCGAGGTCGTCGCGGGGGGCCGTGGCGCCCGGGCGCGCGAGCCGCCCGGCGATCTGCGCCGCCGCCGTCCAGTCCAGCAGGGGCTCGGCGGCGGGGGCTGGCGTGGTCACGGGACCACGGTAACCATCGCCGGGCGTACCGCCGGCGTCGACGGGGCCTACCGGCAGCCGCAGTCGGCGAGCTTCCCCGCGAAGTCGTCGAAGATCACCCGCGCGCCGGCGGAACCGCCCTCGGGCACCTTGTCCGCGAGCGTCACGAACACCAGGAGCCGGTCGTCGGCCGTGACGACGGTGCCGGCCAGGCCCGTGACCTTCGGCAGGCTCCCCGTCTTGCCGTTGACGTAGCCGCGGCCGGGGTTCGACGTCGGGTAGCGGTCGTGCAGGGTGCCGTTCAGGCCCGCGACGGCGAGGCCGTCGGCGACGTCGCGCAGCTCGGGGTGGTCGGGGTCCACGGCGAGCGTCAGCACCGCGGCGAGCTGGCTGGGCGTCGCCCGCGACCCGCGACCCAGCCCGGACAGGTCCACGAGCCTGGCGCCGTCCATGTCGACGCCGAGCTCCTCGACCTGCGCGGTCACGGCCTCGATCGCCGCCGTGCCGGTGCCGGGCTCGCCGGCGTCGAGCGCCACGATGCGGCCCACGACCTCCGTGATGGTGTTGTCCGAGCGGCGCAGCATGTCGCCGACGACGTCGCGCAGCGGCGCGGACTCCACCCGGCCGACCTCGCGCGCCGACGACGGCGCCTCCTCGCGGGAGACCTCGCCGCGCACGGCGACGCCCCGCTTCTCCAACGCCTTCGCGAACGTGCGTGCGGCCGCCATCGCCGGATCCTTCTCGCGCGGCGCGTACTCCTCGTCCGTGGTGCGTGCGACGTCGACGGCGAGGGCGGCGACCGGGGCGGTGTAGCCGTCCCTGACGTCCGCGGCGGGCACGTCGGCGGGCACGGCCGGGCCCGAGAACAGCGTGTCGTCCAGGCCGAGGGTCACCGTGTCCTGCCCGGCGTCCAGCACCTGCGCGGCCACCTGGTCCGCGAGGTCGCCCAGTCCGGCACGGCCGTTCACCGCGTCGGGGTCGCCGGAGCCGGCCGCGAGCATCATGTCGCCGCCGCCCACCAGCACGAGGCGCGTCTCGTCGTCGAGCACCGCCGTCGTCGGGAGCGTCGTGTCGCCGCCCGGGCCGGCGAGCGCGGCCACGGCCGTGAAGAGCTTCTGCGTGGAGGCGGGGATCATCGGCCGGTCCGGGGCGGCCGCGCCGAGCGTCTCGCCGGACGCGGCGTCGACGACGACGGCGCCGACCCGCTTGCCCAGGCGGTCGTCCTTCGTCAGCCCGGTGACGAGCTTGCCGACGGCGGACGCCGCGGGCTCCGGCGCGTCGGAGGGCAGGTCGGGCAGCGAGCGCTCGGGGGTCGGGCCGGTGGTGGCGCCGGGTGCCGTCGGGAAGGGGGCCGCCGGTGCGGGCGGGGGCGCCGTGGTGAGCATGCCCGGGACGACGTCGAGGGCGTCCGCCACGAGATAGCCGCTGAAGAGCACGACCACTGTCGTGACGGTGGCGCCGACGCTGGCCCGCCACCCCATGTCGTCCTCCCGCGCCCCGTGAGTCGTCCGTGAGTCGTCCGGGAGCCGTCCGTGAGCATCGTCACAGCCCGGACCCCGTGGCGCGCTCCGTGCGTATCTTCCCACGTCCGTCCGCGGTTCGACGCCGCCGCACCGGACCGGGCGGGCGTGCCCGCGCATGGCACACTTTGACAGGGCGTCCGCACCGAGCATGCCCGCAGCGAGCATGTCCGAAGCATCTCCCGAGCACGTCCCGAGCATGGAGGAACAGTGGAGTTCGACGTCACGATCGAGATCCCGAAGGGCCAGCGGAACAAGTACGAGGTCGACCACGAGACCGGTCGCATCCGCCTCGACCGCATGCTCTTCACCTCGACCCGCTACCCGGACGACTACGGGTTCATCGAGGGCACCCTCGGCGAGGACGGCGACCCGCTGGACGCGCTCGTGCTGCTGGAGGAGCCCACGTTCCCCGGCTGCCTGATCCGCTGCCGCGCGCTCGGCATGTTCCGCATGCGCGACGAGGCCGGCGGCGACGACAAGGTGCTCTGCGTGCCGCTCGGTGACCAGCGCGCCGCGTGGCGGCAGGACATCGACGACGTCTCCGACTTCCACCGCCTGGAGATCCAGCACTTCTTCGAGGTCTACAAGGACCTCGAGCCCGGCAAGTCCGTCGAGGGCGCCCACTGGGTGGGCCGCGCCGACGCCGAGGCCGAGATCGAGCGCTCCTTCCAGCGCGCCAAGGACACCGGCTACTACGACGGTCACTGACCGCCCGGACCCTCGACGGCGCCGCACCCCACCGGGGGTGCGGCGCCGCCGTCGTCCCCGGACCGTGCGGAGGCGTCTACCGTGAACCCATGCGTGCAGCCGTCATCCACGGGCCCCGCGACGTCCGCGTCGAGGACCGCCCGGACCCGAAGATCCTCACCCCGGGCGACGCGGTGGTCCGCGTCGTCGCCGCCTGCGTGTGCGGCTCCGACCTGTGGCCGTACCGCGGCGTCACGACCGTGAAGCGGCCGCGCCCCATCGGCCACGAGCTGGTGGGCGTGGTCGAGGAGCTCGGCGCCGACGTGACGTCGGCGCGGGTCGGCGACTTCGTGATCCTGCCGTTCACCATGAGCTGCGGCGAGTGCCAGGCCTGCCGGGCGGGCTACCCCGCGGCCTGCGACCTCGTCACCGGCTTCGGCTCCACCGACCGCTGGGGGAACCCGGTCGACGGCGCCCAGGGCGAGCGCGTGCGCATCCCGCTCGCGCAGCACTCCCTCTTCCCCGTGGGCCGGCCGGAGGCCGAGCTCGAGGCCGCGGGGCTGGTGCCGCACCTGCTCACCCTCGCCGACGTCATGTCCACCGGGTACCACGCGGCGTTCTCCGCGGGCGTCTCCGCGGGCGACACCGTCGTCGTGGTCGGCGACGGCGCCGTCGGGCTGTCCGGCGTGATCGGCGCGCGCCTCCTGGGCGCGGAGCGGATCGTCGCCATGAGCCGCCACGACGACCGGGCCGCCCTGGCCCGCGAGTTCGGCGCCACCGACGTCGTCGCCGAGCGCGGCGAGGAGGGCCTCGCGGCCGTCCGCGACCTGCTCGGCGGCGACCTGGCGGACGCGGCGCTCGAGTGCGTCGGCACCAAGCAGTCGATGGACACCGCGCTCGACGTCGTGCGCGGCGGCGGCCGCGTCGGCTTCGTCGGGGTCCCGAACGGCGGCCCCGAGCTGAGCGTGCGGCGCCTGTTCGACCGCAACGTCACCATCGGCGGCGGTATGGCGTCCGCCCGCCGTTACATGGAGACGCTGCTGCCCGAGGTCCTGTCCGGGGCGATCGTGCCCGGCAAGGTCTTCGACCTGGAGCTGCCGCTCGCCGACGTCGCCGAGGCCTACGCCGCGATGGACGAGCGCCGCGCCACCAAGGTGCTGCTGCGCCCCTGACCCCACCGTTGTGAGCGGGGGGGGGGGGGGCCGGGCGGGCCGGGGGGGGGGGCCCCCCCCCGCCCCCCCCCCCCCGGGGGGGGGGGGGCCCGGCCGCCCCCCCCCCCCCCGCGGGGGGGGGGGCCGGGGGGCGGG
>NZ_JBIRXZ010000014.1:0-61221 GCF_044389385.1 Isoptericola sp. NPDC019571
GCCGCCCGCCGGGGGGGGGGGGGCGGGGGGGGGGGCGGGGGGGTCGGGGGGGGGGCCGGGGCCGGGGGGGGGGCGGGGCCGGGCGCGCCCCCCCGGGGGGGGGGGGGGGGGGGGGGGCCCCCCCCCCCCCACCACGGCGGAGCGTGCGTGCGACGTCATCGGCGGGTCGAGCCCGGCCGGTGAGCGTGCTCGCGCGCGTGCAGCCGTGCCGCCCGGACGAGCTCGTATCCCGCGATCGCGAGGAACATGACCACCAGCGCGCTGCCGACCAGGAGGGCGGCGGTGCTGAACCCGCTGCTGGGGGCCTCGAACCCGGACGTGGCGTCGGCCGCGAGACCGGACATCCCGGCGGGCACGCCGTCGGGAGAGGAGTGGAGCCCGTCCACCGTCTGCGTGGCCAGCGCGAGGGTGCCGTCGTCCAGGCTGCCCCAGGCGTACGCGATGGTGTTGACCCCCTCTGCGACCTCGACGTCCGTCGGCCCGAGCACCGGTTCCGTGGTGCCGGCCGCGGCCACGGCGGCAGAGACCGTTCCCGCCGGGAGGTCGAGGCTCTGCTCGTCGGGGTTCTCCAGCCCGCTGATCACCGGCTCGCCGCCGGCGAGGACGTCCACGGCCGGCGCCGCGGCGACGTGCCGGACGGTGAGGCGGCCCTCGCCGGCCGCCGTCGCCGACATGTCGTTGGTGAAGAGCGTGGCGGTCGGGCCGCCGTCGGCGTCCAGGTGGGCGACCGCGGTGTAGTTGCCGCCCGCCTCGAGCTCCAGGTCGACCGGCCCGATCACGGGGTCGCTCGTGTCCTCGGCGTCGGGCGCGGTGATCGCGACGGTGTACGTCCCCGCGGGCAGGTCGAGCGGGCCCGCCATATCGCCGGGCTCGAAGTCGTCGACGGTGAGCTCGTCGTCGACCCACACGTCGACGGGGGTGTCGGGGACGCCGTGCATCACCGACAGCACCGCGCCGTCCTCGGCCGCGGCGGCGGCCGGGACGAGCCCGACCGCGGAGAGTCCCAGTGCTGCGAAGGCGGTCACCCCGACGAGTGCGGCGCTGCGCCGTGCGGTGCGTTCCATGGTGCCTCCCGGTGTCGTGGCCCTCGGGCCGTGTCCGTGCTGACACCTCTTGTTCCGGCTCGGAGCCGTCCGCGGATGCAATCTGGTTGAGATTTATATTTCTAGCCTTGCTAGCAGATATGCGGACAAGCGCGAGGGCCCCGCCGGCATCCCGGCGAGGCCCTCGGCGCTCGCGGTCAGAGGTCCAGCGGCCGGAGCACCGCGCTGATGCCGTGGGCGATCTGCACGTTGCCCTTGTTGAGGTCGAGCTTGCTCCGGACGAGGAACGGGTCGACGTCGTTGCGGTCCCGGTCGATGAGCCGCACCAGCGGCACCCACCGGCTCAGGACGTCGACCCGGAACGTCGCACCCTGCGCGGTCGTCAGGCGGGCCCCGTCGGAGCGCAGCGCCTGCCGGGCGTCGATCGTGGCGCCGGGCACGACGTGGTAGAGCAGCACCTGCTCGACGGCGTCGACCCCTGCCGCGGCCACGACCCGGCGCAGCACGCCCTGTTCCGTGCGCTCCCAGCGGTGGGTGAGGTCGAACGCCAGGAGCTGGAACGCACGGTCGTTCGGCAGGAACGCCGTGAGGGGGACCGTGCCGTCGGCCAGTACGGCGACAGGGCTGTCCGGCTTGGCCTCCAGCACCGCCGCGACCGCCTGGTCGACCACGTCGAAGTCGTACCAGTTGCGGTCGAAGGTGTCGCCGTCGGAAGCCAGCACCGCGGCCAGGCTGGTCGTCCCCGCGGGCGGGGCCGCCGTGGCGGTGGTCGCGGCTGCGGTGCCCAGCAGGCCCAGGGCGGCCACGCACACGGCACCCCAGGCGGTCCGGGTAGCGTTTCGAAGCTTCATCGTCATCGACTCCTTCGGGTCCACAGGGCGCGGCCTCGGGCGGCCGCGAGGTGCGGGTGCACCTGCCTGCTCTTCGCCCGTCGGCGCGGCCCCGGATGCACCCTCCTGCGGACGGCGCCCCCGGCCCTGCTCAGGAGCGGAACGCCGCACCCATGACGTCGCGCGCCGGCCCCGTGCGGTCGAGGAAGCCGACGCCGCCGGCCTGGAGCTCGCGGGCGGCGTCGACCAGGGCGGACAGGGCGTTCCACGCGAACGTGCCGCCGACGGAGATGCGCGCGACCCCGGCGTCGGCCAGCTCGGCGGGCGTGGGACCGCCCGCGACGAGCAGCGCGTTGACGGGCCGGTCGACCTCGCGGCAGACGGTGGCGATCGCGGCGGCGTCGCGCAGCCCCGGCGCGTACAGCACGTGGGCGCCGGCCTCCTGGTAGGCCTGCAGCCGCGCGATCGTGTCGGCGAGGTCGTCCCGCCCGTACAGGTGGTTCTCGCAGCGGGCCGTGAGCACCAGGTCGCCGGCAGCCTCGGCCGCGGCGACCACGCGCTCGACGGCGAGGCCCCGGTCGTACACCGGCTCGTCGTCCCGGCCGGTGGCGTCCTCGACGGAGGCGCCGGCCACGCCGGCGTCGCGGGCGTCCGCGACGGTGCGGGCGACGTCGGCGGGGGAGTCGGCGAAGCCGTTCTCCAGGTCCGCGCTCACGGGCACGTCGACGGCGGCCGCGAGCGCGGCGGCGTGCGCGAGCGCCTCGTCCCGGGTGACGGCGCCGTCGGGCCGGCCGAGCGTCGCGGCGAACCCGCTGCTCGTCGTCGCGACGGCGGCGAAACCGAGGGCGGCGAGGATCCGCGCAGACCCGGCGTCCCACGCGTTCGGCAGCAGGAGCGGGTCGCCGGGGCGGTGCAGGGCGAGGAAGTCGGCGCGCATGCCGGGCACGCTACCGACGGGCGCCGACACGGCGGTGAGGTCGGAACGCGGTATCAGCGCAGATCGCGCGCTCTCTCCACGGGTAGGACGACGCGCGGCACCGCGGAGTCCTCTGACCGCGACGACGCGGCCCGGTTCTTCCGGGAGGGCGAGATGAGACGAGGCCTGGGCGCTCTGGCAGTCCTGCTGGTCCTGGCGACGACCGCGTGCGGGGACGGCGGAGAGCTGCCCGACGCGGACGCGGGCGCCACGGAGCCGCCCGCGACGACGTCCGAGGCCGCGCGGCCCGGCGACGAGGGCGACGGCGGCAGCAGGGACGACGACGGCGACGGGAACGATGCGGGCGAGGACCTCGAGGAACCGCTGCCGCAGGCGGGCGGCGCCGCCCAGGCCGACCTCCCCGGCCTCCTCATGGGCGGTGAGGACTTCGTGCTCGTCGGCGACGCGTGGTGCGGTCTCGCCTCGATCCAGACGAACGGGGTGCCCGAGGGCGTGACCGTGGAGATCGAGCGGGTGTCCGTCCTGACCGCGGGCGCTGCGCTGGCGAGCTCCGACTGCGGTGAGCCGCCCTGCGTCGGCGAGCCGTTCGCGCCGGGCGACATCTCGTGCTGGGTCGCCGTGCGGCCGCCCGACCCCGCGACGGAGCTGGTCGACGTCTCGTTCGCCGCGAGCGCCACCTGCCCCACCCAGCGGCAGTGCGACGAGTTCAAGGCGGCGATGACGCTCCACACCGTGTGGTCGATGTGCCACCCGCCCGACGACGTCGTGTACGACTGCGACCCGGCGAGCGACGAGTCCTCCGAGGCACCGACGGAGGAGTCCGGCGAGCCGGAGACCGGGGAGCCGAGCGAGGCGCCGGAGAACGAGGTGACCGAGACGCCGGAGGAGGTCACGCAGGAACCCGCCGACGAGCCCGCCGACGAGCCCGCCGACGAGCCCACCGAGGAACAGGTCCTTCCGTGACCCAGCAGCCGTCACCGCCGGCGCACGAACCGAGCGTCCTGGCGCGCGTCTGGTCGGTGCTGGGCACGGTGGTCGCCCCGGCGACGTTCGTCACGGCGATCCTGTTCTACTTCGGCTACGTCACGACCCGCGCGCAGTACCTGTACTTCGGCGTGGACGTCGACCTGCTCGGGTACAGCACGCAGGAGTTCGTCATGCGCAGCCCGCAGCCACTCCTGGTGCCGATGCTCGCGGTGCTGCTCGTGGGGGCGGGGCTGGTGCTCGCGGACGCGGCGCTGCGGCGGAGGCTCGCCGGCGCCCCGGCTCCGGTGGCGCACCGCTGGACGCTCGGGCTGACGGTCGGCGGCGCCGTCGTGCTGGCGGTCGGCGTGACGCTGGTCGTGGCCTATCCGGCGCTCGCGGCCTGGGTCCCGTACCCGTTGGTGACCCCGCTGGTGATCGGCGTCGGGTCGGCGGGCCTCGCGTACGGCCTCACCTGGTCCCACCGCAGGCGGGGCACGGGACCGGACGCCGGGCCGACGACGGGCACCGACCCCGCACGGACGGCCGTCCTGCTGCTGGTCCTCACGGTGGTCGCCGCGCTCTTCTGGGCCACCGGCACGGTGGCCGAGTGGACGGGACGCGGTCAGGCCAAGGCGCTCGCCCGCGACCTGGGCAGCCTGCCCGCCGTCGTCGTCGACACCCCGCAGCAACTGCAGGTGGGCGACCCGGCAGTGGTGGAGGAGGGTCTCGCGGCCGGGGACGGCGAGTACCGGTACCGCTACCGCGGCCTGCGGCTGCTGGTCGAGGGCGGAGACGCCCTCTTCCTCGTCCCCGACAGGTGGTCGCCGCACGGGTCGACGCTGGTGGTGCCGCTCGACGACGTCCGCGTGAAGCTCCGGTTCGTCAACGACCCGCCCTGAGCGCCCCCGCTCCTCCTGCGGGAGGATGTCGGCAGCACCCGCAGAGACGAAGGAGGCACGTCGACGTGAGCCGCGAGCGTTTCCCACGCTGGGTCTACGAGAGGGGCTCGGAGCCCGACCCGCGGTTCTCGCTGGCCAACGAGCGCACCATCCTCGCGTGGCTCCGGACGGCCCTGGGGCTGATCGCCGGCGGCACGGCGCTCGAGGCGCTGGACCTGCCGATGGAGCCGCACCTGCGCCTCACGTCTGCGATCGTGCTGCTCGTGGCGGGCGCCGTCGTGCCGGTCGCGGCGGCGGTCGAGTGGGCCCGCTCGGAGCGCGCCATGCGGGAGCACGGCCCGCTGCCGGGCGCGATCACCGGGTTCGTGCTGGTCGTGACCATCACCGTCGTGGGCATCCTCGTGCTGCTCGCCCTGCTGCTGTACTGACGTGACGGCGCCGACATGACCGACCGCCCCGACCCGCCGCTCGTCGGCCCCGAGCGCGACCGCGGCCTCCAGGCCGAGCGGACGGCGCTCGCGTGGCGACGCACGCTGCTCTCCTTCACCGCGGCGTGCGCGGTGGCGTGGCAGACGCTGCCGGGCGTGGACGGTGCGACGTCGTTCCTCCTCGCCGCCGCCGTCGGGCTGGTGCTCACGCCTCCGCTGTGGTGGTTCGCCCAGCGGCACGCCCGCCACACCCACCGGCACCTCGACACGGCCGAGCCGCGCCTCCGCCACGGGCGGCGGATCGTCGTGATGTGCGCGGGCACGGCCCTGCTCGGCCTCGCCGGGCTGGTGGCGGTCGTCGTCTTCTGACGGGGCGGGCGCGCGGAGTCTGCTTCACTACCGCCATGTTCGTGCTCGTGGGCCTGTTCCGGCTCGTCGTCGTCGCGCTCGGTCTCGTCGGCACGCGCGCCATCTGGCGCGACGGCGACGTCGAGGGCTTCGTCTACTTCACCAACCTCACCAGCTTCCTGGCGGTGGCGGTCTTCGGCTGGGCCGCCGTCACGACGCTGCGGCGCCGCGAGCCACCGCCGGTCGGGGCGAAGGGACTGGTCACGCTCGCCGCGGCCATCACCGGGCTGGTCGCGTGGCTGGTCCTCGCGCCGGAGGATCCGGACGCCCCGGCCGTCTTCCTCGGGCTCACGGACGGGCAGGTCGAGCACCGGGCCCTGCCGATCGCCGTCGTGCTGGACTTCCTGCTGTTCGACCCGCACCGCCGCGCCCGCCTGCGCGACGCGGGCCTGTGGATGCTGTTCCCCGTGCTGTACTTCGGCGCGATCCTGCTGCGCGGTCAGCTCAGCCCGGGCAGCGACTACCCGTACGGGTTCATCGACGTGGACGCCCTCGGGTGGGGCGGGCTGGGGCTCAACCTGGTGCTCTACGGCGGCGCCTTCTACGTCCTCGGGCTGCTCATCGTCGGTATCGACCGGGTGCTCCCCGCCCGCCCCCTCCTGGGAACCGTTGGGTCCTAGATCACGGCGTGACGATGGCGAAGTCCGGGTCGCCCGGGTCGAGGATCCCGTGGACCCTCGCCAGCGCGTCCGTGTCGCCGCTGACTTCGATGCCGAAACCGGCGAGGCGAGCCGGGTCCAGACCCCCCGCCAGCGCGGGCAGATTCGCCCGCGTCGCCGTGATGGTCACGTCGGCGTCGTCGCGCTGGGGCCGGGAGCTGTAGGTGAGGGCACCGTTGGAGAGCCGGAGCCGGTAGCGCGTGTCCGTGTCGTTCAGGACGACGTCCGCCGTGACCGAGTGGTCCCATGCCTGTGGTCCGTTCACCTGGATCGCGAGGGCGTCGAACAGCATCTCCGGGGTGAGGTGGTCGACGATGTCCTTCGACGCGGTCTGCGTGGGCGTACCGAAGTTCCCCGCTCGGAGCTCGGTGGCGCCGGAGAGGTAGACGTTGCGCCAGGTCCCGTTCTCCGCCCCGTAACCGAGCTGCTCGAACGTGTCGGCCAGCAGCTCCTTCGCCGCCGCGTGGCCGGGTTCGGCGAAGACGACGTGGGACAGCACCTCCGCGACCCAGCGGAGGTCGCCGGAGTCGTACGAGGCGCGCGCCTTCTCCACCACGGCGTCCGCGCCGCCCATGAATTCCACGTACCGCTTGCCCTGCTCGACGGGCGGGTGCTGCCAGAGGTGGGCGGGGTTGCCGTCGTACCAGCCCATGTACCGCTGGTAGATCGCCTTGACGTTGTGGCTCACGGAGCCGTAGTACCCGCGGGCGTGCCACGCGTTCTCGAGCGCCGGGGGCAGGGGCAGCTGCTCGGCGATCTCGATGCCCGTGTACCCCTGGTTGAGCAGGCGCAGCGTCTGGTCGTGCAGGTAGGCGTACAGGTCGCGCTGCTCCGCGAGGAACGTCACGGCGCGCTCGTTGCCCCAGATAGGCCAGTGGTGGGAGGCGAACACGATGTCGAGGTCGGCGCCGAACAGGTCGATCGTCTCGGTGAGGTAGTTCGCCCAGGCATGCGGGTCGCGCACGACGGCGCCGCGCAGCGTCAGCAGGTTGTGCAGCGTGTGCGTGGCATCCTCCGCCGCGCACAGGGCCTTGTGGTCCGGGAAGTACACGAGGAACTCGGCCGGGGCCTCAGTGCCGGGCGCCATCTGGAAGATCATGCGCACGCCGTCGACGGTCTCCTCCTGCCCCGTCGTGGTGACGTCGAGGGTCGGGGTGATGAGGGTGACCGTGCCGGTCGACGTGGTCTGCCCGAGGCCGGCGCCGACCGCGCCCTGCGGGCCGCGAGCCAGCGCAGCGCCGTACATGTAGCCGGCGCGGCGACCCATCGCGGTGCCCGCGTAGACGTTCTCCGCCACCGCATGCTCCGTGAACTCCGCGGGCGCGACGACGGGCACGCGTCCGGCGTCGACGTCCTCCTGCGTGGTGACGCCCTTGACGCCGCCGAAGTGGTCCACGTGGCAGTGGGTGTAGATGATCCCGGTGACGGGGCGGTCGCCGCGGTGCTCGCGGTACAGGGCGAGGGCCGCGGCGGCGGTCTCGGTGGAGATGAGCGGGTCGAGCACGATGACGCCCGTCTCCCCCTCGATGAACGTCACGTTGGAGAGGTCGAAGCCGCGCACCTGGTAGATGCCCTCGACCACCTCGAACAGGCCCTGCTCGGCGACCAGCTGCGACTGCCGCCAGAGGCTCGGGTTCACGCTGTCCGGCGCGTCGCCGGTGAGGAACGAGTAGGTGTCGTTGTCCCAGACGACGTCGCCCGTGTCGTTCGTGATCGCGTTCGGCGTCCGCCGGCCGATCAGACCGCGCGTGGCGTCCTCGAAGTCCTGCCGGTCGGTGAAGGGAAGACCGTTCAGCAGGGCCTGCTGCTGGGCGATGATCGTGGGCGTGGCCGGCTTCGGTGCGGTAGGCATGGCGCCACGATGGCACCGCTCGCGCGGGACCGCGCGGCGAGGGTTCAGCCGTCGGCGGACGCCGCCCGGCGGATGCGTCGACGCTCCGCGAGGTCGTACGCCTCGCGCACCGATCCGAGGAGGGTGTCGCCGCTCGGGACGACGGAGTCTCGCAGGCGTCCGCTGACGCCGCCGGTCTCGAAACGCTGCCGCAGGTCCTCCGGCACACCGCACACCACCACGTCGACGCCGTGCTCGTGCCAGCGGTCCAGCAGCCGGTCGAGCGACTTGAGGAACGTGGTCGACGGGATGCCCGCGGAGCCGCGCAGCGAGATGACGAGCGCGGCGTCCTGGGTGTGCGCGGTGTGCGGCCACTCCTCCTCGAGGCGGTTCACCTCGGCGAAGAACCCGGTGCCCACGTAGTGCAGCACGGTGGTCTGGCCGCTGGGCAGGTCGGCGGGGGCGTCCTCGACGCGGAAGTCGCCGTCGCCGGTCGGCACGAACCGGACCAGCCGCCCGCGCTTGGCCGCCTGCACCGCGAACAGCACGATCGACAGGCCCGCGCCGAGGAAGATGGCCTGCTGCAGCGGCAGCTGCGTGGTGGCCGCGAACGTCACGACCAGCGCCGCCGCGGACAGCCACGACGTGCGGAAGACGAGCACGATGTCGGCCCACCGCCCGACGATGAGCTCGCCGCCGATGACGAGCAGCAGGCCCCCGATGACCGCCATCGGGATCTCGCCGGCCAGCGGGCCGAGCAGCAGCACCAGCACGATGAGCCACACGCCCGCGAAGATGCCGGCCCAGCGCGTCTGCGCGCCGCCGCTGGTCGCGACGCCGGTGCGCGAGAGGGAACCGCCGGTGGGCAGCGCGCCGAAGAACCCGCCCGCCACGTTGGCGAGGCCCTGCGCGGTGAAGTCCTTCGAGACGTCGGTGCGGGAGCCGTCCGGGTTGGGCACCGCCGCGCCGATCCCCGCCGCCTGCGCGAGCGCGATCAGCGCGATGGCGAGCCCGCCGGACACGAGCTCCGGCATCGCGCCGAGGTCCGGCAGCGTGAACGGCGGCAGCGAGCGCGGGATGGCGGCGATGTCGCTCACCCGTTCCACGTCGGTGCCCAGCAGCGCCACGACCACGGTGACGACGACGAGCGAGACCAGCGTCGCCGTCTTGCGCAGCGGCTTGACCAGCTGGAGCCCCGCCCACACGGCCACCGTCGCGACCGCGACGAGGACGGTCGCGCCGTCCCACTCCCCGACGTGCAGCACGCCCTCGACCAGCTTGCCCACCGTGTTGTGCGCCTCAGGGGTGTAGCCGGTGGCGTCCTTGACCACGCCGGCCACGATCTGCACGGCGATGCCCGCCGTGAACCCGGTCATCACCGCCGTCGACACGAACGACATCACCGACCCGAGCCTGAGCACCCCCAGCAGCAGCATCCACAGCCCGACCATCACGGTCAGCGCGGCGACGGAGCCGAGGTCGCCGGGGTCGAGGCCCGCGCCGACGAGGATGCTCTGCGCCGACAGCGCGATCGCGCTCGTGAGCGTGGTGACCATGAGGACCGTGCGGCTGAAGATCGAGCCGATCACCGTGGGCACGGCGCCCGACCACAGGCCCATCGGCGCGGAGAACCCGCCGACCGTCGCGTACGCCATGCCCTCGGGGATGGAGAACAGGCCCGTCACGAAGCCGGAGACGACGTCGCGCGGGGTCGGCTTCGGCAGGTTGCGGTGCCGGGGAGCCGGGCCGGGACCGGGGTTCGGGTGCACGTCAGCACCCTGCCGCAGGGGCCGTCGGGCCGCGACCGGGATGGGCTCGTCCCGCGCGCGGACCTGAGGATTCTCTGGCACCTTCGACGAGGGTGCCTGTGCACGACGGCGTGCGCGGGCGGACACGTCGCAGCCGTAGGAGGCCGTGGATCGTGGGATTCCGAAGGGCGAGAGCGGGCAGGGGCCGCGCCGCCGTGTCCGGGGTGCTGGCCGGCGGGCTCGCGCTGGGCGGTGCGTTCGTCACCGTGGCGCTGCCGGTGGCCTCCGCGCCGGAGGCCGCAGCCGAGCCCGGGAACCCCGGTGTCCCCGGCGACCCCCAGGTGCTGTACACCGAGGACTTCGAGAACACGCCCGACGGGTCGAACATCCTGCTCACCGACTACACGGGCACGCAGGGCACCACCTACTCGGCCGCGGCGTTCTGGGCCAACAGGCCGAACTGCAACGGGTTCATCGTCGACTGGACGAGCCCCCGCAACGCGAACGACTGCACGGACGTGCCCAACGCCGCAGGGGTCTACAACAGCATGCTGGCCATCCCGCACGCGCTCGGTCAGCTGCGCGGGGTCCCTCCGACGACGAACGGGGCGGCGGCCTCGTACACGGCGGACTCGGCCACGGGGGCGCAGATCCAGTTCCAGTCGTCGCCGATCACGCTCCCCGTCGCGAACCGCTTCGTGACGTTCTCCGTCGACGCCGGCGCGATGAACTGCGGCGTCTCCGCACCACTGCTGCGGTTCTACCTCCTGGACGACGCCGCCGCCGAGATCCCCGTCTCGAGCGCGCCGATCAACGTGTGCACCGACTCCCGCGGCACCACCTACACGGGTGTGCCCACGCCGAACGGCGCGAACCAGACCGTGCGCGCGGGGACGTTCGCCGCCAACGGGTCGACGCTGGTCACGGGGTCGACGCTCGCCGTGCGCATGCGGAACCAGAACAGTGCCGCGAACGGCAACGACGGCGCCTACGACAACATCCAGGTGCTCGACGTCAGCCCGCAGCTCGACAAGGCGTTCTCCCCGACGTCGACCATCGTCGGCGGCCGTTCCACGCTCACGTTCACCGTCACCAACACCTCGGAGCTGGCGGCGAAGGACGGCTGGGAGTTCACGGACAACCTGCCCGCCGGGCTCGAGGTGGCCCGCCCGTCCGCCGTGGACACCGACTGCGACGCCGATGTCGCGGCGCCCGCGGGTGGCACCACCGTCGCCGTGACGAACGGCGTGCTCGCCGCGGGGGAGGAGTCCTGCACGGTCAGCGTGGACGTCACCTCGCGCACGCCGGGCGAGTACACCAACGGCCCGGACGACGTGGAGCCGACGACGGGGGTCAACCTGCCGGGCGAGACCACCGTGACCTTCACCCCGTTCGTCGGGGCGGGGGCGTGCCCCACGCCGGCATTCCTGTTCCAGGGGTCTCCGTCGGCCACGCCGACCGAGATCGACCTCGTCACCGGCGAGCTGGTGGACCAGCCGGCCCTGGACGGCATCGCGTACAACGGGGTCGGGTACAGCGAGCTCGCGGACGCGTTCTTCGGCATGGACAACCCGACGGACCAGATCTACCTCGTCGCGCCCGACTACGCGACGGTGGAGAACCTGGGCTCCCCGGACTACTCGAACGTGTCCTTCACGTTCGACCAGCTCTTCCCGAACGGCGTGCCCATCGGTGACGTCTCCCCCGAGGGCATCCTCTACGTGTCGTCCTCGAGCCAGACGGCGACGCGCCCGTGGATGGCCATCGACGTCGACCAGGAGTCGCCGGCGTTCCTCCAGGTGCTCGACGGAGGTGCCGTGCCGGCACCGGCCGCCCCGATCAACGCGGGGCTGGACTGGGTGTTCAACCCCGACGACGGGCGGCTGTACTCGTTCGGGACGAACGCGAACAACAACAACGTCTTCCTCTACGCGTTCGACCCGGCGAACCCTGCTGTCGGCTACGTCCAGGTGGGCGCCCTCGGTGCCCTCGTCGCCCCCGACGGTGTGCCGGCGGTGGGCAACCAGGCGAACAGCTCTCCGTTCGGCGCCACGTACTCGAGCCCCGGCTACCTGTACGGGGCGAACAACGAGACGGGGCAGATCTGGCGCGTCTCCACGACGGACCCGAGCACCGCCACCTTCTTCGCCTACGGCCCCGGCCCGACGAGCAACAACGACGGCGCCCGCTGCGCCTCCGCCCCGGTCCTCATGGACCTCGGTGACGCGCCGGACACGTACGGCACGTCGCTGTCCGAGGACGGCGCGCGGCACGGCCTCGTCGACTACGACGCGTCGACGAACACGGCGCCGCTGATGCTCGGCGACGCGAACACCGTCGACCCGGAGGACGACGGCGCGCCGGGCACGGCCGCCGACGGCGACGACGCCGCCGGGGTGGACGACGAGGGTGCGGTGGCAGGCCCGATCACGATGACGACGGGCGTCGAGACCACGGTGACGGTCACGGCGACCAACAACGGCGACGAAGCGGCGACGCTCGCCGGCTGGGTCGACCTCGACGCCGACGGCGCGTTCGAGGCGGGCGAACGTGTCACCGTCGCGGTCCCCGCTGGCTCCGGGACGGAGGACTACGACCTCACCTTCCCCGGGGCGACGGTGCCCGGGGACGCGTACGCCCGATTCCGGCTGTTCGCGGGCGACGTCGCCGACCCGTCGCCGACCGGTGCGGTCTCGGGCGGTGAGGTGGAGGACTACCCCGTCACGGTCGAGAACGAGCCGTTCGTCTGCGACGCGCTGTACTCGGCGCAGGGCGGCGGCCCGCACGCGATCTACGGCGTCGACACCGCGACCGGTGCGCTCGCCGTCGAGCACACGATGGACGGCATCTCCGGTACCAACAACGCGCTGGGGATCTCAGGCGACGGGCGGTACGCCTTCACGCACTCCGGTTCGACCGTCTACGTGTTCGACTCCGCGACCGAGACCACACAGTCCTATCCGGCCGGTCCGAACTTCAACGCCACGCACGGAGCCGTGGACCGCGCGACGGGCGTGTACTACTTCGGCAACGTCGCGGGGAGCACGGCGGAGGTCTACGCCTTCGACCCGGCGACCGAGACGTACCTGGGTCAGGTCGCCGCCGTGGCGCTCGACGACCCGCCGGGGCAGAACGGCGACTGGGCCTTCGACAGCTTCGGCAACCTGTACCTGTCGGCGGGCGACGCGGCCAACGCGATCTACGTGGTTTCGGGTCCGCTGCCGTCGACCACGCAGGGCTCGCCCCTGGCCCTGGACTCCCGCCAGATCGGGACTGCCCAGACGGGTGAGCCCATCAACGGCCTGGCGGTGGACGTGCAGGGGTACGTCTACCTGGGCAGTGGCACCACCCTCTACCAGGTGAACCCGAGCTCGGGGGAGGCCGTCGCGACGCCGGCCCTGTCGCCGTCGGGCCAGAGCGTGGACCTCGCGTCGTGCGCCACGCCCGCCACGATCCAGGTGCAGAAGGACGTGGTGGACCGCCGTGCCGACACCGACCAGTTCACCGTGAGCCTGTCGGGCGGCGGGATTCAGGACGGCCTGGGCAACACTGGTACCACGGCAGGCACGGACCTCGGCGTGCAGGACGAGGAGGGCGAGTACGGCGGCCCGCTGATGGCCCTCGTCGGTGAGACGTACACCGTCACGGAGACGGCGGCCGGTACCACCGACCTCGCGAACTACACCACCGCGTGGGAGTGCGTGAACCAGATCGACGACTCCGTGGTCGCCTCCGGCGACGGCACGGAGGGGGAGTTCACGATGCCCCCCGCCGGCGCGGACGGCGTCGGCGCGGCGGTGCTGTGCACGTTCACCAACGACGACCTGCCGGTCCCGGCGCTGGAGATCACCAAGACGGCCGACCCGGCGGGCGAGGTGCTGCCCGGCGGCACCGTCGAGTACACGGTGACGGTGGAGAACACCGGCGAGACCACGTACACGGCGGACGACCCCGCGTCGTTCACGGACGACCTCACGGAGGTGCTGGACGACGCGACGTGGGGCGACGACGCGGCGGCCGACGTCGGCGAGGTGACGTACGACGAGCCGGAGCTGGCATGGTCCGGAGCTCTCGCACCCGGCGACGTCGCGACGATCACGTACTCGGTCACGGTGGACGATCCGCTGACGGGCGACGGCGAGCTAGCGAACGCCGTCGTCGGTCCGCCGGAGTCGAACTGCGCGCCCGGCTCGGACGACCCGGAGTGCACCGCCGACGTGCCGGTGCGGGCCCTCTCGATCGCCAAGGTCTCCTCCCCGGCGGGCGAGGTGCTGCCCGGCGGCACGGTGACGTACACGGTGACGGTGGAGAACACGGGCCAGGCGCCGTACACCGACGACGAGCCGGCGACGTTCACCGACGACCTGACGGAGGTGCTGGACGACGCGACCTGGGACGACGACGCGGCGGCCGACGTCGGGGAGGTGACGTACGCCGAGCCGCAGCTGTCGTGGTCCGGGGCGCTCGCGCCCGGGGACGTCGCGACGATCACCTACTCGGTGACGGTGGGCGACCCGCCGACGGGCGACGGGACGCTGACCAACGCCGTCGTGGGCCCGCCGGAGTCGGGCTGCGACGAGGGCACGGAGGACGGGTGCGGCACCGACGTGCCGGTCCGGGCACTCGCCGTCGCCAAGATCTCCGCCCCGGCGGGCGAGGTCTTGGCCGGCGAGACGGTGGACTACACGGTGACGGTGACCAACACGGGTGGCGCGCCGTACACGGCTCTGGACCCGGCGACGTTCACGGACGACCTCACCGAGGTGCTGGACGACGCCACGTGGAACGGCGACGCCACCGCGGACGTCGGTGCGGTGTCGTACGCGGAGCCCGTGCTGTCGTGGTCGGGGGCACTGGCGCCGGGTGACGTCGCGGAGATCACCTACTCCGTCACGGTGAACGACCCGGTCTCCGGCGACGGGGTCCTGTCCAACGCGGTCGTCGGTCCGCCGGAGTCGGGCTGCGACGACGGCACGGAGGACGGGTGCGGCACGGACGTGCCGGTGCGCGACCTCACGATCGCGAAGACCTCTGCTCCCGCGGACCAGGTGCTGCCGGGCGGCACGGTGACGTACACGGTCACGGTGGAGAACACGGGCGGTGCGCCGTACGCCGACGACGACCCGGCGACGTTCACCGACGACCTGAGCGAGGTGATCGACGACGCGACCTGGGACGGGACGCCGAGCGCGGACGTCGGCGAGGTGAGCTACACGGAGCCCGAGCTGTCCTGGTCCGGCGCGCTGGCGCCGGGGGACGTCGCGACGATCACATACTCGGTGACGGTGAACGACCCGCTGACCGGTGACGGCACGCTGACCAACGCCGTCGTCGGCCCGGACGAGTCGAGCTGCGCGGACGGGAGCGACGATCCTGCCTGCGGCACTGACGTGCCGGTGCGCGCGCTGCAGGTCGTGAAGTCGTCCGACGGCACGGGCGAGGCGCTGCCGGGCGACACGGTGGCCTACACGATCACGGTGGAGAACATCGGACAGACGACGTACACGGACGCCGACCCGGCGACGTTCGACGACGACCTGTCGGACGTGCTGGACGACGCGACCTTCGGCGACGTGACCGCGGACGTCGGCACGGCGACGTTCGCCGACCCCGTGCTGTCGTGGAGCGGGGGGCTCGCACCCGGGGACGTCGCGACGATCACGTACTCGGTGACGGTGGACGACCCGCCGACGGGCGACGGCGAGATGCGGAACGTCGTCGTCGGGCCCGAGGAGTCGAACTGCACCGACCCGGCCAGTGAGGACCCGGACTGCGTGGAGCCGAACCCGGTCCGCGCGCTGGAGATCACCAAGGCGGCGGAACCGACCGGTGAGGTGCTGCCCGGCGACGCGGTGACGTACACGGTGACGGTGGAGAACGCCGGCCAGGTCGCGTACACGGCGGACGTCCCGGCGTCGTTCACGGACGACCTCACGGAGGTGCTGGACGACGCGACCTGGGACGGCGACGCCACCGCGGACCTCGGTGCGGTGTCCTACGCGGAGCCTGTGCTGTCGTGGCAGGGCGCGCTGGCGCCGGGCGACGTCGCGACGGTCACCTACTCGGTCACCGTGAACGACCCGGTGTCCGGGGACGGGACGCTGGACAACGCCGTCGTGGGGCCGCCCGAGTCGAACTGCGACCCCGAGCAGGACCCCGCGGACCCGGAGTGCACGAACGAGCTGCCCGTCCGGGCGCTGGAGATCACCAAGTCGGCGGACCCGGCGGACGAGACGCTGCCCGGCGGCACGGTGACGTACACGGTGACAGTGGAGAACACCGGCGGGGCCGACTACACGGACGCCGACCCGGCGACGTTCACCGACGACCTGTCCGAGGTGCTGGACGACGCCACGTACGACGAGGACGCGACGGCGGACGTCGGCGACGTGTCCTACGCCGAGCCGACGCTGTCGTGGTCCGGTGCGCTGCCGGCGGGCGGGACGGCGACGGTCACGTACTCGGTCACGGTGAACGACCCGGTGTCCGGGGACGGGACGCTGGACAACGCCGTGGTGGGGCCCGAGGAGTCCAACTGCGACGACGGCACGGAGGAGGACTGCCATGTGCCGGTGCCGGTGCGGGCACTGGAGATCACGAAGTCGGCCGACCCCGCGGGCGGGGTGCTGGCCGGCGACACGGTGACGTACACCGTGACCGTCCAGAACACGGGAGGCGCGGACTACACGGCCGTCGAGCCGGTGTCCTTCACGGACGACCTGACGGACGTGCTGGACGACGCGGTCTACGACGACGACGCGAGCGCGGACGTCGGCGAGGTGACGTACGCCGAGCCGACCCTGTCGTGGTCCGGCCCGTTGCCCGTGGGCGAGACGGCGACGATCACCTACTCGGTGACGGTGAACAGCCCGGTGTCCGGCGACGGCACGCTGACCAACGCCGTCGTCGGCCCGGAGGAGTCGAGCTGCGCGGACGGGTCGGACGACCCGAGCTGCACCACCGACGTGCCGGTGCAAGCCCTCCGCCTGGTCAAGTCGTCGGACGGCGCGGAGGGAGCGCGTCCCGGCGACACGATCACGTACACGGTGACCGCGACGAACACCGGCCAGGTGGCGTACACGGACGACGACCCGGCGTCGTTCGACGACGACCTGTCCGAGGTGCTGGACGACGCGACGTACGACGGCGACGCGAGCGCGGACGTCGGGACGACGTCGTACGCGGAGCCGACGCTGAGCTGGAGCGGTGCGCTCGAGCCGGGGCAGGTCGCGACGATCACCTACTCCGTGACCCTGGTCGACCCGCCGACGGGCGGCGGCGAGCTGTACAACGTGGTGGTCGGTCCGGAGGAGTCGAACTGCACGGACCTCGCACCGGACCCGGCGACCGCCGATCCCGACTGCGTGGAGCCCGACCCGGTCAAGGACCTGGAGATCCTCAAGACGGCGGACCCTTCGGGGCCCGTGACGGTGGGTGACACCGTCACGTACACGATCGAGGTGTCCAACACGGGCACCGCCGACTACACGGCCGAGGACCCGGCGTTCTTCACGGACGACCTGACCGAGGTGCTGGACGACGCGACGTACGACGGAGACGCGGTCGCGGACGTGGGTGACGTGTCGTACGCGGAGCCGGAGCTGTCGTGGTCCGGTGCACTGGAGGCGGGGGAGACGGCGACCGTCACGTACTCGGTAACGGTGAACGACCCGCTGTCCGGGGACGGGACGCTGGCCAACGCGGTGCTCGGGCCGCAGGAGTCCAACTGCCCGGTCGTGATGCCGGACGGCGGCGGGATGTCCGCTGGCGTCTCGACGGCGATCCCGCAGATGCCGGCCGGCTGCCAAGTGATCACGCCGATCCGGGCGTTCGAGGTCGCGAAGGCGGTGGACGTCACCGAGGCGGGTCCCGGCGACGTCGTGACCTACACGGTGACGGTGTCCTCGACCGGCGCGGCTCCGTTCACGGACGACGTGCCCGCGGGCTTCACCGACGACCTCACCGAGGTGCTCGACGACGCGACGCCGGAGGGCACGCCGTCGGCGAGTGCGGGCGAGCTCGGGTACACCGCGCCGACCTTGCAGTGGCGCGGCCCGCTCGACGTCGACGGCACCGTCACGGTGACGTACGCGCTGCGGATCGACGACCCCGACGAGGGCGACGGCACCGTGACGAACGTCGTGACGCCCGACGGTTCCGGCGGTTCCTGCACGAGCGACGACGGGTGCTCCACCACGACGACGGTGACACCGCCCGGAGCTGCGCCCGCGCCGCAGCCCCCGGACGCAGGGGGGACGACCCCGCCGGACTTCCTGCCGCAGACCGGCGCCGGGTGGGTGGGCACCCTGCTCGCGCTCGCCGCGCTGCTCACGCTGGTCGGCGGTCTGCTCTACCGCTTCCGGCCGGGCCGCGAGGGGTAGGCGGTCAGCTGCAGTCGAGGTCCTCGCGCACGGACGAGGTCGCGTCGACGACGCCCTGTGCCTCGTCCTTGAGCGAATCGGCCGCCTCGGCGAGGGTGGCGTCGTCGTCGACCTGGCCGAACGCCGTGACGAGGGCGTCCCACGAGCGGGCGATGTCGTCCGTGCGGTCGTCGCTCACCTGGGAGATGCTCTCCTCCAGCGTCTCCTGGGCCTCCTGCGCCTGATCGCGCGCCGCCTGCACCTCCGCGACCGTCGCGTCGGGGCCCAGGGTGCCCGCGAGGTTTCGCAGGGCGTCCGTGTATGCGGAGAGGTCCTGGCAGGTCTGGGTCGTGTCGTCCCCCATCGCGTCGGTGCTGGCCTCGCCGCACCCCGCCAGCAGCAGCGCCGTCGCGCCCAGTGCCGCCGTCGTGCCCGGCACCGTACGCCCGTGTCGTGTCCTCGCCCGGCCCATGTCGACTCCTTCGTCGCGCTCCGACGCTCTCACCTCGACTGTCGCCGCACGGCGCGCCGCTCGCGAGCGCAGACCGAGGCCCGGAAAACCGGGCTTTGGAGACCATCGTGAGGAACCGTCGTTCGCCGAGCCAAGTCGCCCGATGTCTGACATCGTCGTTGGTGGTGCTCGCGCACAGCGTCGCGCGCGGGCGGTTTGCACCGATGTGTGGAGGGGCACTGATGGTGGATCGTCGCAGTTCAACGGGTCGAGGTGTGGCCCGTCACGCCGGCAGGCACAGCGTCGCGCACGCAGGGGGCAGGCTCCGGCGCGGCTGGTCCGTTCTCGGCGTGCTCGCGCTGGGGCTCGCGGGGGCGATCATCCCGGCGACGTCGGCGTCCGCGGCGTCGTGGGGTATCCAGAAGGTGGAGACGAGCACCGGTCCGTACGAGCCGGGCCAGACCGTCACGTGGGTGGTCACGGTGTCCTGTTCGGACCCCAACGACGACCCCTGCGTGCCGACCACGATGACGGACCCGCTGCCGGACTACGTCGAGCTCGTCAGCGCGTCGATCCAGAGCCCGGGCGCCGGGACGGTCAACCCGGCGATCGACGTCGACACGGACACCGACACGGTGACCTACACGGCCGACAGCGTGGACAACGGGCAGCAGTCGCAGATCCTCATCACGGCGGTGATCGCCGACGACATCCCGTACAGCATGAACGGCGAGTCGATCACGAACACCGCCACCGTCGACTCGGACAACTCGGAGCCGAACTCGGCGACCGACGACATCGTCCCGGAGGTGCCGCTGGTCCTCGACTCCGAGACCACCAAGTCGATCGAGCCTGACGGCGCGATCGCTAGCCCCGGCACGCCCGCGACGATGACGATCGGCGGCACCAACACGTCCAACGACCCGGTGGACTCGCTGGTGATCGTCGAGCCCACGGACGGCACCGACCCGAACCCGTTCGTCTACCTCGGCTTCACCGGCTGGGGTGACGTCGTGTGGCCCGACGGCGCTGAGTCGGCCACGGTGACGTTCACCTGCGCCGACGGGCCCGCGGAGCCGCAGACGACCACCACGCCCGACACGTTGCCCGACCCGCCGGCGGACTGCAACGTCGAGGGCTTCACGGTGCAGTTCGACGGCGACATCGCGATCGGTGGCTCGGCGTCCATCCCGATCGACGTCGAGCAGACCGACGCCGTCACGGACCTCACCGACACGACGACGATCACCAACACGACCTCGTCGAACGTGATCCACGGCGATGAGGAGTCCGACCCGACGGCCGCCAGCGACACCTACGTCATCACCCCGCCGAACAACAGCGTGACGCCCACCAAGTCGTTCGACCCCGCCGTCGTGAGCGCGGGCGACCCGACGACGGTCACCCTGGGCGCGACCAACGACGGCGACCCGACCACGGAGATGACCATCACGGAGCCGTCGCCGGGTACGGACAGCCCGTTCGAGGGCGACGACCCGATCACGTTCACCGGGTGGGGGACGGACGGCGCCGGTGCCGGCGTGGTGTGGCCGAACGACGCCGATGCGGCCAGCGTCACGTTCACCTGCGCGGACGGGACGACGACCGACCCGATCCCCGCCGAGGCAGAGGACACGCTGCCGGACCCGCCGGCCGGCTGCGAGGTCGTCGGGTTCTCCGTCGAGTACACCGGCAACATCGTCACCGGAGCCGAGGCGACCATCCCGTTCACGGCGGACACCGACCCGGACCAGGACGAGGACAACGTCCTGCACCCCAACGAGATCACGGCCGAGATCCCCAACGACTCCGAGACGGCGGAGGACACGCTCGAGACGCTGACGGACCGCCTCGCGACGGAGACGACCAAGTCGATCTCGCCGTCCACCATCCCGGCCCTGCCCGGCCAGACGGTCGTCATCGGCCTGCCGACCCAGCTCCTGCCGTTCGGCGAGGACGGGTCCACGACCAACGCGGACCAGATCGTCGTCCAGGACCCGACCGACCCCAGCAACCCGGGCGAGTTCTGGGACAACTTCGTCCCGACCTCGGTCCGCTCCACGGATGTGCCCGCCGGAACGACGCTCACGATCAATTACTGGAACGGCTCCGAGTGGGTCGAGGCGCCCGGCTGCGGGCCGACCGATGGCGCCGCGACGGTCAACTGCGACCTGCCGGCCGACGCCCAGGGCGTGCAGTTCGTCTATGACGACAACACGGGCGAGGGCATCCCGCCGGGCACCAGCGTGTCCCCGAACTTCATCGCGGCCTACACCGGCCCGGAGGACGCCGACGACCCGATCGAGAACTGCGGCGCCTCCAGCGCGTCCTCGGGCACGGTCGCGCCGACCGACCCGGTCGAGGGATGCGACACCGTCGACCCGTTCCCGGTGCCCGTGGGCCCGGGCGACCTCGACTTCATGGACAAGACGTTCCTCGCCCCGGACGGCCAGACCGGTGAGCCCTACACGCTGCGGGCCCGCACCCAGGACGAGATCACCGCACAGATCACCTGGTCGACCAACGGGTTCGAGAACGTGGACCCGATGGTGATCAGCGACATCGCCGATCCGGTTGCCGCCGACGACCCCGCGATCGCCGACTCGTACTACGACGCCTTCAACCTGACGCGCGTCGAGGCGATCGACGGATCGGTCGACCCGCTGATCCAGTACGACCAGATCGAGAGCGTCGAGCTGTTCATCGACGGCGCGTGGGTCGAGGCGTCGGGCGACCCCTGCCCGACGGCCTGCGACGGGACCTTCCCGGGCTACACGCTGACGGCCGACGAGCAGGAGAGCGCGACGTCGGTGCGTCTGACGTACACGGAGTCGCCGAGCCGCGCTCAGTTCCCGGCCGACCCGACGGTGCCTGCCCAGGGCGACGGCGTGGCCCGCTCCACGCAGGCGGACGGACGCCACCTCGACCTGACCTTCCAGCTCCGCGACGACCGTCGCAGCGGCGGCCCGGCGCTGGGCCGTGACCAGGGGGAGATCTACAACAACCCGGACGACCCGGGCCTGGTGACGAACACCGCGCGGGGCACGGCGACCTTCAACCCGCCGGACGGCGGCGACCCGGTCACCCGCACCGACACCGACGCCGACGACGTCCTGATCATCGATGAACCGATCAACGTCGGGATCGACAAGGCGTGGACCGGCGGCCCGCTGTCGGTGCCGCCGGAGGGTACGCCGTACGAGGACTTCCCGACGACGAACGTGACCATCACCGGGTCGAACAACTCGGTGGCGCGGGTGGACCAGCTGCTGATCGCCGAACCGTCGTACGCCAACGACGACAACGTCGTCGAACCCCTCGTCGCCCCGGGCACGAACCCGTTCGACGCGTTCACGCTGACGGACATCATCGACGTCGTGCCGCCGGAGGGGACCGAGACGACCACGGTGACCCTGACGACCGTCGACGGGACGACGACCGACTACGACGAGGCCGGCGCCGAGGCGCTCACGGTCGACGACCTCGCCGACGTCATCGGCGTCGAGGTCGCCTTCGACGGGCGCATCGCCTCCACCGAGTC
Source organism: Isoptericola sp. NPDC019571 (assembly GCF_044389385.1). Lineage (NCBI taxonomy): Bacteria > Bacillati > Actinomycetota > Actinomycetes > Micrococcales > Promicromonosporaceae > Isoptericola > Isoptericola sp. NPDC019571. The sequence goes on from NZ_JBIRXZ010000014.1 coordinate 22,102, forward strand.
GGGCAACAACCAGGGCGTCCTGGAGATGACCCTCAAGCTGCGCGAGTTCGACCGGTACACCGGTGACCGGATCACCGTGGACCACGACCCGAACCCCGTGCCCAACAGCGCGGGCGCCCAGGTCTCGGACCCGGGGGGCACGACGGCCGACGATCCCGTGGCGTGGGACACCGCGGACGTAGAGCTCCGCGACGCGGAGATCACCATGGAGGAGACCAAGTCGTTCACCCCCGCCACGATCACCGAACCGGGCTCCGACGCGGAGACCAACCCGACCTCGGTCCTCGAGATCACGGGGCAGCCGACCGGCCCGTCCCGTGCCGTGGAGATGACGCTCACCGACGTGGACGGCAGCTTCTGGAACCAGTACGACTTCGTGGACTTCGCCGACACGACGTTCACCGGCCCGATCGACCAGGTGCAGGTGGACGCCTGCACGGGCGGGACGTACGACGAGGCGAGCGACACGTTCGACGGCTGCACGTGGACGAACGGGGTGCCCTCCGGCGCCTTCGCGCTCCCCGCCGGCGTGGACCCGACGGCCGTGGTCGGCCTGCGGTTCACGTTCACCAAGGCGGACGGCAGCATCTGGGAGAACCCGGCCAACCCCGTCCAGCGGGTGCACCTCACGGTGCAGGTGCGCGACACGCTGCGCTCCGACCCGGACACCCTGGTGCCGACCGACCTGGAGGCGAACGACCCGGCGCCGGGCGAGGACGCGCCAGGCGTCGCCACCAACGATGTGACGTCCACGGTGACGGGCGCCGACCTGGTCTTCAACCCCGAGGACCCGGAGAATCCCATCCCGGTGAGCGGCGAGGACGACGCCACCGCGACGATCAACTATGAGCACGCCGAGAACGGCGTGAAGATCGTCAAGGACTTCAACTCCGATATCCAGGACGGCACTGAGCCGCCGGGCACGGCGTTCCCGATGAACATCACGGTCACGAACGTCGGGAACCGGCCCATCTACGACCCGGTGATCATCGACGACCCGATGCCGACGGACCCGGACGGACCCCAGCTCCGGCTCGCGGACGTCGCCGAGCCGTACGGCTACGCGCTCACCGAGCCGGGCACGGCTCCTCCCGGGCAGCCCAACGGGCCGCAGATGCCCACGGACCCGGACGACGTGACCGTGGACCGCGACGGCAACATCGCCGGGCTGACCTTCACCTTCCCTGAGGGCACCGTGCTCGAGGTCGGCCAGGTCTACACGATCACCGTGCAGGTGATCTTCCGGACGACGCTGCCCGCCAACACGGTGGTCAACAACACCGCGGGCGTGACCGGCGACCGACCGTGGGACGTCTGCCAGGCCCAGTCCGGTGAGGACGGGACCACCATCCCCGGTCGCATCAACGAGGAGACGGGCGCGTGCGAGGCGGACGCAGACGTGACGCCGATCCCGTCGGGTGTGCTGGCCGAGTCGAAGTACGTCAAGGCGACGGACGACCAGTACCCGCTGGGCTTCATCGTGGACCCCGGTCAGCCGCCGCCGGGCGGAGTGGGCGCCGAGGACTGTGAGCCGGTCGAGCCGGCCGGCGACCCGGAGTTCTACGCCTACCCCTGCACCCCGGTCATCCCGCCGGGGCATGACGAGACCTGGCGCATCCGCGTCGACAACGTCGGCAACCTGCCCATGGACAAGGTGGTCATCTACGACCGCATGCCCACGCCGGGAGACACCGCGTCCGACCCGACCAGCAGCTCGGCGCGCGGGTCGCAGTGGGAGCCGATCCTCAACCCGAACTTCCCGCCCGAGGTGGTCGACGCGCCGGCGGGCAGCACGACCACGTTCTACTACACGCTCGTCGACGACTACTGCGCGGAAGACCTCACCGACCCGGTGGACGAGCCCGTCTGCTCCGACGACCCGACCGCCGGCGGGTGGGCGGAGCTCACCCCGGACACTCCCGACGAGACGTACGAGGAGATCACCGCGTTCAAGGCCGTGATCACGATGGCCGACGGGAACCTCTTCCGGCCCGGCAGCTCGCTCGCGCTGGAGGGGACGACGACCACTCCGCCCGAGGTGCCGGAGGCCGGCGACCGGTCGATCGCCTTCAACTCGGCCGCGGCGTCCGGGGTCGTCGTGACCCAGGCTGGTGACCGGATCAACTCCCTGTCCGCCGAGGGCACCAAGGTGGGCGTCGCGACGGCGTCGGGCCCGCTCGAGGTGAACAAGCTGGTCACGGGCGACGGCGCGCAGTACGCGCCGGACTCGTTCGAGCTCAACGTGCAGTGCACGTCCGGCGTGGGCACCTGGGTGGAGGAAGAGCTCGACCCGATACCCATCACGGTCGTCCCCGGCACGCCGACGATCGTGCCGAACCTGCCGTACGGCGCCGAGTGCACCATCACGGAGGATGCGGACGCCGGGCAGAGCGAGCTCATCGTCGGCACCGTGACGATCGACAGCGAGGACCCGGAGGACCCGACCACCATCACGGCGATCAACCGCTACGACCTGTCGAGCATCGTCATCGACAAGGAGGTCGTCAGCGACGCGGTGGACCAGGACGGCGAGCCGATCGTGTTCGGCCCGTTCGACGGCACGGTCGAGTGCACGTTCCTCGGGGAGCCCGTGTACGCCGACGGCTACGGCCCGGACGACCCGATGACGTTCGAGCTGGACGACGGGGACTCCGTCGAGTTCGACGGCCTGCCCGTGGGGGCGGAGTGCACGGTCACGGAGACGGGCGCGGGCAACGCGTCGTCGACGACCATCACCGTGCAGCACGGCCCGCTCGGCGAGCCGGTCGTGACGGACGGCGTCTCGGCAGACCTCACGCTCGCGGGCGACATCGTCGGGCAGCCGCGCAACGCCGTGACCCTGACCAACACCTACGACGTCGGCGTGATCAACCTGCAGAAGGTGGTCGACGGCGAGGGCGCCGAGGAGTACGGCACCGGGCCGTTCGACATCGAGGTGGTGTGCACCTTCGACGACGGTGACGGCACAGGGCCGCAGACGGTGTACGACAGCACGGTGGTGCTGGGCGGCGCCGGGCCGCTCGACGCGCAGATCGCGAATCTCCCCGAGGGCGCGGTGTGCGAGATCGAGGAGACCGATGATGCCGGCGCCACCGGCGCGGTCGTCGTGCCCGACGAGGTGACGGTGGACTCCGACGAGCCCGCCGAGGTGGTCATCACCAACACGTTCGACGTCGGCACGATCGAGGTGGACAAGGACCTCGCCGGGCTCGGGGCGCTGTACGGGCCCGGGCCGTTCGAGGTGACTCTCGCGTGCACCTACGGCGAGGACGACGAGGGCAACCCCGTGGAGCTCACGATTCCCGGCGGCGACACGCGTGAGTTCGTCCCCGGCGACCCGGCGGTCTACGAGGGGCTGCCGGTCGGCTCGGAGTGCACGCTCACCGAGACGGACACGTTCGGGGCGTCGTCCACCACCGTCACGGTGGACGACGCCGAGCCGGTGGAGTTCCCGGGCGGCGACCCGGAAAACCCGCCGTCGGCCGACATCACCGTGCCGCCGGCCACCGACGGCGAGCCCACCACCGTGACCGTGGGCATGACGAACACCTTCGACACGGCCCCGCTGCTAGTGCAGAAGGTGGTGGACGGCGATGGAGCGGACTTCGCTCCGGACATGCCGGAGCTGCCCGAGCCGCCGGAGTCCATCGAGGACGTGCCGGACTACATCGCGGCCGTGCAGGAGGCCTACGGCGACCTGCCGTACGCGGTGACGCTCGAGTGCACAAACCCCGCGACCGGCCCGGTCGAGGTGATCCCGGGCGGCCCGGACCGGCGGTTCGGACCGGGGTTCCCGGCGGTCTACTTCGGGCTCCAGGACAACGACTCGTGCACCGTCACGGAGACGGACGAGGGCGGTGCGACCTCGTCGTCGATCAACCCGAACCCGGTGCCGATCGACGGGGACGCCACGTTCGAGGACCCGGTCGAGACCACGGTGACCAACACCTACGACCTCGGCTCGATCGAGGTCGACAAGGTGGTGGACGGTGATGCCGCCGAGTTCGTGACCGCACCGTTCGAGGTGTCGCTCGCCTGCACGTTCGAGGGGCAGGACATCGAGGTGCCGGACGGCGCGACGCGGACGGTGACGCCGGACGAACCGGCCACGTACGACGGGCTGCCGGTCGGCGCCGAGTGCCTCGTCACCGAGACCGACGCCGCCGGTGCGGCCGAGACGACGATCTCGACCACGGTCGAGGACGGCGACCCGGGCCAGGTCGTGGTGCCGGGCGCGGACGCCGACCCGGCGGTGGTCACCGTGACCAACACGTTCGACGTCGGCTCGCTGGCGGTGGACAAGGTGGTCGACTTCGAGGGTGACGCGTACGACGTCGGGCCGTTCGAGGTGACCCTCGCCTGCACGTTCCAGGGCGAGGACATCGAGATCCCGGGCGGCGCGGCGCGCGAGATCGCGGCGGGCGACACCGTCACCTACGCCGGGCTCCCGATCGGCGCGGAGTGCGTCGTGACGGAGACGGACGACGGCGGCGCGGCGTCGTCCACGGTCTCGACCGTGGGCGACGGCGACCCGGGCGCGGTGACCATCGCGGCCGACCCGGCGTCGTTGACGGTGACGAACACGTTCGACCCGCCCCCACCGCCCCCGGGCGGCGACGGCGACACCGGCGGGGGCGGCTGGCTCCCGACCACCGGTGCGGACATCGCCCTGTGGGTCGGCCTCGCCGTCCTGCTGGTCGCGGGCGGGGTGATCCTCGTCGGGATCCGGCGCCGACAGCAGGACTGACGCCCGCACCGACGGACGCCCGCGACGGCGCCGGCCCTGGTCACAGGGTCGGCGCCGTCGGCGTTCGGGGGGCGAGCAGCGGGGGTCCGCCGTACCTTCGTTGCGGGCGCGACCTGCGCCGTCGTCGAGGAGGGAGCACCACCGTGACCATCTCGGGCATCATCACCGCGATCATCATCGGCGCCATCATCGGCGCCCTGGGCCGGCTGTTCGTCCGGGGGAGGCAGAACATCTCGATCCTCGTGACGATCCTCATCGGGATCGTCGCCGCCCTGCTGGGCACGTGGATCGCGAGCCTGTTCGACGTCAAGGACACGGGCGGCATCGACTGGATCGAGCTGCTCTTCCAGATCGTCCTGGCCGTGATCGGCGTCTCGATCGTCGCCGGGATGGGCGGGCGCAAGCAGACGACCCCCTGACACGCGCCGGGCGTCAGCCCGTCGTGAGGTCGGTGACGTCCTCGGCCGCGTCCGTCCTGCGGGCGTGGCCGAGGACGTCGCGCACGATGACGGTCACGGGCGCGGACAGCATCGCGCCCAGCAGGCCGGCGAGCACGGCGCCGACGATGGTCGAGCCGAGGTTGACGATCGGGTGCAGCCGCAGCTGGTCGGAGGAGAGCTTGGTGAGCATCAGCGTCTGCACGACGTTCTGCACCACGAGGATGACGGCGAGCAGGATCAGCGCCGACGTCGGGCCCTGCGACCCCAGGGCGATGAGCACGGCGAACGCGCCGGAGAAGATCGCGCCCAGGTACGGGATGTACGAGGTCACGAAGGTGACGAGCGCGATCGAGAACGCCAGCGGCACGTCGAGCAGGACCGCGCCCAGCCCGATGAGCACCGCGGTGACGAGGCTCGACGTCGTGAGCGCGCCGAAGTAGCGGCGCAGCGTGGCCGTGGCCTCGTCGACGACGACGCGGCCGGGCGTGCCGCGGACGGACGAGTGGCGCGCCGCGAACTCCTCGATGCGGGGCCAGTCCGCCATCACGTAGAAGAGGAAGAAGACGGCGACGAACGTGCCGACGACGAACGCCGCGGCGCTGGAGAACACGCTCCCGAACAGGCTGGCGACGCCGCCTGCCAGGGAGCTCGTCGTCTCGCTCAGGTCGACGCCGGACAGGTCGAGCGTCGTGCCCGCGAGCTGCTGCTGGAGGGTGTCGAGGCCGCTGCCCAGCCGGTCGGTGATCTCCGCTCCCTGGTCGACGACGCCGTCGGCCGTGACCCAGACGGCGCCCCCGAGGACCGCGCCCAACGCGACCAGCACGGCGAGGGAGCCGAGGCCGCGCCGCAGCCCCAGCCGCTCCAGGCGGTCGACCAGGGGGTGCAGCAGCACGCCGAGCACGGCGGCGACGACGAGGGGGACGGCGAGCCCGCTGATCGCCGACACGGCGGCGTAGACCACCACCGCGGCCGCGGCGATGCCGACGACCGCCCACCCGATCCGTCCGAGCCGCAGCACGCCGTCGCCGGAGGGCCGCGCCGTCTCCGTGGCGGGTTCGGGGTCATGGTGGGGCACGGTTCTCCTCGGGTCGGTCCCGAGCATCATCCCGCGCGGGCGCCGCCGTGCCACCGGGAACGCGAACGGGCCGGCCGTCGGGGGACGGCCGGCCCGCTCGCGAACGGTCTATCGCTTACGCGCCTTGACGGTGGTCTCGGCAGTTCTCTCGCGCTTCTGCGCCCGCTTCTCCTTGAGGGAGAGCGCCGGCTGCTTCTTCGAGTTCTTGGCCACGGGAGTTCACCTCCACTCGCCTCCAGGTGGGTCGATGAACCGGCCACCATAGCAACGTCCCGCCGGGGCCGGGCGAGGCCGGTCGGCGGGACGTCGAGGTGTCGTGGGAGGCGCGGGGGCGCAGGTCAGGCGGCCGTGCCGAAGTCCTTCCGCCGGCGTTCGCCGTGCGCCGTCTCGCCGTCGGGGACGATCGCGTCGGGCGGCACGACGACGCCGGACGGGACGCGGCTGTCGGTGCCGAGGCGGGTGCCGGAGCCGACCCGGGCGTCGTCGCCGACGACGCCGCGGACGCCGACGTGCACGTTCTCGTCGACGCGGGCTCCGCGCCCGACGACGGCGTCGACGTCGACCCAGCTGAACCGGCCCACCTTGGCGTGCGCGCCCACACGGGCGCCGGCCTCGACGTACGCGCCGGGCCTGATGGTGGCGTCGGGGTGGACGCTCGCGTGCGGCGAGACGAAGCCCTCGCCGTTGTCGTGCCGGAGGTACCGGGTGAACTTCCCCGGCTCGTGCTCGACCTCGACCTTTCGGGGGATGCGTCGCAAGAGTGCTCCTCATGGTGCGGGTGAATCTTGTGACATAACGCGCAAGCGGCGCCTGGTGTTCCCGGACGCGGCCCCGGCGGTCGGACGGCTGCGCGTTCCCGTGTGCAGTACGGTCGGGTCCTCAGCGGGAACGCTTCCAGGTGGTGCGTGGACGAAAAGGAGCGTTGGCGTGCGCAGACATCGTGCGAGGCTGGCGGACGTGGCCGAGGCCGCAGGCGTGTCGATGTCGACGGCGTCGAAGGCCATCAACGGTCGCGGCAGGATCTCCGCCGCCACCCGACGGCGCATCCTGGACAGCGCGCGCGAGCTCGGCTTCGTCGCCAGCAGCGGGCCCGGGCGGCAGCCGGTCACGTCGGTGGGGGTGCTGGCCGCCGACCTCGAGTCGCGGTTCTCGCTGCCCATCCTCGACGGGCTCGAGGACGGCCTGAGCTCGTACTCCTCGTTCGTGCATCTCTGCAACGCCCGGGATGACCGGCTGCGCGAGCGGCACCAGCTCAACGCCCTGCTGGACCGCCGGGTCGACGGGCTGATCGTGGTGGGCGGGCGCACCGAGGAGCGCGACCCGGTCGGCGAGGACCTTCCCGTCCCGGTCGTCTACGTGCACAGCCGGTCCCGGGACCCGCGGGACGCCTCGCTGGTCGTGGACGACGCCCAGGGCGGCCGCCTCCAGGTCGAGCACCTCGCGGGGCTCGGGCGGACCCGCATCGCGCACGTCAGCGGCCGGCCGCAGTACCGGGTGGCCGCCGACCGCAGGACCGGCGTCGCCGAGGCCATGGAGGCCCAGGGGCTGCGGCTCGTCGCCGACCTGGCCGACGGCCCGCGGACCGCCCTGTGGGGGCGGGCGGCGATGCTCCGCATCCTCGAGGACGTCGGGGCCGGCGCCGTCGACGCGGTCGTGTGCGACTCCGACGCCATCGCGCTGGGCGTCATCGACCGTCTGCGGCGGGAGTCCGTGCGGGTCCCCGAGGACGTGGCGGTCGTGGGCTACGAGAACTTCGGCCCGCTGGTGTGGAACTCCGACCCGAGCACCACGAGCGTCGACATGAAGCTCGAGGAGATGGGCCGCGAGGCGGCGCGGCTCCTGCACGGTGCGCTCGCGGGCGGCGGCCTCGAGCCCGGGGTCGTCGCCATGCCGTGCGAGCTCGTGCCGCGCGGTTCGACGACGTCCGGTCTCTGACCCGCAAGCCCTCCCACCCTTTCCTCACCCCTCGTCGTTCCTGTTGACGTGCACGGACGTCGGCGCTACGTTCAGGAAACCGCATTCCCACAATGTTGCGCACGTACAGAGAGGTACGGACGATGAGGGCACGACGGTCAGCAGCACGATCCGCGGTGGCGGCCGCCGCCGGACTGGCGGCGGCCCTGGCCGTCCTGGTCCCCGCGGCACCGGCGTCGGCGGGCGAGGACGCCCTGCCGGCGTTCCCCGGCGCGGAGGGGTTCGGGTACGCCGCGACGGGAGGACGTGGCGGCGAGGTCTACCACGTGACGAGCAAGGAGCTGACGGGCCCGGGCACCTTCCACGACGCGCTCACCACCGCGGGCGACGTGCCGCGGACGATCGTCTTCGACGTCGCGGGGGACGTGACGATCCCGCAGATCGTCGCGCGCGACAAGCACGGGATCACGATCGCCGGCCAGACGGCGCCCGGCGACGGCGTGACCATCAAGGGGAACACCGTCCGGTTCGTCGAGTGCAGCGACGTCGTCATCCGGAACATGCGGTTCCGGCTCGGCTCGGCCTCGACGGACGACGCGATGTACATCGAGGACTCGCAGGACGTCATCGTCGACCACTCGTCGTTCTCCTGGGCGGGCGACGAGGTCCTCTCGATCAAGAGCAAGGACTACGACGACCCGCGGTCGAAGAACATCACGGTGCAGTGGTCGATCATGTCGGAGGGCCGGCTGACCCACTCCATGGGCGGGCTCGTCGAGATGAACACCATCTCGATGCACCACAACCTCTACGCCCACAACAACGACCGGAACCCGAAGACCAAGGGCGTCATGGACTTCGTGAACAACGTCGTCTACAACTGGGGCGACTTCCCCTACGTGGCCGGCGGCGAGTCCGGCACCAAGGGGTACGGCAACGTGGTGGGCAACTACTTCGTCGCCGGCGTGAACTCCGCGAACCCCACCGCGGCGGTCGTGCGGGGCAACGAGAACTACCAGGTGTTCCTCGACGACAACCGGATCGACAGCAACCGGGACGGGGTCCTGAACGGCCGGGACACCGGTTCGGGGATGATCGAGGCCGCCCGCCCGGCCGTCCGGGTGCCCGAGCGCTTCGAGTACCCGCCGGTGCACACCCAGAGCCCCCGCCGCGCGCTCGACCTGACGCTCGACCACGCGGGCGCCTCGGTCGCGCGCGACGCGGTGGACGCGCGCGTCGCCGACGAGGTGCGGCACCAGACCGGCGCCATCATCGGGGACGAGTCGGACGTCGGCGGGTACCCGGAGCTCGACGAGGGCACCCCGGCGACGGACGCGGACCGGGACGGCATGGCCGACGACTGGGAGCTCGCGCGGGGACTCGACCCGGCGGACCCGGAGGACCGCAACGGCGACGACGACGGCGACGGGTACACGAACCTCGAGGAGTACCTGAACGAGCTCGCGGCGCCGGGCTTCCCGAAGGGCTACCCGCTGACCCCGGTGGAATGGTCCGGCGACGCCTTCGAGCCGCCGGCGCCGGAGGCCCCGGAGGCCGCGCCGGCCGCGCCGCTGGAGGGCGACGCGATCCGCAGCGCCGTCGTCACGGACTCGAGCACCAACGGGGCCGCCAACGCCGCGCTGTGGTCGATCCAGCAGGACCTCCAGGTGGGCGACTTCGTCGCCGGGGACCGGACGACCGGCAGCAAGGCCTACCGGTTCACGTCGGTGCCGACGGAGATCCAGGGCCTCGAGTGGGTCCGGTCGGCGGTCGAGTCGCGCGCCGCCACGAACGACGACCTGCTCTCCTTCTTCCTGCCCGTGGACGCGGACGTCTGGGTCGCGCACGACGCGCGCATCTCCCCGCGCCCCGCCTGGCTGACCGACCGCTACGAGGCCACGGACCTCACCGTCGCCGACGACCACGGCGGGTCGTGGAAGCTCTTCAAGGCGCGGTTCCCCGCCGGGTCGCACGTGGTCACCGGGGCCAACGCGGGCGGCACCGTCCTCAACTACGTCGTCGCCGTGGACCCCGTGCCGGGCGCGGACGAGCCCGTGAGCGCCGCGCCGGCGGACCTCGGCGCCGAGTCGTCGGGGGCCGCGGGAGGCCTCGGGGTCGACCTCTCCTGGACCGGCTCCGCCGGCGCGACCGCCTACCTGGTCGCCCGGGCGTCGTCGTCCGAGCCGGCGATGCGGGTGGTCGGGACCACCGCGGACACCTCGTTCCGTGACGCCGACGTCGAGGCCGGGGTGCCGTACCGGTACCAGGTGACGGCCGTCGGACCCGGCGGGGCCTCGGACGCGTCGGCCGCGGTGAGCGCGCTGGTGACCTCGGGGCCCACGACGGCGCCCGCGCCGGGCGACCTCGCCGTCGGTGCCGCCCGGAGCTACTCCGTCGACCTGGGCTGGTCCGCCGTCGACGGCGCCACCGCGTACGGCGTCTACCGCGCACCGGCCGACGGCGGCGAGCTCGAGCTGCTCGGCCACGTGGCGGACCCGTCGTACACCGACGACACGGCCGAGCCGTCGTCGTCGTACCGCTACGCCGTGACGACGGTCTCCCCGGGCGGGGAGTCGGAGCCGTCCTCTGCCGTCACGGCCGCGACGTCGGGCCCGCTGGACCCGGTCGTGGCCCCGGGAGGGCTTCAGGCCACCGAGGTGTCGGCCGCGGCGTTCGCCCTGGGCTGGGAGCCCGTGCCGGGCGCCGAGACGTACCAGGTGTACCGCCGTGACGGCGGGGGCGCGTTCGCCCTGGTCGGCACGACCACCGAGCCGGCGTACGAGGACGACACCATCGGCGCCTCCGTGGCGTCCTACGACTACGCCGTCACGGCGGTCAACGAGCTGGGCGAGTCGGAGCGGAGCGCGAGCCTCACCGTGCCGCTGCCCGTGCCCGCGCCGCCCACCGACCTGCGCGTGGGGCTCCAGGGCGCCACGTCCACGGGCCTGGTCTGGACCTCGGGCGGGGGCGCGACGGAGTACCGCGTGCTGCGGTCCGAGGCCGGCGGCGATCCGCAGGAGGTCGGCGTCGCGAAGGTGCACACCACCTACGACCGCGACCTCGAGCCCGGCACCGCGTACACCTACCGGGTGGTGGCCGTGAACGCGGCCGGCACGTCGGAGCCGTCGGCCCCGCTGCGGGCCGTCACCCTGCCCGGCTCGCCGTGAGGCGCCGCCCGGGCCGGCGGTGACCGGCGTCAGACCGTGGCGGGGAACCCCTCCAGCTGGACGTCCCAGCCGGCGGGGAACCCCGCCCCGCCGTCGAGGTGGGTGCGCGCCATGAGCGCGACGGCGGCGAGCAGGCCGCCGTTGCCCGGCAGGTACAGGGGCAGCGAGTCCGTCTGGTGGTTGTGCCCGTTCGGCAGCACGACGTTCTTGCCCGCCGCGTCCATGAGCGCGTCGACGGCCCAGCCGGGCTCGCCGAGGCGCGTCGCCGTCATCGCCATCATGGGGTAGTCCCAGCCCCAGGTGGACGTCCAGTCCCAGTCGCGCAGCACGTCCAGGTAGGTGGCGCGCATGACGTCGGCGTCGATCAGCCCGACGTCGGGGACGATGCCCAGCGCGCCGAGCATCGAGGGGTGGTCGGTCCGGATCGTGTACGGCTCGACGTCGACGCCGGTGTAGACGCCGTCGCGCACGTGCGGCGCCATCATGCCCTCCGCGACCTCGGCCCACCGCTCCTCGACCGGCAGGCCCAGCCGCTCGCGCCACGCGTTGGCGGTGCGCAGCGCCCAGCGCCAGTACGCCAGCTCGAACGGCGGGTTCGACAGGCGGGCTCGCTCTGCCGCGTAGCTCTCCTGCGCGGGCACGAGCGGCGGGCCGAGCGTGAACCCGTCCGTCCCCCTCTGGGCGAAGTCGGCCATGAACTCCGCCGACGCGAAGACGACCTCGGCCTGCTCGCGCAGGAACGCGTCGTCGCCGGTGACCCGGTGGACGAGCTCGGAGAGGTAGACGACGTGCGGTTGCTGCCACACGAGGTGGACGCCGATGGAGCTCGGCGTCTCGCGCAGCACGGAGCCGAGCTGCTTGGGCCAGCGAGCCCCGGCGTAGCCCTGGGCGTGCGCGGTGTCCCGGGCCAGCGGCAGGGCGTGCCGGTACCAGCCGAGGCTCGGCTCGAGGAGCTCGGGGCGGCCCCACATCGGGAAGTGCGCGGCGTGCCACCAGTGCATCTCGAGGTGGAACTTGCCGCGCCACGAGTTGCACACCAACCCGGTCTCCTGCGGCGGGAGGGACCCTGCGCTGTTCACGGCCGTGACGTACTGCGACAGCACGACGCGCCGCTCGAGCTCCCGGGCGCGCGGGTCGTCGGTCCCCGCGAGCTGCAGGGCCGCGCCGGACTCCCAGAAGTCCCGCCAGTGCGCGGCCGCGGCGCGGTGCACCTCCTGGGCGTCGCCTGCGGCAGCCGCGGTGTCCGCGTGCCCGGCCCGGGAGGGCAGCAGCACCATGTCGCCCTGCCCGTCGGTGGTGAGCTCGACGGCCACGTCGACGTCGTCGGCCGTGGGCCGCAGGACGACGCGGTGCGGCGCGACGTGCGTCAGCTCTGCGCCGGCGGCGGCGACGTGCACCCGGTAGGTCGAGTCGTCGAGCCGCCGCTCCACGAGCCACCCGCCGGGCACGGGCGTCACGGACGTGGAGTGGGCGTCGGGGGAGTCCCAGTCGGCGGCGTTGTGCCAGTCCGACGAGCCGTAGGGGAAGTCGACGGCGATGGCGAGCCCGGCGGCCCGGGCGGACGCGACGGTGACGCCGATCCGATCGCGGGTCGGGTGGACGGAGGTCCGCACCCGCACCGGCACGCCGCGGTGGGAGAACGCGCTGTCCACCGTCCCCGACCACAGGTCGAGCACCTGGCGGGTGCCCGTGAGGTCAGCCGGGCGCAGCGCGACGAGGGGCTCGCCGTCGTCCTCGTCCCTGGTGACCGCGACGAAGCCGATGCGGCCGAGGTCGAGGCGGTGCGGGTTGGCTCGGAACCACCGGGTGGCGTCGTACCCCGGCGTGTCCCGGCGGCTCTCCTCGACGTACGGCACGAGCCGGCCGTCGACCTCGTACCGCCGGGTGGTCTCCTCCAGCGCGTACTCCCGCTCGCCCGCGATCGAGTGCCAGGCCCACTGGGTCTGGGTGCCGAGGAGCGTGCCCGGGTCGTCGCGGTCGGGCTCGTGGCCCCGCTTGTGCACCGGGTACTCGCCGGGCATCGACTGCAGGCCGGTGAGGTCCACGGTGAAGCCGAGCTCGCCGTTCCCGACGGTCACGGGGCTGCGCGGGTCCAGGGCGGTCTGCACGATGTCGTGCCGGCGCACGAGCGCGCGCCGGTCGATGGGCTGGGAGTGCACGGTGGGGCCCCTTCAGGCGGGTCGGGCGGCGAGCGGTGCGGGCGCGAGGTCGCGCGCCAGGGTGTCGGCGACGAGCCGCGCGACGTGGTCGTCGTCGAGGACGCCGTCGGCGACGAGCACGCGGACGCGCCGGCGCAGGGGCTCGTCGACCGGCGCGGTGGTGCGGCGATCCCACGCGAGCGCGAGGCCGACGCCGGGGTAGCCGGCGGAGCGGACGAACCACGGGTCCGTGTCGTCGTCGTGCGCGGCGACGACGACGAGCGTGGCGGGCCCCGAGGCGAACGTGGCGGTCCAGGCCAACCACGGAGACGTGGTGCCGTGCACGGCCTGCTCGCCGTCGGCGTCCGCGGTCCGCACGTGGACGTCGGTGCAGGGCGCGATGCGCCAGAAGAAGCCGCCGTAGCCGCCGCCGGCCCGGCCGTTGCTGCCGGGGCCGCCGAGGGAGACTGGGGAGCCGGTGGCGCTGCGGAGCTCGGTCCGCAGATCGAGCCACCAGCCGTCGGGGGAGGGGGCCGCCTCCCACCGGCGGTGCTCCGTCAGCAGGGCGGCGCCCGCGGGGTCGCACCAGGTCAGCGACTGCTCGGCGACGCCGCCGTGGCGGGCGTGCCGGTCGAGGCGCACGTGCCCGTGGTCGGCCCGCCAGACGTACTCGCGGTCCTCCGCCGTGAACGTGCGGCCGCCCCAGAGGTTGGTGCCGCCCACGTCCTGGATCGCCAGGCCGGCGCCGAGGTGCCAGGCGTGGTCGGCCGGCAGGTGGTCGGTCACGACGACGCCGTCGAGGGTGGAGACCGGGTGCAGGTAGGGCCGCGGGGAGAGGATCGGCGCCACGTCGGCGCCGTCGCGGAGCTCGGCGACCGGCACGCCGCCCACGTCGAGCACGTCGAGGGCGGGTCGCCTCCGCGCCCACGGCACGCCCAGCTCGGCGAGCGTCGCCTGCGCGACGACCGCCCGCGCGAGGATCGCGTCGACGTCGTGCACGACCGGTCGCCGGTCGCGGCCCGAGCCCGTCCAGGTCACGGCCTCCGGGGGGATCTGGCGGGGCGCATCGGCCACCCGCACTGCCTCGAGCACGCGCATGAACGCGCCGGAGTCGGCCAGGGGGCTGAGCAGGTCCGCGCCCGTCGCGCGGTGCACGAGCAGGTCGTCGAGCAGGTGCGCGCGGCCCGCGGTGAGGGTGCGCCGTCCGGCGACGCCGTCCACCGTGAGCTCGTCGGTGGTGTAGCTCAGCTCGATCGTGCCGCGGGTGCCGCGCACGCGGATCACCGGGGCCGTCTGCTCCTGCGCGCACAGCGTCAGGCCGAGCGTCACGGCGACGCCGCTGGCCGTGCGGACGCGGACGACGGACGTGTCGTCGGCGTCGATCGCGTGCGCGCGGTAGAGGTCGGCGTCGACGTCGAGCACGTCGTCCGCGCGCCGGGCGCCGGCCAGGCGCAGCGCCGTCACGACGGCGTGCGCGAGCGGGTTGGTCGACACGCCGTCCACCACGTCGACGCCGTCGAGGACGCGCCTGCCCGCCCACGGGGACCGGTCGTAGTAGCCGATCGTGCGCGACCACGTCCCGACGGCGCCGACGGCCAGCACGTCGCCGATCTCGCCGGCGCGGAGCGCGTCCTCGATGATCCCCAGGGCCTCGGAACCCAGGCTCTGGAACCCGACCTGCACGACGCGGCCGGCGTCGCGCGCGGCCCGCTCGAGCTCGACGTACTGCGCCCACGACGCGACCGGCGGCTTCTCCACGTAGACGTCCGCTCCGGCCGCGATCGCCCGCAGCGCGAGGGGCGCATGGGTGTGCGGCGGCGTCGAGATCACCACCACGTCGGGCTCGACGCCGGCGTCCAGCAGGTCGGCGAGCGAGTCGAACCAGGGGACGCCGCCGGCGTCGTCCTCGGGCGGGCGAGGGTCCGCGACGCCGAGCAGCCGGGCCCGGCCGGAGCGCTCGGCGCCCCGCAGGTGCTCCAGGTGGCGGGTCGCGTAGCCGTGGCCGCCGACGAGGGCGACGCCGGGGGCGGTCACTTCAGCGAGCCTTCGACCTCGGAGATGAACTGCTCGGCGGCGTCGTCCGGCGTCGTCCGCTCGAAGAGCACGTCCTGCATCAGCCGGGTGAAGATGTCCCCGGTGCTGCTGGCGCCCTCGGGGGCGGGCATCCGCGCGCCGGCGTCGGACGCGGCGATCTCGTCGATGAGGTCGACCTCCTTCTGCTGCACGGTGCTGAGGCTCTCGCGCAGGTGGTCGCGCACCTCCGCGTTCGCCGGGACCCCGCGGTCCGTGCCGACCGCGTCGACCACGCGCGGGTCGTTGACGAGGTAGTCGAGCAGCATCGCCGCGGCCTCGGGGTGCGCGGTCTTCGAGGTGATGGCGTACTCCATCGTGGAGCCGACGCGGTTGCCGACCGCCTCGGCCTCGCCGGGGAGGTTCGCCTCGACGACGGAGTCGCCGAGCGCGTCCGCCTTGAAGTTGCTCCACGCGAAGGCGATCCCCTGCTTGCCGGTGCCGAACAGCGACTGCTCGGGCACGGCCGTCGAGTCCTCCACGAAGATGCTGGCCTCGGGGGTGGCGCCGTTCTTCTGGGCGTCCAACCAGAGCTGGAACCAGGCGGACACGGTCTCGGGGCTCACGCCCACGGTGCCGTCCTCGGCGAAGATGGCCTCGCCGTGCTGGTGGGCCCAGGCGTCGAGCAGCGAGGAGTTGGCGAACGGCACGGTGCCGTAGGTGCCCTTCGGGCTCTGGTCGGACAGCTGCTGCGTGATCGCGGCGAAGTCGTCCCACGTCCACGTCGACGTGTCCGGGAGCTCGACCCCGGCCTCCTCGAAGACGGCCGGGTTGAGGAAGGCCGCCAGCGCGTTGACGCCGGACGGGACGGTGTACTGCGTGCCCTCGATCTCGCCGATCTTGAGCGTGTCCGCCGGCACCTTGGAGGTGTCGAGGTAGTCGGACACCGTGCCGAGGTCCAGCAGCGCGCCGCGGCCGGCGTACTCGCTCGGGTAGGAGCCGCCCATCGTGATCAGGTCGGGGGCGTCGCCGCCGGCGACCTGCGTCGCGAGCATGTCCCAGTAGCTGCCGAAGTCGCTGCTCTGCGTATCGACGGTGATGTTCGGGTGATCCTCCTCGAACCCCTTGATCGCCTCCTTCGTGATCTGGTTGCGCTCCTCCCCGCCCCACCATGCGAAGGTGATCGTCACCTCCTCGTCGGGGTCGTAGGGGGCGGCGTCGGCGCCGGGCTGGTCGACGGCGCAGCCCGCGGCGGTCGTCAGCACGACGAGGCCGGCGGTGGCCGTCGCGACGGTCGTCCTGAAGTTGAGTCTCTGCATGGGGTCGTACCTCCCTGTACGAGCAGCCCGTCCCCTGGAAGGCTCGCGACGGTCGGCGTCGGCGAGCGGGAAGGCGCTTCCCAGACTACGAAGAGTTCGATACTGTGGTCAACGGTTACCCCAAAAGTTGCGCGCTGGTGCGCAGCGCTCCGTGGTCGAGGAGGTCCACGCGATGAATCGTTCCACAGCGCAGACGGGCTCGTCCGGATGAGCGCGATCACCGAGCTCTCGAAGCTGAAGCGAGGCGGTCGCCCCCTGGACCCGCGTGAGCGGAAGGCGGCGCGACGGGACAACAAGGCGGCCCTGGTCTTCCTGCTCCCGTGGCTCCTGGGGCTGGTGGTCATCACGGCAGGCCCGATGATCGCGTCGTTCTACCTGTCGTTCACCGACTACAACCTGCTCGAGGACCCGAACTGGGTCGGCCTGGAGAACTACCTCCGGATGCTGACCGACGACCGCCTCCACCAGTCGCTCCGGGTGACCCTCACCTACGTCGTCGTGGGAGTGCCCCTCCAGCTCGCCGTGGCGCTCTTCATCGCGGTGGCGCTCAACCGGGGCATGCGCGGGTTGTCCTTCTACCGCTCGGTCTTCTACCTGCCGTCGCTGCTGGGCGGGTCGGTGGCCATCGCCATCCTGTGGCGCCAGATCTTCGGCACGACCGGCCTGGTCAACCAGGTGCTCGGCCTCTTCGGCATCGAGGGGATGGGCTGGATCTCCAGCCCGGACACGGCGCTCGGCACGATCATCCTGCTGCACGTGTGGACGTTCGGGTCGCCGATGATCATCTTCCTCGCCGGGCTGCGGCAGATCCCGACCATGTACTACGAGGCGGCCGCCGTCGACGGGGCCACCAAGGCCAAGCAGTTCTGGCGCATCACCATGCCGATGCTCACCCCGATCATCTTCTTCAACATCGTGCTGCAGACGATCGGGGCGTTCCAGTCGTTCACCCAGGCGTTCATCATCTCGGGCGGGATCGGCGGCCCGTCCGACTCGACGCTCTTCTACACGATGTACCTCTACAACACGGGGTTCAAGGACTTCGAGATGGGCTACGCCTCCGCGATGGCGTGGCTGCTTGTCCTCATCGTGGGCGCCCTCACCGCCGTCAACTTCATCGCCTCGAAGTATTGGGTCTACTACGATGACTGACACCATCCAGCGGGACGTCGAGACGGCCCCGGCCCCCCAGGAGCCCGCGCCGGTCGCCGCGCGACGTCGGCGCTCCTCCCACCCCGTGCGGAGCGTCCTCAAGCACCTCGTGCTGATCGTCACGGGCGCCGTGATGATCTACCCGCTGCTGTGGATGGTGGTCTCGTCCCTGCGGCCGGACGACCTCATCTTCAGCCAGCCCGGCCTGTGGCTGAGCGACGTCGACCTGTCGCACTACCCGGACGGGTGGAACGCGCTCAGCCACCCCTTCGGCCGTTACATGCTCAACTCGGCGGTCGTGGTGCTCGGGTCCGTGCTCGGCACGCTCGTCTCGTGCTCGATGGCGGCCTACGCGTTCGCGCGGATGCGGTTCTCCGCCAAGACGCTGCTCTTCGCGATCATGCTCATCACGATCATGCTGCCGGGGCACGTCACGCTGGTGCCGCAGTACGTGCTGTTCTCCCAGCTCGGCATGGTGAACACGTTCTGGCCGTTGGTCGGGCCGAACATGCTCGCGACCGACTCGTTCTTCATCTTCCTCATGGTCCAGTTCATCCGGGGGCTGCCCAAGGAGCTGGACGAGGCCGCCCGGATCGACGGCGCCGGCCATGCGCGGATCTTCCTGCGCATCATCCTGCCGCTGATGACGCCGGCCCTCGCGACGACGGCGATCTTCACGTTCATCGGCACCTGGAACCAGTTCTTCAGCGCCCTCATCTACCTCACCGACACGGACATGATGACCGTGCCGGTCGCGCTGCGGCTGTTCGTCGACTCGCAGGGGGAGAGCAACTGGGGAGCCATGTTCGCGATGTCCATCGTGTCGCTGCTGCCCGTGTTCTTCGTGTTCCTCTTCGGTCAGAGGTTCCTGGTCCGCGGCATCGCCACCACGGGCATCAAGTGACGGGCGACGCCGTGCGCCGCGCGCTCAGCGGCGGGACGACCGGGCGGCCGCGACCAGCTCGCGCGCGTGCACGTCGGGCAGGTAGCACCGCACGAGGGCGAGTCCCACCAGGGGGAGGGTCGCGGGCTCGGTCACCACGAGGTAGAGCGGAGCGTTCCGTGGCTGGAACTTCATCTTGAAACGGTGCAGGGACTCGAACCCGTAGAGGGGCTCGAGGCGCTCCGCGAGGCGGTCGAGGACGGCGTCGAGGCCCCCGGGAGAGGGGAGGTCGCCGTGGGCGAGCGGGCTGCCGGACAGCGATGCCTCCAGGGCGCCCTCGTCCCGGAACGTCGTGAGGGCGGACGCGATGAGCAGCTCCATCGTGTAGCGGAACGAGTCCGGTGCGCGCCGCATGACGTCGAGCGTCCACCCGACGACCTGCCCGTCCGGTGCGTGCACGGGCAGCCAGCTCGTCACGCCGTGCACCCGACCCTCGCCGTCCACCGCGAGCCCCACGCGCACCTCCGGGTCGAGGGCCTCGCGCACCCCGCCCAGCGTGAAGGCCATCTCCGGCAGGTCGCTGTCGCCGAGCCACGCCTCGGAGATCGCCCGCACCTGCGCGAGCGTCTCGGGCGGCTCGTCGACCAGTCGCACCAGCCGGTGCTCCATGCCCTGCTTCGCGGCCTGGTTGAGCGCCGTGCGCACGTCCTGCCACTTCTTGCCCCGGAACTCCAGGCCCGGCAGGTCGATCACGGCCTCCTGGGCCACCGGCACGAGGGTCCAGCCGCGCGATCGCCCGATCTCCGCGACCTCCTCGCTCGCGGAGAAGAAGCACGACCCCGCGCCCGCCGTCGACGCCGCCCCCACGAAGGCGTCCACCAGCTCCGCACGGCCGTCCGGCCCGTCGCCGACCGGGTCCGTGAGGACGACGACGACGCCGGCGTGCGCCTGGTAGGCGACGTACCCGTCCTGCCCCTCGGGCGTCCACCGCTCGAGCCCGTCCCAGGTCGTCATCCAGGCCAGCCGCTGGCCCGCCCCGAGCCGGCGGAGCGTCGCGCGCGCGTCGTCCTGGTCCAGCCGGGCCCCCGCCGACGGCCGCGCGTGCCGGCGGGCGCGGAACGACGACCGCCGGACGACCAGCAGCGCCAGCGCACCCAGGTCCAGCAGGAGCATGAGCAGCACGAGCGGCAGCTCCTCGGGCAGCGCGAGGGACGCGGCCAGCGCGAAGAGCGCCTCGCCGAGCACCCCGAGCAGCGTGAGCGCCACGGCCAGCCGCCACCACGACCTCCTGCCCCGGAGCAGGCCGACGGCGAGGACCAGGTCGACCGCGACGGCGAGGACACCCGTCGGCCAGCCGCTGCTGGCGACCTCGCCCAGCGGTCCTTCGCTGGGCCCGGCGGCGAAGCTCGTGAGCACCACGATCAGGGCCGAGATCGCGAAGTAGCCGGCGGCCGTCGCCCGGTCGCGCTGCAGGCGCCCGGCGCGTGTGCCGCGCCCCAGCCTCGCTCCCAGCACCGGGCGGGCGACGACGAGCCCGGCCGCCCAGCCGACGACGTGCTCGACGTCCGCGATCCCGCCCCAGATCACGAGGGCGGCCAGGACGTAGATCGCGATCAGGGCGCTCGCCCGGAAGCGCCACGGCGGTGCCAGGCTCAACGCCGTCACGGTCACCGCCCCGACGACCCCCGCGCTGAAGCCGACGTCGAGCACCTGCGCCAGACGTTCCGCCCAGTCCCAGCCCGTCCGGGCCAGGAGGGCGAGACCGCCGGCGGTCCCGACGACGCCGACGAGCTGGCAGGTCACCGCCGTGACGACCGCGCGCCGGGTCCCGAGGCGGAGCTCCGTCCAGCCGACGAGCAGGAGGAAGACCCCGGCGACAGCCACGTACTCCCACGGTTCGAGGGCGAACAGCGAGCCCGTGACGGGCGTCCACCACCGTCCGTCGGCGAACGCCGGGGCGCCGAACGCGACGTTCGCGAACCACGGGTGGTCCTCGAACGGCGACCACAGGGCGCCGGTGACGACGCCGAGCACGAGCATCAGCGCGACGATCCCGAGCGTGAACGGGGCACGCCTCGCCGTGCGGAGCAGCCGCAGCGCCGGGGAGGTGGTCGACGGCGGCGCCGCAGCCTGGTCGGTGGCGTCGGTCATGCGTCTCCTCACCTCGGATGAGGGCATCATTCCGCGGGCCGCGTCGCGGCGCGCGCCGTCCGACCGGCCCGGTGGTGGCCCGGCGTGGGCGTGATCGGGGATCATCAGCGGGATGAGCGGCGAGCGAGCAGGGCGAGGTCGGGGTCGTCGTGCGCTGGCGGTCGCCGTCGGGGCCGTCGTCGTGCTGCTGGGCGTGCTGGCGCTGCTGGTGTGGAACGGGGTGCTCTGGCCCAACCGCCTGGCTGCCGACCGGTACGCCGTGCGCGGCGTCGACGTGTCCGCCTACCAGGGCGAGATCGACTGGCCCGTGCTCGCGGACCAGGACCTGGACTTCGCGTTCATCAAGGCCACCGAGGGCTCCGCCCACGAGGACGAGCGGTTCGCGGCGAGCTGGGAGGGAGCCCGCGCCACCGACCTGCTCGTCGGCGCCTACCACTTCCTCTCCTTCGAGAGCCCCGGCGCCGACCAGGCGGCGCACATGATCGACGTCGTGCCCGCCGAGAGCGGCACCCTGCCGCCCGTCGTCGACGTCGAGTACTACGGCGACTTCGCGGCCGACCCGCCGACGGTCGACGAGCTCCGGGGCATCCTCGACCCGATGCTCGACGCGCTCGAGGACCACTACGGCGTGCCGCCGATCCTCTACACGACGCAGCAGATCCGGGCGGACTACCTGGGTGACGACTACGACCGGTACCCGCTGTGGATCCGGTCCGTCGCCTCCACCCCCGACCTGCCGCGCCGCGACTGGGAGTTCTGGCAGTACTCCGACCGCGACACGCTCCCCGGCTACGCCGGCGAGGAGGAGCACATCGACATGAACGTGTTCGACGGCACGATCGGCGATCTGAGCGCGCTGACCCAGCCGTAGCCGCCTACCGTCGGCGGCGTGATCGATCGATGGACATGGCCGGCCGCGGTGGGCGTCGGCCTCGGGGTGCTGGTGTTCCTCGGGGTGCTGATCCCCGTGCTGCTGGTGCAGCAGCGACGATACGGGCGGCTCGACGCGCGGCGGGTGCTCGGCGCCGCGGCGCTCGCGGTGTACGTCGTGACGCTGCTCGCGTACACGCTGCTGCCGCTGCCGTCGGGGGACCTGGCCGCGTGGTGCGCGGCGCACGGGGTCCCCGGCGCGGAGCTGGTGCCCCTGCACTCGCTGGACGACGTCCGCCGGGAGACGGCGGGCCTCGGGCTGCTGGCCACGCTGCGCAGCGCCGCGGTGCTGCAGGTGGCGTTCAACGTGCTGCTCTTCGTGCCGTGGGGCGTGCTGGCGCGGCGATACCTCGGGTGGGGCGTGGCCGGGTCCACCCTGAGCGCGCTCGTCGCGTCGGTCGCGATCGAGACGGTGCAGTACACCGGGATCCTCGGGATCATCCCGTGCTCCTACCGCGTGGCCGACGTGGACGACGTGCTCACCAACACGCTCGGCGGCCTGCTCGGCGCGCTCGTCGCACCCGTCGTGCTGCGCTGGATGCCGCAGGCGCGCGAGCTCGCCGCCGCGCGCCTGGAGCCGCGGCCGGTGACGTTCTGGCGCCGCGTCCTGGGGATGGTCACCGACCTGCTCGCCGCGTTCGCGCTGGGGGCGGCGCTGCAGCTCGCCTACCGGGTGGGGGTGCTGGCGACCGGTCGGGACGTCTCGTCGGCGACGACGTGGCCCGACGTGCTGCTCGGCACGGTGGTGCCCGCCGTCGTGGTCTTCCTCCTGCCGCCGTGGGTCGGCTCGGGCGCGTCGCTGGGGCAGCGGGCGGTGTGGCTGGAGCCGCGATGGCCCGACGGCGCGGGGGCGCTGCGACGCGGTCCGCTCGCGCGGCGCCTCGCCCGCGGGTACCTCGTGCTCGGCCTGTACGGGGTGCTGGGGATCGTGGAGGCGGTGCCGCCCGGCGACGCGTCGAACGCGTGGGCCGGGGCGCTGCAGAACGTGGTGGCGCTCGCGGCCCTGGTCGGCGTCGTCGCGACCGGCGACCGGCGCGGCCTCGCCTGTGTCCTCACGGGCGCGCGGATGGTCGACGCGCGGACGGGGCACCGGCCGCGGTGATGGCATTCCCGCGCTCATCTGTGACCATCGCAGTGCTCGTTTGCTACGTTGGTCCTTCCCGTACCCGACGGAGCAAGGACGCACCATGACCGCACTCAGCGCCGAGACCGTGGAGTCGCTCGCGAGCGACGACCTGGCTGTCCCGCAGTACGACCGCAGCCGCCTGCGCGCCGGCATCGTGCACCTGGGCGTCGGCGGGTTCCACCGCGCGCACCAGGCGATGTACCTGGACCGGCTGATGAACGCCGGCCAGGCGCTCGACTGGGCGATCTGCGGCGTCGGCGTGCTGCCGCACGACGCCCGCATGCGCGACGCGCTCGCCGCGCAGGACGGGATGTACACGCTGGTGCTCAAGCACCCCGACGGCACGCTCGAGGGCCGCGTCATCGGCTCGATCGTGGACTTCCTGCTCGCGCCGGACGACCCGGAGGCGGTGCTTTCGACGATGGCCTCCCCGGAGATCCGCATCGTGTCGCTGACCGTCACGGAGGGCGGCTACAACGTCAGCCCGGTGACGGGCGAGTTCGACGCCGACGACCCGGCCGTGCGTGCGGACCTGGAGCCCGGCGCCGTGCCCGCCACGACGTTCGGGCTGGTCACGGAGGCGCTGCGCCGCCGCCGGGACCGCGGCGTCCCGCCGTTCACCGTGCAGAGCTGCGACAACATCCAGGGCAACGGCGACGTCGCGCACCGCATGTTCGCCGCGTTCGCGCGGCTCAAGGACCCGGAGCTCGCCGGGTGGATCGAGGAGCACGTCCCGTTCCCCAACTCGATGGTCGACCGCATCACTCCCGTCACCACGGACGACGACCGCACCATGGTGGCCGAGCGGTTCGGGGTCGACGACGCGTGGCCGGTCGTGGCGGAGCCGTTCACGCAGTGGGTGGTCGAGGACCGGTTCGCGGACGGGCGCCCGCCGTACGAGGAGGTCGGCGCGCAGCTCGTCGACGACGTCGAGCCGTACGAGCTGATGAAGCTGCGCCTGCTCAACGCCAGCCACCAGGCCCTGTGCTACCTGGGCTACCTGGCCGGGTACCGGTACGCGCACGAGGTCTGCGCCGACGAGACGTTCGTGCGCTTCCTGCGCGACTACATGGCGCGCGAGGGCGCCCCGACGCTGCTGCCCGTGCCGGGCGTGGACCTCGAGGAGTACGAGGCCACGCTGATCGAGCGGTTCGCCAACCCGCACGTGCGCGACACGCTCGCCCGCCTGTGCGCCGAGTCCTCCGACCGCATCCCCAAGTGGCTCGTCCCGGTGATCCGGGCGAACCTCGCCTCCGGCGGCGACGTGCACCGGTCCGCGGCCGTCGTCGCCGCGTGGGCGCGGTACGACGAGGCCGTGGACGAGCAGGGCGAGCCCATCGAGATCGTCGACCGCCTCGCGGACCGCCTGAAGGCCGCGGCGGCGAGGAACCGGGAGGACCCGCTGGTGTTCGTCCGCGACGAGGAGCTCTTCGGCGACCTGGCGTCGGAGCCGCGGTTCGTCGAGGCGTACACCGCCGCGCTGGACTCGCTGCACACGCTCGGCGCCCGCGCGACGGTCGAGGGCCTCGTCGCGGGCTGAGCCCCGGAGGCGTCCGTCAGCCGGCCGCGCTCGGTCGGCCGCGCTCAGTCCGCCGCGCGGTCGCGGGCGGCGGCCTCGCGGACCGCGCGGTCCTCGGCGACGGCGTCGCGCCGCTTGCCGGCCTTCTTGTCGCTGGCCTTGGTGTCGCGCGGCGGGAGCTGGATGTTCTCCTCGGCGGCGATGCCGTCGTTGAGCTCGCGGCTGCGCTCCACCTCGGCGTCGAGCTCGGCGCCGAACAGCAGCACGAGGTTGACGATCCACAGCCACAGCAGCAGCACGATGAACGTGGCGAGGATGCCGTACGAGCCGTAGTTGGAGAAGCTGCTGCCGACGTACCAGCCGAACGCCGCGGACGCGATCGCGGTCACGACGATGGCGACGACAGCGCCGACGCTCAGCCAGCGGAACCGCGGCCGCTTCACGTTCGGGGTGAAGTGGTACAGCATCGCCACGGCGACGACGACGAGCAGGAGCGCCACCGGCCACTTCGCGATGCCCCACACGGTGAGGGCGACGTCCCCCAGGCCGATCGCCTCGCCCACGGACCGGGCGATCGGCCCGGAGAGCACCAGGCTCGCGACCACGACGGTGGCGATGATCAGCACCACCAGGGTCAGCGCGAACATCGCCGGGCGCAGCTTCCAGACCGGGCGCCCCTCCTCGACGTCGTAGATGCGGTTCATCGCGCGGCCGAACGCCCCGACGTACCCCGACGCCGACCAGAGCGCGAGCACGAGACCGACGACGAGGGCGATCCCCGCGCCCGTGTTGCCGACCGCGTTCTCGATGAGCGGCTCGACGATGCCGATCATGTCCTCGGGGAGGAACTCTTCGAGGGTGCTCAGCATCGACTTGAGGGCGCTCTCGGGGTTCCCCACGAACCCCAGCAGCGACACCAGCGCCAGCAGCGCGGGCGCGGACGCCAGGACGGCGTAGTACGTCAGCCCGGCGGCGAGGTCGGTGCACTGGTCGGCCCCGAACTCACGGACCGTGCCCTTGAGGGCCCGGCCCCAGGACGGTTTCGGCGCGTCGGACGGCGCGCGCGGGGTGTCGGGGACGTCGTGCGTGGCGTCGTCGTCCGCCCGTGCGCGACGCTCGGGCTGGTGCTCGCCGGACTCGGTCATGGTGGCCTCCTCGGTCACCCCCAGGCTCGACGGCGCAGGTCATGCCCGCAATCGGGACAGCGGCGGCGCTACCCGGCGGACGCGTCCACCAGCTCCTCGAGCGCGCCCGCGGCGGCGTCGTCGCACACGACGGTGGTGGCGATGCCGCCCGCGACGGCGGCGCGCAGGCCGGGCGCGGCCTCGCGCCCGTAGCCGGCGGTGACGACCTCGGGGGTGCGGACGAGCTGGTCGAAGGTCACGCCCACCACGCGGGCGTCGAGCGGCGTGACGACGCGGCGGCCCTCGGCGTCGAAGAGCCGTCCGGAGCACTCGGCGACGGTCCCCGCGGCGGTGGCGGCGCGCCGCTCGTCCCCCGTGACCTGGGGGAACACGGTGGATCCGGTGGCCGTCCACGCCCCGATCGCGACGACGGCGACGTCGAGGCCGTCGGCGCGGTCGAGGGCGGCGGCGATCTCGGGCTGCCGGCGCATGCCGGCGGCCGTGCCGGGGTCGGCCACGAGCAGCGGCGACCAGACCGGCCAGGTGCGCACGCCCGGCATCCGGCGGAAGCCCTGGATCATGTCGAGCGAGTCGCCCGACCCGTCCACCGGCAGCGCGCCGACCAGCTGCACGACGTCGCACGCGGGCAGGGGATCGAGGTGGCGCACCGCGATCTCGATCGTGCGGGACCAGGAGACGCCGAGGGTCGCGCCCTCGCGCACGTGCGCGGAGACGACGCCGGCGAGCGCACGGGCGACCGACTCGCGCGTCGCGCCGGGGGTGCCGGCCGCGCCGGCGATCACGACCTCGCGCGCGCCGAGGCGCTCGGCCAGGCGCCGGGCGCGGCCGGCGTCCAGGTGGGCGGGCGGCGAGATCTCGATCCGTACGACGCCGCTCTCGCGCGCCTCGGCGAGCAGCCGGGCCACCTGGAAGCGGGAGATGCCGCGGGCGGACGCGATGTCGACCTTGGAGCGGTTGTCGAGGTAGTAGTCGCGGCTGACCTCCACGAGGAGGCGGGCGTGCTCGGCGTCGGTCACGGGATCATCCTCCTCGCAGGTCGGGCCGCCGCGCCACTCTGAGCGCTCGGTCCTTGCTCACGTGAGCATCACGAACTACTGTCCATACAGATGAGCGCAGCGCCGCATCTCATCTGTGCGCGCCGGAGCTCGTCGAGATACACCGACAGGACCGACGACGTGAGGACAGCGATGTTCCGACCACGAACCCGGAGGCTCGCCGCCGCGGCCGGCGCCGCCGTCCTCGGGCTCTCCCTGGCCGCCTGCGCGGGGGCGGGCGCCGTCGGCGGGGGAGACGGCGAGCAGATCGTCGTGGCGATCGTCTCGAACCCGCAGATGCAGGACGCGATCTCCCTCCAGGACGAGTTCCGCAAGGAGCACCCCGGCATCGACGTGCGCTTCGTGTCCCTGCCGGAGAACGAGGCCCGCGCCAAGATCACCGCGTCCGTCGCCACCGGCGGCGGGGAGTTCGACGTCGTGATGATCTCCAACTACGAGACGCCGATGTGGGCCGAGAACGGCTGGATCGAGAACCTGCAGCCGTACGCCGACGCCACCGAGGGCTACGACCCGGACGACTTCGTGCCCAGCGTGCGGGAGGCGCTGTCGGTGGACGGCGACCTCTACTCGGTGCCGTTCTACGGCGAGTCGTCGTTCCTCGCCTACCGCAAGGACCTCTTCCAGCAGGCGGGCCTCACCATGCCGGACCGTCCCACCTGGGACGACGTCCGCGAGCTGGCCGCCGAGCTCCACGACCCGTCGCAGGACTTCGCGGGCATCTGCCTGCGCGGGCTGGCCGGGTGGGGCGAGGTCATGGCCCCCATGACGACCGTGATGAACACCTACGGGGGGCAGTGGTTCGACGAGGGCGGGAACGCCCGCCTCGACTCGCCCGAGGTGCGCGAGGCCGTCGAGACGTACGTCGACACCGTGCAGCAGTACGGGCAGCCTGGCGCCGCGACCTCCGGCTTCGGCGACTGCCTCACCCGGTTCGCGCAGGGCCAGGCGGCCATGTGGTACGACGCGACGTCGATGGTCTCGTCGATCGAGGACCCGGCGTCGTCGACCGTGGCGGGCAAGACGGGCTACGTGCCCGCGCCGGTGAGCGAGACCGACGCGGCCGGCTGGCTGTACTCCTGGTCCCTGGCGATCCCGTCCACCAGCGAGCACAAGGACGCCGCCTGGGACTTCGTGTCGTGGATGACCGACAAGGACTACATCACGCTGGTCGGCTCCACGCTCTCCTGGGAGCGGGTGCCGCCCGGCAGCCGGCTGTCCACGTACGAGATCCCGCAGTACGCGGAGGTCTCGGAGGCGTACGCCGACGCGACCCTCACCGCGATGAGCGAGGCCACCCAGGAGAAGACGATGGTGGCGCCCGTGCCGTACCCGGGCATCCAGTTCGTCGGCATCCCCGAGTTCCAGGATCTCGGCACCCGCGTGGGGCAGCAGATGTCGGCCGCGATCGCGGGGCAGAAGTCGGTGGCGGACGCGCTGGAGCAGTCGCAGCAGTACGCCGAGACCGTCGCCGAGACGTACCGCAGGGAGAACGAGCGATGACCGCCGTCACCACGCAGGCCGGGAACCTGCGGCGCGCGCAGGCCCAGCGCGCCGCCCGCGCGGACAAGCACCGGTACTCCCGCGCCGAGCGGTGGCGCCGCCGCGGGCCGCTGCTGCCGGCGCTGGTCTTCACGATCGTCGTCACGCAGATCCCGTTCCTCGTGACGATCTGGTACTCGCTGCACTCGCGGAACCTCTTGCGCCCCGACTCCGACCTCTTCGTCGGGCTCTCGAACTATCTCGACATCGCGCGCGACTCGGTGTTCCGCCAGACGGCGCTCAACTCGGTGGTCATCACCCTCGGCTGCGTGCTGGTCGCGATGGTGCTGGGCATCGTGCTCGCGATCCTGCTCGACCGGCCGTTCCGCGGCCGGGGCGTGGCGCGCACGCTGCTCATCACGCCGTTCCTCATCATGCCCGTGGCCAGCTCGGTGCTGTGGTCGATGGCGATGCTCAACCCGACGTACGGGCTGTTCAACTGGACGCTCGGGCTGGTGGGCATCGACCCCGTCGACTGGACCTCCACGTACCCGATCGTCGCGATCCTCATGGCCCTGGTGTGGCAGTGGACGCCGTTCATGATGCTGCTCGTCCTGGCCGGGCTGCAGGCCCAGCCGAAGGACGTGCTCGAGGCCGCCGCGATGGACGGCGCCGGCTGGTGGCGCACCTTCGGGTCGATCACGCTGCCGCAGCTGCGCCGGTACATCGAGCTGGGCGTGCTGCTCGGGATCATCTACGTGGTCAACACGTTCGACCAGATCTACCTCATGACCGCCGGCGGCCCCGGGACGGCCAGCGCCAACCTGCCGTTCTACATCTACCAGCGCGCCTTCCTCGGCTTCGACGTCGGGCAGGCCGCCGCGATGGGCGTCGTCGTCGTCATCGCCACGATCATCGTCGCCTCCGCCGCGCTGCGGCTCATCTTCCGCAGCTTCGACGTCAAGGAGTGAGCATGACCGCCACCGAAACGGCCCCGCGCACGCCTGTCGCCCCGTCCGCGGCCGCGCGCCGCTCAGGCCGGAGCAGCGTCACCGGGGGGCTGCTCACCACCCTCACCTGGATCCTCGCGCTCGGGTTCTTCTTCCCCGTCCTGTGGATGGCGATGACGGCGTTCAAGCAGGAGAACCAGGCGTCGTCCGACCCGCCCACGTGGTTCTTCACCCCGACGCTCGACCAGTTCCAGGCGGTGGTCGGGGAGTCCGGCACGTACGTCGCGAACTCGGCGATCGCCACCGGCGTCTCGACCGTCCTCGTGCTGCTGCTCGGCATCCCCGCCGCGTACGCGCTGTCGATCCGGCCGGTGGAGAAGGTCAGTGACGTGCTGTTCTTCTTCATCTCCACCAAGATGCTGCCGGTCGTGGCCGTCATCGTGCCGATCTACGTCATCGCCGGGCAGCTCAAGGTGCTCGACAACATCTGGACACTGGTCGTGCTGTACACGGCGATGAACCTGCCGATCGCGGTGTGGATGATGCGGTCGTTCTTCCAGGAGATCCCCGCCGAGGTGCTCGAGGCGGCCGCCGTCGACGGCGCGGGGCTGATGAAGACGCTGCGGTCCGTGCTCATCCCGATGGTCGCGCCCGGCATCGCCGCGACGGCGCTCATCTGCGTGATCTTCGCGTGGAACGAGTTCTTCTTCGCGCTCAACCTCACCGCGTCGCGCGCCGCCACCGTGCCGATCTTCATCGTCTCGACGATGACGAGCGAGGGCCTGTTCCTCGCGCGGCTCTGCGCCGCCGCGCTGCTCGCGTCGCTGCCGGTGATCCTCGCCGGGTGGATCGCGCAGAAGCAGCTGGTGCGCGGCCTGTCGATGGGCGCGATCAAGTAGCCGGGCCGGTGTGCAGCAGGTCGCGGGCCTGCTCGGCCGCGCGGGTGATGCTGTCGGCGACGAAGTCGATGAAGCGGGCCATGTTCTCCAGGCGCGCGCCCGCGGCGGAGTCGCGGCCCAGGACGTCGACCCCCTGCCGGGCGGTGGCGGCGAGCGCGGCGTTGGAGCGCGCGGCGGCGATCATCGACTGGTACCAGGCGTCGCCGTCGGCGGCGTAGCGCTCGCGGCGCCCGTCCTCGCGCTCGCGGCGGATCAGCCCCAGGTTCTCCAGCAGCGCGACCGCCTTGGACACCGACGCCGGGCTCACCTGCAGCCTCTCGACCAGCTCCGCCGCGGTGAGGCTGCCCGAGTCCGCCACGTACAGCCGCGTGAGCACGGCCGCGGACATGCGGGGGAGGCCGGACTGCATGAGCAGCGTCGTGAACGTCTCCTCGTACTCCCGCAGGGCCGCGTCGTCGGTCGCGGCCCCCGAGCCGGACGTCGCGCGCGGCGAGGCGGGACGACGACGGTGCGCGCGCTGCTGGGTGGCGCGCTGCGCGAGGTCGGCGCGGTAGCCGCCGGGGCCGCCGTTGCGCATCACCTCGCGCGTGACGGTCGACGTCGGGCGGTCGAGCCGGCGGGCGATCTCGGCGTACGCGAGGTCGTCGGCGAGGCCCAGCGCGATCTGCTGGCGCTCCTGGGCGGTGAGCCGGCCTCCCGGCATGGCGTCCTCCTGGGGTCGGGCCCGGGGTCGGGCCGGGTGCCACGTTACGTTCACTTCGAGTCAGGTGCAACGGGCTCAAGCGCGGTGGTTGCGTTGATTTTCAGGCCTGGTGCAACGATAGTGGCATTGTGACCTGCGCAAACGGTCGTCTGATGCAACATTGCTCTTGCCCGATCTACGAACGCAACGTAGCGTTTCGCATGTCAGAAAGTCACCGCACCGACCATCGCAGGAGCTGAGAACGATGCAGAACTTCGCCACCCCCGCCCCCGTCTCCGCCGTCGTCGACGTCCCGGCCGGGCGCCTCACCTTCGTCGCCGCCGACCGGTCCGACACCGCGGTCGAGGTGCGGCCCGCCGACGCCTCGAAGCGCCGCGACGTCGAGGCCGCCGAGCAGACCACCGTCGCGTACGCCGACGGCGTCCTGCGCGTCGCGGCGCCCGACGGGCACCGGGCCTTCGGGCCTTCCGGCTCTGTCGAGGTCACGGTGCAGCTGCCCGCTGGGTCCGCGGTCGAGGTCACCGCGGCGAGCGCCCCCCTGCGCGGCGTCGGGCGCCTGGGCGCCGTCGTCGTCGAGACCGCGCACGGTGACGTCAAGATCGACGAGGCGGCGAGCGCCCGCCTCGCCACGCAGGCCGGCGACATCACCGTCGGCCGGCTCACCGGCCCCGGCACGCTGAGCACCGCGAAGGGCGACCTCCGCGTGGAGGAGGCCGTGCAGGGTGCGCTCGACCTGAGCACCCAGGCCGGCGACGTGACCGTGGGCGTCGCGTCCGGCGTCACCGCGTCGCTCGACGCGGGCACGACGCTGGGCCGCATCAACAACTCGATCACGAACAGCGGCGGCGACGTCCAGGTCGCGATCCGCGCCACCACCACGATGGGCGACGTGTCGGCGCACAGCCGCTGAGTCGACCGCCGCAGGATCCCGGACCCGCCGGGCCGACGAGTTCCGTCGGCCCGGCGGGTCTGTCCTGTCATGACCCCCACCGGAACCCTCGACGCCCGCTTCAGCGAGGCCACCGCGCCCACCCCCTGGCCGGAGGTCGAGGCCGCGCTGACGGCCGCGACCCTGTACCGGCTCGTCACCGTCCGGGCGGACGGCCGCCCGCACGTCACGCCGCTCGTCGGGCTGTGGACCGACGACGGCTTCGTCTTCTGCACCGGCCCCGGCGAGCAGAAGGCCCACAACCTCGCACACAGCCCGCATGTGGCCGTGACGATCGGGTCCCCGGAGTGGGACGCCGGGCTCGACGTCGTCGTGGAGGGCGTCGTCGTCCGCGCGACCGGCGAGCCGGAGCTCCGCCGGCTCGCCGACGGCTTCCGCGCCAAGTACGGCGACGCCTGGGACTTCGAGAACGACGACGAGTCCTTCGACCCGCACGGCCAGCGCGCGCTCGTCTACCGGGTCGTCACCGACAAGGTGCTCGCGTTCGCCAAGTCGCCGCACGGGCAGACGAGGTTCCGCCCCTGACGTCGCGTCACGGCGCCAGGTCGGGGTCCAACGGGAGGGTGAGTGCCGTGCCGCACTCGCCGACCCCGTCGAGGACGGTGGCGGCCCACCCCTCGGCGAGCTCGTCGTGCGTCACGAGGGTCTCCGACCGGAGCGTCGTGGGCGTGCCGCCGGCCGCGTCCTGCGCCGGTTCCGGCCAGGATCCGTCGGCCCAGAGCGGGTCGCCGTCGTCAGGGACGGTCGTAGCGGGCTCGTCGTCGGCGGCGCGGGCCTCGAGGGTGGGGGTGCCGGTGGGCTGCGTCGGCCAGTCGGCGGGCACGGTCCACCGCGCGCCGAGGCGCCACGTCGTCGTGGCGTTGCGGTGGATGCCCAGCCGTGACTCCCAGCTCTCCGCGCGCTGCGCGACGATCGTCGCCGACGCCGAGACGTCGACGCTCTCGTCCGTGAGCCGGCAGGACCCGACGACGACGGGCCCCTCGGTCTGAGAGCCCGCGCCCACCAGCAGGCTCATCCCGGCGGCGGGCACGCAGAGCACGAACGCGGCGACGGCGGTGACGCGGTGCGGCCAGCGCAGCCACGGCGCGTGCGTGTCGCGAGCCGTGCGGAGTCGCGCGACGAGGGGGTGCGGCTCGGGCCTCGTCGTGCGCACCGCGACGGTGCCGAGCAGCGAGTCGGCGAAGGTGCGGCCGTCCTTTCGGAACGCCGCGCGCAGGTAGCCGATCAGCACGATCGCGTCGAGGACGTGCGCGAACCAGCGCAGCACCGTGCCGGGCAGCCCGATCGGCCGGCCGGAGCGGTCGTCGACCACCGCAACGCCGGCCACCCGCTTGCCGGGCGTCATGCCGGTGTACGCCTGGAGCGCCCCGAGCGCCAGCAGGGTCCCCGCGGTCCACCCCGCGCCGCCGTCGCCGCCGGGCTCGCCCAGGCCCGGGAGCGCGGCGAGGGTCGGCGCGGCGCCCGTCGCGAGGAAGGCCACCGCCGCCACGAGCGCGGAGTCGAGGAGCGCCGCCAGCACCCGCAGGCCCCACGCCGCCGGCGGCCGGTCGGGCGTGAACGGGTCGAGGGCGTGCTCGACGGGAGGCCCGGGCGTGGCCGGGAGCGCCGGCGGCGTCGCCGGCGTCGTCGTGGTCATGGCGGGATGGTTCCACGACGGCGCGCGGGCGTCCACGGGATGTCCAGCCCGTGCCCAGGTCACGGGCGCGCGACGGTCCCCGCGTCGCCGTCCACGACGACCGCGCCGGCGTCGCGCAGGGCGTCGGTCGCCGCGGGCACGCCGAGCACGGCGGGCAGCCGCAGCTCGCGCGCGACGATCGCCGCGTGCGACAGCAGCCCACCCGTCTCGGTGACGACGGCGGCGACGACGCCGAACAGCGGCGTCCACGCGGGGTCCGTCTCGCGGCACACCAGCACGTCGCCGGGCCGGACCGCGCCGAAGTCGTCCGGTCCGCGCACCACCCGCGCCGGCCCGCTCGCCCGGCCGCCGCTCGCCCCGGTGCCCCGCAGCACCCCGTCGTCGCTGTGAGCGGGAGCCTGGCCCCGTCCTGCCCCTCGATCAGGGCCGGTCTCCCGCTCACAGCGGTCGACGGGGAGGGCGGCCGTGACCGGGCGGGCCTGCAGCAGCCAGGCCGTGCCGGCATCGTCCACCGCCCACTCGACGTCCTGCGGGCCGCCGCGCAGGTCGGCGACCTGTCGCCCGAGCGCGGCGAGGCGCAGCACGGCGTCGTCGTCGAGGCAGGGGCGGTCGCGGTCCGCCGCCGGGACGTCGCGGGTCCTGGTGCCGCCGGGGGAGCGGTCCACGCGGGTGCGCTTGTCGCCGGTGCGGTGCTCGACGACGCGCCCGGCGACGACGGTCCACCGGTCGGGGTCGACGGTGCCCTGCACCACGCTCTCGCCCAACCCCCAGGAGCCCTCGACGACGGTGCGCCCGCCGCCGGTGAACAGCACCCCCGCCGCGCGGGCGTCGACCAGCCGCTGCACGACGACGGCGACGTCGGCGGCGGGTGTTCCGGCAGCCGGTGCGCCGCTCGTCGCCGCCCGGTAGGCGGTGACCCGCGGCCCGGCGGCCGACGCTCGGCAGGCGAGCAGCGCCGCGACGACGTCGCTCGCGCCGGTGACGCCGAGCACCGTCTCGTACTGGCCCGCAGCCGAGGCCCTGGGCCCGTCCTCGTCCGTCGCGGACGACCGCACGGCCACGGCCGAGCGCCGCCCCAGCGCGTCGAGCGCCCCGTCGACGGCGGCCCGCAGGTCGACATCCTCGAGCGAGGGCGGGACGACGACACCGACCGGTACCGGCAGCCCGGCCCGCCGCAGCGCGCCCAGGCCGGCCGCCTTGGCGCCGTGCGCCGCCGTCGCGGCGTCGAGCGGCACGACGGTGTCCATGCCGCACCTCCGTCCCCTGACCTTCGTCCTCGCCGCCGCCATGGCGCGACATCAACACATCATTGACAACAGTTCGTTGATGGTGCACGGTCGCGGGATGGAACGCAAGACCCGCCCGGACGACCGTGCCGCCGACCGTGCCGCCGGCCAGGCCGCCGACCACGAGCGCGACCAGGGTGACGCCGACGCCGAGGCGCGCGCCCGGCGCGTGCTGCTCGGCCTCGGCGCGGACAAGCTGACCTCGCGCCCGTGGCAGCCGGGCGCGGTGCCGCCGTCGGCGACGGACCTGGTACGGCACTACCTGTGGCGCTCGGCAGGCGGGACGCTCACCGCCGAGGAGGATGCCGCGGGGGCGCTCGCGGCCCTCGCGCTGGTGCCCGCCGCGCGCGCCGAGGCCGAGCAGCTCGAGACGGCGGCCCTGTTCTCCGCGCGCGCCGCCGGTCACACCTGGGGGCGGATGGCGGGT
This sequence comes from Isoptericola sp. NPDC019571, assembly GCF_044389385.1. Taxonomy (NCBI): domain Bacteria; kingdom Bacillati; phylum Actinomycetota; class Actinomycetes; order Micrococcales; family Promicromonosporaceae; genus Isoptericola; species Isoptericola sp. NPDC019571. Next base: position 57,202 of record NZ_JBIRXZ010000014.1, read on the forward strand.
GCGCTGGGGCTGGGCTCCCCGCAGGCGGTGCAGCAGCGGCTCGACCGGCTCGTCGCGAGGTCCGCGGGAGCGGGGGAGGCGCCGTGAGCCGCGTGTCGGAGCCTGGGCTCCTCGTGCTGCACGCCGTCCGCGTGCGGGGCTCGGCGGACGCCGCGGCCGTCGCAAGGCGGTCGGGGCTCACGGTCGACGTCGCCCGCGAGCACCTGCTCGACCTCGAGGCGTTCGGCCACGTGACCTGGGCGGAGTTCGCCGGGACCGGCGGCTGGTCCCTCACCGAGCGCGGTCGGGCCGAGGGGGAGCGGCGCCTCGCGGCGGAGCTCGCTGCCGACCCGACCGGGCGCGCGTCCGCCGTCGTGCGCGCGGCGCTCTCGACCTTCGACCCGCTCAACGCCCGGCTGCTGCAGGCCTGCACGGACTGGCAGCTGAGGCCCGCCGCGAGCGGCCGGCTGGACCTCAACGACCATCGCGACGCCGCCTGGGACGCCCGCGTCCTCGACGAGCTGGGGGCCGTCGCCGCCGAGGCGCGGCCGCTGCTCGCCGGGCTCGCGGCGGAGCTCGACCGGTTCGCGGGCTACGGCGTGCGGCTCGACGACGCCCTGGCGGCGGCGCGGGGCGGCGACGGCACGCGCGTGGCCGGGATCGGCGCGGCCTCCGTCCACGGGGTGTGGATGGAGCTGCACGAGGACCTGCTCGCCACGGTGGGGATCCCGCGCGGCGCGGTCGAGCCGCGCCCCTGAGGGGCAGGTCCCGCACTCGGCTCAGCGCTCGGACGCGGCGCCCAGCGCGGCGAGGACCCGGTCGCGGAGGAGCTCGTACTGCTCCCGGTGGTAGCGGGGTGCGTCCGGTGGCCTGACGACCACCGTGCCGCCGACGACCGTCTCCTCGGGGCGGAACTGGTCCGCCGTGAGGTCGACGTCCGTACCGTCCGGCAGCCGGTTCCAGTAGTGGTGGCCGATCTGCGCCCCGTCGACGTGGACCTCGGCGAGGACCAGGTCGCCGCCGAGGACGTCCTGGACGACCAGTGCGGTCATGCCGCACTGGTCGCGCGAGGGGTGCTCGGGGGTCCACTCGGCGCTCATGTGCGGGTAGCAGGTGTCGGGGCCCCAGGCGGCGAGGAAGTGTTCACGCAGCTCATCGACGGTGATCGGCATCCCCGCAGCATGGCACCGGGCACCGACACGCCTCGGGGGGCGTCGCCGTCAGACCGCGGCGACCTCGTGCAGCGACGACGCGAGCGGCGCGATCTCCGGGATGTCCTCGGCGCGCGTGAGCGCCTCCTCGAGCGCGCGGTCGTGCGTGGGCCGGGCCCGCTTCAGCAGGGCGCGACCGGCGGGCGTGAGCTCGGTGTAGATGCCCCGGCGGTCGTCGGCGCACAGGATGCGCGTGAGCAGGCCGCGGTCCTCGAGGCGTGTGACGAGGCGCGTCGTGGCGCTGCTGGACAGCGCGGCGGCGCGCGCGAGCTGCTGCATGCGCATGTGCCAGCCGTCCTGGCGGCTCAGTGCGTCGAGCACGGTGAACTCCACGACGGAGAGCTGGTGCTCCTTCTGCAGCGCGCGTTCCAGGTCCGTCTCGATCAGCCCGTGCAGCGCGGCGAGCGTGCGCCAGCCGCGCGCGCGGATCTCGACGGCGTCGTCGGCGATTCCCATGTCGGCCTCCTCGCGGGCCTCGTCGTCGGGCCCGGTGTCCCGTCGTCCGGGTCACAGCATAGCGCCTTGCGCCGATATAACGCGTGTGCAACTATCTAGAACGTTGCGCGTGCAACTACTGCGTGCGCAACGTTCCCCTCTCCCGACCCTGGAGGCCTCGATGCCTGCCGCGCTGTACGCCCTCGCCCTCGGGGGCTTCGGCATCGGACTCACCGAGTTCGTCATCATGGGCCTGCTGCCGGAGGTGGCCGCCGACTTCGGCGTCACCGAGCCGGTGGCCGGCTACCTCATCTCCGGCTACGCCCTGTCCGTGGCCGTCGGCGCCATCGCCATGACGGCCGCGCTGTCCCGCATGCCGCGCAAGCCGGCGCTCCTGCTGCTCATGGTCCTGTTCATCGTCGGCAACCTGCTGTGCGCCGTCGCCCCCACCTACGGCATGACGATGGTCGGCCGGGTCGTCGCGGCACTGTGCCACGGCGCGTTCTTCGGGATCGGCGCGGTGGTCGCGGCCGACCTCGTCCCGGCGAACCGTCGCGCGGCCGCCATCTCGATCATGTTCGCGGGCCTCACCGTCGCGAACGTCGCCGGGGTGCCGCTCGGCACCTTCCTCGGCCAGGCGGCGGGCTGGCGCGCCACGTTCTGGGCCGTCACCGCCGTGGGCGTGCTCGGCCTGGTCGGCATCGCCGTGCTCGTGCCCCGCACCGAGCACCGCTCCGCCGGCTCCGTGCTGTCGGAGTTCCGCATCTTCCGCAGCCGCCAGGTCTGGCTGTCGATGGCGGTCACGGTGCTCGGCTACGGCGGCATGTTCGGCGCCTTCAGCTACATCGCGTTCACGCTCACCGGGGTGAGCGGGTTCAGCAGCACCGCCGTCCCGTGGCTGCTCGTCGTGTTCGGCGTCGGCACGGTCACGGGCAACGTGCTGGGCGGTCGCGCCGCCGACCGGAACCTCGTCAAGGCGCTCGTCACCGTCATCGCGGTGCTGGCCGTCGTCCTCGTCCTCTTCGCCCTCACCGCGCAGAGCAAGGCCGCGACCGTCGTCGGCCTGCTGCTCATGGGCGGCTTCGGCTTCGCGACCGTGCCCGCGCTGCAGACCCGCATCATGCGGTACACGGACGCCGCGCCGACGCTCGGCTCCGGCGCCAACATCGCCGCGTTCAACGTCGGCAACGCGTTCGGCGCCTGGGCGGCCGGCCTCGCCCTCGCCGCCGGCGCGGGGTACACCTCGCCCCTGTGGGTCGGCGCGGCCGTCACCGTCGCCGGGCTCGGCGTCCTGCTGGTCGCCGTCCGCACCCGTGGCGGCGAGCTCGCCCGCCCCCGTGCCGCCGAGCGAGAGCGCGAGCTCGCGCCGACCGCCGTCTGACATCCCCAGAGCCCAGCACCGCACCACCGGAAGGACCCTCCTCATGACCGCGAACGTCCCCACCGTCTCCCTCGCCGACGGCACCGCCATGCCCCAGCTCGGCTTCGGCGTCTTCCAGGTGCCCGACGCCGAGACCACGGCCGCGGTGAGCGCCGCGCTCGACGCGGGCTACCGCAGCATCGACACGGCCGCCGTCTACGGCAACGAGCGCGGCGTCGGCCGCGCCCTGGCGGAGTCGGGCGTCGCCCGCGACGACCTGTTCGTCACCACCAAGCTGTGGATCGACCGGCTGGGCCGCGCCGCCGCCCGCGAGGGCCTCGAGCAGAGCCTCGAGAAGCTCGGCCTCGACCCCGTGGACCTGTACCTCATCCACTGGCCGACCCCCGCCACGGACGACTACCTCGACGCCTGGCAGGGCCTGGAGGACCTGCGCGCCGCCGGCCTCGCGACGTCGATCGGCGTGTCCAACTTCCTGCCCGAGCACCTCGACCGCGTCGCCGCCCTCGGCGGCAGCACCCCGGTCGTGAACCAGGTGGAGCTGCACCCCGCGCTGCAGAACCGCGACACCGTCGCGGCGAACGCCCGCCACGGCGCGGTGACCGAGGCGTGGAGCCCGCTGGCGCAGGGCGCCGTGCTGGGCGACGCGCCCGTCGTCGACGCCGCCCGCGCGCACGGTGTCACGCCCGCCCAGGTGGTGCTGCGCTGGCACCTGCAGCAGGGCCGCGTCGTCATCCCCAAGTCGGTGACGCCCGCGCGCATCGCCGCGAATCTCGACGTCTTCGGCTTCGACCTCACGGACGCCGAGCTCGCCGCCATCGACGGGCTGGAGCGCGACGGCCGCACCGGCCCGCACCCGGCGTCCTTCAACGGCTGACCACCCAGAGTGCTGTGAGCGGGGGGGGGGGGGCCGGGGGGGGGGGGGGGCGGGGGCCCACCCCCCCCCCCCCCCCGCGCGGGGGGGGGGGGGGCGCCCCCCCCCCCCCCCCGGGGCCCCCCCCCCCCGCCCCCCCCCCG
>NZ_JBIRXZ010000015.1:0-4192 GCF_044389385.1 Isoptericola sp. NPDC019571
GTATGGCGGGCCCGGGGGGGCCCGTGCGCGGGGTTTCGCCCCCCGTTGCGGGGGGGTTGGGGGGGGGGGGGGGGGGGGGGGGGGGGGGGGGGGGCGGCCGGGGGGGGGGGCCGCCCCCACCGCGGGATCAGGTCAGGGACCGGATCAGGGCGCGGAGCCCGCCGCCGCGGCCTGCTCCGCCTGGGCGTTCGACTGGTCGAGCAGCTCCTGCATGCGCGGCTGCACCTCGGCGAGGTAGTCGGCCGCCTTCTGCTTGCCGTCCAGCACCGGCTGGATGCCGACCCAGAGCTCGTCGTACCACTCGGCGCCGTAGGTGAACGACGCCGGCATCTCGCGCCCGTAGTCCTCGGCGATGTCGAGGAACTCCTGGCGGTTCCTGGGCTTCAGCGAGTCGTCCTCCTCGACCTCGGCGGCCCACTCCTGCGCCGTGTCGATCCGGTTCGGGATCTGGACGTTGGCGTCGACGAGCGTCTGCTGCGCGGCCTCGTCGGTGGACAGGTAGGTGGCCAGCTTCACCGCGTCCTCGGGCAGGTCCGTGGTGTTCGAGACGCCGATGCCGAGCGAGCCGACCCAGGTGGCGGGCTCGCCGGTCCTGCCGACGGGCCAGGGCATGAGGTCGTACTCGAAGTCGAGGTCGTTGTAGACGCTCATGTCCCAGGGGCCGACGGGGAAGAAGCCGATCTCCCCGGCCATGAAGCGCTGGTAGGTGTCGAGCGTCTGCGCCTGCTCGGGGTTCGGGGTGACGCCCTGCTCGGTGAGGTCGGCGATGAACTGGATCGCCTCGGCGAACTCCGGGGTGTCGACGGTGACCTGCGTGTGGTCCTCGTTGGTCCAGTCGCCGCCGTTGCTCCACACGAAGGACTGCGAGTTCCACTGCACGTTGAGGCCGGTGCCCCACTGGTCGGTCTCGCCGTCGCCGTCGGTGTCCTGGGTGAGCTTCTTGCAGATCTTCAGCCACTCGTCCCAGGTGAGGGGCTCGTCCGGGTCGGGCCGCTCGACCCCGGCCTTCTCGAGCAGGTCGGCGTTGTAGCCGAACGCGAACGGGCCGATGTCCTTGGGCAGCCCGTAGAGCTTGCCCCCGGGGGTGCCCTGGGTGGTGCCGTCGAACCGGTAGGAGTCGACGCCGTACGGCCAGATGTTGTCGAGGTCGACCCCCTGCTCGGCGACCTGGTCCGTGATGTCCATGAGGACGCCCGAGCTCACGTAGGACTGGAGGCTGGCCTGCTCGATGTAGAAGACGTCGGGCACCTTGTTGCCCGCGACGGCGGCCTGGAGCTTCTGGGCGTACTGGTCCGCCGAGGTGACGATCATCTTGACCTTCACACCGGTGTCCTCGGTGAAGCGGTCGATGGCCTCCTGGTAGGCCTTCTTCTCGTCGTCGCCACCGCGGAACATGAACGTGAGCGTGCCGTCGTCGGTGCCGCTCCCGCCGCCGGAGCCGCAGGCGGCGAGGGTGCTGGCGGCCACCAGGGCGGTGGCGATGCCGGCGATCAGTCGTGACTTCCTCATCACGGGGTCCTCTCGGGGAGATCCGGGCCGCTCCGGCGCGGCGTCGCCCCGATGCGGTTTACATCGATGAAGAACCATCGACGGCGCCCAATCTGACACGGCTCGGGCGGCGTGGTCAAGTGGCCCAGGTCACGCCTCTGCAACGATGAAGAGGGCGGCGGGAGAATCCTCGGGGTCGCGGGGGAGCGCGGGGCCGGCGAGGGAGGCGCGACGCCGTGGTCGCCCAGGACCCGGGGCGGGTCGATCGGCTAGGATCGCGAGGGTCGCGACTGGCGTACAGGTGGATCACCACCGGGGAGCGACGCGCTGTGCAGACGACGGGTCGTTCGCCTGGGCCCGGTCGTCGTCCGACACGTCCGTCCGACACAGCTGGAGAACGCCTGATGAGCACTCCCGATCCCACGTTCAACGCGCCCCTGGCGGAGCTCGACCCCGAGATCGCCGCCGTCCTCGAGGGCGAGCTGACCCGTCAGCGCGACACCCTCGAGATGATCGCGAGCGAGAACTTCGTGCCGCGCGCGGTCCTGCAGGCGCAGGGCAGCGTCCTGACCAACAAGTACGCCGAGGGCTACCCGGGCCGCCGCTACTACGGCGGCTGCGAGCAGGTCGACATCGCGGAGAACCTCGCGATCGCCCGTGCCAAGGACCTTTTCGGCGCCGAGGCCGCCAACGTCCAGCCGCACTCCGGCGCGCAGGCCAACGCGGCCGTGCTGCACGCCCTCATCAACGCGGGCGACAAGATCCTCGGCCTCGAGCTGGCCCACGGCGGCCACCTCACGCACGGCATGAAGATCAACTTCTCCGGCAAGCTCTACGACGTCGGCGCCTACGGCGTGGACCCGCAGTCGTACCGGATCGAGATGGACGAGGTCCGCAAGCGCGCCCTCGAGCACCGCCCGGACGTCATCATCGCCGGCTGGTCCGCCTACCCCCGCCACCTCGACTTCGCCGCCTTCCGCGACGTCGCGGACGAGGTCGGCGCCAAGCTGTGGGTCGACATGGCGCACTTCGCCGGCCTCGTGGCCGCGGGCCTGCACCCGAGCCCCGTGCCGCACGCGGACGTCGTGTCCTCCACGGTGCACAAGACCATCGGCGGGCCCCGCTCCGGCTTCATCCTGAGCAAGGAGGAGCACGCCAAGAAGATCAACTCGGCCGTGTTCCCGGGTCAGCAGGGCGGCCCGCTCATGCACGTGATCGCGGCCAAGGCCGTGGCGTTCAAGGTCGCCGGCACCGACGAGTTCAAGGACCGTCAGGAGCGGACGCTGCGCGGCGCGCAGATCATCGCGGAGCGGCTGTCGCAGGCGGACGTCGCCGAGCAGGGGGTGTCCGTCCTCACCGGCGGCACCGACGTGCACCTGGTGCTCGTCGACCTGCGGAACTCCTCGCTCGACGGCCAGCAGGCCGAGGACCTCCTGCACGACGCCGGCATCACCGTGAACCGCAACGCCGTGCCGTTCGACCCGCGCCCGCCGCGCGTCACCTCCGGACTGCGGATCGGCACGCCGGCGCTCGCCACCCGCGGGTTCGGCGACGCCGAGTTCACCGAGGTCGCCGACATCATCGCCGTCGCCCTGCGGGACGGCGCCTCGGCCGACGTCGACGCGCTCGCGGCCCGCGTCGCGAAGCTCACGGCCGACTTCCCGCTCTACCCCGGGCTGTCCCAGTGACCGCGCAGGTCCTGGACGGCAAGGCCACCGCGGCCACGATCAAGGCCGAGCTGCGCGAGCGGGTGACCGCTCTGCGCGAGCGCGGCGTCGTGCCGGGGCTCGGCACGCTGCTCGTGGGCGAGGACCCGGGCTCGCAGTGGTACGTCGCCGGCAAGCACCGGGACTGCGCGGAGGTCGGCATCGAGTCGATCCGCGAGGACCTTCCCGCCACGGCCACGCAGGACGAGATCGAGGCGGCCGTGCGGCGGCTCAACGAGGACCCGGCGTGCACCGGGTTCATCGTGCAGCTCCCGCTGCCGAAGGGTGTCGACACCAACCGCGTGCTCGAGCTGATCGACCCGGACAAGGACGCCGACGGCCTGCACCCGACCAACCTCGGGCGCCTCGTGCTGCGCGTCAACGAGGAGGTCACCTCCCCGCTGCCCTGCACGCCCCGCGGCATCATCGACCTGCTGCTGCGGCACGACGTCGACCTCCAGGGCAAGGAGGTCGTCGTGGTGGGCCGCGGCGTGACCGTCGGCCGCTCGATCGGCCTGCTGCTCACGCGGCGCGCCGTCAACGCGACGGTCACGCTCACCCACACGGGCACCACCGACCTGCCGGCCCTCGTGAAGCGGGCCGATGTCGTCGTGGCGGCGGCCGGCGTCAAGGGGATCGTCACGGCGGACATGGTCAAGCCGGGCGCGGTGCTCGTCGACGTCGGCGTCTCCCGGGAGACCGACCCGGAGACGGGCAAGTCGCGCGTGGTGGGCGACATCGACCCGGCCGCGCGCGAGGTCGCGTCCTGGTACTCGCCCAACCCGGGCGGCGTCGGGCCGATGACGCGCGCCATGCTGCTGGCCAACGTCGTGGACACCGCGGAGCGCACCACGCCGAGATAGAGAAGCGGGGCCCCCCCGCGAGGGGGGGGGGGGGGGGGGGGGGGCGGGGGGCGGGGGGGCCCCGCGGCGCAGGTGCCCCCCCGGGGGGGCGCGGTGCTCAGCGGGGGGGGGCGCGCGCGGGGGCGCCGGGGCGGG
>NZ_JBIRXZ010000015.1:4201-59798 GCF_044389385.1 Isoptericola sp. NPDC019571
CCCCCAACCCCCCCCCCCCCCCCCCCCGCGCGGGCCGCCCCCGCCCCCCCCCCCCGGCCCCCGCCCCCCCCCCCCCCCCCCTCGCGGGGGGGCCCCGCTTCTCTATCTCGGCGCATCATGGGACCCATGGTCGCGAGAAGCCAGCGTGGGTGGTCGGGCGAGCCGGGCGAGCTCCTGAGGGTGGGGCCGGGGTTCCGCCTCGCGGACGTCGACCCGGACGCGAAGCCCGGGTACGACGGGAAGAAGAAGGACGGAGCGGCCGACCTGCTCGCCGGCGAGCAGGAGCTCGACGAGCTGCAGGAGCGCCTGTACGCCCAGAGCCGCGAGGACCCGTCCGCGCCGGCCGTGCTGCTCGTGCTGCAGGCGATGGACTCGGCGGGCAAGGGCGGGATCGTGCGCCACGTCATCGGCGCCACGGACCCGCAGGGCGTGCACCTCGTGGCGTTCAAGAAGCCGACGCCGCAGGAGCTGGCGCACGACTTCCTCTGGCGGGTCGAGAAGGAGGTCCCCGAGGCCGGGTACATCGGCGTCTTCGATCGCTCGCACTACGAGGACGTGCTCATCGGGAGGGTGCGCGAGCTCGCGCCCCCGGAGGAGATCGAGCGGCGGTACGGTGCGATCAACGCGTTCGAGTCCGAGCTCGTCGCGCGCGGCACCCGCATCGTCAAGGTGATGCTGCACATCTCGCCCGAGGAGCAGAAGGCGCGGCTCGGCGAGCGCCTCGAGCGCCCCGACAAGCACTGGAAGTACAACCCCGGCGACGTCGACGAGCGCCTGGAGTGGCCCCGCTACATGGAGGCCTTCCAGGCCGTCTTCGAGCGCACCTCCACCGACCACGCGCCCTGGTACGTCGTCCCCGCGAACGCCAAGTGGTACGCCCGCCTCGCCGTGCAGGCGCTGCTGCTGGACGCGCTCGAGGACATCGACCCGCAGTGGCCCGCCGCGACGTTCGACGTCGAGCACGAGAAGGCGCGCCTCGCGGCGTCGTGACGCTCAGCCCGCCGGGGCCGGCCCGGCCGCCTGCTCGACGTCGTCGGGCAGGTTGGCGTCGAGCGGCTCGCGGTCGGTCTTGGTCCACGTGCGCCGCCCGGCGAGCTCGCGGACCAGCGCCACCGTGACGACCGGCCACAGCAGCCAGGTGTAGAGCATGTACGGGATCAGCCCGAACACCGCCCGCAGCAGCGGGTGCCGCCCCGGCTCGTCGGTCATGAGCAGGGACAGGAAGCTCGGCACCAGGGCGATCGTCGCGAAGAACACCAGCGACGGCCACCACCCGGAGACGAACGGGACGTCGCCGAACAGCCAGAACGCCAGCGACAGCACCAGGCCGAGCCCCATGAGGAGCTGCAGCAGCGGCATCAGCAGGTAGGCGAGGTGGTCGACGCGGGCCCCGACCGACACCGGCGCCCGCAGCGCGCCCCGCAGCAGGCCGAACGCCTGCCAGTTCCCCTGTGCCCAGCGCACGCGCTGCTTGACCAGGCGGCGCATGCTCGTCACGCCCTGCTGGTCGACGGTCGTCAGGACCGTCTGGCGACCGCGCCAGCCGGCACGGACCAGCCGCACGCCGATGTCCTGGTCCTCGGTGAGGCGGTCGCGCCACGGGCCGCGCTCGATCCCCGGCGGCAGGTTCTCCGTGACGACGACGTCGTCCAGCGCCGCGAGCCGCACGTACTGCCCGTTGCCGCCCATGTTCGCCGTGCCCCACGCCGACCGCCCGAGCTGGTAGACGTACGCCATGACGCCGAACTCCACGTCCTGGCCCCAGGTGAGGTAGTGCCGGCGGTTGTAGATGCGCACCAGGGCCTGCACGCCGCCCACCCGCTCGTCGGTGAACGCGCCGGCCAGCGCCCGCGGCGCGTCGGCGGGGATGCGCCCGTCGGCATCCACGACGCCGACGACGACGCGCGTCGTCGGCCAGCGGGCGTACCGCCCGGTGAGGACCTCGTCGTGGACGAACTCCCACGCGTCGTCGAGACCCGCGGACTTGCCCACGCGGGCGTTCGGCAGCTCGCGGCGCAGCACCTGGAGCTCGGGCACCCGGGCCCGCAGCTCGGCGAGGACCTCGGGCGTGCGGTCGTCCGAGCCGTCGTCGATGACGACGATCGCCTTGTGCGTGGCCTCGACGGCGACGAGGCGGCCCACGCTGTCGGCGATCGTCACCTCCTCGTTGAGCGCGGGCACGACGAAGACCCACAGGTAGTCCTCCTCGTGCGCGGACTCGACGGCCTCGCGCTGGCGCCGGCGCTCGAACCACGCGCGGACGACGAGCCAGACGATCACGCAGAACGTGACCAGTGTCAGGGCGAGCAGGAACCACATGAGCACCTGCACGCCCGCCGGCATGCCGCGGTACGGGTCCCACCACGGCGCCGTCGTGGCCACGGTGGTCGCGGCCGTCGTCGCCAGGCCGGTCACTCGGCGGCCCGCTCGGGCGCGGCGCCGGACGACGTGCCGGGCGGGGCGTCGTACGGGTCGACCGTCGACCTCGGGGCGATGACGACGTCCTCGAGGTCCTGCGGGACGCGGTCCACCGGGCTGGGCTCGCGCACGAACTCCGGCCCGTCGACGGCGTCGGTGCGGTGGAACCCGGCCCACTCCAGCACCTGGGCGCGCACGAAGCCGGGGCCCGACGTGCGGGGCACGGGGGAGTTGAAGACCAGGTGCTCCAGGGCGTCGACGATGCGCTCGGCGGAGCGCCCGTCCCCGTACGGGTTGGGCTGCCGCGAGAACGCGGCGTGCGCCGCCGGGTCGGTGAGCACCCGGGTGGCGGCGTCGACGATCGTGTCGGCGTCGGTGCCGACGAGCTCGAGGGTGCCCGCCTCGACGCCCTCGGTGCGCTCGGTGGTGGTGCGGGCGACGAGCACCGGGACGCCGAGCGCCGGCGCCTCCTCCTGGATGCCGCCGGAGTCGGTGATCACCAGGGTCGAGCGAGCGAGCAGGCGGGCGAACGTGTGGTACTCCATGGGCGCCGTGAGGGTCACGGCGTCGACGTCGCCGAGCTCGTCGCGCACGGTCTGCGCGACCCGGGGGTTCGGGTGCACCGGCACGACGAAGCGGACGCCCGGGTGGGCGTCCGCGAGCCGGTGGACGGCCCGAGCGATGCTCGCGATGCCCTCGCCCCAGTTCTCGCGGCGGTGCGCGGTGACGGTGACGACGCGCGACGTCGCGTCGTCCTCCAGCCACGCCAGCTCGGGCCGCCCGTAGGGCACCTCGCGCGCGGCGGCCCACTGCAGCGCGTCGATGCCGGTGTTGCCGGTGACGAACGTGCGCCCGATGTCGACGCCCTCGCGCACGAGGTTCTGCACGTTGCTGCGCGTGGGGGCCGCGTGGAAGGAGGCGATGCGCGCGACGAGCTGGCGGTTGAGCTCCTCGGGGAACGGCGAGAGCGTCGTGCCGGTCCGCAGCCCGGCCTCGACGTGGACCACCGGGATGCGCAGGTGGAACGCGGCGACGGCGGCGGCCGCCGCGCTGGAGGTGTCGCCGTGCACGATGCAGGCCGCGGGGTAGTGGTCCTCGCGGACGCGCCCGGTGATCCGCTCGGGCGGCGGCCCGTACCGGCCGGCGACGAACTCGTCCAGCCCGGCGATCACCGACGACGAGAGCTGGTTGAGCGTCAGCCCCGGGCGGCCCACGCCGAGGTCGCCGGCGATCTCGCACCCGGCCTCCTGCAGCACGTAGTCCACGAGCTCCTTGTGCTGCCCGGTCGTGACGACGACCGGGCGCAGGCGCGGGTGGTCCTGCAGGCGCTGGATCAGCGGGAACAGCTTGATCGCCTCCGGGCGGGTGCCCAGCACGACCAGGATCTCGGGGCTGACGGGAAGCGGCATGTCTCTACCTTCGTCGAGCGGGGTGGCGGTGGTGCGCCGACACCGATGAGTTCCGGTTCGCCCGCGGGTCGGAAGGGTGCTGCACCGGCCGCGAGGGGACGGTGCCCGTCAGGAGGGAGCGGCCATGGTGACCGCACGCACGCACCTGTGGTTCGGGAACAACCGCGCGCACGAGGCGGCGGCTTTCTACGCCGAGCACATCCCGGGGTCGTCGGTGGAGTCGGTGCTCACGTCGCCCGAGGGGGTGCCGGGGGCGGCCGCCGGCGAACCGTTCGTCGTCGAGTTCACGGTAGCCGGGCTTCCTGTGACCGGCCTGAACGCGGGCCCCGAGTTCACGCTGAACGAGGCGTTCAGCTTCTACCTGCGCGTGGACTCGCAGGAGGAGGTGGACCGGTACTGGGACGTGCTCACGTCCGAGGGCGGCGAGCCGGGGCCCTGCGGCTGGTGCAAGGACAAGTTCGGCATCTCCTGGCAGGTGATCCCGAAGCAGCTCGAGGAGCTGTCCGGCGACTACTCGACCGAGGCGAACCTGCGCACCATGAACGCGATGCTGAAGATGGGCAAGATCGACGTCGCCGGGCTGGAGGCCGCCTACCGCGGGGAGTGACGCACCCGACGCTCGCGGCCGCTGGAGGTGTCGGCATCCCGTGACGGGGTTGCGGGCTCGACCGAAGGTCGATGGCGCCGTGTGATCAAATGGCCGGCGTGCTGACCGTCGCCACCGCCAACGTCAACGGCATCCGTGCCGCCTTCCGCCGCAACATGGACGCCTGGATCGCCGCCCGCACCCCCGACATCCTGCTGCTGCAGGAGGTCCGCGCGCCCGACGAGCTGGTCCACGAGTACCTCGAGGGCTGGCACGTCGCCCACCTGCCCAGCGATCTCAAGGGCCGCGCGGGCGTGGCCGTCGCGTCGCGCCTGCCGCTGCACGCGGTCCGGGTCGGCCTCGCCGCCCACGGACCGGACGGCGAGTCCGAGCCGCCCGTGGATACCGGCCGCTGGGTGGAGGCGGACGTCGAGCTGCCGGACGGCGGCCTGCTCACCGTCGTCTCCGCCTACCTGCACTCCGGGTCCAACGCCCCGGGCCAGGAGCACACGATGGCGGCCAAGTACGCGCACCTCGACAAGGTCACCGCGCGCCTGGCCGAGCTCGCCGCGGCCGAGCACCCCGCGGTCGTCGCCGGGGACCTCAACATCGCCCACCGGAACGAGGACATCGCGAACTGGAAGGGCAACCTCAAGAGCGCGGGCTTCCTGCCGCAGGAGCGGGCGTACGTCGACCGGTGGCTCGACGAGCTCGGCTGGGCCGACCTCGGGCGCGCGCACGGCGGCGAGGGCCCCGGGCCCTACACCTGGTGGTCGTGGCGCGGGCAGTCGTACGTCAACGACCGCGGGTGGCGCATCGACTACCAGCTCGCCAACGCCGCGCTGGCGCCGCGCGCCGTCAAGGTCGAGGTCGACCGTGCGCCCACCTACGAGGAGCGTTGGTCCGACCACGCCGCCGTCGTCGTCACGTACGACCTGTAGCCCGGCGCCGCCGGTCGAGCCTGTCGAGACCACGGTCCGGGTCTCGACGGGCTCGACCGACGGGCTACCTCCGGGGGAACATCGCCCGCTGCACGGCGTCGTGCACGTCGGTGTTGAGCTGCGGCCCGGAGAGCCGCTCGGCGCCCGGCCCCTGCGCGGTGATCGGCGTGGCCTCGCCCGTGTGCCCGCCGGTGGTCCAGTCGACGGTGAACTCGACGTCCGTCCCCGGGACGGGGAAGGGGCCGTCCTCGGCGGTCTGGCCCTCACCGGACTCGTCCTCGGGGTCGACGTTCTCGATCGCGAGGCCGCCCGTGGCGTGGTCGCCGACGACGAGCACCAGCGTGTCGCGGTGCTTCTTCTGGAAGTCGAGGGCGAGGGCGACGGTCTCGTCGAGGGACCGGCCCGCCTCGATGGTGCGCGTCGCGTTGCTCTGGTGGGCGAACTCGTCGATCGCCTCCTCCTCGAGGAACAGGAAGAAGCCGTCGCGGTCGCGCTGGAGCACGTCGAGCGCCTTGGCGGCCATGTCGACCAGCGGCACCTCGGGGGAGTAGACGTCGCCCTCGCCCTCGTTCGCCTGCTGGAACATCTCCTCGTTCGCGAACAGCCCGAGCAGCTTGCGGCCGTCCGCGTCGGCGAGGCCGTCCGCGTCGCTCACGTAGGTGTACCCGAGCTCCTGCGCCCGCTCGACGAGGTTGCCCTTCGTGCCCTTGCTCTGCTCCTCCGGGTCCTCGGTGGGGTTGTCGGGCCACGCCCCGGGCTCGCCCTCGGGGTACCAGAAGTCCTCGCCCCCGCCCAGCAGGACGTCGGGGCGGGACTCCTCCAGGTACTGCCGCGCGATCTCGCTCTGGTCGTACCGGTCGGTGACGTGCGCCCCGAACGCGGCGGGGCTCGCGTCGGTGACCTGCGCCGTCGAGACGAGGCCGGTGGCCTTGCCGGCGCGCCTCGCGTCCTCGAGCAGGGTGGGGACCGGGTCGCCGTCGACGTCGACGCCCACGGCGCCGTTGAACGTCCGCACCCCGGTGGCGAACGCGGTCGCGCCGGCGGCCGAGTCGGTCACCGCGTCCTCGGGATCGGCGGAGTCGGTCGCGGTCCAGCCGGCCTCGTCGAGCGAGTCCATGACGAGGTGGCCGTCCTTGCCCACGGTCGCCAGACGGATCAGCTCCCGGGCCGCCAGGCCCATGCCGTCGCCCTGGAGCACGATGACGTTCCGCGCCCGGTCCCTGTCGTGCCGTCCGTCGTGCCCGCCGCGCCCGCGGTCGTCACCGCCGGCCGTCGCGCCGACGGCCGTCCCTGCGGCGACCACTGCCGTGAGCGCCGCCGCTCCGACGCGGCGCATCGTGGTGCGTGCTGCCATCGCTCCTCCTCGAACGATCGAGCCCGGCGACGTCGTGCCGCCGCGCCCCCGCACCGTAGGCAGGTGCCCGCGTCACCGGCATCCGGGGGGAGGAACCGCAGGTCGCGCGCGGTCAGGCGGCCCGGTCAGGCGGTGCGGCCCGCCGGCGCCGACGGCGGCGCGAGGAGGAATCCCGGCGCCCGTAGCCCGGCGGCGTCGAACGCGTCCTGCACGGCCGCGGCGACCGTGTCGACGGCGTCCGCGCGTACCAGCGCGATCGCCGAGCCGCCGAAGCCGCCGCCCGTCATGCGCGCGCCGAGCGCGCCCGCGGCCAGCGCGGCGTCGACGACGAGGTCCAGCTCGCGGGCGGAGACCTCGTAGTCGTCCCGCAGCGACGTGTGGGACGCGACCATCAGCGGCCCGACCTCGTCCGCACGCCCCGCCGCGACGAGGTCGCGGAACCGCGCCGTGCGGTCGATCTCGGTGACCACGTGCCGCACCCGGCGGGCCAGGACCCCGTCGGGGTCGTGCGGCCCGAGAGCGGCGAGCGTCTCGTCCAGGCGGGCCGGGTCGACGTCACGCAGGGTCTCGACGCCGAGCAGCGCGGCCGCGCGCTCGCAGGTCGCCCGGCGCTCGGCGTACTGGCCGTCGACGAGCGCGTGCTCCGCGCGGGTGTCCACGACGAGCAGCGTGAGGCCCGCGGCCGCCAGGTCGAACGGCACGGGCGTGCCGGACTCCAGCGCGGACAGGCCGGGCCGCGAGTCGACGAGCAGCGCGTGCCCCGCGGTGGCGCGCAGCGACGCGGCCTGGTCCATGCCGCCCGTCGGGGCGCCGGCGATCTCGTTCTCCGCGCGCACGCAGGCCGTGACGAGGGCCGCGCGGCCCTCGTCGTCCGCCGCGAGCCCGAGGTCGCCCGTCTCGTCGAAGGCTACGGCGACGGCGCACTCCAGCGCGGCCGACGACGACAGCCCCGCTCCGAACGGCACGCACGAGTCGACGACGGCGTCGAAGCCGCGCACCGGGTGGCCGTCCTGGGCGAGCGCCCACGCGACGCCCGCGACGTACGCGCCCCAGCCCGTCACCGCGCCCGGCGCGACGTCGGCCAGCCGCGCCGTCCAGAGCTCGCCGGGCGCCTGCGCCGACCCGAGGCGCACGACGTCGTCGTCCCGGTGCCGCAGCGCGACGTACGTGCGGTGCGGCAGCGCGGTCGGCAGCGCGAGGCCGCCGTTGTAGTCGGTGTGCTCGCCGATGAGGTTGACCCGGCCCGGGGCGGACCAGACGCCGTCGGGCGCGCCGTCGCCGAAGACCCGGGCGAACAGGTCGCGGACGCGGCGGGCCCCCTCGTCGTCGGACCAGGACTCGAGCCACTCGGGCGTGCTCATGGCGGGGACAGCTCCTTCGCAGGGGTGGACCGGGTGGTGGCGCCGGCGGGGCGCCCGGGCGAGGCTACCGTGCGTCAGCCCTGGACGGGGCTGAGGTTCAGCCGCATGCCCGCGAGGCCGCGCGACCGGGCGGCCAGGGATCGGGCGACGTCGCGCAGCACGCGCGCCCCGGCGGAGTCCGGGTCGCTGAGCACCACGGGCGTGCCGTCGTCGCCGGCCGCGCGGACCGCGACGTCGAGCGGCACCTGGCCCAGCAGCGGCACCGGCGTGCCGAGCGTGGCGCCCAGCCGGTCCGCGACCCGCCGGCCGCCGCCGGAACCGAACACCTCGAGCCGCGACCCGTCCGGCTGCTCGAGCCAGGACATGTTCTCCACCACGCCGACGACGCCCTGCGACGTCTGGGTGGCGATCGACCCGGCGCGCTCCGCGACCTCCGCCGCTGCGGCCTGCGGCGTCGTCACGACGACGATCTCGCTGCCGGGCAGCAGCTGCGCCACCGAGATGGCGATGTCGCCGGTGCCGGGCGGCAGGTCGAGCAGCAGCACGTCCAGGTCGCCCCAGAACACGTCCGCGAGGAACTGCTCCAGCGCGCGGTGCAGCATCGGCCCGCGCCACACGACCGGCTGCCCCTCGGGCACGAACATCCCGATCGACACGACCTTCACGCCGTGCTCGATCGGGGGCAGCAGCATCGAGTCCACGCGGGTGGGCTGGCGGTCCACGCCGAGCATGCGGGGGATCGAGAAGCCGTAGATGTCGGCGTCCACGACGCCGACGTTCAGCCCGTCGGCCGCCATCGCGGCCGCGAGGTTCGCCGTCACGCTCGACTTGCCCACGCCGCCCTTGCCGGACGCGATCGCGTACACCTTGGTGAGCGAGCCGGGCTGGGCGAACGGGATCACGGGGTCGCCCGCGCCGCCGCGCAGCTGCGAGCGCAGCGACTGCCGCTGCTCCGGGGTCATGACGCCGAGCTGCACGTCCACGCCGGTCACCTCGTCGAGCGCCTCGACCGCGGCGGTGACGTCGCGCACCAGCGTGCCCTTCATGGGGCAGCCGGCCACCGTGAGGTCCACGCCCACCGTGACGCGGCCGTCCTCGGCCACGTCCACCGAGCGGACCATGCCCAGGTCCGTGATGGGCCGGCGGATCTCCGGGTCGACCACCGACGTCAGGGCGGTGCGGACGCGGTCGGTCAGCGGTGCGGGGCCGTCGGGGGAGCCGGTGGTCATGCCTCGATCCTAGGCGCGGCGGGCGGCGGCACCGGTGCGTCGTGGGTCACGGCCGGACAGCGCCGTCGTGACCCGGAGGGCCAGCGCGCCGACGTCCACCGGGCGGGTCGTGTCCTGCCGCACCACCGGGCCGAGCGCGAGCGGCGCCGCCCCGGCGGACCAGGCCGCCCACTCGGCCGTCAGGTCCCGGTCGTCGGCGTGCACCGGGTGGCGGCCCGGGCGGGACTCGTAGCGTCCGCGCGCGACGTCGGGCGGCACGTCGCACCACACCTCGACGACGGCGTCCGCGCCCGCGGTCGCGAGCCCGCGCAGCGCGTGGTCCAGGTCGCGCGGCCGGAACCACCACGACTCGACGACGACGCGCGGCAGCGGCGCCGCGGCCAGGCGCCACACCGCCTCCATCGCCGCCGCCCCGACGACGGGCGCCCCGACGACGGAGGTCGCGGCCAGGGACGGCGCGCCCGGCCGGACGGCGTCGGCCAGGGCCTCCTTGACGGCGTCCTTGCTCAGCCACGGCGCGCCGAGGCGCGCCGCGAGCGGGCCTGCCAGCGTCGACTTGCCCGACCTGGGCAGCCCGTTGACCAGCACCACCTGTCGCGCCATGCCGTCGCCTCCTCCGGCCGCCGTCCGAGCCCCGCGAACGGGAGGATACCGGGCCGCACGGACGGCACGGCGTCGCGCGGCGCAGGGTGCTCGGGGCTACGTTGACCTGCATGGATGCGATGGCCTCCCTGGCTCGGGACTCGGTACTGCTCGTGGCGGCCGTGCACGCCGCCCCCGCCGACGCCGAGGTGCCGGCCTGCCCGGGGTGGACCGCCGACGACCTGGGCTTCCACGTCGCGTCGGTGCAGTCCTTCTGGGCGTCCGTGGTGGGCCGCGAACCGGGGACCGGCCTGCAGGCAGGCGACGTCGTCCCGCCCGAGCGGCCCGCGGGCGACGCCGCCCTCGCCGCGCTGCTGCACGACGCGACGGCGCACCTCGTCGCGGCGCTCGCGGGCCGCGACCCGCGCGAGCCGTGCTGGTCCTGGCACCCCGACGGTCACACCGTCGGGTGGGTGACCCGCCGCCAGCAGCACGAGGCGCTCGTGCACCGCGTCGACGCCGAGCAGGCGGCGGGCCGCGGGGTCACGCCGCTCGACCCCGAGATCGCGGCCGACGGCGTGGACGAGGTGCTCGACGTCCTGCTCGGCGGGCACCCGGGCTGGACGACCTTCACGCCGGCGGGCGGCGCCGTCGCCGTCGTCGTGGACGCCCCCGGCGAGGCGCCCCGGCGCTGGGACGTGGAGCTCGGGCGCGTGCGGGGGACCGGGCCGGAGTCCGGCCGGGAGTACGACGTGCCCGGCGGGCGCCTGGTCCATCCCGACGGCGAGCCCGCCGGCGTCGTCGCGGGCGCCGCCGCCGACCTCGACCTGTGGCTGTGGGGGCGTGGTACGGCCGAGTCGCTCCGGGTCACCGGCGACGCCGCGGCCGTCGAGGCGCTGCGCGCCGCCGCCGCCGACGCCATGCAGTGAGGGCGGCGTCCCGCGTCAGGAGGCGTCCCGGCCTCGCCCCGACTCCTTCTCGTCCAGCTCCTCGAGCAGGTTCCTGATCTCGGAGCGGACGAAGTCGCGCGTCGCGACCTCGCCCAGCGCGATCCGCAGCGCCGCCATCTCCCGGGCCAGGTACTCCGTGTCGGCGAGGTTGCGCTCCGCGCGCTGCCGGTCCTGCTCCGCGGTGACGCGGTCGCGGTCGTCCTGCCGGTTCTGCGCGAGCAGGATGAGCGGCGCGGCGTAGCTCGCCTGCAGCGACAGCACGAGGGTCAGCGCGGTGAACCCGTTCGACGCGGAGTCGAACCGCAGCGCCTCCGGGCCCCAGGAGTTCCACGCCAGCCACAGCGCGCAGAACACCGTCAGGTAGATGAGGAAGCGCGGCGTGCCCAGGAAGCGGGCGATGCCCTCCGTGGCGCGGCCCACCGCGTCCTGGTCCATCTGCGGCCGGGGGATGAGGGTGCGGCGGGCCTCCTTCGGCTGGTCGAGGCGGTCAGCCACGCGGCACCTCCTCGAGGTTCTCGTCGACGTGCTCGCGCCAGTCGTCCGGGAGGATGTGGTCGAGCACGTCGTCCACGGAGACCGCGCCGAGCAGCCGCTTCTCGCCGTCGAGGACGGGCAGCGCGAGCAGGTCGTAGGCCGCGAGCAGGCGGGTCACCCGGCCCACCGGCGCGTCCGGCGTCAGCCACTCCGTGTCCGTGTCCAGCACCGACCCGACCGACGCGTGCGGGGGCTCGCGCAGGAGCCGCTGGAAGTGCGCGACGCCGAGGAAACGGCCCGTGGGCGTCTCCAGCGGCGGCCGCACCACGAACACCATCGACGCCAGCGCCGGCGGCAGGTCCTGCTTGCGGATCTGCGCCAGCGCGGTCGCGATCGAGGTCTCCGGGCCGAGGATCACCGGCTCGGTGGTCATGAGACCGCCGGCCGTGTCCTCGTCGTAGGACAGCAGGCGGCGCACGTCCTTCGCCTCCTCCGGCTCCATGAGCTCCAGGAGGCGGGCCGCCTGCTCGTCGGGCAGCTCGTTGAGCAGGTCGGCGGCGTCGTCGGGCTGCATGGCCTCGAGGACGTCCGCGGCACGGTCGGAGTCCAGGCGGGACACGATGGCGACCTGGTCGTCCTCCGGCAGCTCCTCGAGCACGTCGGCCAGGCGCTCGTCGTCGAGCGCGCTCGCCACCTCGAGGCGCCGGGTGTCGCCCAGCTCGTGCAGCACGTCCGCCAGGTCCGCCGGGCGGAGGTCCTCGTACGCCTCCAGCAGCTTCGTGGCCCCCTGCTCCTCGGTGGAGCCGGCCAGCCCGGTGACGGCGGTCACCGGGACGACGAGCGTCTCCCCGCGCCGGCGCAGCGACAGCCCGCGGGCGGGTTGCTTGCGGCGCACGAAGAGCTGGTCCACCAACCAGTCGCCCGTGCGCTGGCGCGTGATGGACAGGTCCTCGACCGTGGCCTCGCCGGAGCCGTCCGTGAAACGCACGGTCCGGTCCAGCAGCTCGCCCAGCACCAGCGACTCCATGGCGCGCTGCTCGAACCGGCGCATGTTGAGCAGGCCGGTGGAGATCACCTGGCCCGCGTCGATCGCGGTGACCCGCGTCAGCGGGAGGAAGACGCGTCGCCGGCCGGGGACCTCGACGACCAGCCCTACCGCACGGGGCGCGCCCTTGGCGCGGACCAGCACGACGGCGTCGCGCACGCGCCCCACCTCGTCACCGATCGGGTCGAAGACCTGGGTGCCGGCGAGGCGTGCCATGAAGACCCTGGTTGCCGCGCTCACGTCGGTCAGCCTACGCGGGGCGGGCCCGTCGGGCCTGGTAGCGGGCGTGCGGCGCGGGTGGTGTGGTGGTGCGGGGCCCGCGACTGGGCCAGACTGGGCGGATGAGCTTCAGCCGCCCGAACGCCGTGCCCCGCGTCCCGACCCTCCCGGCGGGCGACGAGGTCGCCGCGTACGACACGTACCTCGAGGCCCAGCAGGCCGTCGACTACCTGTCGGACCACAAGTTCGCCGTCGAGCACGTCACCATCGTCGGCACCGACCTGCGCATGGTCGAGCGCGTCACCGGGCGGCTCTCGTACGGCCGCGTCGCGCTCGCGGGCGCCCTGTCGGGTGCGTGGTTCGGCTTCTTCGTCGGCCTGCTGCTCAGCCTCTTCGGCGGTGCCGGCATGGGCGGCGTGCTGCTCGTCGGCATCGGCCTGGGTGCCGGCTTCGGCCTCCTGTTCTCGGTGCTGTCCTACGCGCTGACCGGCGGGCGTCGGGACTTCACGTCGTCGTCGCAGATCGTCGCGTCGACCTACGCCATCCTCTGCGCCGCCGAGCAGGCCGGCGAGGCCCGGTCCATGCTCCGGGAGTCCCCGGGCGGGCTCGGCAAGGCGCGTCGTGGTGCGGCCACCGCCACCCCGCCGGTGGGGTCGCCCACCGTCGGCGCGCCGGCCGCGCCGTCCGCGCCCGTGGCTCCCGCCGCGCCGCGCACGCCCGATCCCCGCTGGACCACCCCCAGCGGGGCCCCGCGGTACGGCGCGATGCGGCCCGCCGGGGAGCAGGCCCCTTCGCCGGAGCCCCAGAATCCCGCGGTGCAGAGCGCTGCGCCCCAGAGCCCCGCGCCGCAGGACACGGAGCCGCAGGGCCCCCCGCCGGGCACCCACCAGACGGAGCCCCGGCAGCAGCAGGAGGGCGACCCGGAGCAGCCGAAGGCGCCGGAGCACGACGACCCGTACCGCCCGCCGCAGCCCTGAGTCGCCCTGCCCATCAGTTCGGCAGCCCCTTCATCTGGTCGACACGTCGGCCTGCCGAAGAGATCGATGCGCTGCCGAACTGAACCCACGCTCACGGCGGTGCCGGCAGCAGCGGGTGCTGCCGGAGCGTCCGTCGGAGCTCCTCCGGGAAGCGTGCGGTCAGAGCTCGGGCGACCTCGCCGAGGCGGGAGGGGCCGACGGCCGTCACCCGCACGGGGTTGATGCCGGTCGCACGGATGGCATCAAAGCGCTCCTTCTCCCGCA
Source organism: Isoptericola sp. NPDC019571 (assembly GCF_044389385.1). Taxonomy (NCBI): domain Bacteria; kingdom Bacillati; phylum Actinomycetota; class Actinomycetes; order Micrococcales; family Promicromonosporaceae; genus Isoptericola; species Isoptericola sp. NPDC019571. Next base: position 18,011 of record NZ_JBIRXZ010000015.1, read on the forward strand.
GGAGCTCCTGGGCGGCGTCGTGGCCGGGCCGCACGCCGCCGTCGCGGTACTTCAGCAGTCCGTCGAACTCCGCGTACACGGACCAGTCCGGCCAGCCGAGGTCGCAGTGGAAGACGCCGCGTGCGGTGGTGATCGGCGCCTGGGTGATCGGCCGGGGCAGGCCGGATCGCAGCGCCAGGTACCGGAGCCAGGTCTCCCACGCGGAGTCGGCGCCGGCGTCCGCATGGTCCAGGACCCACCTTGCCCGGCGCGTGCCGTTGCGCCGGCGCGTGACCCCGAGCGCGGCACGGCACTCGTCGAGGTCGACGCCCCGTGCCAGGGCGTGGTCGGCGATCACCAGGCCTTCGAGGGGATGCATCGATCGGGCACAGTCCGCCACCGTGCGCGAGAGGGTCGTGACGGGCAGGCCGACCTGGTCCACGCGGTGTGCGGGGGGCACCGTGCTCAGGTGCCGGGCGAGGTCCGCAGCCGCGCCCCCTGACCGGCGGTACGCCTGCACGACGTGCGTCACGGCGGGGACCCGCCACAGCCGGAGACCGTGGAGCAGGGCGGCAGTCTCGTGGCTGAAGACGTGGTCCGCGTCGAGCTGGCGATGAGCGGCCGCGGCGAGCGCACGGGCGCGGCGTCGTGCCGTCTGGAGCCGGTGCTCGTCGCGGGGCTCCTCGACCGTGCGGTATGCGCCGCGACGCAGCCGCTCGAGGTCACCGGCGCGCCGCGCCTGGTCCAGCACGTGGCGCTGGAGCTCGCCCGCGAGAATCACCGGCTCGTCGTCGATCATGCGGACGAGCGTGCCGCAGCGTCCCGCCGTCCGGCGGCGGCCTGTGAACGGTCGCCGTCCGTTCGGCAGCAGATGGATCTCTTCGGCATGCTCACGTGCCGAAGAGATCCACCCGCTGCCGAACGGACGAGCGGGATCAGCCGCGCAGGCGCGCCATCCAGGCCTCGACGTCCTCGGGGCGGCGGGGGAGGGCGGCGGACAGGTTCTCGTTGCCGTCGGTGGTGACCAGCACGTCGTCCTCGATGCGCACGCCGATGCCGCGGTACTCCTCGGGCACGGCGAGGTCGTCGGCCTTGAAGTACAGCCCCGGCTCGATGGTGAAGACCATGCCGGGCTCGAGCACGCCGTCCAGGTAGAGCTCGCGGCGCGCCTGCGCGCAGTCGTGCACGTCCAGGCCGAGGTGGTGGCTGGTGCCGTGCACCATCCAGCGGCGGTGCTGCTGGCCCTCGGTGGAGAGGGACACCTCGGCGGTGACGCCGTCGGGCAGCAGGCCCCACTCCTCGAGGCGGGCGGCGATGACCTCCATCGCGGCGGCGTGGATGTCGCGGAACTTCGTGCCGGGCTTCGCGACGGCGAACGCGGCGTCGGCGGCGTCGAGCACGGCGGTGTAGATGCGGCGCTGGACGTCGGTGAACTCGCCGTCCACGGGCAGGGTGCGCGTGATGTCGGCGGTGTAGAGGGAGTCGACCTCGACGCCGGCGTCGAGCAGCACGAGCTCGCCGGTGCGGACCACGCCGTCGTTGGTGATCCAGTGCAGCGTGGTGGCGTGCTCGCCGGCGGCGGCGATGGTCTCGTAGCCGACGGTGTTGCCCTCGAGGCGGGCGTGCGCGTCGAACGTCGTCTCGATGACGCGCTCTCCGCGGCGGTGCGCGACGGCCTGGGGCAGCGCCGGCACGACCTGCTCGAAGCCCTCGATGGTGCGGGCCACGGCCTCGCGCAGGTGCTCCAGCTCGAGCGCGTCCTTCACCAGGCGGATCTCCGACGTCGCCTCGACGAGGGACTCGTCGTCCGCCTCCGCCTCGACGCCGGCCTCCTCGCGGATGGCCTCGACGAGCGTCTCGATGCTCTCGTCCGCACCGGTCACGACCAGCACGCGCACGCCATCGGCGCCGACGTCCTTGGCCAGCGCGTCGCGCAGCTCGTCGACGTGGCGGGCCTCGACGCCGGTGAGCGTCGTGACGTCGTCGAGCGAGGGCCGCGCGCCCACCCAGAACTCGCCGTAGCGGGAGTCGGCGTAGAACTCCTCGGTGTCGCGGGCCGCGAGCGGGCGCACGTACAGCACGGCGTGGTGGTGGGTGCCGTTGCCGCTGCCGTCGGGGTCGCCCTCGCCGTCGGCCACGGGGTGGAGCACGAGCACGGCGTCGGGCTCCTGGTCGGTGCCGAGGCCCGTGAGGTGCGCGAACGCGGAGTGCGGGCGGAACCGGTAGTCGGTGTCGTTGGAGCGCACCTTGAGCGGCCCGGCAGGGACCACGAGGCGGGCGCCAGGGAAGCGGGCGGACAGCTTCGCGCGGCGCTCGGCCGTGTACGGCACGGCCTCGCCGGGCTCGACGCCGAGGTCGGCGCGCTCGCCCCACTGCGAGGTGATGAACGACTTGAACGCCTCCGAGACGGGGCGCTGGGAACGGTTGCTGCCGTGTTCCTCGGTGCTCGCGGGGGCGGTGGGCGCGGTCTCGTCGACGGGGGTGGTGTCGGTCATGGTTCCCAGTGTCCCACCCGCGCGGAGGGCCCGGCCCCGCCCCCGGCGACGGGGCCGGTCAGGCGCGCGCGAAGACGTGCAGCGCCCGCGTGAGCACCTGGTTGAAGGCGGCGGGGGCGTCGGAGTTGACGTCGTGGCCGGCGTCCGGGACCACGACGAGCGCGCCCCGCTCGGCGGCCGCCACGTGCCGCGACTCCTCGAGCCGCATCCGGTCTCGCGCGCCGTTGACGAACCACACGGGCACGCGCAGGGCCCGCGTGCTGGCCACCGACGAGCGGCCGGCGAGGTGCGTGAGCGCGTCGGTGACGATGTCCCAGCCCGGCCGCGGGACGGTGTCGCCCAGGAGCGCCGCGACCTCGAGCCCGCCGGCGCGCGACCGGCCGCCGGTGAGTGCCGAGCGCCAGGCGAGACCGGCGTCGCGCAGTCCGCGCCGCACCGCCGTCGTGCCGGTGACGGCGAGGTGCGCGACGTCGCGGAACAGCGCCACGGGCTTGCCCTTGGGGTCGGACGAGCAGCCCGCCGCGACGACGCCGGCGAGCGGCGAACCGGCGCCGGCGGTCGCCTGGTGCGCCGCCCACGCGAGCGACGTGTACCCGCCGAGCGAGAGGCCCACGACGACGACGGGCCGGCCGGCGCCGAACGACCCGGCCGCCTCGTCGAGCACCTCGAACGCGCGGGGCATGGAGAACCTCTCCCGGTGGAGCGCGCCGTGCGCGGGCAGGTCGACGGCGACGGCGTCGTGCCCGGCGTCGCGCACGTGCTCCACCTGCCGCTCCCAGATGGCCGACGACGTGCGCATGCCGTGCACGAAGACGATCCCGGCACGCGGCGGTGCGGGGTCGGCGCCGAGGACGGTTCCGAGCGCGGCGGGCACGGCGGGGGCAGGGGTGGCATCGGTGCTGGGGAGGTTCATCGCGAACGATGCTGCCCTGCCGGTCGGGGCGTGTGGGGGGAGGCGACGGCGGGCGGGGTGGAGAGGTTGTGCCCATTCCTTCACGGGGCCGGGGCGGCGCGAGTGTCCGACGTCGCACCGCGCGGAGGCCGTTTCGGGCGTGCGGCCGCGTGGCGCTCCCTAGAATCGGTGATCGTGACGCCGCCCCGGATCGACCTCCACGCCCACTCGCGGGCCTCCGACGGCACGGACTCCCCGCGCGGCGTGCTCGAGGCGGCTGCCGGTGCCGGGCTGGACGTCGTCGCCCTCACCGACCACGACACGACCGCCGGCTGGGCCGAGGCCGCCGACGCCGTCGTGACGACCGGCGTGGCGCTGGTGCGCGGCACCGAGATCTCCACGCGCGTCACGACCGAGGGCGGCAGCATCAGCGTGCACCTCCTGTCCTACCTGCACGACCCCGAGGACGCCGTCCTGCGCGCCGAGTGCGACCGCACCCGCGACGACCGCCTCACGCGGGCCCGGCGCATGACCGAGCGGCTCGCGGAGGACTTCCCGCTGACGTGGGACGACGTCGTCGCGCAGACGGGCGACGACGCGACGGTGGGCCGCCCGCACCTCGCGGACGCGCTGGTCGCGGCGGGCGTCGTGGCGTCGCGGGACGAGGCGTTCGCCACGATGCTGCACCCGGGCGCGCGCTACTACGTGCCGCACTACGCCCCGGACACGGACGCCGCGGTGCGGGCGGTGCTGGGCGCGGGCGGGGTGCCCGTCATGGCGCACCCGGGCGCCGGGGCGCGCGGCCGCACCGTGAGCGAGGAGACGATCGCGGCGCTCGCCGCGGCGGGCCTCGCCGGGCTCGAGGTGGACCACCGCGACCACGACGCGGCCACCCGCGACCGGCTGCGCGGCCTGGCGGGGGAGCTGGGGCTGCTCGTCACGGGCTCCAGCGACTACCACGGCACGGGGAAGCTCAACCGCATCGGGGAGCGCACGACCGCTCCCGAGGTGCTCGCACGGATAGAGGAACGAGGTCTGCTGGACGTGATCCGACCATGAGCGCGGTGCGACGGTGAGCGCGGTGCTGGACACCGCGCTGTTCACCGAGGTGTTCGTCACCCTGTTCGTCATCATGGACCCGCCCGGCACGGTGCCCGTGTTCCTGGGGCTGACGTCGGCGATGGGGGCCAAGCAGCGCAACCGCGCCGCGCGCCAGGCGATCCTCGTCGCGTTCGGCGTCATCGTGGTCTTCGCGCTGTTCGGCCAGCAGGTGCTGCACTACATGGGCATCACGCTGCCGGCGCTGCAGGCCTCCGGGGGTCTGCTGCTGCTCCTCATCGCGATGGAGCTGCTCACGGGCAAGATGGAGGAGCCGTCGCCGTCGGGCAACAAGGGCGTCAACGTGGCGCTCGTGCCGCTGGGCACGCCGCTGCTGGCGGGGCCGGGCGCGATCGTCGCGACGATGGTGTTCGTCCAGCAGACCCGGGTGTCGGACGACGGCGGCGCGCCGCAGCTGATCGCCATCGCGGTGGCGATCGTGCTGGTGCACGTGTGCCTGTACCTGTCGATGCGGTTCGCGAACGTCATCCACCGGGTGCTGCGGGAGTCGGGCGTCACGCTGGTGACGCGCATCGCGGGCCTGCTGCTGGCCGCGATCGCGGTGCAGCAGATCGCCACGGCGGTCACCGAGTTCGTCAAGATGGCGCAGTAGCGCCCGGGGTGCGGCCGTCCGGCCGGACCCCCGCGATCGTAAACATGGGATGTTAGGGTCTTTGGGTGTCCGAGCCCGTCGTGCCCCCGACCACGCCCATGACGTCGCCGATCTCCCCGCCCCGCAAGGTCTCCGAGCTCGTCGTCGAGCACCTGACCGACCTCGTCGAACGGGGGGAGTGGCCCGTCGGGTCCCGCATCCCCGCCGAGCCCGAGCTCGTCGCCCAGCTCGGCGTCGGGCGCAACACGGTCCGCGAGGCCGTGCGTGCCCTGGAGCACGCCGGCATCCTCGAGCCGCGGCGCGGCGACGGCACCTACGTGCGCGCCGCCAGCGGCCTGGACGCCGCCATCGGGCGCCGGGCGCGGACCTCCGACGCGCTGCAGGTGCTCGAGGTGCGCTCCGTGCTCGAGCGCGGGGCCGCGCGCGTCGCCGCCGGCCGGGTCGCCGCGGGCGGGCACGGCGACGGCGCCCTCGCCGCGCTGCGGACGGCGCTCGACCGGCAGGAGGCCGCTGCCCGCGAGGGCGGCGAGGACGACTTCCGGGCCGCCGACGTCGCCTTCCACGCCGAGCTCGTGCGCTCCGCCGGGAACGCCCTGCTCGCCGAGCTCTACGACGGCATCGACCACGTGCTCGTCCGGACCCTCGCCACCGACGCCCACGGCCGGCACCACCGCGACGTGCCCGGCCACCGCGAGGTCGTCGACGCCGTCGCCGCCGGGGACCCCGACGCCGCCGAGCGCGCGGTCGAGGCCACGATGGCCGCGGTCCATGCCCATCTCGTCGACCGGGCTGACGCCACGGCGGCGCCGTCGTCCGGCACGACGACGGAGGTGGACGCGTGAGCCTCCGTCGCCCGCTCGGGGCGGGGGCCGTCGTCGCCATCGTCCTCGCCGCGCTCAACCTCCGCCCCGGTGTCGTCGCCGTCTCGCCCCTGCTGGGCGAGATCCTCGCGGAGGAGGGGCTCAGCGCCACCGCCGGCGGCGTCCTCACGACGCTGCCCGTCCTCTGCTTCGGGCTCCTCGCCCCCGTGGCGCCCGGGCTGGCCCGCCGCGTCGGCCTGGAGCGCGCCCTGTTCGGCAGCCTCGTGGTGCTGTGCCTCGGCTTCGCGCTGCGGCTCGTGCCCGGGATCGCCCCGCTGCTGGTGGGCACGCTCGCCGTGGGCTCCGCGATCGGGCTCGGCAACGTGCTGCTGCCCGCCCTGATCAAGCGCGACTTCGCCGACCGGGTCGGCCTCATGACCGGGTTGTACTCCATGGCCCTGTCGGGCGGCGCGGCGCTCGCCGCCGGCCTCACCGTGCCGATCGCCACGGCCACCGGCATGGACTGGCGCGCCGCGCTCGCGTCGTGGGGGCTGCTCGCCGTGCTCGGCGCCGTCGTCTGGGCGCCGCGCGCGCTGCGCTCGACCGGCGTGGTCGCCACCCTCCGGCCGCCGGGCGCCACCCCCGCCGACGCCGTGCGGTCGGTGTGGCGCAGCCCGCTGGCCTGGGCAGTCACCGTGCTGATGGGCACGCAGTCGCTGTCGTTCTACGCTGTGAACGCGTGGCTGCCGGAGATCTTCGTCGCCGCGGGCCGGAGCGTCGCGGTGGGCGGCTGGCTGCTCGCGCTGACCAACCTGCTCGGCATCGTCGGCTCGTTCGTCACGCCCGTGCTCGCGGGCCGCATGCGGCGGCAGCGGGGGATCGGCGTCGTCATCGTCGCGCTCATCACCACCGGCCTGGTCGGCCTGATCCTCGCGCCCGACGCCGCCGTGCTGTGGGTCGTGCTGCTCGGCCTCGGCCAGGGGGGCGGCATCAGCCTGGCGCTGACCCTCATGGCCCTGCGCACCGAGAACGCCGCGCGCACGTCCGAGCTGTCGGGCATGGCGCAGAGCGCGGGCTACGTGCTGGCCGCCTGCGGCCCGCTCGGCCTCGGCGTGGCCCACGACGCCACCGGATCGTGGACCGCGCCGCTGGTGCTGCTCGTCGTGGCGTCGTTGGTGCAGGGTGTGGCGGCCTGGTTCGCCGGGCGGGACGAGATCGTCCGCTGACGCGCGCTCAGAGGCCCACGGGCTCGAGCGTGACGTGCACGGTCGCGCCCGGCTCGAGGCCCTCGGCCACGCGTACCGCCTTCTTCATCGGCAGCACGTAGCCCCGCTGCTCGTCGCTGGGGAACACCGACGTCGACCAGGTCGTGGCGCCGACGGTGACGGTGACCTTGATCGACCCGAAGCCGCGCGGCGGCAGGGGAAGCTCGGCGAGGGTGTCGGACTCCTCCGGCGGCACCGTGACGAACCACCACGAGTCCGTGCGGACCTGCCACTGCCACAGCGGGGCGGAGAACGTCAGGCGCATGCCGGCCACGCTACGACCCGCCCCGGACATGCTCCGGACTGCCCCGGACATGGATCGAGCGTGCTGACGTGCTCCTCGAACGGGGCGTCGAGGAGCACGTCAGCACGCTCGATGCGCGCCGGGTGCCGTGGTGGGGGTCAGCCCTCCGACGGGGCCTGCGGGGCGGAGGAGCCGCCCTCGACCGGGCGGCCTCCGCGGGTGCGACGGCGGTTGCGGCTGCGACGACGGCGCTGCTCGCCGTCGCGCTGCTCGCCCGCACCGGACGCTGCCGCCTCGGAGCGCTCGCCCGCGCCGTCCGCCGAGCCCTGGCCGGAGCGCGAGCCCTGGCCGGAGCGCGAGGCGCCGCGGCCGCCGCGCGAGCCGCCGTCGCGACGACCGTCCCGGCCTCCGTCACGACCGCCGCGGTGGCCGTCGCGCTGGCCGCCGGAGGAGCTGGTGCGCTTGCCCGTCTCGCCGAGGTCCTCGAGCTCCTCGGCCTCCAGGCCGCCCAGCTGCTGCTTGCTCTTCGGCAGGCGGCCCTTGGTGCCCTCGGGGATGCCCAGGTCGGAGAAGAGGTGCGGCGAGCTCGAGTACGTCTCGACCGGCTCCGGGAACCCGAGGTTCAGCGTGCGGTCGATGAGCTGCCACCGGGGCACGTCGTCCCAGTCGACGAACGTCACCGCGGTGCCCTGCTTGCCCGCGCGGCCGGTGCGGCCGATGCGGTGCAGGTAGGTGCGCTCGTCCTCGGGACACTGGTAGTTGACGACGTGCGTGACGTCGTCGACGTCGATGCCGCGCGCCGCGACGTCCGTCGCGACGAGGACGTCGATGTGGCCGTGCCGGAACGCGCGCAGGGCCTGCTCGCGCGCGCCCTGGCCGAGGTCGCCGTGGATGGCGCCGGCCGCGAAGCCGCGGTCGCGCAGCTCGTCGGACACCTTCGCCGCGGTGCGCTTGGTCCGGGCGAACACGATGGTCCGCCCGCGGCCCTCGGCCTGCAGCAGGCGGGCGAGCACCTCGACCTTGTCCAGCGCGTGCGCGCGGTAGACGACCTGGCGCGTGTTCTTCACGGTCGCGCCGTCGTCGTCCGGCTCGGCCGCGCGGATGTGCGTGGGCTGCGACATGTAGCGGCGGGCCATCGAGACCACCGGGCCGGGCATCGTCGCGCTGAACAGCATGGTGTGCCGCACCGCGGGCGTGCGGGCGAGGATCTTCTCGACGTCCGGCAGGAAGCCCAGGTCGAGCATCTCGTCGGCCTCGTCCAGCACGACCGTGGCCGCGCGGGTGAGGTTGAGGTGGCCCTGGTTGAGCAGGTCGACCATGCGGCCCGGCGTGCCGACGACGACCTCCACGCCGCTGTTCAGCATCTCGATCTGCGGCTCGTACGCGCGCCCGCCGTAGATCTGCGCGATGCGCACGGAGCGCTTCTTCGAGGCGGTGGCGAGGTCGTTCGCGACCTGCACCGCGAGCTCGCGGGTCGGCGCGACGACGATCGCCTGCGGCTTGCCGGGAGCGGGCAGCTCGTCGTAGCCGGGCTCGCCGGGCGCGACGACGCGGTGCAGCAGCGGAACGCCGAAGCCGAGGGTCTTGCCCGTGCCGGTCTTGGCCTGGCCGATGATGTCGTGACCCTGCAGGGCCACCGGCAGCGTCATCGCCTGGATGGGGAACGGGTGGGTGATGCCGGACTCGCGCAGGGCCTCGACGATCTCGGGGCGCACCCCGAAGTCCGCGAAGGAGACGTCCTGCGCCTGGATGGCGGCGGGGGTGGAGTAGTCGGGCTCGCCGGTGGCGGGCGCCGTGGGGGCCGCGGTGGCGGCGGGTTCGGTCGTGGTCACGGGTACCTTCGTCTGCTCGTCGGCGCGCGCGAACCGGGCTCCCGATCGGGCCGGAGATCCGGCGACGGGCCGTGTTCGGGTCGCAAGGAGCGCCGAGGTGGTCGGCAGCCGATCGCGGAAGAACGTCGCTCAGGCTCGGCAGGGATCCCGCCGGGCCGCTGCGGTCGAGTCAGTGGATTGAGACCCATGGCGTGACGACCGGGCAACCGAAGTACACGCCCATGGTACGCGACGGGTGCCGGGTCGGGGTGTGACGTGGCCGGTCGCCTCTATCCTGAGGCGCGTGAGCGAGCAGCAGAGCATCCCGGACCCCGCCCTGACGACGCTGGTCGGGCTCGCGGCCTACACGGAGCTGGCGGCGTTCGGGCTGCTCGCGGCCCGGTCGGTGGACGCCCCCGACCTTGTCGCCCGTCAGACGCTGGCGACGGCGGCGGGGGAGGCGCTGAGCCGTCAGGAGCGGCTGCTCGATCTTGTCGACGCCCCGGGGCCCGAGGGCTCGGGGGGCGCCGGCGCGGCCGCGACGATGGCCCCGTTCGACGGTGCGCTGGCCGACTTCGACGCCCGCACGACGCCGTCGGGCTGGGCCGAGGGCCTGCTCAAGAGCGTCGTGGGGCTCGGTGTCGCGCAGGACCTGTGCCGCGAGCTCGCCGCGGGCCTGCCCGGCGGCGCGGCAGGCTTCGTGGCCGCCGTGGGCGAGCCCCGCCCCGACGACCCCGCGACCGCCGTGCTGGCGGGGGCCGCCGCGGCGGACGGCGTGCTCGCCTCGCGCCTGGCGCTGTGGGGGCGCCGCGTCGTCGGCGAGGCGCTGGGCCTCGTCCCCGTGCTGCTCGCGGCGCACCCGCCGCTGGCCGCGCTGGCCGCCCGCGCGCGGGCGGCCAGCGACGATGGCGGCGCGTCCGCGCAGGCGTGGCTCGTCTCGCGGCTCACCGCCGAGCACACGCGCCGGATGGACCGCCTCGGCCTCGCCGCCTGACGCCGACCGACGCCGACCGACGCCGCGCCGACGCCGCGCCGACGGTCAGAGGGCGCCGAAGCCCACCCGGGCCTGCTCGGTGGCGCCCACCTCGACGTAGCCGATCGTGGCGGTCGGCACGAGGATGGTGCGCCCCCGCGAGTCGGTGAGCTCCAGGAGCCCCCCGTCGGCGATCGCGCTGCGCACCGCGGCGGTCACGTCCTCCGCCGTCTGGTCGGTCTCGACGACCAGCTCGCGGGCCAGGTTCTGCACACCGATCGTGATCTCCACGTTGTCTCCTTCGCGAGCCGCGCCGGTCGTGCCGGCGCGTGTCTGTCGGCCGTCTAGCGGCCGTCCGTCGTTCCCGGTCGTCCCGGACGTCTCGTCGATCCTAGCCACGGCCGCGCGCCGCGACCGGCCCGGACGGCGCTTGTCAGCGGAGGGTGAAACTGCTCGTCGCACGGGGCGGGGCGGTCGGGTCGGTCGGGCTGTCGGTGGGGCTGTCGGTGGGGCATGGTCGAATCGGTCCCGTGACGTCAGCTCCCTCCACCGCCGTGCGCCTCGTGGCGCCGGAGCCCGCCGCCGTCGGTAGCGCCGACGTCGTGCTGGACGCCACGCAGGAGGCGGCCGTGGAGACGGCGCTCGCCGGCGACGTCACGCTCGTGGTCGGCGCGCCGGGCACGGGGCGGACGACGGTCGCGACGGCGGTGGCGGTGCGGGCCATGGCGGGCGGCGAGGGGGTGCGCGGCGTCGATCCGTCGCGCGTGCTGGTGCTCGCGGCGTCGCGCCGGTCGGCCGCACGGCTGCGCGACGAGGTGGCCGCGCGCGCGGGCCGCACGGTCGGGGCCCCGATGGTGCGCACGCCCGCGTCGGCGGCGTTCGCGGTGCTGCGGTCGCGGGCTGCGGCGCACGGTGACGCCGCGCCGACGCTGGTCTCCGGGCCGGAGCAGGACCTGGTGCTGGCCGAGCTGCTCGAGGGGCACCTGTCCGGGGAGGGGACCGACCTCGCGCTGCCGCCGGGGCTGCCCGAGGAGTCGCTCGGCCTGCGCGGGCTGCGGCAGGAGCTGCGCGACCTGCTCATGCGCGCCGCAGAGCGCGGGCTCGGCCCGGTGGACCTCGACGAGCTGGGCCGCCGGCACGACCGCCCCGAGTGGGTGCTCGCCGCGCGGCTCTACGAGGAGTACCTGGACGTCACGACGCTGCGCCTCGGCACGCCGGACGCGGGCGCCCGGTACGACCCGGCGGGCGTGATCGACGAGGCGGCGCACGCCCTCGCGGGCTGGGACGACGAGCTGCCGGACGTGCCGCGCCCGTCCTGGGACCTCGTCGTCGTGGACGACTACCAGGAGGCGACCGTCGCCACGGCGCGGCTGCTGCACGTGCTGCACGACGCCGGGGCCCGGCTCGTGCTGCTGGCCGACCCGGACTCCGCGGTGCAGGGGTTCCGCGGCGCGTCCCCGGGTCTGGTCGGGCGCGCCGCCGCGCCCGCGCGCGCCGGCGTCGTGGGGGCGTTCGACGCGCGCACCGTGGTGCTGGGCACCGCGTGGCGGCAGCCGGTGGGGCTGCGGGAGGTGACGCGGGCCGTGACGTCGCGCATCGCGACCGTCTCCGGCGCCCTGCACCGCGGCGCCGCCCCGCGGCCCGACGACGACGGTCCGGTGGGCGACGGCGGCCCGGACGCGGACGGCGAGGACGGGTCGAGGGCTGCGGCGTCGCCCGGCGCGGGGGACGGGCCCGAGGCCGTGGGGCCGTCGGGCGTGCAGGTCGCGGTGCTCGCCGGGCCGGCGCAGGAGGCCGCGTTCGTGGCGCGGGAGCTGCGCGCGGAGCACCTGCTGCACGGCACGCCGTGGGAGCGGATGGCGGTCGTGGCGCGCAGCGGCGACCGGCTGGCCTCGCTGCGCCGCGACCTGGTCGCGGCGTCGGTGCCGGTGGCGCTGCTCGGCTCGGACCTGCCCCTGCGCGACGAGCCGGCAGCGTCGCCCCTCCTGGCGGCGCTGCGCGTGTGCGCGGCCGGCGGCGGCGTGGACCGGCTGCTCGCGGAGGAGCTCGGGGAGCCCGGCGTGGGCTCCGCCCTCGACGCCGAGACGGCGGCGCTGCTGCTCACGTCCCCGGTGGGCGGGCTCGACGCGGTGGCGCTGCGCCGCCTGCGGCGCGCGCTGCGGGCGGAGGAGCTGTCGGGCGGCGGCGGACGGTCGTCGGACGCGCTGCTGGTCGAGGTGCTGGACGACCCGGCGCGCGCGGAGACGCTGCCGACGCCGGTGCGGCGCGGCCCGCACGCCGTCGCGCGGGTGCTGGCCGCGGGCCGGGCGGCGGCGGGCGAGCTGGGCGCCACCGCGCAGACCGTGCTGTGGGCGGTGTGGGCGGCCACCGGGCTCGCGGACCGGTGGCGCGACCAGGCGCTGGCGGGCGGCCCTGCCGGGGCGCGCGCGGACCGCGACCTGGACGCCGTCCTGGCCCTGTTCCGCGCGGCCGAGACGTACGTGGACCGCATGCCCGGCGCCCCGGTCGCCGCCTTCGTCGACTACCTCGCGTCGCAGGACCTGCCCGCCGACTCGCTCGCGGCGTCCGCGGTGGGCGCGCACGCGGTCGAGGCGCTCACCCCGGCGGGCGCGGCGGGGCGCGAGTGGGACGTCGTCGTGGTCGTGGGCGTGCAGGACGGCGTGTGGCCGGACCTGCGGCTGCGCGACTCGCTGCTCGGCTCGCAGGCGCTCGTGGAGCTGCTCGCCGGGCGCTCCGACGACGCGCACGGCATGGGCCCGGAGGCCCGCCGCCAGGTGCTCGCGGACGAGCTGCGGGCGTTCGCGGTCGCGACGTCGCGGGCGCGGCGCCGGCTGGTCGTGACGGCGGTCGAGGACGCCGAGGACGCGCCGTCGGTGTTCCTCGACCTGGTCGAACCGCCCGACGGCGACCGGGCGGGCGCCGAGGGGGCCGACCCGCGCCGCGTGACCGTGGGCCCGCCGCTCGACCTGCGCGGCGTGGTGGCCGAGGCGCGCGCGACGCTCGTCCGTGCGGGCGGCCGTACCGATGACGACGGACCGGTCGACGTGGCCGCCGCGCTGCTCGCCGACCTGGTGGACGCGGGGATCGCCGAGGCCGACCCGCGCACCTGGTACGGCGTGGCCGCGACCTCCAGCGACGCGCCGCTGTGGGGGCCGGACGACGTCGTGACGGTCTCGCCGTCCAAGGTGGAGACCGTGAGCACGTGCGCGCTGAAGTGGGCGTTCGAGTCGGCGGGGGCCACGGCACCCGACGCCACGCACCAGACGCTCGGCACGCTGGTCCACGCGATCGCGGAGGACCTGCCGAAGGCGTCGCTCGGCGAGCTGCGCGCCGAGCTGGACCGGCGCTGGCCGGAGCTCGCGCTGCCCGACGGCTGGCCGTCGCGCCAGCTGCGGAACCGCGCCGAGCAGATGATCGAGCGCCTCGCCGCCTACTACGGGGAGGCGGGCGACCCGCTGCTCGTGGAGCCGGCCTTCGAGCTCACCGTGGGGCGGGCCCGCCTGCGCGGCAAGATCGACCGCGTCGAGGACGCGGGCGACGACGGCGTGACGGTGGCCGACCTCAAGACCGGCCGCAGCGCGCCCGCCCGCGCGAAGGCCACCGAGCACCCGCAGCTCGGCGCGTACCAGCTCGCGGTGTCCGAGGGTGCGCTCGACCTGCCGCCCGGCACGCCCAGCGCGGGGGCGCGGCTCGTGTACGTGGGGACGCCGACCGTGGCGCCGACGCTGCGCGACCAGCCCGCGCTGCAGGTCGGCGAGGACGGGTCGAGCTGGGCGCGGGCGCTGGTGGAGAGCGCCGCCGACACGATGGCGGCGGGCCGCTTCACCGCGCACGAGAACGACCTGTGCCCCATGTGCCCCGTGCGCCGGTCGTGCCCCGTGCAGCCCGAGGGAAGGAACGTGATCGAGTGACCGGCGACGGCACCACCGGCCCGGCCGTTCCCGAGCCGCAGGACGACCGCCCCCACGGCGGTCGCGACGACCTCGCCGGGGCGTTCGCGGACGAGACGTGGGCCGCGCTGGGCGAGCCGGGCCGCGAGGCCGGCCTCGGGTTCCCGGAGCTCGCCGGCGTGGGCCTCGCGTCGCCGGACGCGGTGCTGTTCGACGACGCCGCGCTGCTCGGCGACTCGCTGCTCGGCGGCGCGACGGCGGACGACGGCCCCGGAACGTCCGGGCGCCGCGCTCCCGCGGAGCCGCGGCTGTCCGCCCGCGACATCGCCAAGCTGCTCGGGCGGCCCTCGCCCACGGACGAGCAGGTCGCCGTCATCGAGGCGCCGCTGGAGCCCGTGCTCGTCGTCGCCGGGGCCGGGTCGGGCAAGACGGAGACGATGGCGGCGCGCGTGGTGTGGCTCATCGCGAACGAGCTCGTGGCGCCCGAGGAGGTGCTCGGGCTGACGTTCACGCGCAAGGCGGCGGCGGAGCTCACCCAGCGGGTGCAGTCCCGTCTCGCGCAGCTCGCCCGCGCGCAGGGCCGCGCGACGTCGGGGCTCGACCTGCTCGCGCGGCCCACCGTCGCGACGTACAACGCGTACGCGGCGTCGCTGGTCGCCGACCACGGGCTGCGGCTCGGCATCGAGCCGGGCTCTCGCCTGCTGGGCGAGGCGAACCAGTGGCAGCTCGCGGCGCAGGTCGTGGAGTCGTGGGCCGACGACCTCGGCACCGACAAGGCGGTGAGCACCGTCACCGGGGCCGTCCTGGCGCTGTCGGGCGAGCTCGGCGAGCACCTGCTGCCCGTGGACGAGGCGCGCGACGCGCTGGCCGACGTCGTCGCCCGCCTGGACGCACTGCCGCTCGGCCCACGGCAGAAGAAGCGGACCAAGGAGATCCAGGGGCTGATCGACTCGGTGGCGGAACGCACCCGCCTGCTCGACCTCGTCGCGGAGTACCGGCGTCGCAAGCGTGTCGCGGACTCGCTGGACTTCGGCGACCAGATCGCGTTCGCGGCCGAGCTCGCGCGGTCGGTGCCGGCGGTCGGGGCCACGGAGCGCTCCCGCTTCCCGGTCGTGCTGCTCGACGAGTACCAGGACACGTCGTACGCCCAGGTCGAGCTGCTCGCCGGGCTGTTCGGCGGCGGGCACGCCGTGACCGCGGTGGGCGACCCGCACCAGTCGATCTACGGCTGGCGGGGCGCCTCGGCGTCGGGGCTGGCCCGCTTCGGCGAGCGGTTCCGCACGCGCGGGGGAGCGCCGGCCGCCGTGCGCTACCTGAGCACGTCGTGGCGCAACGACGCGGCCGTGCTCGCGGCCGCGAACGTCGCCGCGGCGCCGCTGCGCGAGCGCGCGCGGCACACCGGCACGGGCGTCGACGTCCCGCCGCTCGACCTGCGGCCCGGCGCGGGGACGGGCGTCGTGCGCGCGCACGTCGCCGCCACGAGCGAGGAGGAGGCGGAGGCGGCCGCGGAGTTCGTCGCGGCGCGCTGGCGCCGCGCGACCCGCCGGGACGGCTCCGACCGGGTGACGGCCGCCGTGCTGTGCCGGGCGCGGTCGCAGTTCGCGGCGGTCGAGGTCGCGCTGCGCCGCCGCGGGCTGCCGGTCGAGGTCGTGGGCCTGGGCGGGCTGCTGTCCACGCCGGAGGTGGTGGACGTCGTCGCGCTGCTCGAGGCCGTGCACGACCCGTCGCGCGGTGACTCGCTGCTGCGGCTCCTCACCGGGCCGCGGGTCAACCTCGGCGCCGCGGACCTGCACGCCCTCGGCTCGTGGGCGTCGGACCTGGCCCGCGCCGACGGCGCACGGCCGGGCGACCGCACCGCGGCACGGGACGAGGTCCCGGAGGGGGAGGACGGCGACGCCCCCGTCGTCGTCGAGGGCGACGTCGTGGACCACCGCTCGATCGTCGACGCGCTCGACGACCTGCCGGCGCCGGGCCGCCCCGCCCGCGACGGCCGCGTCCTGTCCGCCGCGGGCCACGGCCGGCTGGCCGCCCTCGCCCGGCTGCTGCGCGAGCTGCGGGGCCTCACCTACCTCTCGCTGCCCGAGCTGGTGGTGGCGGCCGAGCGCGCGCTCGGGCTCGACGTCGAGGTCGCCACGGCGCAGGTGCTCGCGGACACGCTCACCCCGGTGACCGGCCCCGGGGGCGGCGGGGCCGCCGCGGGCGTGAGCCTGCGCGGGCGCGAGCACCTCGACGCGTTCCGCGACGTCGCCGCGAGCTTCGCGCAGTCGGCCGACGTCGCGACGCTCGGCGCGTTCCTCGCGTGGCTCGGCGTGGCCGGCGACCAGGAGCGCGGGCTCGACATGCCGGTCCGCGAGCCCGACCCCGACGCCGTGCAGGTCATCACCGCGCACGCCGCGAAGGGGCTGGAGTGGGACGTGGTGGCGGTGCCCGGGCTGGTGGACGGCGTGTTCCCGAGCCAGGCGGAGTCGGCGCAGGGGCGCCTGGACAGCGGCTGGCTCACCGACGTCTCCGCGCTGCCGTACCACCTGCGCGGCGACGCCCCGGACCTGCCCGAGTTCACCTGGGCTGAGGCGGCCGACACCAAGGACCTCGCCGCCCGGCGCGACCAGTTCCGCGCGGACAGCGGCACGCACCGGCTCGCCGAGGAGCGGCGGCTCGCCTACGTCGCGTTCACGCGCGCACGCCGCGAGCTGTTCCTCACCGCGCACTGGTGGGGCACGGGCAGCACGCCGCGGCGCGTCTCGCCGTTCCTCGCGGAGCTCGTCGAGGCCGGGGTGGTCGACGCGGGCGGCTGGGCCGACCAGCCCGACCCGGCGACGGGCAACCCCCGCGACGCCGTGGAGCACGCCGCGCCCTGGCCCGCGCCGGAGCAGGCCGCCGGGGGCGGAGCGGCGGACGACGCCGAGCACCCTGCGGCCGGAGCACCACCCGGGCCCGACGACGCCGAAGGCCCGACGCCGCGCGCCGTCCTGCGGGCGTCGGCGGCCCGGGTCGACGCGGCGCGCGCCGACCTCGCGAGAGCCGAGGGCGAGGGCGCCGCGACCGGCGTGCTGCGCGACGCGGCGGGGCGCGACCTGGTGCTGCTGACCCGCACGCTGCTCGTGGAGCGCGGGGAGCGGGGGGCGCGGCAGGTCGAGATGCCGGCGCACGTGTCGGCGTCGGGCCTGGTCCGGCTCGCCGGGGACCGCGACGGCTTCGCTCTCCAGCTGCGCCGGCCGGTGCCGCAGGAGCCCACGGTGCACGCCCGCCGCGGCACGCACTTCCACGAGTGGGTGGAGCGGTTCTTCACCTCGTCGTCCCTGGTCGACGTCGACGACCTGCCGGGCGCAGAGGACGGCGAGATCGCACCGGACGTCGATCTGGAGACGCTGCGGCAGCGCTTCACGGAGTCCGTGTGGGCGTCCCGTACCCCGCTCGCTGTCGAGGTCGACGTCGAGACCCCGGTGGGCGGCGTCATGCTGCGCAGCCGGATCGACGCCGTCTTCCCCGACGACGACGCGCCGCCCCCCGCGGAGGGCGAGCCGCCGGCCGTCGTCGTCGTGGACTGGAAGACCGGGCACGAGCCCCGCGACGCGGGCGCGCGCTCCGCCCGCGAGGTGCAGCTCGCGGTCTATCGGCTCGCCTGGTCCCGCTACACCGGGCTGCCGCTCGACAAGGTCTCCGCCGCGTTCGTCTACGTCTCCAGCGGCACGACCGTCCGCCCCCGACGCCTGCTCGACGAGGCCGAGCTGGAGGCGCTGGTGCGGGGCGCGCCGCACCAGCGGTAGGGCTCACCAGCGGTAGTCGAGGAACTTCCCGTCGAGGGTCACCACCACCCGGTCGCCGTCCGGGTGGGCGCGCCGGGCGATGTCGACCTGGAAGTTGATCGCCGACATGATCCCGTCGCCGAACTCCTCGTGGATGAGCTCCTTGAGCGCCGGCCCGTACACGGCCAGCGCCTCGGTGAAGCGGTAGATCGTCGGGTCGGTGAGCACGGCCTCGTCGCGCACGCGGTAGGGCTGCAGCCGCAGGGCCTCGGCGACGTCCTCGCCCAGGCCGAGCAGCGTGCACGCCGCGGAGGCCTGGTCCGCCGTCATCGGGTGGTTGCCGAGCAGGGCGGCCGTCGTCCAGACGACCGGGGCGCCGACCTTGTCGGCGATCTCCTGCCAGGTGAGGCCGGAGCGGAGGCGGGCGGTGACGACCTGCTCGGCCGCGGCGGCCTTGGTCATGATCGGGTCCACGGGTGTCCTTCGTTCGGGGGTTTGCTGTCTGACGGCGGCGGGGGCGGCGGCTCAGCCGACCGGCGTGGCCACGCGCTCCTCGGCGACGGTCTCGACCGGCGCGGGACGACGGCGCTCGGGCCGGGTGCGGTAGTGCGTGAGGTACAGGGGCAGCCCGACGAACGTCAGGCCGCCGACGAGGTTGCCGAGCACGGTCGGGATCTCGTTCCAGACCAGGTAGTCCATGACGGTGAAGTCGCCGCCGAGCAGCAGGCCCGAGGGGAACAGGAACATGTTCACCACGGAGTGCTCGAAGCCCATGTAGAAGAACAGGAACACCGGCATCCACATCACGACGGCCTTGCTGATCGTGTCCTTCGACATGAGGAACGCGACGACGCCGGTCGAGACCATCCAGTTGCACAGCACGCCGCGCACGAACAGCGTGAGCATCCCGGCCGCGCCGTGGTCGGCGTACCCGACGGTGCGCCCCTCGCCGATGTGCCCGATGGCCTGCCCGATCTCGTTGGGCGGCGTGGAGAACCCGTACGTGAAGGTGATCGCCATGAGCACGGCGACGGTGAACGCGCCGGCGAAGTTGCCGCAGAACACGAGGCCCCAGTTGCGCCACATACCGGCCCAGGTGGCGCCCGGGCGGCGGGCGATGACGGCGAACGGCACCAGCGTGAAGACGCCGGTGAGCAGGTCGAAGCCCATCAGGTAGAGCATGATGAAGCCGATCGGGAAGAAGGCCGCCCCGAGCAGCGGGTTCCCGGTGTTCGTCGAGATGGTCACGGCCATCGCGGCGGCCAGGGCGAGGATGGCCCCGCCCATGAACGAGCGGATGAGCGTGTCCCGGGCGGACATGAACAGCTTCTTCTCGCCGGTGGCGATCATCTGCGAGACGAAGTCCTGCGGCATCACGTACGACATGGCGGACCCTTCGGCGGGAGTGGAGGCGCTGGTGTGCCGCCGAGTCTCGTCGCCGCAGGTTGTGGCCACGTCGCCGTGGTGTTGAGGTCGTGTTTCGGCCCGTCCCGAAGTGGTGAGCCCGCGGTTTCCGCGACCTCGCACCGGCGCGCGCGGGTCGGTGAGGCCGGTCAGGCGGGGGCGTCCTCGCGGGTGGCCTCGTCGAGGTCGGCGAGCATGGCCTCGGCGTCGGCGACGACGTCGCCCAGGCCGCGGCGGACGCCGTGCAGCAGCCAGCGGGCCAGCGCCAGCTCGCCCACGAGCAGCGCGCGGTCGACGAGGCGCGCGTCGTGCAGCTCGGTGCGGCGCAGCTGGTAGGCCTCCATGATCGAGTCGACCGCGTCCGGCGGGGCGGCGACGAGCAGCCAGGCGAGGTCGTCGGCCGGGTCGGCCACGCGGGCGTCGGACCAGCCGCTGATGGCGGTGACCCGCCCACCGGTGACGAGCATCTGGTCGGTGGCGAGGTCCCCGTGCACGACGACGGGCTGGAAGCGCCAGAGGGCCACGTCCTCGAGCGCGGCCTCCCAGCGGCGCAGCAGCGTGGGCGGCACCTTGCCGGTCGCGGCCGCCTCGTCGAGCTCGACCAGGCGGCGCTCGCGGTACTCGGCCGCGGTGTACGACGGCAGCCCGCACGACTCGACGACGGACGCGGGCAGCTCGTGCACCGCGGCGAGGGTGCGGCCGAGGTCGGCGGCGAGGCCGGGGCCGGGCCGCAGGGCCTCGAGGTCGAGCGCGGTGCCCGTCACGTGCCGGTGCACGACGGCGCGCCCGCCCTCGGGCAGCAGCGCGAAGCCGGCCACCTGCGGCACGGTGAAGGGCAGCACGCCGGCGTCGACGTACAGGTGCAGCGCCTCGAGCAGCTCGGTCTCGGCCTCGAGGGCGGCGCCGGCCATGGTGGTGCGGGGCGCGCGCACGAGCCAGTCGACGCCGTCGTCTGCCGTGACGACGGCGACGTCGTAGTCGCCCGGGAGCTCCTCGGGGCGGACCGAGCGGGCGTCCAGGCCCGGGACGGCGGCCGTCGCGAGGGCGGCGAGGGCGAGCGGACTGCGTGGCACCCGCCCACCGTAGACGCTGCCGGGGTCCGCCCGGGAGCACCGCGGCGCGCGTGTCCGCCGTCGTCCCACCGTCCTCACGCCGTGCGCCCGGGGCCCGCCGCCGCGGGTACGGTCGAGGCGTGACGGCCCCCTCTGCGATCCCCGACCTCTCCTTCACGCACGCCACCCACGACCGGGCGGCCGAGCGCCGCGCCGAGCCGGGGCTGCTGGCCCGGCTGCTGGGCGACCCCGCCACCCGGGTCGTGCTGGTGCTGCGCGGCCGCGTCGCCGTCGACGCCGCGGGCGACCTGCTCCTCGTCGACGTCGCGGCGGTCGACGGGCTCCCGGCCGAGCCCGAGCGGGCCGACCGGCCCGACGCGCACGTGCCCGGGCACCGCTGGCTGTTCCTCGGCGAGCAGGACGGCGCGGGGCTGCTGGGCCTCGTGCTGCCCGACGAGGCGGACGCCGACGCCGTGGGGATCGAGGGCGTCTCCCCGGCCGCGCCCGCCTCGCGGTTGGCGCGCGAGCACGCGTGGGCCGGGCTGCGCGAGGTGGGCGGGCGGCGTGGTGACGCGCTCGCCGCGGAGGCGGTGGCCCTGGCCGCGTGGCACGCGTCGCACGAGCGCTGCCCGCGGTGCGGCGAGCCGACCGTCGTCGAGCAGGCCGGTTGGGTGCGCCGCTGCGTGGCGCAGGACGTCGAGGTCTACCCGCGCACCGACCCGGCGGTGATCATGGCGGTCGTCGACGACGCCGACCGGTTGTTGCTGGGGCACGCCGCGCACTGGCCGGAGGGCCGCTACTCGACGCTCGCCGGCTACGTGGAGCCGGGGGAGGGTCTGGAGCAGGCGGTGCGCCGGGAGGTCGCCGAGGAGACGTCGGTCGTGATCGGCGACGCGCCCGGCGACGTCGTCTACCGCGGCAGCCAGCCGTGGCCGTTCCCCGCGTCGCTCATGCTCGGGTTCCGGGCGCGGGCCGTGGCGACCGACGTCGAGGTGGACGGCGCGGAGGTGACCGCGGCGCGCTGGTTCACCCGCGAGGAGCTGGCCGCGGGCGTGGCTGCGGGCGAGGTGGGCCTGCCGGGCCGGCCGTCGATCGCCCGCGCCCTCGTGGAGGAGTGGTACGGGGAGGAGCTGCCCGGCTGACGCGGCCTCCGACGGCGGGTCAGGCGGTCAGGCGCGCCTTCACGTCGAGCAGCGACGGGTTGGTCGCTGCGGTGCCGTCGGGGAAGACGACGGTCGGGACGGTGCGGTTGCCGTCGTTGACCTGCTCCACGAACTCCGCCGTCCCCGGCTGCTCCTCGATGTCGACCACCGTGTACCCGATGCCCTCGGAGTCGAGCTGGGTGCGCAGCCGCCGGCAGTACCCGCACCACGCGGTCGAGTACATGGTGACGGTGCCCGGGGCGGGGAGCTGCGGCGTGACGACGGTCATCGGGATCCTCCTGTGACGGCGGCTGGGGACGACGGGAGCGGGGTGTCGGCGACGGCTGCGAGAATCGCAGACGATGCCGACCACCACCAACTCCCCGAGCGCCCCGCTTCATCCCGACGCGATCCTCGACGCCCTCGACCCCGAGCAGCGCGACGTGGCGCTGGCCCTGACGGGGCCGGTGTGCGTGCTCGCGGGCGCGGGCACGGGCAAGACGCGCGCGATCACGCACCGCATCGCCTACGGCGTGCGGAACGGCACCTACAAGCCGACGTCGGTGCTCGCGGTGACGTTCACCGCCCGGGCGGCGGGGGAGATGCGCACCCGGCTCCGCGACCTGGGGGTGGTGGGCGTGCAGGCGCGCACCTTCCACGCGGCGGCGCTGCGTCAGCTCGGCTACTTCTGGCCACGCGTCGTGGGCGGCGCGCCGCCGCGGATCCTCGAGCACAAGGCGCCCGCGGTCGCCGAGGCCGCCCGCCGCGTCGGCGTCAGCGTCGACCGGGTCGCCGTGCGCGACCTGTCCTCCGAGGTGGAGTGGGCCAAGGTGTCGCTCGTCACGGCGGAGGACTACGTGAAGGCGGCCCAGGTCGACGACCGCCCCGCGCCGTCGGGCTACGACCACCAGACGGTCGCCCGCCTCATCACGGCGTACGAGGACGTCAAGACCGAGCGCGGCGTCATCGACTTCGAGGACGTCCTGCTCATGCTCGCCGACATGCTGAACTCCCACCGGCAGGTGGCCGACGAGGTGCGCTCGCAGTACCGCCACTTCGTCGTCGACGAGTACCAGGACGTCTCGCCGCTGCAGCAGTTCCTGCTCGACCAGTGGCTCGGGGACCGCAAGGAGCTCTGCGTGGTGGGCGACCCCTCGCAGACCATCTACTCCTTCACGGGCGCGACGCCGCACTACCTGCTCGACTTCACGCGGACCTACTCCGAGGCCCAGGTGGTCCGGCTGGTGCGCGACTACCGCTCCACGCCACAGGTCGTGCACCTCGCGAACCAGGTGCTGCGCCGCGGCCGGGTCCCCGGGGCGCTGGAGCTGGTGGCGCAGCGCCCGGCGGGTCCGCCCGCGAGCTTCACGGCCTACGACGACGACGACGCGGAGGCCACGGGGATCGCGGCCCGCGCGGGCCGGCTGATCGCGTCGGGCGTGCGGCCCAGCGAGATCGCGGTGCTCTACCGCACCAACGCGCAGTCGGCGGCGTTCGAGTCGGCGCTCGCGGACGCCGGAATCAGCTATCTCGTCCGCGGGGGCGAGCGGTTCTTCCAGCGCAAGGAGGTGCGCGACGCGATCGTCCTGCTGCGCGGCGCGGCCCGGTCCGCCGACCCGGACCAGCCGATGCCCGAGCAGGTGCGCGACGTGCTCACCACCGCCGGCTGGACGGAGCAGCCGCCCGCCGCGCGGGGCGCCGCGCGCGAGCGGTGGGAGGCGATGCAGGCGCTCGTCGGGCTGGCCGACGACGTCGCGGCCACCGCCCCGCAGGACGCGCCGGCCACGATGGCCACCCTCGTCGGCGAGCTGGAGGAGCGGGCCTCGGCGCAGCACGCACCCACCGTCGAGGGCGTCACGCTGGCGTCGCTGCACGCGGCGAAGGGGCTCGAGTGGGACGCCGTGTTCCTCGCGGGGGTGAGCGAGGGGCTCATGCCGATCTCGCTCGCCGAGACGGACGAGGCGGTCGCCGAGGAGCGCCGCCTCCTGTACGTGGGGATCACCCGCGCCCGCGAGCACCTGGAGCTGTCGTTCGCGCGGTCCCGCAACCCGGGCGGCCGGGCCACGCGCAAGCGCACCCGCTTCCTCGACGGGCTGTGGCCGGACGACCCGTCGGACCGGCGCGGCCGCGGGCGGGCGGTGCGCGGCCAGGCGCGCCAGCTGCTCACGGGGGAGCACGACGTCGCCCTGTTCGACGCGCTGCGCGAGTGGCGGCTGTCGGTGGCCCGCGAGACGGACAAGCCGGCGTTCACGGTGCTGGGCGACGCCACGCTGGCCGCCATCGCGGAGCTCAAGCCGACGTCGGTGGCGCAGCTCGCGCGTGTGAACGGCGTGGGCCCGGCGAAGATCGACCGGTACGGGCCGACGATCCTCGCGATCGTGGCGGAGCAGGCCGGCTGAGCACGTACGGCATAACCCGTATTTGTGAGCGGACCTGCCGAAAGGTCTTGTAGGCAGGTCGCAGGGCTGCCAGATTGTCGGGGTCCGTCCCCGACGAGAGGTGTCCTCCATGTTCCCGGCACGGTTCCCGCCCCACCGTTCCCGGTGCCCCCGTCCCGACAGCCGTCGTACCCGCACGGCGCTGACGGCGGGCGCCGGCGTCGTCCTGGCCGTGCTGCTGGCGGCCTGCTCCGCCGGCGGCGGCGAGCCGGGTGACGGCAACGGCCCGCGTGGCGGCGGCGACCACGCCGACCACGGCGGATCTCAGGGGACCTCGGAGGGTCACGCCGCGCACGTGATGCCCGAGGGCTTCACCGAGGCCCTCGAACGGGTCACGACCGACCGGGGGACCGAGATCCTCGAGGACGGGCTGATCACCAGGGCCGAGGTGCAGGACCTGCAGCAGGTCCAGGTGGACTGCCTCGTCGACGAGGGCTTCGACGCGAGCCGCGGGGACGGCGGGCTGCAGGTCCGGGCGGTCCCGGATGGGCTCGACGACGCGGGTGTCGCGGCCGCCGTGGAGGGCTGCCTGGGTGACCTGAAGGTCATCGGCCCGCTGGAGGCGGCGACCTCCTCGGGGGCCTGAACGGGTGCCCGAAAAAACTCGTCGAAGAAAATCTCGAAAAAGATGTGGCGGCCTGGGCGGGGCCGTCTATGCTCGGAGAGTCCCAGACGGAGTGGCGTCTGCCGAGAGGCGGAGGTCCGAGAGCAGTGAGGAGGTGGGTGCACAAGATGGACACGATGACTCAGATCGTGATGGCGACCGCGTCTGCCGGCGCGCCCGGGTACACGTCTGCCCGTGGCGAGCTTGACGCCGTCCGTCCGTTCCGCGCGCGTCAGCACGGAGCAGGCAACGCCGATCTCCACATCGCACCCGACTCCGCCTCCTGGAGACATCCGGTCTAGAACCGGATCCAGGCCGCGGAGTCCCCCCGGGACCCGCGGCCTTCGTCTTTCCGCCCAGGGAAGAAGACCTCACCAGGTCGTTCGAGCCGGACCTCTGACTCCAGAGGTCCACCCGCAGGTCCTGAACACCGACGTTCACATCAACACTCAGGACCTGACGGAGGAACTCGTGCGTCTCGCACAGCTGTTGGACGAGCGGCTGCTCGACACGATCCCCCAGGGCGGAAACGGCCCCTGGACCCCGCATCAACCCCTCACCCAGAGCCCGGCCGAGGTGGCCGAGCTCGATCGCCAGTTCGCGGCGCTGCTGCCGTGCCGTACCAACGACCCGGAGCTCTGGTTCGCCGAGCACACCACCCAGGTCGAGGAGGCCAAGGCGCTGTGCCGTGGCTGCCCGCTGCAGGCCGGCTGCCTCGCCGGTGCCCTCGAGCGGCAGGAGCCCTGGGGCGTCTGGGGTGGTGAGGTCTTCGTCGACGGCAAGGTCGTGGCCCGCAAGCGCGGTCGCGGCCGGCCCCGGAAGTCGGAGACCGTCGCAGCATGACCGCGCAGTGCGCCCGGGACCCCCGGCGTGCTGACCAGGTAGGAACCATCACAGGCCTCCGGCGAGACCTCGGGGAGCGCGCCCGCACCGCGTGCGGCCGGCTCTCCGCGGTCTCGCCCGGGGCCTGTCCTCATTCCGGCAGGCGGGTGCACCCGCAGTCCGGGTGCGGCGCGACGTCCCGCGCCCGCGGTACCGCCTCGGGCAGCGCGACCTCGAGGCTGCGCCCCACGGTCGCGGGCATCGCGCCGTCGAGCAGCGCGAGCACCTGCCCGGCCGCGAGCGCCGTGGCCGTCGCCGCCAGCATGGTCTCGTGGGCGACGTCGTCGTCCGGGCGGAGCGCGAGGTCCGCGGCGACGAAGGGCCAGCGCCGGTCCGCGTCGGCGGCGTGACGGTCGCAGCACCCCACGCACGGCGAGCGGCCCGGCAGCACGAGCGGGCCGACCACCACGTCGGCCTCCCGCACCACGACCGGGAGGTGGGGGACCCCGGCGCCGAGCAGCCGCTCGTAGCGCTCCGGGCGCGCGGCGTGACCCTCCACCACCACGACGGCGTCCGGCAGGCGGGGCTCGCCGGCCGCCGTGACCGGCAGCGCGCTGCCGACGCGCAGGCGCGGGTGCGCGGACGCGAGCCGAGCGGCGGCGGACTGCTCCCGCGGGCGACCGACGTCGCCGGGTGCGTGGCCCCCGAGCCCCAGGTCGCCCACCTGGACGGGGTCGCGGTCGTCGAGCACGAGGGTGCCGACGCCGGCGCCCGCGAGGAGGCCGGCCAGGGCGGTGCCGGTCCGGCCGAGGCCGCGCACCCCGACGACGCGGGCGCCGCGGACGGCGAGCGTGGCCGTGCCCGCACCGTCGGGGCGCAGCGCGCCCAGCACGGTGGCGTCCGGGGTCCAGCCCGGCGCCGCGTCCGCGGCCTCGAGCGGCCGGTCCGGGGCGGCGCGGACGAGGAACCCTCCGTCGGCCAGCGCGCGCATTATCTGCTCCTGGCGCTCGGGGCTCACGCCCCAGTGCCGCGCGCCGCGGGCCAGGGAGCGGTGCCGCCGCGCGCCGGCGTCGCGCAGCCACCGCGCCTCGTGGTCGTCCAGCCCGGACAGGACGAGGCTCCAGCGAGGGTCCGTCCCGAGCTGGACCTCGCCGGCTCCGTGGTCGAGGACCGGGGTCGCCGGGCGCAGCGTGAGGAGGGGCCCCGCCGAGGTGGTCGGGCTGTCGGCGTCTGCCATGCGGTCACCCTGGCACGCACGTCGGAGGCCGGCCGGGCGTCGTCCACAGGCCCGACGCCCGGGCCTCGTGGCCGCCCGGTTCGTGTGTTGTGACACACAAAGTTCACGATTCCCCGGTACCGTCGTGCCGTGGCCCACGACACGATGATGACGTCGGTGGAGGTCCGGCGCAGTCGCCGGCGGACCGCCACGGTCAGCGCGTACCGCGACGGCGAGCGCACCGTCGTGGCCATTCCCGCGCGCTTCTCTCGTGCCCAGGAGCGTGAATGGGTGGCGAAGATGCTCGCGCGGCTCGAGGACAAGGAGCGTCGTCGGCGCCCGTCCGACGCCGAGCTCGTCCAGCGGGCCAGGGAGCTCTCCGAGCGGTACCTGGACGGTCGTGCCCACCCGACCAGCGTGTCCTGGTCGCCCCACCAGGGCCGACGCTGGGGGTCGTGCACGCTGGTCGACGGCTCGATCCGGATCTCCACGCGCGTGCAGGGGATGCCCGAGTGGGTGCTCGACTACGTGCTGCTGCACGAGCTGGCGCACCTGCTGCACGCGGGGCACGGCGCCGCTTTCTGGCAGCTGCTCGAGGGCTACCCGCGCACCGACCGCGCGCGCGGGTTCCTCGAGGGCGTCTCCTTCGTCCAGGACGACGGCGGCGCGCAGCCCGGGCCCTCCGGCGGCGACACCGCCGGCTGAGCCTGCCGGCCGTCGAGCCTGTCGGAACGAGCCCCGCGCGACGGTCCCGACAGGCCGACCGGCGACAGGTCAGGAGCTCGGGGAGTCCCCGTCCTCGGCGTCGCCGTCCTTCGCCGAGCGGTCCGCGGCGTCCAGGATCTGCGCCAGCGCCGCGTCGACGTCGGACTGCTCCTCCGCCTGCTCCTGACGGCGCGTGAAGTAGCCGGCGGGGTCGTCGAGGTCCGCGGTGCCGGGCAGCAGGTCCGGGTGCTCCCAGACGGCGTCGCGGGCCTGCGGGCCGCCCTCGGCGAGGACGTGCGCGAAGAGCGCGGTGGCGTCGCGTGAGCGCCGCGGGCGCAGCTCGAGCCCGACCAGCGTGGCGAAGGTGTGCTCCGCGGGGCCGCCGGCCGCGCGGCGGCGGCGGATCATCTCGCGCAGCGGGTAGGTGTGCGGCAGGTGGGGGAGGGCCGCGGTGGCGGCGACCTCCGTGACCCAGCCCTCAACGAGCGCGAGCGCGGTCTCGAGGCGCAGCAGCGTGGCCTCCTGCTCGGGGGTGTGCTGCAGCCCGAACACGCCGCCGGTCAGCGCGCCGCGCAGCGCCTCGGGGTCGCTGGGGTCGATGTCGCGCACCTGCTGCTCGAGCACGTCCAGGTCGATGGTGATGCCGCGCGCGTACTGCTCGACGAGGCCGTGCAGGTGCGCCGCGAGCCAGGGGACGTGCGTGAACAGCCGGGCGTGCGCGGCCTCGCGCAGCGCGAGGAAGTGGCGCACCTCCTCCAGCGGCGCGTCGAGCCCGTCGGCGAACGCCGTGACGTTGGTCGGCAGCAGCACGGTGGCGGGCTCGGACAGGAGCGGGACGCCGACGTCGGTCGCGCCGAACACCTCCCGCGACAGGGTCCCCGCGGCCTGCCCCACCTGCATGCCGAACACGGCCGACCCGAGACGGCGCATCATCTGGGCGGGGTCGAACGCGCCGCCGCCCAGGGCGCCGGCGGGCAGGCCCGCGAGACCCGGCATGTCCAGCGCGTCGTCTCCGAGCTCCCCGGGGAGCTGGTCGCGCAGCACGGTGGCGAGGGCGTCGGCGACGGACGTCGCGACGGGTGCCACCAGCCGGTTCCACGCGGGCAGTGTGGCCTCGACCCACTCCGAGCGGCTCCACGCGTGCGCGCGACCGCCGGCGGGCGGCAGGTCGGTCACGGCGTCGAGCCACAGCTCCGCCACGCCGAGGGCGTCGGTCGCGGCCTTGGCCTGGCCGCCCGTGAGCGACGGGTCGCCCTCGGCGACGGCGACCTGCCGGGCGATGTCGTGCGCGACGTCGGTGTTCACCGGGCCGTCCCCGGACGCGGACAGCAGCCGCTGCACCTGGGCGAGGACGTGCTGCATGGTCGCCGGGTCCGGGGTGCCGGCGCCGGGCATTCCCGCGAGCGCGGCCGGGTCGATGCCCTGCGCGCGCATCTGGGCGAGGACCTCGTCGGTGCGGTCGCCGAAGAAGCCCTCCAGCATCGAGCGCAGCATGCGCTCGCGCTCCTCGGCACCCTCGGGGTCGTCGGGAAGGTTGCTCATGCGCGGGGCTCCTCGGCTGTGCGGTGGAGGGACGTCGGGCGACGGCGGCCGTCTTCCGACTGGTTCACCGTAACCACCGACGACGTCCGGTCGGGTCGTGGGGTTCCGGCGGTTCGCTCTGGGCGCAGATCTCCCGGACACCCTGACCCGGGGACGGGTCCCGGCCGCGCCACCGACCGTGCCCGTGACCGAGCGCAGCGTCCAGGAACGTCGGCGATGATGTGCCCGTGACCTTCGACCGCGACATCCTCGCGCCCGACGACCCGTCGTCGCCCGACGAGGACACGCTCCCTGGCGCGCGTGCGTCGCGCCGCAGCGTGACGCTCGGCGTCTCCCTGCTGACGACGGCGCTCCTCGCGGCCGTCCTCCTGGTGCTCCCCACGCCCTACGCGATCCGGGCCCCGGGGCCGACGGAGGACACGCTCGGGCTGCAGGGCGCGGACGTGCAGAGCGGTGCGGACGAGACGTCGAGCGGAGGCAAGAGCGCGACGGCGAAGCCCGTCGTCGAGATCGAGGGCGCCGAGACCTACGACGTCTCGGGCGAGCTGCGACTCACCACCGTGTCCGTCTACGGCGGGCCCGGCGGGGACGTCCTGCTCGGCGACGTGCTGTGGGGCTGGGGCTCGCGCGAGCGCTCGGTGCAGCCGGTCGAGTCGATCTTCCCGGAGCAGACCACGCGGGAGCAGCAGCAGGAGGTCGGCCAGGCGCAGATGGCGGGGTCGGAGTCGGCAGCGACCGTGGCCGCGCTGACGGAGCTGGGGTACGAGGTGCCCGCCACCCTCACCGTCGCGGGCACCGTGCCCGACTCCGGCGCCGACGGCGTCGTCGAGGCGGGGGACGTCGTGCGCAGCATCGACGGGCACCAGGTCACGACCCACCAGGACCTGCTCGCCGCCCTCGACGACGTGACGCCGGGCGCCGACGTCACGCTGGGCGTCGAGCGCGACGGCGAGCCGACGGACCTCACGGTGACGACGTCGGAGGGGGACGGGCGGGCCGCGCTCGGCGTGCTCCTCGACCCGGCGTACGACTACCCGGTCGACGTGACCATCCGGCCGGGCGACATCGGAGGGCCGAGCGCCGGCACGATGTTCGCGCTGGCGATCATCACGAAGATGACGCCCGAGGACGAGCTGGACGGCGCGCACGTGGCGGGCACGGGCACGATGAGCGTCGACGGGCTCGTCGGCCCGATCGGCGGCATCCAGCAGAAGCTCTTCGGCGCGGTCGACGCCGGCGCGGACTGGTTCCTCGCCCCGGCGGACAACTGTGACGAGGTCGTCGGGCACGTCCCCGACGGGCTGCGGGTGGTCCGGGTGGCCACCCTCGACGACGCACGGACCGCGATCGAGGCGATCGGTGCGGGGGAGGGCACGGACCTTCCGACGTGCTCGTGACCGGCGAGTGAAGGGCCGGTCGCCCACCCGCGCGCGAAGCGTGGGAACCTGAGGGATGACAGGGACGTTCCACACCAGAACGTCCGTCCGTCCCGAGCACGAGTGAGGTGCCCGCACCGTGTCCTTCGCTGCCCCACCCCGTCGACGGCCAGGCGGCCCGCCCGCCAAGCGCCGCCGCAGCCCTCTGGCGATCACGCTGGTCGTGATCGCCGCGGTCGTCGTCGCGCTGCTCCTGCTCGCGCAGTTCTGGACCGAGATCATGTGGTTCGACGCGCTCGGCTTCGGCAACGTGATCTGGACGGAGTGGATCACCCGCGGCGTCCTGTTCGTCATCGGCTTCCTCGTGATGGCGGCCGCCGTGTTCTCGTCGTTCGCCGTCGCGTACCGGGTGCGCCCGGTCTACGCGCCGTCGACGCCCGAGCAGGCGACCCTCGACCAGTACCGCGAGGCCATCGAGCCCCTGCGGCGCGTCGTGACCATCGCCGGGCCGGTCGTCGTCGGGTTCTTCGCCGGTGTCGCGGCGTCCGCGCAGTGGCGCAGCGTGCTCCTGGCGATCAACCCCTCGTCGTTCGGCGAGAAGGACCCGCAGTTCGGCATCGACCTCGGGTTCTACGTCTTCTCGCTGCCCGCGCTGCGGTTCATGGTGAGCTTCCTCATGGCGGTCGTGATCATCGCCGGCATCGCCGCGCTGGTGACGCACTACCTGTACGGCGGGCTCCGGCTCGGGCCGGTGCCGGCGGGCACCCCGCGCACCACGCGCGCGTCCCGCGTGCACCTCGCCGTGCTGGGCTCCGCGCTCATGCTCGTGATCGGCGCGAACTACTGGCTCGACCGGTACTCGTTGCTGACGGCGACGAACGGCGGCAGCACCGCGGCCACCTACAACGGCGCGTCCTACTCGGACGTGCACGCCGTCATCCCGTCGAAGGAGATCCTCACGGGCGTCGCGGTGCTCGTGGCGCTCCTGTTCGTCGTGGCGGCGGTCCGCGGCACGTGGCGCCTGCCGGCCATCGGCGTCGGCCTCATGGTGGTGTCGGCGATCGCGATCGGCGGCATCTACCCGGCCGTGGTGCAGCGGTTCCAGGTGAACCCCAACGCCCAGGAGCTCGAGGCCGACTACATCCAGCGCAACATCGACGCCACGCACGCGGCGTACGGTCTGGACGACATCGAGACCCAGCCGTACGACGCCACCACGGAGGCGGAGCAGGGCGCGCTGCGCGAGGACGCGGACACCACCGCGTCGGTACGTCTGCTCGACCCGCAGATCGTCAGCCCGTCGTTCCGTCAGCTGCAGCAGAACAAGCAGTACTACAACTTCGCCGACAACCTGTCGGTGGACCGGTACGAGATCGACGGCGAGTCCCGCGACACCGTGATCGCGGTGCGCGAGCTGAACCTCGGGGGCCTCGGCGACGGGCAGCGCAACTGGGTGAACGACCACACCGTCTTCACCCACGGGTACGGCGTCGTCGCCGCGTACGGCAACCAGCCCGGACCCGACGGTCAGCCCGCGTTCTACGAGGGCGGCATCCCGACGCAGGGCGCGCTCACCGACAAGGGGTACGAGCCGCGCATCTACTTCAGCCCCTCCACCACGGAGTACTCCATCGTGGGCGCGCCGGAGGACACGAAGCCGTGGGAGCTCGACTACCAGGCCGACGACGAGCAGGGTGGCCAGCAGGTCAACACGACGTTCCCCACGGAGGAGGTGACCGCCGGCCCGTCCGTCGGGTCGTTCGGCAGCAAGCTGCTGTACGCGCTGAAGTTCGGCTCGCAGGAGATGCTGTTCTCCGACCGCGTCACCGACGAGTCGCAGATCCTCTACGACCGTGACCCGATGACCCGCGTGCAGAAGGTCGCCCCGTGGCTGACCCTCGACCAGGGCATGTACCCGGCGGTGGTCGACGGACGCGTCAAGTGGATCGTCGACGGGTACACCACCTCGGACGCGTACCCGTACTCGACCAGCCGCCCGATGCAGGAGGCGACGGCGGACTCCCTGACGCTCGCCGCGCAGGGCGTGCCGGTGGAGATGCCGCCGGAGGTCAACTACATCCGCAACTCGGTGAAGGCGACCGTCGACGCGTACGACGGCTCGGTGGACCTGTACGCCTGGGACACCGACGACCCCGTCCTCAAGGCGTGGTCCGACGTCTTCCCGACGTCGGTGAAGCCGATGTCGGAGATCTCCGGCGACCTCATGAGCCACATCCGCTACCCCGAGGACATGTTCAAGGTCCAGCGCACGCTGCTGACGCAGTACCACGTCGAGGACGCGGGGCAGTTCTTCTCCGGCCAGGACTTCTGGGCGAACCCGGCGGACCCGGTGTCCACCGGTGGCGCGACCGGCTCGAACGCGGCGAAGCAGCCCCCGTACTACCTGTCGCTGCAGATGCCGGGACAGGAATCCTCGGCGTTCTCGTTGACCAGCACCTTCATCCCGGGCGGTAACACCGACCGCGAGATCCTCACGGGATACCTGGCCGCCGACGGCGACGCCGGGTCCACCGCGGGCGAGGTGGCGGAGGGCTACGGGAAGCTCCGGATGCTGGAGCTGCCCCGCGACTCGACGGTGCCGGGCCCGGGCCAGGTGCAGAACAACTTCGACTCGAACCCGACGATCTCCGAGCAGCTGAACATCCTGGAGCGCGGCTCGTCGAACGTCGTGCGCGGCAACCAGCTGACCCTGCCCGTGGGTGGTGGCCTGCTCTACGTGCAGCCGGTGTACATCCAGTCCGCCGGTGGCACGGCGTACCCGCTGCTGCGCCGCGTGCTCGTCGCGTTCGGCGACCAGACCGGGTACGCGGAGACGCTCGACGAGGCCCTGGACCAGGTCTTCGGCGGCGACTCGGGTGCGACGGCCGGCGACGCCGACGGCGGGACCGAGACCGAGGTGCCCACCGCGCCGGTCGAGGGCGAGGACGGGGCGACCGAGCCGTCCACGGAGCCCAGCACGGAGCCGAGCACCGAGCCCAGCACGGAGCCGTCGACGGAGCCGAGCGGCGGCAGCACGCCGTCGGGTGACGCGCAGTCGCGGCTGAACGCCGCCCTCCAGGAGGCGAACGACGCGATGACCGACAGCGACGAGGCGCTGAAGGCCGGCGACTTCACCGCGTACGGCGAGGCGCAGGACCGCCTGCAGCAGGCGATCGAGGACGCGCTCGCTGCGGAGAAGGAGATCGGGTCCGCCGGCTGACCGGCCGGTGGTGCGAGGCGCGGGGTCGTCGGTCCGTCCGGACCGGCGGCCCCGCCGTCGTCTGCGCCGCCGTCCGGTGGTCGTGGTCGGGGGCGTCGTCGCTGGTCGGAGGCCACCGCGAGTGTGACCTCCGTCCCATTCGCCCGATGCGATTTGATTCGTGTCCGACGACGCCGTAATGTTCAGGGAGTCGACGCGGGGTGGAGCAGCTCGGTAGCTCGCTGGGCTCATAACCCAGAGGTCGCAGGTTCAAATCCTGCCCCCGCTACCACGGGATGTCGTCGACATCCACGAAGGCCCCGACCGGGATCCGGTCGGGGCCTTCGTCATGTCCGGGTGCCGGCACCGCCCGTGAGTGATAGGTCTCGAGCGTGGGCCCCGCGTGAAGCCACCGCGCGGGCGCGCCCGGATCGGGAGGAGCCACCGTGCCGCGACGAGACGCAGGGCCGAGCGTCAAGGACAAGGAGCTCTACGAGGAGCTCCGCGACGAGGGCAACAGCAAGGAGAAGTCCGCGCGGATCGCGAACGCCGCCGCGGCGCGAGGCCGGAAGAAGGTCGGCGCCAAGGGCGGGAAGTCCGGCTCCTACGACGACTGGACTGTCGCCGACCTGCGGAAGCGGGCGTCGGAGATCGGCATCGAGGGACGCTCGTCGATGCGTAAGGCGGAGCTCGTCGAGGCGCTGCGCTCGCACTGACCGCGCCGTGCCAGGGGCCCGTGCCGGGCGCATGATGGAAGGAGCCGGCACGGGGACGGCGGGCACCCGACGACGCGAGGAGGCGGCGATGAGAGCGACGGTGGGCGACCGGATCGTGGTGGCGTCCGGGGTGGTCGGCGGGGCGGTGCGCGACGGCGTCGTGATCGCCTGCCCGCACGAGGACGGGTCGCCGCCCTACCAGGTGCGCTGGTCCGACACGGGGGAGGAGACGCTGGTGTTCCCCGGCGCGGACACGCTCGTGCAGCACGACGGCGGCGGGACGGAGCACGCACGGTCGCCGCGACCGTCGCCCGCCCGGGCCCTGACGTGGGACGTGCGGGTCTCGCTCGTGGAGTCGTCCGGGAGCACGACGGCGGAGGCGATGCTGACGCCCGGTCCGGACGTGGGCTCGTTGCGCGGCGTCGGGCACGCGCGCAAGGACCCGGGCGACCTGCAGGTCCCGGTCATCGGGGACGAGGTCGCGGCGGCACGGGCCCTGCGACGCCTGGCGGACGCGCTGCTCGAGCAGGCGGAGCAGGACATCTCGGCGCAGACGGGGCACCAGGCGCACGTGCACCCCTGACCGACCGCCGCCCGGGCGGTCAGGCGAGCTCGGCCCGACGCCGGCGCAGATGGTCGTGCTCGGCCCCCGGCCCGCACAGGGCGAGCGCCGCGTCGTAGGCCCGCAGGGCGCCGTCGGGGTCGCCCGCGCGCCGCAGCAGCTCCGCCCGCAGCGCGGGCAGCCGGTGCCCGGGCAGCGCGACCTCGGCGAGGGCGTCGAGGCCGGCGCGCGGACCGGAGACCTCGGCGACGGCGACCGCGCGGTTGAGGCGCACCACCGGGGTGTCGGCCAGCGTCAGGAGCTCGTCGTAGCGGGCGAGGATGCGGTCCCAGGCGGTCGCGTCCGGGGTGCGGGCGATCGCGTGCTCGGCCGCCACGAGGGCCTGCAGCAGGTACGGCGTCGGGGCAGCGGGGGCGAGCGGGGTGAGCAGCTCGAGGGCCTCGGCGATCTCGTGCTGGTGCCACCGGGAGCGGTCCTGGTCCGGAAGCAGCACCAGGGCGCCGTCGTCCACGCGGGCGTCGCGGCGCGAGTGCTGGAGCAGTACCAGCGCGAGGAGCGCGTCGAGGTCGCGCGCCGCCACGCCGCCGCCGGCCTCCCCGCCGGCCCCCAGCGTGGGCCGGACGTCGCGCAGCACGCGGACGAGCCGCACCGCTTCGCCGGCGAGCTCGGCTCGCACGACGTCGTCCCCGCTGGCGGGCGCGTAGCCCGCGGTGAAGGCCAGGTAGGCGACGTCGGCCGCGACACCGAGGCGGTCGGCGACCTCGTCGGCGGGCGGCAGCGCGAACCGCTCGCCCGCGAGCTTCTTGCGGGCCCGGGTGAGGCGCGCCGCCATCGTCGGCGTGGACTGGAGGAACAGGCGGGCGACGTCGGCCGTGGGCACGCCGAGCACCAGGCGCAGCGAGAACGCCGCGGCCGCCTCGCGCGACAGCCGCGGGTGGGCGCACAGCAGCACCAGCCGGAGCCGCTCGTCGGTGAGGGGCTCGCCGACGTCCGCCATGACCCGCTGTGCCCGGGCGGCCAGGTCCGCCTCGACCTCCAGCAGCGGCATCGACCGCGCCAGCACCTGTTCCGACCGGAGCCGGTCGAGGACGCGGCGCCGGGCGGCGGTGAGGAGCCAGGCCGGGCCGTTCGCCGGCACGCCGTCGCGCGGCCAGGTGCGCGCCGCCGCCTCGAACGCGTCCGCGAGCCCGTCC
The DNA here is from genome assembly GCF_044389385.1 of Isoptericola sp. NPDC019571. Classification (NCBI taxonomy): domain Bacteria; kingdom Bacillati; phylum Actinomycetota; class Actinomycetes; order Micrococcales; family Promicromonosporaceae; genus Isoptericola; species Isoptericola sp. NPDC019571. The sequence continues at coordinate 53,788 of NZ_JBIRXZ010000015.1, forward strand.
TCGGCCAGGTCGAGGCGGCGGAACCGCGCGACGAGCAGGGCCAGGAGCCGGCCCCACTCGTCGCGCACGAGGTCCTCGAGGACCGTCACGAGCGTCTCCCCACGGGGTGCCCTACCCGGCCACGGCCGGCCGCAGCTCGACCGTGAGCTCGTCCGGGAGCAGCCGCGCGAGCTCGACGGCCGTGCCCAGGTCGGGCACGTCGACGACGTAGAAGCCGCCGAGCTGCTCGGCCGCCTCGGCGTACGGGCCGTCGGTGACGGCGCGGTCGCCGTTCGCCCCCGGCCCGAGCGTGCGGGCGGTGCCGGGGTGGCCGAGGCCCTCGCCCGCGAGGACCGCGCCCCGCTCCGCGACGGCGGAGTCGAACGCCTCCAGCCGGGCGTAGAAGCGCTCGCGGTGCGCGTCGTCGGCGGCGCCCCAGATCTCGTCGTGGTTCGCCTGCGTGAGCAGGACGACGACCTTCATGCGTCCCCCTCCTCGTGGTCGACCGCGGCGCGGACCTCGACGACGCCGTCGGCGTCGCCGCCGCCGGTCGAGCCGACGAGGGTCGCGCTGACCTGGAGCAGGTCGTCGAGGTCGTCCGACTCGACCAGGTAGAACCCGGAGAGCTGCTCCGCCGTCTCGGCGAACGGACCGTCGGTGACGACGACCCGGCCCGCGGCGTCGCGGGAGACCTGTTTGGTGGAGCGGGAGTGCGTCAGCTCGGCACCGCCGGTGATGCGGTGCCCGCGCTCGGCGAGCAGTCGGGCGAACTCCTCGTGCTTCGCGTAGACGGCGGCGCGCTCCTCGGCGCTCGCGCGTTCCCAGACGTCCTCGACGCCGGGCAGCAGTACGACGTACGTGGTCATGGTCCCATCGTCCTTCCTCGTGGCGGGTCGTACACGGTGATGACGCGCCAGGGGCGGGAAGATCGACAACCGCGCCGAGGTTCCTCTGTGACCACCGCCATGCCGCAGGGACCCGTGGTCGGCATAGGCTCGTCGGCGGCGTGACCCGCCGCGTCCCCCTCGTCGGAAAGGCTCCACCGTGCGTACCTCCCGTCCTGTCCTCGCGGTCGCTCTCGCGTCGGCCGCCACGCTCGCGTTCGCCGGCTGCTCGACGTCGGACGACGGCGACGGCGCGCCCGTAGCGTCCGGCAGCGCGACCGACTGCACGCCCGAGGGGATGCAGACCCTCACCGACGGCACGCTGACCGTGGGCGCCAGCGACCCCTTCGAGCCCTGGTACGTGGGCGAGCCGAGCAGCGGGGAGGGTTTCGAGTCGGCGCTCGTGTACGCCGTCGCGGACGAGCTCGGGTTCGCGAAGGACGACGTCGAGTGGACGTCGGTCACCTTCGAGCAGATCATCAGCCCGGCCGTGAAGACCTTTGACGTCGCCGCCTACCAGACGACGATCACGGACGAGCGGAAGAACGCCGTCGACTTCTCCAGCCCCTACCTGACCAGCCGCCAGGGCGTCATCGTCGCCGACGAGGGTGAGGTCTCCGACGCCGCGAGCCTGGCCGACCTCAAGGGCGCGACGATCGGCGTCACCGCCTCGCAGACGTCGCTCGCCGTCGCCGACGCCGCGTGGGGCGACGACGTCGAGGTCACCCCCTTCAACGCCGCGGGCGACGGCATGACGGCGCTGAGCTCGGGCACCATCGACGCCATGGTGATGGACGTCGACCAGGGCGTCGCCGCCTCGACCGTCTACTTCCCCGACACGCACGTGATCGGCACCCTGCCGCCCGTGGGCGAGCCCGAGCAGCTGGGTCTGGTGCTCGACAAGGGGTCGTCGCTCACCGCGTGCGTCTCGGCCGCCGTCGACACGCTCGAGGAGAACGGCACGCTCGACGAGCTGCGCACCACGTGGCTCAAGTCGGACGACATCACCGAGCTGTCCTGACGCGCACGTGAGCACCCCGACGTCCGGACCCGCGACGACGCCGACCGGCGGATGGCAGCCGTCGGATCGGGCACGCGCCCGCGCGGCGTACCGCCGGGCGCAGCACCGCCGCGCGCTGCTGGTGGCGGGTGTCGCGACCGTGCTGGTGGTGGCCGCCGTCGCGTACGTCGTGACGACGGCGCCCGGCTGGGAGCGGGCGCGCGAGGCGTTCTTCTCCCCGGAGCGGGCGTGGGAGGTGCTGCCCGAGGTCGCGGCGGGGCTGTGGCTCAACCTGCGGGTGTGGGTGGTGGCGAGCGTCGTCGCGCTGGTCGTGGGGCTCCTGCTGGCGGTCGTGCGGACGTCGCGGGTGCCGGCGCTGTTCCCGCTGCGGATCCTCGCCGTCGGGTACGTGGACGTGTTCCGCGGCGTGCCTCTGCTGCTCGTGCTGCTGCTGGTCGGCTTCGGCCTGCCCGCCCTTCGGCTGCCGTGGCTGCCGGTGAGCGCGGCCTTCCTCGGCGGCCTGTCGATCGTGGTCTGCTACACCGCGTACCTCGCGGAGATCTTCCGGGCGGGCATCGAGGCGGTGCACCCGTCCCAGGTGGCCGCCGCGCGGTCGCTCGGGCTGACCCGCGCGCAGGCGGCACGGCGCGTCGTGCTGCCGCAGGCGGTCCGCAACGTCGCCGCGCCCGTGGCCAGCATGCTCGTGTCGCTGCAGAAGGACTCCGGCCTCATCTCCATCCTCGGCGCCGTCGACGCGATCCGCGCCGCCCAGATCGCCACCACCGGGGACTACAACTTCACGCCGTACGTCGTCGCGGGCCTGCTGTTCATCGCGATCTCGATCCCGCTCACCCGGCTGGTCGACGCCTGGTCGGCGAGGCAGGGCTGGCGCGGCGAGCTGCGCGGCGTCGCGGGCGCGGGGGCGATCCGATGACCGCACCCCTGCGCGCGCCGCTGCTGGCGCTGCGCGACGTGCGCAAGTCCTTCGGCACCGGCGCCGACCGCAAGGTCGTGCTCGACGGCGTCGACCTCGATGTGGCCGAGGGGTCGTGCGTCGTCGTGGTCGGGTCGTCCGGCTCCGGCAAGTCCACGCTCCTGCGCGTCGTCGACCTGCTCGAGGAGGTCGACGACGGCCAGGTGCTGCTCGACGGCGAGGACGTCGCCGACCCGTGGGTGGACGCCGACGCCGTGCGCGCCCGCCTCGCCATGGTGTTCCAGCAGTACAACCTCTTCCCGCACCTGCGCGTGCTCGACAACGTGACCCTGGCGCCGCGCGTCGTGCACAAGGTGCCGCGGGCCGAGGCCGAGGCGGCCGCGCTGGCGATGCTCGAGCGCGTCGGCCTCGCGGACAAGGCCCGCGCCTATCCCGACCAGCTCTCGGGCGGGCAGCAGCAGCGCGCCGCCATCGCCCGCGCGCTGGTGAACGGGCCCGAGCTGCTCCTGCTCGACGAGGTGACGTCCGCTCTCGACCCCGAGCTGGTGGGGGAGGTGCTCGACCTCCTGCTGTCCCTGCGCAGCGAAGGTGTCGCCGGGCGGCCCACGACGATGCTCGTCGCCACGCACGAGATGGGCTTCGCCCGCGAGGTCGCCGACGAGGTCGTCTTCCTGCACGCCGGGCGCGTGCACGAGCGCGGTACGCCGGAGCAGGTGCTCGGGGACCCGCAGGAGCAGCGCACCCGGGAGTTCCTGCGCCGGCTGCGCTGACGGCCCGTCAGGAGCCGGTGCCCGGCGCGGTCGCGCCCGCCCTGTCGACGAGGACGGCCAGCTGTTCCCGAGCCGTGAGGCCGAGCTTGGCCATGGCCCGCCCCAGGTGGGCCTTGACCGTCGACTCGGACAGGTAGAGCCGCCGCCCGATCTCTCGGTTCGACAGCCCGTGCGGCAGGAACGTCGCGATCTCCCGTTCCCGAGTGGTGAGGGCGTCGAGGGCGCCACGGGCCTCGTCGCGGCGGCTGTCGAGGCGCCGGCTGCCGGAGAGGTGGCGGATCACCGCGCCCGCGGAGACGTGGTCGAGCGCGCCGGAACCGGCGGCGACGTCACGCACGTGGGCGGCGATGTGCTCGGGGTCGTCGTCCTTGCTGAGGAAGCCCTGCGCGCCCGCGGCCAGCGCGGCGACGACCGTCTCGTCGGTGCCGAACGACGTGAGCGCGATGACCGCGGGAGGACCGGGACGACGCCGGAGCTCGCGGATGGCGTCGAGCCCGCCGGTGCGGCGCATGTGCAGGTCCATGAGCACGACGTCGGGCCGGTACTCGGCGACAGCCGGCACGACCTCGTCGCCGTCGGTCGCCTCACCGACGACGTCGATGCCCTGGGCGGCCAGCACCGTCGTGAGAAGCCGCCGCACCATCGGGTCGTCGTCGACCACGAGGACTCGGACCTCCATGCACGCGAACGATAGCCCCGGGCGCCAGCGTTCGCCGGACGAACGCCCGGGTCACGTCGCGCGGGCGACCCACGGCAGGTGGGCGCGGACGATAAACGACCCGTCCTCACGGCCGGCGACGAGGGTGCCTCCGACGGCGTCGGCCCGCTCGTGCATCCCCAGCAGCCCCGAACCGGTACCCGGCAGCGACGGCGCACGAGCACCGTCGGACGGCAACAGGTTGCGCACCGTGATGTCGACCCCACGCTCCGGCGCAGCGTCGACGCGGACGTCGACGGGCTGACCACCCGCGTGCTTGTGGGCGTTGGTGACCGCCTCCTGCACCACCCGGAACGTGGCACGCACCAGGGTGGGTGCGGCGTCCTGCCCGCCCGTGACGGAGACCGCGGCGGTGGTCCGGGGGTCGTCGCCGGTCATCCGGCCGAGCAGTGGGCGCAGGTCGTCGAGCGTCGCGCCGGGGAATCCGGTCACGGTGTCGCCCGAGCGCAGGGTGGTCACCAGCGAACGCAGCTCCCTGATGGCCTGCTGCGCCGAGGCGCGCATCTCTCGGGCCGCCCGCGCCGCCGCCGGGTCGTTCGTGCTCGTGACCTCGAGGGCCGAGGCCTGCAGCGAGATCTCTGCGACATGGTGCGCCACGGTGTCGTGCACCTCCCGCGCGATGAGGCGTCGCTCGTCCTGGCGCCCCGCCTGGTCGCGCAGGACGGCCGCCGCGGCGGCTGCCGCCTGCTGCTCGTCACGGGCACGCTCGGCCGCCAGGTGCGCACGGCGGACGAGTCCGGCAGCGACCGACAGGCCGAGCAGCACGATCCCCACCGCGACGTAGGCCGCCGCCGTCGGGTCGGAGGACAGCACGCGGGTCTGCTCGTCGACGGTCACCAGCACCTGGGCCTCGTGGTCGCGCAGCGCGTCCCGCAGGAGCGCCGTCGCGGTCGCGGCAGTCGTCGCACCGGCCGCGGTCAGGCAGGCCCGGACAGATCCCGTGGCCAACACCCACGGGAGGGTGAGGAGCGCCGCCGACGCGTCCAGAGGGAGCAGGACCGAGCACGCCGAGGCGCCGAGGCAGAGGGCGAACGGGAAACGCCGCCTCCACACGAGCAGACCCGCCAGCGCGAGACCGACGACGGCGCCCACCACGTACAGCGTCGGGTGCAGGGCACTCTCCCGTCCCGTGGCCTGCGACGCGAACCACACCGCCATCAGGGCGCTCGCGGCCGACACCGCCACGGCGACCACCGTGCCGGCTGCCGACGCCCAGCGCAGGACGGCGGCACGCCGCACCCGCGAGCTTCTGTCCGGGCCTGGCGTGTCAGCCGCTCGAGCGAACATGCGTCGACAGTACGGCGGGCCGTGCCGCCGCGCGTCTGCCGACCGGGTACGTCAGCCCACTCGCGGCGTACCCGATCGGGCACCCGGCTCGGCCCGATCGGGCGATGTGGCTCGGTCGGCGCGAGGGGGATCGTAGAGCGCAGCAGATCGTCCGACGGCCCGTGTGGGGCAACGGGCGCACGTATCACCACATCCAGGTCGCAAACGAGGAGTACCCATGTCCCAGACCGTCCCGCCTGCCCAGGGCGCCCCTGTCCCGCCGGCTCCGACCGGCCCGGTCCAGCCCGCGCCGGGCTTTCCGGCGCCACAGGCACCTCGCCGCGGCAACGCCATGGCGATCACTGGGGACTGCTGCAGGATCGGTTGACACCGGGTGAGTGGTGATCATGCCGCAAGGGCGGCGTTCTGGGTGGTGAAGGCGAGTTCGTACTCGACTGGG
>NZ_JBIRXZ010000016.1:0-47840 GCF_044389385.1 Isoptericola sp. NPDC019571
CCAGTCGAGTACGAACTCGCCTTCACCACCCAGAACGCCGCCCTTGCGGCATGATCACCACTCACCCGGTGTCAACCGATCCTGCAGCAGTCCCCCGCGCCACCCTCAACGACGTTCCCGGGGCGGCCTTGACCGCCTCTCGGAACCCCGCCTCGCGAGCTAGGGTCTGCGGGACCCCAACGGGCCTGTGGCGACCCAGAACGATCGGCGACCTCGGGCGAGGAGATGCTCGCCAGCTGCCCGTCCGCCCGCTCGGTGGTCCACCACGGTTCCGGGAATGGAGCCTGTTGGATCGGCATAATCCATCAGCACGGGCGGGGTCTCGCGCGCGTGGATTTGCCAAAGCTGTTCGAGCTCACCGTCAGTCGGGGCAACAAGGATCCCGTCGAACGTCAGTTCCTCGAACGTCGCCAAGAGCCGCGGTTGTCGCTCCGCCGACTCATACGGGCTCGCGACGACGGCCGCGACGCCTTCGGCCGCCAGCACGGTCTCGGCCGCTCGCACCACCTCGGCAAAGTACGGGTTGGAGGGCGTTCACCTACGCAGATGCGTCCGATACAGCAGCAAGTTTGTCAATCGATCCGCGTCTCGGCATGCGAGCGTCCTATTATCGTGCAGTGTGAGCAAATTGTGCCGCGACGGCATTCGTTTCCGGCTTAAACACACGCGCGAGAACGACTTCACTCCGACGAGTCCATTCCGATCCGCATTCCGCGCTCCGCAAGGCCGAGACCGTTCCGGCGAAGCCCGCCGCACGGTCCTCAGAAAAGCTGAACCGTGCCACTCGAACGTGGCCTCGCCAAGACTGCGAACTCACGATGTTCTAACACAATAGGAGCCTCGCTCAGAACGGCAGTTTCTGACTCTCCGCGGTCGCCGCCTCTCGCACCCACTTCTCCTTGACGGCTATCAGCGTCTGTCTGCCCGTCTTGCTCAGATCGCGAATTACCACATGAAGGTCTCTTGAATGCTCGGAGTCCGTGCCGATTAGACCCCGCCGCAGTAATTCGACGAAGGTCTGCTTCGTGACGTACTTCGTATTGGCATACCCCAGCCGGAACCCACCTTTAGGGCCGGATCGGAGGGAGCTGTCATCGACGGCAACCCGGAGATACTCGGCTGGTACATACATGCCAGTAAGGACAAGTTTGTCATTGTCTCGGCCGGCGTCACCATTGACAAACTTGAACCAGAAGGGCGACGGAGTCAGGCGCCAATCAGCGCTCTTGGTCGCGGGACTCGAGAATATCGGCATGAGTTTGAGTTGTTTGCGGAGTTCTTGCTCTCGCAGGTATACCCAGTCGTGTTTGAACCTGCTTGCGCTGGGGTCTGCAGAGACTCGTTCCAGCCGCTTGTATTGAATTAGGGTGAAGGTGTCGTTGGTCTTGTCCCAGTAAACCAGGTCGACGCCGAGTTCGATCTCGAACGGCTTCTTGTTCACGTTGAATACGACGAGCTTATGGCCGTCGTCGTGGTCTGTGAACACAGAGCAACTTGCCGATACCTGGCTCACCTCGGATTTCTCGTCGAATCTGCGGAGCTCCTGGGGGATGAGGTCTTCTTCCAGATCTGACACATATGCGGCGCTAACGACAATGTCGAGCAGCGAATCGGTGTCGGGGGCGTAGTCGACGTGTCGGAAAGCGTCGGGCGGCAGGTCCACGTCCGCGATGTCAGCAGCCAAGATGATCGCGTCCCTAGCTTCGTCCCGGATTTGCCGGAACTCCTCTTCCACGAAGGCCTCATCGGAGAGCCCGGAAAGCCATTCGGCGACTTCCGGGCGCAGTTGCGCCACGGCGCGGAGGATCGCTTCGCGCGCTGAGCCCTGGAACATGGTCGTGTCCAGCGGCTCCGGGACGTGTACCTGCGTGCCACCAGTGATCAGGTGGTTGATTTCGTCGAGACCGACCGGAGGCTCGAGCGGGCACCACGAGTCGAACCGGGTTCTCACTTTGCCGTCAGCAACGCCGGTTGGCCTGCTTGCGATGCCGAGACCTACAGCCACTAGAGACCCGTCGTCGTCCTGCTGGAACGCGATTGCGATCGAACCCGGTCTCGGCTTCGACTGCCGACGGAAGACGTCGGTCACGTAGCTGCGCCGGTTGGTCTCGCGGGTCCGCTCGGACAGCTCCGACCGCCAAATCACTAGCTGCGTTGCGTCCACTCGCCTCTCACCTTTTCCGAGAACATCACCTGGTGATCTTCGAGGTCGGCCGCTCCCCGCGCAAGGGCTGGTCCGCTGGCGACACGTATTGAGTCATGCAGGGGGAAACGCTGGCGTCGCGATCTGGTCGAGCTGGTATCGAGAGCTGGACCCTAGCCCGGGCGTCGATCCTGAGAAGCCGGTCTCTGCCGAGCCTGACGGTAGATGGCGCCATGCGGTCCACAACCGTGAAGCGGGTGAGTTCTACGGCCGTCGGCGCACGCCATCGGCAAAGACCGGCGAACCAGCGTGACGTTTAGCCCACGCCGGACGGGCAAGCTGATCTGACGTTGCCACCAGAGGGCAGTGTCGAGCCACCACTCCCCCAAAGGTCTGTGCCCCCTGGCCAGTCCGGTCCGTCGCTTGCCCCTGGCTCGGCCGCACGTACCACCAAGAACGGCGTCCCGGCCGGTTCGGTGTCGGCCGCCCGCGGCAGAGTAGGACGGTGAGACCCGACCCCGCGCTGCACGCCCCGGTGCTGCGCGCCCGCCCGACGATCGCGCACCTGGACGCGGACGCCTTCTTCGCGGCCGTCGAGCAGCACCAGCGCCCGTCGTTGCGCGGGCGCCCCGTGCTGGTCGGCGGCGTCGGACCGCGCAGCGTCGTGGCCACCGCGTCGTACGAGGCGCGGCAGTACGGCGCGCGCTCCGCGATGCCGATGGAGCAGGCCCGGCGGCTGTGCCCGCCCTCGACGATCGTCCTCGTGCCACGGTTCGCCGCGTACTCCGCCTTCTCGGACCGGATCATGACCGCGCTGCGCGAGGTCACCGACGTCGTCGAGCCCGTGAGCATCGACGAGGCCTTCGCCGACCTCACCACCGCCACCCGGCCGCAGACCGACCTCGACGACCTCGCGCACACGATCCGCGAGCGGGCGCGCGAGCTGAGCGGGCTGCCCGTCTCGATCGGCCTCGGTCGTTCCAAGCTCGTCGCGAAGCTGGCCTCGGAGGCCGCGAAGCCCGGCGGGGTCCGGGTCGTCGGGGCCGACGAGGAGGACGCGTTCCTGCTCGACCTGCCCGTGCGGGCGCTGTGGGGCGTCGGCCCGGTCTCCGCCGCACGCCTGGACGGCCTCGGGGTGCGCACGGTCGCCGACCTGCGCCGCCAACCGCTCGACACTCTCCTCATGGTCGCCGGCGAGGCGAGCGGGACCAACCTGTACCGGATCGCGCGCGGCTGGGACGACCGCCCCCTCACGACCGTGCGCGAACGCAAGTCCGCCGGCGCCGAGCACACCTTCGACACCGACCTGCACGGCCGCGCCGCGATCGCCGCCGCGCTCGACCCCGTCATCGACGCCGCGCTCGCGCGCCTCGAACGGCACGCCGCGGCCGCGCGCACCGTGGTCGTCAAGGTGCGCCTCGCGTCGTTCACGACCCTGACCCGCTCGGTCACCCTGCCCCGCCCCACGACCGACGAGTCCGCCCTGCGCGACGCCGCCCACCGCGCGCTGCAGCTCGCCGAGGTCACCGAGCCCGTCCGCCTCCTCGGCGTCGCGTTCCACGCCCTGTCCGAGCACGCACAGCTCATGCTGCCCCTCGGACCGGAACCGCCGCAGCCGTCCGAAGCCGCCGAGACCCCGGGCCAGGGCGACGTCCCGGACGGCGTCGAGGCCGGGACCGGGCCGCCACCGGCGACCGGCCCGATCCGGGCGACGGCCGCCACCGTCGCCCCCGGCCTGGACGTCGAGACCGCCGCCGACGGACGCGGATGGGTCGTCCGCGTCGGCAGCGACGGACGCATCGCCGTACGCTTCGAAACCGCACAGACCGGACCCGGCTACCAGCGCTGGATCGACCCCGACTCCGAGGACCTCACCCTCCCGGCCCGGACGGTGAGCCGCTGCGCAGCGCAACCCAGGAAGAAGCGGGGAGGCCCGGATAACTCGCGGTGGTCTCGACTTCTAGTCTGCACTTGCCGCGGCGACGTTGGTGCTCGCGCGAATCACGAGCTCCGGCAACCAAGCGCCGGCCGGGTCGGCGCCGACGACCGTGCCAGGGCGGCTCAAGACTAGCCGGGCAGCGGCCGTGCCAATCTCAAGGCTCGGCTGCCGCAGCGTGGTCAAGGGAACGGCAGCGCACTCCGCGAATGGGATGTCGTCGTAGCCGACGAGTGCGACTTCCTCGGGTACAGGGATGCCGCATTCCAGAAGCGCCCGCTCCAGTCCCAACGCGTGCATGTCGTTGGCGGCGAATATCGCGTCCGGGCGTGCGCCGGGCGCCTCGGTGGCAACGCGTCGACCGATGTCCTGCCCCTCGCGCAACCCGAGGTCGCTCGACCGCACTACCTTCAGTGATGTCCCGGGCACCGCCTCGATCATCTTGCGGAACCCCTCTTCGCGACGTGCGGTCTGCTGAATTCCAGCCGGTCCCGTGGCGACCCAGAACGATCGGCGGCCGATGCTGAGCAGGTGCTCGGCCGCCGCTCTGCCCCCGGCGGCGTGATCAACCACGATCCCGGGAATGGAGCCCTGGGGATCTGCATGGTCCATCAGCACAAGCGGGGTCCCGCGCGCCTGAATCTGCCGAAGCTGTTCGAGCTCGCCGTCGGTCGGGGTGACGAGGATCCCGTCGAACCTCAGTTCCTCGAACATCCCCAAGAGCCGCGACTGCCGCTCAGCTAACTCGTACGAGCTCGCAACGACGACCGCGGCACCTTCGGCCGCGAGCACGATCTCGGCCGCTCGCACCACCTCAGCAAAGTACGGGTTGGAGGCGTTCACCACGCAGATGCCGACGATGCCGGAGCGGCCCCATCTGAGCTGGCGTGCCGAGAGTCTGGGGACGAACCCCAGTTCGTCGATGACCGCGGCGATGCGTGCCGCGGTCGTGGGCGCGACCTTTCTCGGGCGGTTCAGGAAGTTCGACACCGTCGCCGGTGAGACCTTGGCCGACCGCGCCACGTCGTAGATCGAGACCATCGCTGCGATCCGCGGTATCAGCGACTAACAGGCGGAGCGTCTGCCGAGACCTCGTCCAGAAGGACTGAACTCAGGACGTTCGCAGGGTCCCCGAAGAGCCGGTGGATCGGCATGTCGCCGATCATCGTGAGAATCACCGGATTGCCAAGGAACCGCGTCGTAGCACCGTCGGGATCAGCATTCGCCACCGTGACCTTCAGCCGTGGGCCAAGCGTCGGATGCTCCAGCCATTCACGAAGCGTGGACCGGGAAGTGAGCACGGCGGGCGACGGGTCACCATCAATGTCGATGAGTTCCCGCCCACGAAGGTCTCGCGACGATGCTCCGACCCACACCTCGTGGCGCCCCTTGCTCACCACCCAGGTGCCGGAAGCGTCACTCCATCGCGCGAACGACCGTCGATCGAGCACCGCCTCGATCTCCCGAGACTCGCCAGGCGCGAGCTCGAGCTTGCCGAAGGCTGCGAGCCGGCGAACCTCCCGGTCCGCCACCTGAACGGGGTCCCCGACATAGACCTGCCAGGCCTCGGCGCCCGACCGCGGCCCGGTGTTCGTCAGCGTGAACCGCACGGTGACCCGTTCCGGATCCTGAACCTCGACTTCCAGGTCGTTGTAGGCGAACGTCGTGTAGGTCAGTCCGTGACCGAACGGATACGCCACGTCCTTCCCCCGACTGTCGTACCACCGGTAGCCGACCAGAACGCCCTCGCCGTGAAGTGCTCGATGGTCAGTAGCCGGGAAGCCAGGCCAGGCAGGGGTGTCCTCGACCGCCAACGGGTAGGTCTCAGTCAGTTTTCCGGACGGGTTCACCGCACCGAGGAGGACGTCGGCCAGTGCCGCTCCCCCGGCGCAGCCGGGGAGCCACGTCATGAGGACCGCGCCGGCTTGCTCGTGCCACGGTGCGATGTCGACAACGCCGCCGGCGTTCACCACGACGGTGGTGGACGTGCCGGTCGCCACCAGGTCCGCGACGAGGGCGGCCTGGTCGTCCGGCAGACCGAGCGTGTCGCGGTCGTAGCCCTCGGAGTCGCTGCCCGGCACGCTGCCGACGACCACGATGACGGCGTCGGCCCGGCGTGCGACCTTAACCGCACGAGGGCGCAACGACGGGTCGTCGCCGGAGTCGAGACGGTAGCCGGGCTCGAAATCCACCCGCCCCGCCCACGCGTCAGCGAGTGCCTGCAACGGGGTGTCACCGCCTTCCGCCGCGACGTCGGCACTTCCGCCGCCGCCTCGGCGAGGAGACATTGCGAGCTCTCCGACAACCAAGAGACGGCCGGAGCCTGCGAGAGGCAACGTCGCGTCCTCGTTGCGCAGGAGGACGAAGGACTCCGACGCGACCCGGCGCGCCAGCCCCTCGTGAGCGGCTCGATCCATGGGATCTGGTCGTGAGGGCGATCCCCATCGTCGCGCGACAGCGGCCAGCCGCGCGGCGGCCTGATCGACGACCCGCCGGTCGAGCTCCCCGGCGCGTACCGCCGCGACGATGGCGTCCTTGGTCGCCGGGCTCGGCCCGGGCATCTGGAGGTCCAGCCCCGCCGCGACCGCGGCCACCGGGTCGTCGACCGCTCCCCAGTCGGAGACGATGGCTCCTCCGAAGCCCCACTCCTCGCGCAGGACCTGGGTCAGCAGCCAAGGGTGCTGGGAGGCGTACACTCCGTTGACCCGGTTGTAGGAGGCCATCACCATCGCGGGGTCGGTCTCAGTGACGATGTGCTCGAACGCCGCCAGGTACAACTCGCGCAGGGCGCGCTCGCTCACCTCGGCACTGACACGCATCCGGTCGGTCTCCTGGCTGTTCACGGCGTAGTGCTTCACGCACGCCCCGACACCCTGTGACTGGACCCCGCGGACGAACGCTGCCCCGGCCCGGCCGGACATGTGCGGGTCCTCCGAGTAGTACTCGAAGTTGCGTCCTCCGAGCGGCGAACGCTTCAGGTTCACCGACGGGCCCAGCAGCACGTGCGCGCCGGCTGCGCGTGCCTCGGCACCGATCGCAGCGCCGACCTTCTCGATGAGGTCGACGTTCCACGTTGCCGCCAGTGCCACCGGCGCCGGAAAGCTCGTAGCGGGGATCTTGCCGGAGAAGTCGGGCAGGTTCATGGCCAGGCCGCTGGGCCCGTCGGCCAGGACGAGCCTCGGGTGCCCGGCACCGGGGCGGGTGCTGGACATGTCGGCGCCGACCAGGACGGAGACGGCCGACACGATGTCGTCGCGCGCGTCGTCCACCGCGGCCTGCTCGCTCCGATCGTGAGCAGCGTTCATGTCAGGCCACCCCGGCTTCGGCCATGAGGGCGCGGTCGTTGGCGTCGTGGATGTTCCACCGGCGCGGGGCGGCGGGGTCGTCTGCTGCCGGACGCACCAGGCACTCGAGCTCTGACGTGCCAGGTCCGACATGGATCGGCCCCGACCCGTCGGGCAGCTCGACCGTTCCCCGCGCCCCCGGGGGGACCTCCACGGTCAGGTGGAATCGGTCGCCGGAGCGACGCCACGCCGACCGGATCCGACCCTGCGGGGAGAGGTGGGTCGCCGTGGCACGGGTCAAACCCCCGCCCGGCCGGGGCGCGAAGCGGACCTCCCGGTAACCGGGTGCGGCCGGCGCCAGGCCGGCGACGACGCGATGCACGAAGTCCACGACCGCGCCGAGGGCATAGTGGTTGAACGACGTCATCTCACCAGGGTTGATGCTGCCGTCGGGGAGCATGCTGTCCCAACGCTCCCAGACCGTCGTCGCGCCCATCGTGACGGGGTAGAGCCACGAGGGACACTCGGTCTGCAGGAGCAGGTGATAGGCGGTGTCGACCGCGCCGACGCGCGCCAGGGCGTCGCAGACGATCGGTGTCCCGACGAACCCGGTACTGATCCGGTGGTCACTCTCCAGGACCTTCTCGACCAGCCGCCGACCGGCGACAGCAACCTGGTCGCCGTCGAGCAGGTCGAAGCAGATCGCGAGTGACAGCCCGGTGACCGTGTCGCTCACGACACGCCCAGCCGCCGAGACGAATGTCGTGCGGAACGCGGCCCTAGCGCGCGCCGCGATCTCGCGGTAGCCCTCGGCCCGAGTCTCCTCCCCCAGCAGCTCGTAGGTGCGCGCGACCAGGGCAGCAGTCTTCGCGTGGTAACCCGTGGCGACGAGATGCGCATCGGTCGGTGAGTCGCCCGGGTTCTCCGGTGGCGCGGCCGGGTCGAGCCAGTCACCGAGCTGGAAGCCCGAGTCCCACAGCCCCGTGCCCCCGGTCCGTTCGGCCACCTGATCGACCCAGGCAGCCATGCTCTCCACGTGGTCGCGCAGGATCTGCAGGTCACCCGTGCGCTCGTACAGGGTCCACGGGACGATGACGGCCGCATCACCCCAGGCCGCCGCCGGCTCGTCTGGGAACCCGCACTCGAGCCACGGATGGAAATTGCGCATCGTGCCCTGTGCACGCTGCTCGGCCATGACGTCGCGCAGCCAGCTCAGCAGCACACCGGTGCTGTCGTACAGGAAGGACGCTGCCGGGGCGAACACCTGGATGTCGCCGGTCCACCCGAGCCGCTCGTCGCGTTGAGGGCAGTCGGTCGGGAGGTCGACGAAGTTGTCGCGCATGCTCCACACGACATTCTCGTGCAGTCGGTCGAGCAAGGCGTTCGAGGACTCAAACCAGCCGCTCCGGGTCATGTCCGAGTGGACGACCAGCGCCTCGACGGACGACGGGTCGTGTTCTGCGGGCCACCCTTCAATCTCGACGTATCGGAATCCGTGCACCGTGAAGCGCGGGGTCCACGTCTCGGGCTCGCCGCCGGCGAAGGTATAGGAGTCGACCGACGTCGCGGTGCGCAGCGGACGGACGCCCAGCTCGCCGTCCTCCAGAACCTCTGCGTGGTGGATACGGATGACGTGACCGCGCGATGCTGCCGCGGTGAAACGCAGCTTGCCGGAGATGTTCTGCCCGAAGTCCAACCTGACCCGGCCATCAGCTCGGTGCTCGACGGCCGCCGGGCTGAGCGTCTCCACCACGCGGACGGGCGGTCCGGGCGGGGCCTCGAGCTCATGCCCGAAGTCGCCGAGGGGCAGGACGGCCGGCAGCTCCCAGCCGCTGTCGTCGAAGCCCGGCGCGGACCATCCTGCCTGGTGGAGCCGGGCGTCGTAGTACTCCCCCTCGTACAGTCCGGCCGCGGTCACCGGGCTCACATCGGTGCGCCAGTCGAGCGGAAGGATCTCCACCCGGCCGTCCTCGTGACGTACCTCGACCTGGACCAGCGCAGCGACGTCGGTCCCGTAGACGTCCCAGTTCCCTCCGTTGAAGCCGAGCCGTCCGCGATACCAACCGTCCGCGAGCCACACCCCGAGGACGCTCTCCTGCCCTCTCGGCGCGAGGGTGTCGAGGTCGAAGGTCTGGTAGCGCAGCCTGTGCTGGTAGCTGCTCCACCCGGGCGCCAGCTCGATGTCGGTCGCGCGTGTCCCGTTGACCTCGAGGTCGTAGACGCCGTGCGCGGTGACGTACGCGCGGACTCGAGCGGCGCTCGGCGGGACGGTGAAGGCGGTCCGGAGCAGGTAGGCCGGCCGCGGCACGTCCGTGGGCTCCGCCGTCGACGGTGCAACGAACGACGAGCGCCAGTCCTCGGGATCGAGCCCCGCCTCAACCACCAGCGGTGCCGACCACGCGGTGGCACGACCGTCTGTGAGGGACGCCCGTACCCGGACGACGGCGCGTTCCCTGCTGCGCAGAGGAGTTGATGGCCAGGGTGCGAGGGACGAGGAACCCTGCGGGACGAGCGTCCGTGTCGTCGGCCCGGAGTCGCGACGGACCTCGATCTCGTAGGCGCTCTGCTCGACGTCGTCCGGGCAGCCGGTGAGCCGCCAGCTCAGTCGCGGGCTGCGGTCGCCGATGCCGAGCGCGTCGCTCCGGTGCTCCGGGCGCAGGTCGATGACGTGCGGCATCAGCCCTTCACCGATCCCGCCGTCAGGCCCTTCATGACCCGCTGGTTGAGGAAGAGGTAGATGGCCAGGGTGGCGAAGACATTGAGGCAGATCGCCGCGAACGTGGGCCCGTAGTCCACCTGCCCGAACTGACCCCTGAAGTTCAGCAGCCCGACCTGGATCGTCCGCAGCTCGTCACGGTTCGTGAACGTCAGGGCGATGAGCAGGTCGTTCCAGATGAAGAAGAACTGCACCAGGGCGACGGTGAAGATCGCGTTGCGGACGAGCGGCAGCCCGAGGGAGAAGAACATCCGATAGATGCTCGCTCCGTCGAGGGTCGCGGCCTCGAAGATCTCCCGCGGCACGCCCCGGAAGAAGGTCGCCATCATGAAGACGGTCAGCGGAAGGCCGATCGCGGTATAGGTGATGATCAGCGGCCACAGGGAGCCGGTCAGGCCCACCTCGAAGTACATGGTGAACAGCGGCAGCAGGATCATCTGGCCGGGCACCATGATGCCCGCGAGGAAGAGCAGCAGCGTGGTCGCCCGCCCCTTCCAGACCATCACCTCGAGCGCGAACCCGGCGGCCACGCCGAACAGGATCGTCAGCGCCAGGGACGGGAATACCGCCAGGACGCTGTTGCGCGCGTAGGTGCCGAGGTTCCCGTCGGTGACGGCGGTGACGTAGTTGTCGAAGTTGGTCCAGCTCTCCGGCAGGGCGAAGGTCGGGTTGTTGAGGAACTCGGGCTGCGTCTTGAGCGACCCGAGCACGAGCCAGATCAGCGGGTAGACCACGATCACGAGGACCACGGCGACGACGGCACCGGTCCAGATGGACCGCCACACGGCGCGGGCGGACCGCCTCCGTCGCGTCGGTCGGGTGGCAGCAGGGGTCACGCCGGGCGCGGCGGATGTCAGTGTCTGGGTCATGGTCAGGCCTTCGTCAGATCGCGGCGGCTCGAGCGGAAGATGAAGAGGGTCACCAGGAGGCAGAGCGCCGTGAGCAGGAGGGCGATCGAGCTGCCGAACCCGTACTCCCCGTAGGTGAACGAGGTCTGGTACATGTACAGCGTCAACGGGGTTGTCTGGTTCCCCGGGCCGCCGTTCGTGAGCGCGAGCACGGAGTCGAAGACCTTGAGCGTGCCGTTGATGGAGAAGATCACGGACGACAGCAGCACCGGGAGCGACAAGGGCAGGACGATGTGGCGCACGAGCCGGGGCCCGGAGGCGCCGTCGAGACGTGCGGACTCGAGGGTCTCCTCGGGGATGTCCACGAGGCCCGCGTAGAGCAGCACCGCGTAGAAGCCCATCGAGCGCCACGTCTCCATGGCGATGATCACCCAGAACGCCGTGCTGCCGCTGGCGAACCAGTCGACGCCTCCGATCCCGACGGCCTCCAGCAGGGCGTTCACGGGGCCGGTCCGCGGAGCCGACTCGAACAACTGCTGGAACATCAGCGCCACCGCGACGGTCGGCAGGACCACGGGGAAGAAGACCAGCGTGCGCACGATGCCGGACGCGCGACGCAGGACGAAGACGTACAGCAGGGCCAGCAGGTAACCCACGACCACCTGCACGACGGTCAGCACGATGGCGAAGCGCACCGTGAACCACAGCGCTTCGCGCACGCTCGGGTCCTCGGCGAGCCGGACGAAGTTGTCCAGCCCCACGGGCTCGAACCCGGTGATCGCGTTGCCCTCGTAGAGGGTGTAACCGAGGGACCACACCACCGGGACGAGCATCACCAGGGTGTAGACCAGGAGTGCTGGGCCGAGCAGCAACGCGATCGCGCGCCGGTCGCCGAGGACGTGTCGCATGAGAATCTCTCTACTTTCGACGCTGCGGAGGGTGCCCGCTTCTGGCGGGCACCCTCCGCTGGTGGATCAGGTCAGCCGAGGTCGGCCTGAACGGCGGCCATGTAGTCCTCGGGGCTCATCTGTCCCGTGACCAGCAGCTGCGCGTTCGACGTCGCCGTCGTGGTGGCCTTCGGGTTGAACAGCGCCTCGAACCACAGGACCGTCGTGTCGGCCTTGTCGATCTCGCCCAGGACCGTGGTCGTCAGCGGCGGCACGTCGGCGTCGGTTTCCGCCTTGAAGCCCGTGACGACGCCCTGACCGGTGAGCGACTGCGGCCCGAAGCCGTCCGCGATGCAGCTGAGCCAGTTCTTCGCACCCTCGTCGAAGCGGTCCTTGGACATGGCGAGTGGGACGCCGATGTTGGCAGCCAGCTGAGTCGAGTCGCCGGCCCCGCCCTCGACGTTCGGGAACGGGACGAAGCCGATGTTCTCCGCGCCCACGGTGTTCTGGGACTCGTCGTTGAAGTTCGCCAGCGCCCAGCTACCCATGTAGTACATGCCGGCCTTGCCGGTGAGGAACTGGTTCATCGCCGTGGTGTAGTCGATGGACCCGACCGACTTGCCGAAGGCGCCGGCCTCGCCGAGGGCAGCCACCTGTGCCGCGGCGTCGACGTACTGCGGGTCGGTAAGCTTGGCCTCGCCGTCGGCGACCTTCTTCAGGGCGTCCGGGCCGAGCGCGCGGTAGATGTAGTTGCCGACGAGCCGGGTCAGCGGCCAGCCGTCCTTTCCGGCAGCCGCCATGGGCGTGACGCCGGCCTTCTCCAGGGTTGCCGACGCGGCGACGAGGTCGTCCCAGGTCTCGGGGATCTCGATGCCGTTGTCCTGGAAGAGCGTCTTGTTGTACCAGATGCCCTCGACGTTGAACTCGGAGGGCAGGACGTAGACCTCGCCGTCGTACAGCGCCTCGATCGTCGAGCGCGCCGCGGGGATGATGGCGTCGGACTTGCCCAGTGTCTCGAGCTCGGCGTCGATGTCGACGAGCTGGCCGGACTCGTGGATGTCCTTGATGACCTCGGGCGAGTTCCCCGTGGCGAAGACCGAGGGCAGGGCGCCCTGCCCGGCCAGGAGCTGGAGCTGCTGGTCGAAGCTGGCCTGGGGCTGGGTGGTCACCTTCAGCGGGGAGTCCGACTCCTGCTGGCTGCACAGGTCGGTGCTGAGGGCGGTCAGCGTGTCCTTCACGGCGGTGTTCTCCGCCAGCGAGAGGTACTCGAAGCTCCCGGTCGCGCCGGAGCCCTCGTCACCTGTGCCGTTGCCCGACGAGCACGCCGACAGGGTCAGCGCCAGTGCCGCCACCGAGGCGGCGACAGCCGTCGTGCGCCGCTGCGTCGCAGTGTTCATCACTTCCTCCTTGAAGTTGTTGCGCCACCTTTGAAGCGCTTCAAGCGGTGAGGCTAGAGTGCGGGCACGTCGCGTGGCAAGCCATCTTGAAACGTTCGAATGTCACGGTTTGACCACGTGCCGCGGGACGTGCAGTTATTCGTCGCACAGATGAAGCGGATCAAAACGACCTATGCTGCACCGCAGCAGCGAGGAGGTTCCCAGGGTGGCCAACGGTGAGAAGCCCCGTGCCCGTCCGTCGATCGGTGATGTCGCTTCCCTGGCCGGCGTGTCGCTCGGCACCGTCTCCAACGTGCTCAACCACCCAGACCGGGTGTCCGCGTCGACCGCGGAGAAGGTCGCGCGCGCGATGGCGATGCTCGACTACGTTCCCGACGGCAACGCGCGGTCCCTGGCCGCCGGTTCGAGCCGAACGATCGGCATCGTGCTCCCCGACCTGAGCAACTCCCTGTTCGTCGACGTGGCGCGGGGCGCCGAGGACGCCGCCGAGGCTGCGGCCCACACGTTGATGATCGCGAACAGCGACACGCGGCTCGAGCGTGAGTCCCGCTACCTGCGCACGTTCGCCCAGGCGCGCGTCGCAGGGATCCTGTTGACGTTGAACGACGAGGACCACTACGAGGCGATCTCCGGGGACACACCGCGGAGCGCACCCACGGTGATGCTGAACCTTGCCGTTCCCGTCGCGCGGTCCTGCAGTGTCTCCGTCGACAATGAGCTCGGCGGTTGGATGGCCACCTGTCATCTGGCGGACACGGGACGCCGGACTCTCGCGTTCGTGGGTGGTCCCGCGAGCTTGGACCCGGTACGCGAACGGGCGCGCGGCTTTGCACGCGCTGTCGGCGAGCGCTCCCTCGAGCATGTCCGCACCGTTAGCCCCGCGGGGGTCAACCGGGCCGACGGCTGGGAGGCCGGCCGGGCACTGGTCGACGATGTCCGGTCACGACGTGTCGACGGCATCGTCGCCGCCACCGACCTCCTCGCGGCCGGGATCGTCCAGGCGCTGACCGCGGCGGGCGTGCGCGTGCCCGACGACGTCGCGGTCGTGGGCTACGACAACAACCAGGCAGCCTGGGACAGCCCGATCCCGATCACCACGATCGCCCAGCCGGGCGCGGACATGGGCCACGTCGGCGCTGAGCTGGTGCTCGAGGAGGCGCGGGGACGGTCCGAGCACCGCCATCGATCGTTGGTGCTCGAACCGTCCCTCGTCGTGCGCGAGAGCACGCGTCCCTCGTCGGCGTCGTCTCGTTAGGCACGGAGGGCGGTGACGCGGTCGACCACTCCGTCCGGCAGGTCGTCCAGGGTGGCGCCCGCAGCAAGGTCGACGGCTCCGAGCCAGACCTCGCGGGCGCGCAGCCACGGCGTCGCGCTCACCGGAACGTCCTGGCGGGCGTCGAGCGAGGCCGTGTCGGTCCACCGTTCCGGTTCCAGATCGCGCCACTCGACGTTGAGGTGCACCGCGGCGTGCTCGTGGAGGTTACGCAACGCCACGCCCGGCAGCGTCGCCCCGAACTCGATCTCGTCGTCCCGTGCAGCGTCGGAGTCGTACATCGGGACTGAGTGCCCGGCCCGTACCCCTTCGATGACCCTCGCAAGTGCCCTCGCGTGATAGCCCACGTGGGCGACGACGTGGGCCCGGCTCCATCCGGGTACACGCGAGGCGCCCGCCAGCTCGGCGTCCGTGAGCTCCCGCAGCTTCCGTGAGAAGTACGCAGTCCCCCGGCGCGCCAGGAGCAGATCCTGGCGCGTCCGGGGATCGGTGACCAGGTCGGTCCTCGCGACCATCAGGTCACCCGCGACTTCCGGGGACGATTCGTCCCGAGTCCGGAAGGTAGGCGCGCTGGAAGTGGAGCCTCTCGACGATCGGCGCGTCCGAGAACCGGAACAGGTCGAACTCACTCTCCGCCTCCAAGGACCATGCGGCCCACGAGGGCAGGACGAACAGGTCGCCCTTGACCAGGTTCCGGCGTTCGCCGTCGAGCACGACGGTTCCGGCCCCCTCGAACACCTGCCAGACCGACGAGCCGACCTCGCGTCGGGTCGCCGTACGAGCACCGGCGCGCAGGCGGTGGAACTCGCACCGCATGGTCGGAAGCACGTCGCCCCCGTTGGTGGGGTTCGTGTACTTGATGGCCGCGTGCCCCTGCTCGACGGTGGCCGGGTGCCCCTCGTCCTCGAGCGCGAGCTGCTCCCGCAGCGCGGCGTCGGTGTGCTCCCACCGGTAGGCACCGATCGGCGTCGACACCTGAGGCTCCTGCGAGGACAGGGGCGTGAGACCGGGGTGCGCCCAGAGCCGCTCGGACCGCGAAACCCGCGGCGAGGCCTCGTCGGTCACGCGCTCAGAGCCGAACTCGAAGAAACCGAGGTCCATGTCGTGCGCGAACGGCACGTCGAGGCCGTCGATCCACGCCATCGGCTGGTCGGTGTCATTGTGGTGCCCGTGGAAGTTCCACCCCGGTGTGAGGAGCAGGTCGCCGCGGCTCATGCGCACCGGATCGCCGTTGACGACGGTCCAGACTCCCTCCCCTTCGACCACGAACCGGAACGCGTTCTGCGCGTGACGGTGCTCGGGGGCCGTCTCGAACGGCCCGAGCCACTGGATCGCGCACCACAGCGTCGGCGTGGCGTAGGCGGTCGGGGCGAGTCCGGGATTGGCCAGCCCGATCGCCCGGCGTTCCCCACCACGGCCGACCGGGACGAGGTCGCCTGCGCGACGGGCGATGTCCACGAGCTCGGCCCATCGCCACACGAACGGCACCGCCGAGGGCTTCGGGACGAGGGGCATCAGGTCGTTGGTCTGCGTCCACAGCGGCGCCATGCTGTTGCGGGCGAAGTCCGCGTACAGGCGGTCGAGCTCCGGGCTCGGCTCGGGCTGTCCCGGGTCGCCGGGCTGGGCGTGGATCGCGATCTGACTCTCGGTGGTCATGCGTATCCTCCTTCGCTCTGAGGTGTGCCGTGTGCGGCGCCGGCAATCGTGGGTGTCGTCTCCCGAGCGGGTTGCTCGGCGACGGTCGGGCGACGACGCAACAGGGCGATCGACGCGGCGCCGACGAGCATGGGGATGACGAACAGGTAGTAGAGCTGGCCGGGCTCCCACCCGGTGTCCAGGAGCCGTCCCGCGACGATGGGCGAGACGATCGCGCCGACGCGGCCGAGCCCGATGATGAGTCCGACGCCCGTGGCCCGGGCAGCTGCGCTGAAGTACATCGGCCCGATCGAGAACATGCCGGCCATCGCCGCGCTCGTCATCGCGCCCAGGGCTGCCGCGAGGACGAACGCCGTCACGAGCGAGCTCATCGACGTCGCGTAGCCCGCGAACGCGGCGCCCGCGAGAACGAAGCACGCTATGAGCGTGGGGCGCACTCCGAGGCGGGACGCGACCGGGCCGAAGCCGAGAGAACCGACGATGCCGCCGACGCTGAACATGCTGCCGGCCTGGACGCCGTCGCCGGCACTGAACCCGTTGAGGACCACCAGCTGCGGGGTCCACGAGTTCGCGAAGTAGAACCCGGCCATGAGCATGAAGAACGCGATCCCCAACGACAGGGTCACCAGGCCGGCGCGGCCGACGAGGATGTCGCGCCAACGCGCGGTCGCGGTCCGCTGCGGCGCCGCGGCCGGGAGCTCGGACTCGGCCGGCTGCCCGATCCTCGTGAGGATCGCGTTGAGGCGGTCGAGGGCTCTCGAAGGACGCCTGCTGATGAGAAAGTCGATCGACTCGGGCAGGACCCGCCAGACCACGATCATCAGTACCGCGGTGGCCACGGCACCGAACGCGAACACCGACCGCCAGCCGAACGCTGCCAGGAGCACCCCGGCGAGGATCCCGCCCAGGGTGCCGCCGATGGGCTGGCCCGCCGTGTAGAAGCTGATGGCGGTCGGGCGATGCTTCGCCGAGGAGTACTCCGAGACCAGCACGTTCAAGCACGCCTGGAGCGTTCCGATCGCGAGGCCCGTCAGCACGCGAACCACCAGCAGCATCTCGTAGCTGACCGCAGCAGCGGACAGCCCCATGCCCAGAGCGATGACCAGGCCGCAGGCAAGGATGGTCGCGCGTCGTCCGATCACGTCCGCGACCTGCGACACGAAAGCGGAGCCCACGGCCATGCCCAGCAACGCGCTGCTGAGGAGTACACCGAGCTGGCCGCCCGTGAGCTGCCATTCCTCAGCGATGTGCGAGCTGCTGAAGGCGAGGGCGAGCACGTCGAACCCGTCGAGCATGTTCATCGCCACGCACAGGGAGATGACGGCGTACTGCGTCCGGCTCATGGGCGCGGACTCGACCCGTTCCTTGAGATTCATGGTCGCGCCCCTCATCCCGCTAGCGAGCCGACGCGGCCCTGGGGCCGTGCCGCGTACGCGATCGCATCGCGGCCGCGCACGCCGACCTCGAGCGAGCCGATGGAGTCGATGTCGAGGCGGACCCGGTCGCCGTCGGCGAGCGGACCGACGCCGGCGGGTGTCCCGGCGAGCAGGACGTCGCCCGGCTCGAGGGTCATCACCGACGATGCGTACGCGATGAGCTGTGGCACCGAGAACAGCAGGTCGGCCGTGCTGGTCGACTGACGCAGCTCGCCGGCCACCCAGCAGCGCAGCTCCAGGACGTCGGGGTCGGGGATCTCGTCGGCGGTGACCAGCCACGGGCCGAGCGGGGTGAAGGTGTCGAAAGACTTGCGCGTCGAGCGGTCCTCCGTGGAGCGGAGGCTGATGTCGAGCCCGCAGGTGTAGGCGAAGACGTGGTCCAGCGCGTCCTCGGCGGCGACGTGCCGGGCAGTGCGCCCGATGACGAGGGCGAGCTCGCCCTCCTGGTCGGTGCGCTTGTCGTCGTAAGGAAGCTCAACGTGCTGCCCGGGGCCGATCACGGACGTGCCGGCCTTGAGAAAGACGCCGTAGTCGGCGATCGACTTCTGCTCGGACATCTCGACCTTGTGGTCGAGGTAGTTCACGGGAGCCGCGACGATCTTCCGGGGGCGCGCGAGCGGCGCGGACAGGCGCTGCGGGTCGAATGATTCCTGCGGGCATCCGCTGAGGTCGAGCTCGAGCAGCTCCTTCAGGGTGTGACCGGACTCCAGCCACGAACCCCACGGGCCGGCGACGCTCTCCGTCGTCGCGATGACGCGGCTGACGTCCAGCACGCCGTCCTTGGTCACGACGACCGGGACCCGGCCGTCCAGTACTGCGATACGCATCGGTGATCTCCGTTGATCGGCGCTCAGGCGAGCGACAGCGGTTGTGCGGGAGTTGCGGGGGCGAGTCGGTCGGCGGCCGTCCCCGCGTAGAGCCAGTCGGTGTAGTCCGTGAGGTCGGTGGCGTGCTCGAGCAGGGCGTTGCGCAGCAGCCGGGTCGCGCCGTCGGCGTGGCAGACCTCGCCGAAGAAGCGGGCGCGGCGCTGCACCTCGGCGGTACGCGGAATCCGCGACTCGGTGAACCGCCGGATCACCTGTGGCCAGTCAATCGGGCCCTCGGCACGCGCCTCGAGGAGGGTCTCCACTGTCTGGGCGTCCTCCAACGCCTGGCAGCACCCCTGGGCGAGGTACTGCAGCATCGGGTGCGCAGCGTCTCCGGTCAGGACGAGGCGGCCCTCGCCCCAGAACCCGGCGGGCTCGCGGTCGAAGAGCGGCCAACGCCGCTGCCTGCCGACGTGCGAGACCGCGTCGCGCACCCGGGGATGACAGCCGGCGAAGACGGCCTCGAGCTCTTCCGCAGTGCCGTAGTCCGGCTCTCCCCGGTCGAAGCCCGGCGAGCGGAAGGTCGCCACCACGTTCAGGACGCTCCCGGCGCGAAGCCGGTACTGCACCACATGCGCGCCAGGTGCGACCCAGCAGACCACGTCGTCCAGGCCCTGCTCGTCGGGGACCTGCTCGATCGGCACGGTGCCCCGGTAGGCGACGAACCCGGACGGCACCACGGAGTCCCCGACGAGCTCGTCGCGCAGCGCCGACCGCAGGCCGTCCGCACCGAAGGTCACTCCGGCCCCGAAGGTCCGGCCGTCCTCCGCCTGGGCGAGCGTTCCCTCGACCGTCTGAGCCACGGATGAGATCCGCGTGCCCGTCTCGAGGACGACCCCTGCCTCCCTGCACGCCTCCAGCAGGATGGCGTGCAGGTCAGTGCGATGGATGACCACGTAGGGCGACCCGTAGCGATCGAGGAACTCCTCCTTGAGATTCAGGGCTGCCAGCTGCTGCCCCGTCATCGCGTCCCGCAGGACGAGACGCCGAGGCTCGACCCCCGCGGCTCGCACTTGCTCCATCAGACCCCAGGAGTCGAGAATCCTGGTCGCGTTGGGGCCGAGCTGAAGGCCCGCCCCGATCTCGCCGAACTCCGGCGCTTGCTCTACCACCCGGACCGACAGGCCTGATCTCTTCAGCGACATCGCTGTGGCGAGGCCTCCGATGCCTCCACCGACGACCAGGGCTGTTTCGGTCGGGAACACCACGTCGTGAACCATGTCGGGGACCGTAGACAGCCAGTCCGGCACCTCGCGATAACGTTCCGCTGTGAGGAACACGCGCAAGCACCCGCCGCTGCCGGAACGCCCGCCGACGGCTGTCGAAGCCCTGGACCGAGGTCTTCGGTTGCTCCAGATGCTGCGCGACTACGGCAGCCTTCGAGTGGCGGACGCGTCGCAGCACCTCGGCATCTCACGCTCCAGCGCCCACCGGCTCCTGCAGACGCTCGTCTTCCGCGGCTTCGCCGTGCAGGACGAGGCGCACGTCTACCTTCCCGGCCCTTCGATGGACGCCGGCCCCGCTCGGCTGGCCTGGACACGTGACTTCCGCAGGTTGTGCCAGCCTCACCTCGAGGTGCTGTCCAGACGCAGCCGCGAGTCCGCGAATCTCATGATCCGGGTTGGGCGCAACGTGCGCTTCCTGGTCACTGTGCGCGCACGGTCCATCGACGCCACCCACGACCGGGACGGTGTCGTCATGCCGGCGCACGAAGCCTCAGGCGGCAAGGCATTGCTTGCCGAACTGGACGACGACGAAGTTCGCGCACTCTTCCTCACAGGCCCGACCTCCGGGCTGTCCGACCTCGAGCTGGCCAAGCTCATGTCCGACGTGGTGGCCGTGCGCAAGCACGGCTTCGCTCTGAACGTCGAAGAGACCGAGCGCGGGGTGGCAGCCGTCGGGACGTCGATCCACGACCGGTGGGGCACGGCCGTGGGAGCCGTCTCGGTCTCGACCCGCGCGGACAAGTTCGCCGATCGCCTCCACGGCGTGCTGCTGCCCCTGCTTCTCGACTCCAGGGCACAGATCGAACGCGACCTGGCCGAGGTCGACCTGGGTTGACCCTCCCCGCGGCGCTCTCCTACCTTGCCCTGAACTGCCCCGCGCTCGTGACGGACGCGGCGGCGCGCAGGACGACGTCGCGGAGGAACACGTGCTCGGGGTCCCGCTCGTTGACCGGATGCCACCACATGGCCTCGACCAGCGACCCGAGGTCGACCGGGCATGAGACAGCCCGCACCCCGGCATTCGCAGGCAGCCGCTCCGCCAGCCGCTCCTGCAGGAGGGCGATGCGCCGTGTCCCGGCCACGAGGGCCGGGACGGTCAGGAACTGCTCTGTCACGACCTCGACATGCGGCTCGATCCCGAGCATCCGCAGATGTCGCGCAGCAGGCGTCGAAGCCGTCGGACTGTGGAATGTCATCACCCACGGCATCGCACGCAGCTGGTCCTTCGTGAGCTCGTCACCGACCTCCGTGTTCGACTCGGCGACGAGGCAGACCCACCGGTCGTCGTGCAGGTCGGCATGCGGCAGGTCGGTCAGGAACCCGTGCGGCATGACGATCAGGTCGGCGCCGACGAGCACGCGTTCCGCCTCGTCGATCAGGCTCGGGGTGTTCGCCGCAAAGTGCAGGCGCATCGCCGGAGCCTCCTTCGCCAGGATCGCCGTCATGGACGGCCCCAGGACCGCGACGCTGTAGTCGCTCGCGACGATCCTCACCTCGCGCGTCGACGACGCGGGATCGAACACCGGCTCGGCCGCGAACACGCGCTCCACACCCGCTAGGACCACGCGCGTCCGCTCACGCAACTGCAGGGCCAGGGGCGTCAGGTGGTACTCGTTGCCACGGCGGCTGAGCAACGGGTCGTCGAAGTGCCGGCGCAGCCGGGACAGCGACGCGGACAGTGCCGGCTGGCTGAGCCCCATCTGCGCGGCAGCCTTCGTGACGCTGCGGTTCTGCAGCAGCGCATCCAGGGACACCAGCAAGTTCAGGTCGAGGTTCACCAGTCGGGGCGACAACGTCCCGTGACCGGCACCGTCCGAAGGAACCGCATCCATGCGGTCGATGGGCACCATAGGCACATCATGCCTTGCCATACCTGACGGACGCCCCGACGGTGTGGTGATGAAACGACGCGACGAGGCGACCACCAACACAGACCACCAGCCCGGAATCGCAGGAAAGCGCGCGGTGGTGACGGGCGCCGCCCGTGGCCAGGGCGCTGCCGAGTGCAGGCACCTCTCCGCGGCCGGGGCGTCGGTGGTGGCCGTCGACCTCGCCGACGGGCCTGAGGAGGACCTGGGTGATGCCGCGTACCGCCGGCTCGACGTCACCGACCCGGCCGCGTGGGCGGGACTCGTCGCGCACCTGAGGCGTCAAGGCGGGCGGGTCGACGCCCTGGTCAATAACGCGGGGGTCACCTGGCGGGCACGTCTCGGCGAGGTCGATCCGGCGGACATGGAGCGCGTGTACCGCGTGAATGTCATCGGGCCGATGCTCGGCATCCAGCATTGTGCGGAGCTGATGCCGACCGGCTCGTCGATCGTCAACGTCGGGTCGATCGCCGCGCTCACCGGCCATGCTCCGGTCGCCTACACGACGAGCAAGTGGGCCCTTCGCGGGTTGTCCAAGGTGGCGGCGCTCGAGCTCGGTCCACGTGGCATCCGCGTCAACACGGTGCACCCCGGGTATATCGAGACCCCTATGACTGCGTCGGCCTCGCTCGCGTTCCGCGAGGCCAACGTCACCGAGACTCCACTGGGGCGCACGGGCACCGTCGACGATGTGGCCGCCCTGGTGACGTTCCTCGTGAGCGACCAGTCGTCGTACCTCAGCGGCACCGAGATCCCCGTCGACGGCGGCATGACCTCGCACGGCGGCGTGAAGTCGATCGCGGACGCCAATCGCCAGGCCGCACGCCGATAACCGTCGTCAGGTCTCGATGCCCAACAACTCGCGCATTCTGGCGCCGAGGCTGACATGGCGATGACTGTCACAAATCGCCCGCGCGGGTGCCGCGGTACGAGCAGCGCGGTTCAGGAGCGCGCACTCAAGGAGCACAGCTCCGCAGCCAGCGAGCAGGGAGACCTCGTAGCCGTCATAGCGGCCGTTCGGCTGGTGCTTGAGGAGTCCATACGTGGTCCAGAACCGTCGAGCCCACGCATCGGGATCACCCACAAGATTCGCAAACGGCGCCCCGACCCACGCGGCAAGGGCGCCCGCGTATCCCCCCTGTCCGGACTTCCGGTTCGCCCACTGCCGCGTCCTCCGATGCACCGTGACCCAATACTCGATCCCGGCGGCAATCTCCAGCAGCTGGGTCTCGACATTGACGTCGCCATACCGATGCCGGGACAGCAATGGCCCGGTGGCTCGCGGGTAGCGCCGCGTCAGACCAACCCAACGCCGCACTCCCGCCATTCCACCAAGGGTCTGCAGAAAGAAG
Organism: Isoptericola sp. NPDC019571; assembly: GCF_044389385.1. Lineage (NCBI taxonomy): Bacteria > Bacillati > Actinomycetota > Actinomycetes > Micrococcales > Promicromonosporaceae > Isoptericola > Isoptericola sp. NPDC019571. Next base: position 22,889 of record NZ_JBIRXZ010000016.1, read on the forward strand.
GTTGGGATCTCCGTGGGGGCACGCGGTATGCGCGCGCCGCGGGGGCGCTGCATCAGCCGCGCAGTCCACCACTTGGGCCCCTCTAACGGAGGCTTGCGGAGGTCGATTGTCGCTCGCCCGCCATCGGCGAGAACGAGGCCGTCGTACGCCAGGCTGATCAGCCCCTGCACCGAGAGAAGGGGCTGGATTAGGTCTGACCAGTCCGCTGGACGTTCCGAGGCGACGCTGAACGACACCGGCGCGTAGAGCGTCTGCCGGTCCTCCGGACCCTGGACCTCCCAGTGTGTGGACATGCCCAGCGTGCGGCCGCGACCGAGCTGCTCAGATTGGGTGGTCGCTGCTTGCGTGCTCAGCGAGAACCCCGTCATTCGCCCCTGCTCGTCAGTCGTGGGTGTCGCCTTGGACCCCGCCAAGCCGGCCCAACGCCCGACACCAGGGAAGAACGCCGTGACCTCCCGGAACTCGTCGGACAACAGATCCGGCAGCTGGACTCCGAAGACCACCGCACCTGCGCGGTAGGTTCGGGTGGCGACGCGGTAGCCGCCCAGGGTCGACGCCCCGCGTACCCCGCGAACATCGAGGAACAGCGCTCCCCCGGCCGATGTTGTCGCCGTGATCGATCGCGGCAGCGGGAATCTCGACTCAGCTGGCACGCCTCCTGGCGCCAGCAGGTCAAGCAAGAGGTGGTCCCCGTCGTCGGCCAGCCGCACAAATCCGGGCATCGACTCCTCGCATGACCCCAGATGGCCGACGTCAGCCCAGAAGCGACCGATCGAGCCATCCATCAAGTCCTTGAGCATCGGCACGAATGCAGCCTAGAGCCCGCGCACATCAACGGCACTGATGCCAGGCATAGCAATCAACAGGTTCCCGGATTCCCTCTTTGGAGTCAGGCTCATCCAAGGCCGCGCGGCGTAGCGCCACTCCTCAGGGGCGACGCCGCGCGTGCCGGTGAAGACCGACCCGAGAGGACGTTCGATGACGAACACGCTGGCACATCTCGCCCACCTGGAGATCGCCTCCCCCGACGTGGAGGCCACCGCGGCCTTCTTCGAGAAGAACTTCGGCCTGCGCGCCGTCAGCCGAGACGAGGACGGTACGACCTACCTCCGCTGCTGGGGGGACTACTACCCGTACAGCCTGATCGTCTCGCCCGGCGACGAGCCGGCGCTGGTCAACATGGCGTGGCGCACCGGCAGCGCCGACGAGCTCGAGAACGCCGCCGCCCGCGTGCGGGCCAAGGGCATCGAGGGCACCTGGCACGACAAGCGTCAGGGTCACGGTCGCTCGTTCCAGTTCACCGGGCCGTACGGGCACACCATGGAGCTGTACTGGGACGTCCCGAAGCACTCGGCGTCCGCCGAGCTGGCATCGATCTTCCCGGACCGCCCCGAGAAGCGCAGCTCGCACGCCGCGGCTCCGCGCTTCCTCGACCACGTCACCATCGCGTCGTCGGACGTCAAGGGCTTCGCCGCCTGGTACAGCGAGGTGCTCGGCTTCCGCATCATGGCGTACACGGACATCGAGCACGCCGACATCACGGTGTTCTCGGTGCTCACGACGAACGAGAAGTCCCACGACCTCGGCGTCGTCCTCGACTCCTCGACCCGAGGTGGGCGTGTCAACCACATCGCGTTCTGGACCGACTCGATCCAGGAGCTGCTCGTGGCCGCGGACGTGCTCATGGAGAACGGCACGCACATCGAGTACGGCCCGAGCATCCACGGCATCGGCGAGCAGTCGTTCCTCTACTTCCGTGAGCCCGGCGGCATGCGGATCGAGCTCAACACGCACGGCTACCGCAACTACGTGCCGGACTGGCAGCCGAACACCTGGACGCCGGCTCTCGGCTCGAACAGCATCTACCGCAACTCGGCGATGCCCGAGTCCATGACCGAGTGCTTCCCGCCGGACGCCGGGAAGCCTTCGGCCACGGAGGAGGGTGTCGTTCCCGGGACCGAGGCCGAGCTGCTCAACCCCTACGCGCGCCACGGTCGGGGCTGACGCCGGTGTTCGCCTACTTCCCCGGGAACTACGTCTGGAACCTCTCGGTCAACCTCGCCATGGAGATGGGCGCACGGATCGGTGAGGTCGACGCGATCTGCCGGCCTTTGCTCGACGCTGCGTCCCGCGGTGAGGACGCCGGAACCCAGGAGCTCATGGCGGCCTGGGAACGCCAGGGTGATGTCCTGGTCGAGCTCGCCGCCGAGGACGAGGCCGCGGGCCGCCTGTTGTCCGCGGGCGAGAAGCTGGGCCGCGCGGCGACCTACTTCCTCACCGGCGAGCGGATGCAGGCCGCGGGGCACGCCCCGCGGGCCGCGCTGTACACGAAGTTCCTCGACACGTTCGCCCGCGGCCTCGCGCTCGCCGACGAGAACGCCGTCCGCGTCGAGATCCCGTACGGCGACACGCACCTGTCGGGCGTCTACACCCGCGCGCTGGAGCCGGACGGCACCGTCCGGCAAGACCCGTCCCCCGTCCTCGTCCAGGTCAACGGCCTGGACTCCACCAAGGAGATGCTCTATCGCACCGGCCCGGCGGCCAAGCTCGCCAGGCGCGGGGTGTCCAGCCTCTGCCTGGACCAGCCTGGCACCGGGGAGGCGTTGCGCCTGCACGACCTGCACGCGGTGCCCGAGGCCGAGCGGTGGGCGTCGGTCGTCTACGAGTTCCTCGCCGCGCGCGAGGACGTCGACGCCGACCGGATCGGCATCCTCGGCGTCTCGCTCGGTGGCTACTACGCGCCTCGCGCGGTCGCTTTCGAGCCGCGGTTCGCGCTCGGCGTCGCGTGGGGTGCCAACCACGACTGGCGGGCGGTGCAGAAGGCACGCCGAGACCGCGAGGGCGAGCGTCCCGTGCCGCACTACTGGGACCACGTCCAGTGGGTCTGGGGCGCCAAGGACGCCGACGAGTTCTTCGAGATCGCCGAGCGCGTGCACCTCGACGGCATCCTCGACCGCGTCAAGGTGCCGTTCCTTGTCACGCACGGCGAGCACGACAAGCAGATCCCGCTCGAGTACGCGCACCGCACGTACGACCAGCTCACCTCCTCCCCGGACCGCGAGCTCGTCGTCTTCACCGACCGCACGGGCGGTTCGGCGCACTCGAGTGTCGACAACGGGTCGGTCGCCACGGACCTGATCTCCGACTGGGTCGCCGAGCGGCTGGGCGGGAGGACGAAGTGACGACGACCGGTGCGACGGGCACGACGAAGACCGCCGGCCCGTCTCAGACCCCGGTGGCGATCGACCCGGCAAACCCCGCGGGAGCGGTCGCCGCCGCGGCAGCCCGGTGCTCCAACTGGGGCCGCTGGGGCCCCGACGACGTCAAAGGCACCCTCAACCTGGTCACGGACGAGCACCGCCGACGCGCGGCGACTCTCGTGCGTCGCGGGCGGTCCTTCTCGCTGGCCCAGCCGTTCGACATGAACGGGCCGCAGAAGGGCTGGCGACGGCGGACCAATCCTGTGCACACCATGCTCGACACGGGGGTCGACGCCGAGTTCGCCGACCAGGGCCTGCCCCACGGGATCGGCGGCGCCGACGACGTCGTGGCGATGCCCCTGCAGTGCTCGACGCAATGGGACGGGCTGGGCCACATCTTCGACCACGGCCGGGCATGGAACGGGCGCCGCTCGAGCCAGGTCGTCACCTCGGACGGCGACGGCGTCACCGGCATTCAGACAGTGGCCGCGGACCTCACTGGTCGGGGTGTGCTGCTCGACGTCGGTCGCCACCTCGGTGACGACGTCGCCGGCACGGGTGGCGAGCTGCCGGACGGGTTCGCGATCACGGCCGAGCACCTCGAGGCCACGATTGAGGCTCAGGGCAGCACCTCGCAGGTCGGTCCAGGCGACTTCCTCGTCGTGCGGACCGGGCAGTACGGGCGGGCCCGGCGCGAGGGCTGGGGCGACTATGCCGGCGGGCCCGCGCCAGGCTTGTCCTTCACGACGGTCGACTGGCTTCGCGCCCACGACGTCGCTGCCGTCGCGACGGACACGTGGGGCTTCGAGGTCCGCCCGAACGAGTTCGAGGACGCCTTCCAGCCGCTGCACCAGGTGGTCATCCCCCACCTCGGCCTCTTCCTCGGCGAGATGTGGGCACTGGAGGAGCTCGGCGCGGACTGCGCGTCGGACCGAACCTACGAGTTCCTGCTCGTCGCGCCGCCCCTCCCGATCACCGGTGCGGTCGGCTCTCCGTTGAACCCGATCGCCCTCAAGTGACCACCCGAACGACCTGACTACCACGACCCGGAAATGAGGCAACGATGCCTGCAGTACGTTCCGTTCTTATCGTCGGCGGCGGCGCCGCCGGCAGTGCCGCCGCCATCTTGCTCGCCCGCCAGGGTGTGGCCGTCGACCTCGTCGAGGAGCGGCCCGACGTGCCGGACGTCGGGTCTGGCATCACGCTGCAGGGCAACGCCCTGAGAGTGCTGCGCGACCTCGGCGTCTGGGACGACGTCCGCGCCGCCGGCTACCCGTTCGACTCCCTCGGTATCCGGGCTCCCGACCCTGCCGGCACCCTGGTCGCCGAGATCCCCGACGTCCGTACCGGCGGCCCCGACCTGCCCGCAACCCTCGGCATGCCCCGCCCGGTCCTGGCCCGGCTCCTTCTCGACCAGGCCGCCCGAGCGGGCGCAAAGATCCGCTACGGGGTTACTCCGATCGCCTTCACCCAGGACCCGTCCGGGGTGAACGTGAACCTCGGTGACGGGTCCACCGGGCGGTACGACCTCGTCGTCGGCGCCGACGGCATCCACTCCTGGACCCGCCGCCAGCTGGGCATTGACGTTGAGCCGGCCAGCACCGGCATGGGCATCTGGCGCGTGCACGTGCCGCGGCCCGCGGCGGTCGAGCGCACCGACCTCACGTACGGCGGGCGGTGCTACATCGCCGGCTACTGCCCCACAGGCGCCGAGACGATGTACGCCTATCTCGTCGAGGACGTCCAGGACCGCTCCGGCCTGACGCACGCCGAGCAGATCGACGTGTTCCGCGACCTGGCGTCGTCGTATCACGGTGCGTGGGACGACGTGCGAGCGAGCCTCACGCCGGAGACGTTCGTCAACTACGCCCGCTTCGAGTCGCATGTGGTTCCGGGCGACTGGCACGGCGGGCGTGTGGTCCTGATCGGCGACGCCGCGCACTCCTGCCCTCCGACGATCGCGCAGGGCGCCGCCCAGGGTTTCGAGGACGCCGTCGTGCTCGCAGAGCTCCTCCTCGCCGCCGACACCTTCGACGAGGCGCTCCTCACCGCATACGCCGAGCGGCGCCGTGAGCGCGCGACGACGGTGGTCGAGGCGTCGGTCCGGGTGGCGCGGTGGATGCTGGAGCGCACGCCGCCGTCCGAGGCTGATGTCCCCGGGCTCATGCGTCGCATCTCGGTGCTGGTGACGGAGCCGGCATGAGGTTCGCTCGCTACGTCCAGGCAGGCAAGACCCGCGACGCGCTCGTCGTCGGCGAGCCCGGGGAGGAGCGTCTGCACGACCTGCGTCCCGGCACCACGGTCCTCGACCTCGCCGCGGCGGGCCTGCCCGCCGCGGCCGAGGCTGCGGCCTGGGCGCGGCGCTCGTCCCCGCTCGTGCCGGTCGCTGACGTCCGGCTGCTACCGCCGGTCCAGCCCACCGCCGTCCGCGACTTCGTCGCGTTCGAGGAGCACGTGGAGGGGGTCGTCCGCAGCGTGTCGGGCGGCGGCTCGGTACCGGACGCCTGGTACGACGCCCCGACGTTCTACTTCACCAACCCGTACTCGATGACCGGCGCCCACGACGACGTCCCCGTGCCCCCTGGCTGCCGCGTGCTCGACTTCGAGCTCGAGGTCGCGGTCGTCGTCGCCGGCACAGGGACGAACCTCTCCCCCACCGACGCCCGGGACCACGTCTTCGGCTACACGGTCTTCAACGACTGGTCCGCTCGCGATCTGCAGGGCCGTGAGATGCAGGTGAACCTCGGTCCGGCCAAGGGCAAGGACTCGGCCACCACGCTGGGGCCGTGGATCGTCACCCCCGACGAGCTCGAGGAGTACCGCGACGACGACGGCTTCCTCGCGCTCGGTCTCGACGCGGCGATCAACGGGCGCACCGTCGGGCGTGACCTGCTGTCGAACGCCGCGTGGACGTTCGAGGAGATGATCGCCTACGCCTCGCGCGGGACGTGGGTGCGGCCGGGCGACGTCCTCGCCTCCGGGACCTGCGGCAACGGCGGGTGCCTCGGCGAGCGTTGGGGCCGGTCCGGCGTCCAGGACCCGCCCCCGCTCGTGCCCGGTGACGTGGTCCGCCTCGAGGTCGAGGGCATCGGCGCTGTCGAGAACCGCGTCGTGCCCGGCCTCGACCTCGCCGAGCTCCCCGTCGTCCCACGGGCTCGCCACCGCGACCGACGTCGCGACCGCGTGCCCGCCGCCCCGCCCTCGGTGACCCAGGAGGTCCGATGACCAAGCTTCGACAGGACGCGCGAACGGCCCTCGAGAGTGTACTGAGCGACGGCATGACGATCGCCGTCGGCGGGTTCGGCCTCAGCGGCGTGCCGTACGACCTGATCGACGCCGTCCGCGACTCCGGCGTCCGTGACCTGACGATCGTGTCCAACAACATGGGGGTCGACGGCCAGGGCCTCGGCGTGCTCCTCGAGAACGACCAGGTCGCCCGAGTGCTCGCCTCTTACGTCGGCGAGAACAAGCTGTTCGCCCGGCGCTACCTGGACGGCGAGCTCGAGGTCGAGCTCGTCCCCCAGGGCACCCTCGCCGAGCGGCTGCGCGCGGGCGGCTCCGGCATCCCGGCCTTCTACACCCCCACGGGGGTCGGCACCGCCGTCGCCGATGGCAAACACACCACCGAGCTCGACGGCCACACCTACGTCCTCGAGCGCGCGATCCGCGCCGACCTGTCGCTCGTGCACGCCCACACCGGTGACGCCGCCGGCAACCTGCGGTACCGGCTCACCGCGAGGAACTTCAACCCGGTCGTCGCGATGGCGGCCCCGTTCACGGTGGCCACAGTCGAGCACTACCTCGACCCGACGACGCACGGCCACCTTGACCCGGACGAGGTCCATACCCCCGGCGTCTTCGTCAGCTCGGTCGTCTCGACGACGCACGACCGACCCATCGAGAAGCGCACCGTCCGCGACCGGCCGGTCGACGCGGCGGTCCCCGCCCCGCACGGAGGTGCCTGACATGCCCTGGACCCGCGACCAGATGGCCGCCCGGGCCGCCGCCGAGCTCCGCGACGGCGACTACGTGAACCTCGGCATCGGCATCCCGACCCTTGTGGCCGGTCACGTACCCGACGACGTCCGCGTCACCCTGCAGAGTGAGAACGGGCTCCTCGGCATCGGCCCGTTCCCGTCCGACGGCGACGAGGACCCGGACCTGATCAACGCCGGCAAGCAGACCATCACTGCACGGCCCGGCGCCAGCGTCTTCGACTCCGTCACCTCGTTCGCGATGATCCGCGGCGGCCACATCGACGTCGCGATCCTCGGCGCCCTGCAGGTGTCCGCCCGGGGCGACCTCGCCAACTGGCAGGTCCCCGGCTCCATGGTCAAGGGCATGGGCGGAGCCATGGACCTCGTCGTGGGCGCGCGTCGGGTCGTCGTCCTCATGGAGCACACCACCCGCGACGGCGCCCCCAAGCTCGTCGCCGAGTGCGACCTGCCCCTGACCGGACGAGGCGTCGTCGACCGCGTCATCTCCGACCTCGCCGTGCTCGACGTCGAACCCCGAGGGCTCGTCCTGCACGAGTTCGCTCCCGGAGCGACGATCGACGACGTCCGTGCAGCCACCGGAACCGCCGTCTACCTGCGCAGTACGGACGCCGTCGCATGACCACGCCGCTCGACACAGACGTCGTCATCGTCGGCGCCGCCAGGACACCGCAGGGACGCTTCCGCGGCGCGCTCAGCAGCGTCCAGGCCACTCGCCTCGGCGGGATCGCGATCCGGGCCGCGCTCGACCGAGCCGGCGTCGAGACCGGCGTGGTCGACGCCGTCACGATGGGCCAGGCCTCCAGGCCGGCGTCGGGCAGAACCCCGCACGGCAGGCGGCACGCCGAGCAGGCATCAGCTGGGGCGCCCGCGCCGTCACCGTCAATACGGTCTGCCTGTCCGGGCTCACCGCCGTGATCGAGGCCAGCCGGTTGATCAGGCTCGGCGAAGCACGCGTCGTCGTCGCCGGCGGGATGGAGTCGATGTCTCTGGCGCCCCACCTGCTGCCAGGGTCCCGCACCGGGCACGCCTACGGCACGGTCGGGCTGCTCGACCACGCCGCGCACGACGGCCTCACCGACGCCTACGACAACGTCCCCATGGGTGAGCTCACCGACGAACGCACGCCGTTCGTCCCCCGAGAGGACCAGGACACCCTCGCAGCCGCATCGCACCAGCGGGCCGCCCGCGCACAGAAGGACGGGCTTCTCGACGCAGAGATCATCCCGGTGACGGTGCCCCGGCGCGGCGGTGACGACATCGTCACGCACGATGACAGCGTGCGTCCCGACACCACCGTCGAGGCGCTCGCGCGTCTGCGGCCGGCCTTCCGTTCGGACGGCACCATCACCGCCGGCAACGCCTCGCCCCTGTCCGACGGCGCCGCAGCCACCGTGCTCACCACGCGCGCGCTCGCACGGACGAACCACTGGCCGGTTCTCGCGACGCTGCGCGCGCACGCCGAGGTCGCCGGACCCGACACAACCCTCCACCACCAGCCCGCACGCGCCCTGATCGCCGCGCTCCACACCCAGGGCTGGACCACCGCCGACCTCACCGCTCTCGAGATCAACGAGGCCTTCGCCGCCGTCGTCGCGTCCTCGGCCGACGCCCTCGGCATCGCCCCCGACGACACCCGCCTCAACGCCGACGGCGGCGCCATCGCCCTCGGCCACCCACTCGGCGCTTCCGGCGCACGACTCGTCGTCCACCTGGCGCATGAACTCGCCCGCACAGGTGGCCGAGGTGCGGCCACGCTGTGCGGCGGAGGAGGACAGGGCGCCGCCCTCCTGCTCGAGAACTGAGCGAGAACGCCACCCTCCTCCAGAAGTCGAACCGACGCCCACACACCCCCGGACGGTTCGCTCCGGGACGGGCTCCCTCCCGTACGGCGGTACATCGACGTCGAGGTACCGGCATCACCCCATCGCAGTGATCAAAGGAGATCTCTCATGACCAACGTCGACGAACGTGTCTCGATGCCGAGAACAGCGGGGGTCGGGCAGGCGCTCCCCCTGCTCGCCGCCAGCTGCATGCCAGTCCTCGGCTCCGTCCTCATCACCCCCGTGCTCCCCCAGATCTCGCAGCACTTCGCGTCGACACCGGCAGCCACCGTGCTCGTGCCCATGATCGTCGCCGTCCCGGCGCTGATGATCGCCCTCTTCGCGCCGTTCGCCGGGCAGATCGCCGACCGCGTGGCACGCAAGCGCCTGCTCGTGGTCGCGCTCACCGTCTACGCCGTCGTCGGGGTCGCCCCGGCGATCCTGGACGACCTCCAGGGCATCCTCGCCACCCGCCTGCTGCTCGGCGTCTGCGAGGCCGCCATCATGACCGTGGCCACCACTCTCATCGTCGACTACTTCCCCGACGACCGACGCCGCAACCGATACCTGGGGCTCCAGGCCGTCACCACCACCCTGGCCGCCACGGTGTTCATCGCCGTCGGTGGAACTGTCGGAGCCCACGGCTGGCACACGCCGTTCTGGATCTACCTCGCCGGGCTGGCGATCGCCGTCCCCGTCGCGATGCTTCTGTGGGAGCCAGAGCGCCCCGTGCGTACCGAGTCCGCTCAGATCCCGCTGCCCCGGTTGCCGTGGGGCCGGCTCGCGCTCCCGCTCGTCGTCACCCTCGTCGGCGGCATGTCGTTCTACGTCCTCATCGTCGAGGTCAGCTACCTCGTGGTCGGCACCGGGGTAGCCCCGGAGGAGACCGGCATCATCGGCGCCGTGGCTGCCGGCGCGTCGCTCGCGACCGCCGCTGGAGGGCTCGTCTTCGCCAAGGTCGCGCACCTGACTCCGGCGAGGTTGCTCCCGGTCGCGTTCGGACTGCAGGCCGTCGGCATGGTCGTGATCTGGCTCGTCGACGGTCTCGGCGGCGTCGTCACCGGCGGCCTGATCGCCTCGCTCGGCTCGGGCCTCCTGCTGCCGACCCTCGTGGTGTGGGTCGTGGCCGAGCAGCCCTTCGAACAGCGCGGCCGGGTCTCCGGACTCTGGAACTCCGCCTTCTTCTTCGGTCAGTTCCTGGCGCCCCTCGTCGCCACCGGGCTCGCGACGGCACTGGGAGGCCTTTCGATCGCGGTTGGCGTCGTCGGTGGCCTGGCACTCGTCGCCGCCGTCACGACCATGCTGACGTCCCGTTCAATGACCGCGGCCGCCTGACGACGAGGTGGGGCTCCGCCCGGCGCGATGCCGGACGGAGCCCCACCTCGCGCTCGCGAATGACCGTGTCCCTCAGAGCGACGGCCCCTGCGGGCTCAACATCTTCTGCTCGTGGGTCACCGCCGAGGTCAGGTGTTCGTCACGACTCGTTCCTGCGAACCGAGCATCTGGATGCCGAGCGAGGACACGGCGACGGCATGGCCGGACTCGAGCGAGAGGTTTCCGGCGATGCCGACCGCGATCGATCTCACGCCGTCGCGCCAGTCCGCGGGTCGGCCGTAGGGATCGTCGTCGGGGCCGATGAAGACGTCGGACAACAGCAAGGAGTCGCCTCCTCCGTGCCCGCCGGCACCGCTGACGATCGGTACCTCACGAGCCTCTTCCCAGTGTCGCTGCACGAGGAGTCGCTCGATCTCCGGGCGCATGGAGGTGTGCGTGCGACCGTCGTTGGCGCTCGGGTCGACAGCGGCGTGCAGGTCGTCGTCGGCGAACACCGCGCCGCGTTCGACCACGTCGAGCTCGGCACGGCCGAGCGTGCCGTTGACGGCCACCCGGTAGCCCTCCCACGGGGAGTGAGCGTTGAGCGAGTACGACAGCGTCGCTCCGGAGTCGTAGTCGACGATCATCGCGAGGTTGTCCTCGATCGTGATGTCGTCGCCGAACACGCTCCGGTCGCGTTGGTAGCCGTCGTGGGTCTCGGCGTCGAGATAGAGCGCCTTGAGCCGCGGGTCGTCGCGCAGGTCGAGCTCAAAGGGGTCGCTGACACCGTCGTGGGTACCTCGAGCAGGCAGACGCGTCGCACCGCGTCGGCCGGCGTTCGCCGCTCCGTAGAACCGCAGGGCGCCGGAGGCGAAGACGCGCCGGGGCGACGCATCGATCCACCAGTTGACGAGATCGAAATGATGGCTGGCCTTGTGGACCAGCAGACCGCCGGAACGCTCCTTCTCACGGTGCCAGCGCCGGAAGTAGTCGGCGCCGTGCTTGGTGTCGAGCATCCAGGAGAAGTCGATCGAGGTGACCTGACCGATCGCCCCGGACTGGATCACCTCGCGCAGGGCGGTGTTGCGCGGGGAGTACCGGTAGTTGAACGTCAGCACCACCGTGCGGCCGGTGCGCTCAATCGCCGCTTCGATCTGTGCGGCTGACGAAGCGTCGATGGTCAGTGGCTTTTCGACGATCGCGTCGGCGCCGGCGTCGAGCGCACGCACGATGAGGTCAGCGTGCAGGTCGTCCCGAGCACAGACGATGACCTTGTCGATGCGCTCGGCCTTGACCATCTCCTCGAGCCGCTCTGGGGCCCACACGGTCGGGCGGGTGGCGCCGGCCGCTTCGGCGTGGTCTGCGTAGTACCTGGCCCGCACGGGGTTGGGTTCGCAGAGCGCGACCAGCTCGGCGTGGTCACGGTAGTCGCCGATGATGGCGTCGACATACATCTGGGCGCGGTGTCCCGCTCCGACGACGGCATACCGAAGTGTGGTCATGGTGGGTAGTCCATTCGGGCAGTCTGGCGAGAGGTCTAGCTAGTCATCGCGTGTGCGTGGGCGAGGGTTCGGGTGCTGTTTCGCCGAGCCATTCGCTGACCAGTGCGAGGTTCTGAATCGCCGCGAGGCCGTACTGCGCCGCGTCGTTGGTCGTCACGCCGGCCAGCTCGGACACGGGTTCGGCCACGGTGAGGCCGGCGACAGGGTCGGGGCGGCGGTCGGGGTCCAGCTGGTTGAGGTTGGCGCGGTCTGCAGGACCGGAGTGGAAGAGCGTCCAGGCGCGGGTGGCAAGCGCCTCGTCGCCCAGCCGGTGCGCCGCCCACGCCAGAAGCCTCGTGTGCGCGAGTTGGAGGGCGGGGTTCCAGGTCGTTCCTGTCGCGGCCTCCTGAACCTCGGGGGACGCCAGGTAGATCTGGCAGTACTGGAGCCAGGTCTCCTCGAACTCGGGGAGGTCGAGGAGGTCCAGGATCTCGGCGAGGACTTCGACGATCCCGAAGACGGCGCTGAGGTGGGAGACCGTGACCCGGTCTTCCGTGGTGTCGAAGCGGCCTGTCGCCGGGTCGAGGCGGGCGACGCCGGTGAAGTACCCGCGCGGCATGGTCCCGATGTCTGTCAGCGTCTCGATGATGCGGCGACGCGCGTCGGGATCGCCGGTGCGTTCCCATCTGGTGAACCAGCTGGCGAGGATCGCGCCGAAGTCGATGCCGAGGTCGACCTCCATGCCTCGAGGGTCGGGCTTGGACCGTCCTTGGCGTGCGCCGACGGCTCGGTGGTGGTCCAGGGCTGCGAACGTCTCGCCGGTGACGGCGACCTCGTCCAGGAGCTCGCCCACCCGCTCGTCGGCCGTGAGGAAGTAGAGGAATCGCCGATAGACGGGGCTCGAGACGCGCAGCTGCTTGCACGAGCAGCCCCAGTGCTGGACGTTGTGCCGGGTGCCGAACCCGGCGAACCTGCCGAGGTGGTAGACGTCGACCTCGCCCGTGTGTCGGGTCATGGCTTCGGCGAGCCGGAAGGCCTTCGCGTCGCCGGTGCGCAGGTAGTGGTACCAGAGCCACAGGTCGGTCGAGAGCTCGGAGTTGTCCCAGGCGTAGCCGCCGATGTCGTAGCGCCAGGTGTGCCGGTCGGTGTCGTAGCTGTGCATGACGTCGCCGTAGTCCCAGAACCCGTACCAGCGGCGTTCCTCGACCTGGTCGGCGTAGTAGTCGGCCAGGAGCTGGAGCCGGTCCTCGATGGGCGCTGCGGCGGCGTTCGAACGGTCTGGCAGGGACCAGTGGCCAAAGACGCCGGCGTCGTGCAGGTAATCGGGGGCGCAGACCAGCTGGGGCGGGTTCGCGTTCGCGCGGGCGTGCGCGTCGAGCGTCTCGTGATCGGGGGTCGTGGGTGCGGCCCGGATGAGAAGTTCGTGCGTGCGCGCGATCCCTGAGGCGTCCCCGAATCCGGGCTTGTAGTCCTCGTAAGTCACCTCGAGGGCCGCGAGCTGGCCCTCGTCCGTCTGCTCGTGCTCTCCGGCGTGGTAGAACCGCAGGTCCATCGGCTGCGCCTCGGGTGACCACATCCACGCGGTGAGGCTGGCGTGGTCGGTTGCCGCGCCGCGGACGTCGAGCTGCGTGGGATGGGACTGCCAGAAACCGCGCAGGCCGAGCTCGAGTCCGCCGTGGACGCTTCCGAGGTAGGCGTAGCCCCGCGATCGCGTGCCGCTAGGGATCGTGACCCACCCGTGGCTCTCTCCGGTCCGCTTGCGCAGCGTGTACCCGTCGGCGCTGAGCTGGGTGAGCGTCCAGTCGTTCCAGGCGGGCACGTGCCGGAGCCTGTCGTCCCATGTTGGCGGTGGGTCGAGGTAGGACTTGGTTCCGGTCCATTCGTGCGTGGGCGGGGTGGGGCGCCCGGCGACCTGCGCTGCTCGGGCTGCTGCGCCGGGATCGCGCCAGAGGCCTGTGACCGGACGTACCGACTCGGTGAGGAATCCGGAGGATCCGGCGATCCGCACGTGCCGGTCGTGCAGGGGCGCGTCCATGGGGACGTCGAAGCGCAGCCCGAGCGCGCACAGGAAGTCCCGGTCGGGGTCGGCGTCCCAGATCATCGTGTGCACGACGCGGATCTGGTCGGAGCTCGCGTGGAACACCAGGCGCACACGGAACGGCATCCAGTGTCGGCGACCGTCGCTGTGGCGGCCTTTGACCAGCAACACCGCGCGGACCGGACCGGACTGCTCGACCGTCACGGACTCCACGACGCCCTCGAACGGCGTGCGCGAGCGTCCCTCGGGATCCATCGCGAGCTCGCTGAGAAGTCTGCCGTCGCGAGCGACCACACGCCCCCCGGCCTCCAGCGTCGCGATCATGACCGGTCCGCGCGCAGGGATCGTTGCGCGCATCGTGCCCGTGTCGACGAGCGTGTCCGTCCCGTGCTGTGTGACCTCCAGACCCCGCGTCGCGACTTCTCCGCGCCGGCCCGGGTGCAGCGTGTAGCCGCTCGGATCTGGTGTCGCCGGCGCGGCACAGTGGGCGCTCCACTTCACCGAACCGTCGGGCCACGACGCGGTGGTCCATGACTGGACAGGCAGGCCGCGCCCTCGGGAGTCGCGCAGTGCGAACGGTGCGTCTGCCGGAACGGCGCCTTGTGGCCACGGCACTCCCCAAGTCACGCCGCCTGCTAGCCCGGCTGGTTCCGGCTCGAGCCATCGGAGTGACGCCGACCGCGACATCGCACCGGCGAGTCGCACCACTCGCGGCCCGTACAGGTGCAGCTGTGCCTCGTCCGTCGACGGGTCGGTCGTCGGCACGCCCTGCAGCCCTGGGGTGTTCATCGGTCGCTCGCCAGGACGACGACCCCCGCGGGGCCGATCGGAAGGTCCTGGCCGGCCTCCCAGGCGGTACCTGTCAGCACGTCAGTCCCTGCGCGCTCGAGCCGCACCGTCGCCGGCGCCCCAGCGTGGTTGAGGAGGAACAGGTATCGCTGCCGGTCGCCGACCCTCTCGGCGGCCTCGACACCCTCGGGGGCGGCATGGACTGGAGCGATGCCCGCGCCGTCGAGCACACCACCGAGGACGTCGGCGAACGACACTTCGTCGAGCGTCGTGCCCAGGTAGACGCACCGTCCTGCGCCGAGGCGGTGGTCGACGATGGCGGGCACGCCGTCCAGGTAGCCGCCCTGGTACTCGGCCACCACGCTGGCTCCCTCGGCAATCAGGTCGTCCTGCCAGCGGTTCGCGCGACCGGTGAAGTTCTCCGGGAGAAGGTCCTGTCCCCCGACGGCGCGGATGCTGACGTCGTCCTCGGGGAGCATCGGGGACAGCTCGAGCACGTGCCCACCGATCACGTCGCGCAGGCCGCCTGGGTATCCGCCGGCGATGACCTGGTCGTCCTGGTCGACGATGCCACTGAAGTAGGACACCAGCACGTGGCCACCGCCCTCGACGAAGTCGCGCAGGGCGGCGCGCTGCTCGGCGGAGACGAGGTACTGGTTGGGCACGACCAGGACCTTGTATCGCGACAGGTCCGAGGAGAGGGTGACGACGTCGGTCGCGATGTTCCGCTTCCACAGCGCGGTGTAATGCTCGAGGAGCACCTGGGCGTGGGAGAAGTCGTTGGCCGGGTGGAAGCATCCCTCGACCGCCCACCAGTTCTCCCAGTCCCACACGATCGCGACGTCTGCGTCGGTGCGCGCGCCGACCACTTCGCTGATTCGGGGCAGCTCGTTGCCCAGGTGGCTGACCTCGCGCCAGCTGCGGCTCTGGGTGCCGCCGTGGGGAAGAATCGCCGAGTGGAACTTCTCCTGTCCGGCGGCGGCCGCTCGCCACTGGAAGAACATCACCGAGTCCGCGCCGCGGGCCACGCTCTGGTAGGAGTCCAGGCGCATGCGCCCGGGCTTCTTGACGTAATTGCGCTTCCACTGGGAGACGCCGGCGGCCGCCTGCTCCAGCAGGAGCCACGGCTGTCCCCCGCCGACGGACCGCATCAGGTCGTGGTGCAGTGCGGCGCGCGGCGCGGCGTCGGGGCTGCCTGGGTCGGGGTAGCTGTCGAAGGAGACGACGTCGACCTCGGCACCCCACCGGTGGTAGTCGTTGAGCGAGTGGCCCTGGAAGAAGTTGGTCGTCACGGGGACGTCCGGGGTGATCGCGTGCAGCAGGTCCCGCTCGTGGCAGAACAGCTCGAGCTGCAGGTCGGAGTTGAACCGGGAGTAGTCGAGCTCGCGTGCGGGGTTGACGCGGCCGCGCACTGGCTTGGGCAGGTGCACCTGCTCCCAGCTGGAGTACTGCTGGCTCCACACCGCGGTGACCCACCGCCGGTTCAGCTCTGGCAGGCTGCCGTACTTCTCCTGCAACCAGTCGCGGAAGCGCTCGTCGCACCGGTCGCAGAAGCACTGCGCGTGGTACTCGTTGCCCACATGCCACATCGCCAGGGCCGGGTGGTCGCCGTACCGCTCGGCCAGGGCGCGCGCGATGCGGCGGCTGCGGTCGCGGTACACCGGCGAGCTCGGGCAGAAGTGCCCGCGGCTTCCGGTGTCCATCCGGGTGCCGTCGCGTTCCACCATCATCGACTCGGGGAAGCTCTGGGCCATCCAGGGCGGCGGCGCCGCGTTCGGGGTGGCGAGGTCGACGGCGATCCCCGCGCCGTGCATCCGGTCCATCACGTCGTCGAGCCAGGCGAAGTCGAAGACGCCGTCCTGCGGCTCGAGCACCGACCACGAGAAGACCCCGACGGTGGTCATCCCGACGCCGGCCTCCTTCATGAGGCGGACGTCCTCGTCCCAGACGTCGCGCGGCCACTGTTCGGGGTTGTAGTCGCCCCCGAACACCACGCCGCCCAGGCGAGCGCGCAGTCGGTCCATCCTGTGATTCGTCACTCGTGCACTCCAGATTCGGTGGTTCGTGCCGGGTCGTCCCCGGCGTCGGTCAGTCGCTGGGCGTGTCGTAGCGCGGCAGCGGGACGTCGGCCCAGTCGGTGTCCGAGCCGAGGTAGAAGCTCGTGTAGGTGGGCTGGTTGTAGCCGGTCTGCTGGCGGGCGAGCTCGGCGCGGTACTGCACGTCGTGCAGCAGGGTGTAGAGCTTGTGGTCGGTGACCTCGGTGGACGTGTAGATGCGGATCGCGCTGCTGTCCGCGGTGCGCAGCGCCAGCTCCTCGCGCCAGTCGCCGAACAGGTCGCCCACCAGCGACGGGTTGCCCTTGGAGTGGTTGTTGGTGAGGGTGCCGTCGGCGGTCAGGAGGGTGCCGCGGTTCCAGTCCTCGATCCGTGGGGTGTCGACCGTGTCGGTGACCTCGCCGGTGACGATCTGGGTGGTCATGTCGGCCGACCAGCGGATCGACATGTTGGCGCCGGGCTTCGTGTCGCCAAGCTTCTCGCCGGTGGCGGCGTAGAGCGCCTTCGGCTGACTCGCCCCGACTTCCAGGCCCGGGGATCCGGGGACGACGTCGCCGACCATGGCGCGCTCGATGTCCGCCCCGCCGAAGTGTCCGAAGATCGCCGTTCCGTCTTCAGCGCGCCGCAGCACCATGCCGTACGGGGCATTGGAGTTCTCATGGGAGGTGAAGATCTCCAGCCCGGGCCGGGCCGGGTCGATGTCGGCTACGTGCATGGCGTCCCCGTGCCCGAGCGGTCGTACCTCGCCGGGGCGGCTGCTCTCCGGGGGCATGACGTCGCTGGAGCTGTAGAGCAGGCTGCCGTCGTCGTCGAGGGTGGCAGAGCCGTAGACGATCTCTTGCTTGCCGTCACCGTCGACGTCTGCGGCCGACAGCGAGTGGAAGCCTTGTCCTCCCAAGGGCCCCCACTCGGGGTCGTCGGTCGGGGACCAGTCGCCGCCGAAGGGATTCGTGCGCCGTTCCCAGCCGGAGTCGGCCAGCCACCGCTTGGTCAGGTGTCGTCCGTCCCAGTCGTAGGCGGCGACTGTGGCGCGGGTGTAGTAGCCGCGGGAAAAGATCGCCGACGGGTGCCGACCGTCGAGGTAGGCCACGCCGGATAGGAAGCGATCGACGCGGTTGCCGGGCTCGATGCGCGGGTTGGCGTAGTCGCCCCACATCAGGCCGTCGTCGGTGCGCCCCGGCTCGTACGGCACGGTCTCCAGCTCGGAGCCTGTGGCCCCGTCGAAGACGGTCAGGTACTCGGGGCCGGACAGGATGTAGCCCTCGAAGTCCCGCAGCTTGTTCTTGCTGCTGCGCGAGGGGGCGAACACGTCCATGAAGTAGTCCGCCATCGCGCGGGCGTCGGTGTCGGATAGCGGGTAGTCGTACCGCGGCTCGATGCCGAACGCTTCCTCGAGGGTGGCCGGCCAGTTCCCGGCGACGACCTCGGGGTGGGTCGACCAGCCCTTGAACATGTCGACAATGTGCTCGTAGTAGCCGTCGGACGACAGTCGGTAGTCGTCGGCGTGGGTGACGCCCGCCTTGCGGTCCTGCTTCGGGAGGGTGATGTACCGCGACTTCGCCGGGTGGTTGTTCCGGTACGAGGTCGTCTTGGTGCGCGGAGCGGTCTTGAGCATGATCTCGGCGCGTCCGTCGCCGTCGAAGTCGTAGACGAGGAACTGCGTGTAGTGGGCGCCGGCGCGGATGTTGGGTCCGAGCGAAATGCGGTGGCGCAGGGTGCCGTCGAGCTCGTAGGTGTCCAGGAAGACGGGGCCCGTATAGCCGACCTGTGAGACGTCCTTGGAGTTCGACGGCTCCCACTTCACGACGTACTCCAGCTCGCCGTCACCGTCGACGTCCCCGACGCTCATGTCGTTGGCGCCGGACAGGGCCTTGCGGCCGCTCGGCGCGCCGGCGTAGGTGTAAGCCTCCCCGGCCGGGGTGACGCCGTCCGGCGGGCGCTGCAGCGGCAGGTCCACATAGTTCTGCGACCAGGGCCGCACGGTCTCTCCGTGGCCGCGTTCCCGGCCGGCCGTGATCGGCACGACGCGGTAGGTGTCGTCCGTGGTGCCCTCGGGATCGAGGTAGTTCGTGGAGTCGGTGACGGTCGCGACCTTCGTCTTGCCGCGGTAGACGGCAAAGTCGGTACCGGTCAGTCCGCTCTGTCCGTGCCCTGTCGCCTCGTTGCCGAGCAGTCGCCAACTGAGGAACACGCCCTGTTCGGTGGCGGCCGCGACCAACCCGCGGTCGAGATTCTCGAGCTGGACCCGGTGGTGGTGGTCGGCCCCGTGACCGGGGGCGGGGCCGGCGACGGCCGGCGATCCGGCGCTGAGCGCCAGACAGAGCGCGATGCTGGTGGTGGCGATGACTCCTCGTCGAGTCATGAGATGGATCCTTCCTTCGTGCGGTGCGTCGAGAAGGTGCGGGGATGCGCGTGGTCGCGCGGGGATGCGGGTGCCCGGCAGGACGTCAGCCCTTGACCGAGCCGATCAGCATCCCCTTGGCGAAGTGCTTCTGCAGGAACGGGTAGACCAGGAGGATCGGGATCGTCGCCACCACGACCGTGGCGAACTTGATCCCCTGTTCCGGCGGGACGAAGCTCGGATCGAGCTGCCCGACGGTGGAAGCGAGGTCGGTGGAGACGGTCACCTGGCGCACGAACATCTGCAGCGTCCACATGTCCGTGTCGCTGAGGTAGAGCAGGGGCGACTGGAAGTCGTTCCAGATCGCGACCGCGTAGAACAGGGCGAATGTCGCCAGGATCGGCTTGGACAGCGGCAGCACGATGCGGAAGAAGACGCCGATCTCGGTGCAGCCGTCGATCCTGGCGGCCTCCTGCGGTTCGTCGGGAAGCTCCTGGAAGAAGTTCTTGATGATGATCAGGTTGAACGGGCTGATCGCCATCGGGAGGATCAGCGACCAGTACGAGTCGAGCAGCCCGAGCTCCTTGACCACCAGGAACGTGGGGATCATGCCGGCGCTGAACACCATCGTGAAGATGACCAGGCTCAACAGCACGTTTCGCCCGGGCAGGTGTCGGTTGGCCAGCGGGTAGGCCATCGTCGTGGTCAGCGCGAGCTGCACGATCGTCCCTACGACTGTCACCCCGATCGTTACGAGCAGGCTCCGGAGGAACGTGTCCGTCGAGAAGATGTAGGTGTACGACGACAGGTCGACGTCGTGGGGCCACAGGAAGAACGGGCGGCTGGCCAGCTCGGCCTCGCCGGCGAACGACCCGGCGATGACGTACAGGAACGGCAGCAGCGTCACGACCGCCAGGCCGATCAGGACGGCGATGTTGACGCCGTCGAAGACGCGCGATCCGAGCGAGGTGCGCAGCCGGCGGCCCGCACCCGGCGCAGGCCGCGGATCGTGCCCGGGGCCAGCCGCGGGTGCCTGACGCTGGTCGGGAGGGTTGAGCGTGCTCACGCGTGCACCTTTCTCAGAACAGGCCGCGCTGGCCGAGCCGGCGCGCGATCCAGTTGGACCCGAAGACGAGGACGACGCCGATCACGGCCTTGAACATCCCCACGGCCGTCGAGTAGCTGTAGGAGCCCTGCTCGATGCCGGTGAAGTAGACGTAGGTGTCGAACACGTCGGCGACCGAGCGGTTGAGGCTGTTGGTCATCAGGTAGATCTGCTCGAACCCGGTGTCCATGAAGTTGCCCATCTGCAGGATGGCCATCACGACGACGGTGCTGGCGATGGCCGGCAGGGTGACGTGCCACAGCTGCTGGGCGCGGTTGGCACCGTCGATGCGGGCGGCCTCGTACAGGGTGGGGTCGACGGCGGTCAGCGCTGCGAGGTAGATGATCGTGCCCCACCCGGTCGACTTCCACAGGGTCTGCAGGATGATCAGCGGACGGAACCACTCCGGGTCGGTCAGGAACGCGATGTTCCCACCCGTGAGGTCGTTGACGAACGACGTGATCGCGCCGACGTCGAGCGCGAACAGCAGGTAGGTCAGCGACGCGACGATCGTCCACGACAGGAAGTGCGGGATGTAGATCAGTGACTGCACCGACCGCTTGAGGACCTTCAGCCGCAGCTCGTTGAGCAGCAGGGCCACGATGATCGGCGCCGGGAAGACCACCACGACGTTCAGTAGCGCCAGGATGAGTGTGTTGCTCATCAGGCGGGGGAAGTCCGGGCTGGCGAACAGCGTCTGGAAGTGCTCCAGTCCGACCCACGGGCTCTCCGAGATCCCGAGGAACGGCAGGTAGTCCTGGAACGCGATGACCAGCCCGAACATCGGGGTGTACCGGAAGAGGGCGAAGTACAGCAGCCCGGGCAGCAGCAGGAGATAGAGCCAGCGGTAGCGCAGCAGCCGCGTTCCGAGACCGACCTTGCGGACGGTGAAGGGCGGGACCTGCTCGGTCGGGGCTGCAGGGTGTGCCCTGGCTTCGGTCACGGCGCTCACTGCTGTGCCGCGAGGTCGTTGATCTCGGCGACGATCTGGTCACCGCCCGAGGCGTGCCAGCGCTCGATCTCCTTGCGGTAGCCCGCCTCGTCGATCTGACCGGCGATGAACTTGACGCGGGCGTCACCGATGATCTGGTTCAGCACGGCGCCCTGCTTGATCTCCGTCTCGGAGACCAGGCCGGCGGCCGCGTTGTACACGGCGGTCTTCAGATCCCGCGCGCGCAGCTCGTCGCGCCGGGCGTACTGCTCCTCCAGGCCCTTCGAGCCGGGCTTGACCAGCGGGACGGTGGTGCCGTTGACGCCGGTGTACATCTGGTAGAACGCCTGGGAGGCGTCGTTGAAGATGACCTCGGCCTCAGCGCCCTCGACCGGGACGTAGAACTCGCCGTCCAGCGTGTAGCTCTTGCCCTCGATACCGATCGCCTGCAGGTTCTGCCCCTCAGGGGTATTGAGCTGGTCGAGGACGGTCAGGACGCCCTTGAGCTCCTCCTCAGTCCTCACGCTCTGACGCGAGATGGCGAGGAACCCGCTGTAGCCGGGCGTGGGGAACGAGTGGCGGTCGCCGGCCGGCCCCGTCAGGTTGCCGGCGTTGGCGATGTAGGAGTACCCGTTGCCCGGGTCCTTCTCGTCGAAGAGCTTCGCGTACGCCGGCATCGCGTCGTCCGTCGAGACGGTGATGCCGCCCTTGCCCGTGAAGAACCCGTTGTCGAGGTCGACGGTCGTGAGGGTGGCGAAGTCGGCGTTGAGCAGACCGTCCTTGCGCATCGAGGCCAGGAAGCGCTGGGCCTCGAAGAACTCCTCGGTGTCGAAGGCAGGAACCAGCTTGCCGTCCCGCTCACCCCACAGGTTCGGGGAGCCGAACCAGGACTCGATCATCTCGTACGGGCTGTCTCCCCCGTAGGTCGCACCCCACTGCGACAGAAGCATGCCCGCGTTCTTCTTCCCACCTGGCCGCTCCTCGACGAAGGCCTGCGCCACGGTGCGAAGCTCGTCGACCGACTCGGGGACGTCGAGTCCGAGCTCGTCCAGCCAGTCAGCCCGGAACAGTGCACAGGCGCGCATCGGGTCGCGACGGCGGAACACGCCGTACTGAACACCGTTGATCGATGCGGCCTGCGCCACCTGCGAATCCGCGGCGACCAGGTTCTTGTAGGCGCTGAGCTTGTCGGTCAGGTCCCAGAAGGCGCCCGCCTGGGCGGAACGGACGAACGCCGGATCCTTCTTCATCATCGCCATGACCTGAGGCAGCTCGTCCGACGCCATCGTCACCGTGACGCGATCCGGATAATCAGCGGCCGGGACCCACGTGACGTCAAGGTCACGTCCGATGAACTTCGTGATCGCCTTCTGCAGCTCGCCCTGGGCGTCGGGAGCCGTGGCGAAGGCGGGCAGCATCACGGTGAGTGCTCCTGTGCTCTCGCTGCCGCCGTTCTTGCTTGGACCGCAGCCGGCGAGCACGAGGGCGACCGTGGCGAGCGAACCGGCCATGAAGGTGCGCCGGCCGACCGCCGAGTCCATGAGGTTCCGGTCGAGTGTGGACATGGGGGCCTCCGCAGTTGGTGGACGCGTCGATGCGCCCGAGGACGAATGGGATGTCAGTGGTCAGCGCGACGAGCGAGGCGGGCCTCGTTGTCGGCAAAGGTGCGCAGTCCGAGCCAGGTGCTCACGTAGAGCCAGGCGCCGAACGTGATCACCAGGAGCAGGACGGGCAGCCGCTGCGACGCATACGTCAGCACGCTCAAGACGAACAGCAGCAGGACGGATGGCAGCGGGTTCGACAGCGTCAACCGCACTGCTGTTACCAGGAAACGTGCGCGCGAGACGTCGTAGTGCACGTAGAGGGACGGGAGCCAGCATCCGACTGCCGAGACCATAAGGAGCCCGGCGAGCGTCGCGAGACGCGGTGTGGAGGCCTGAGGTCCGGACACGGAGTACGCCGCGTAGTTCCACGCAAGGACGGCGAGGACCAGCAGGTGCGGCAGGAGAGTCAGGTTGGCGCCGAGGAACTCCGAACGCCAGGTCTGCGCGAACGTGACCGCCGGCCGATGCAGGCGCCCCTTCTCGTGCTCGCGCACGCACCTGGCTGCGGCGACGCTCGCCGGTGCCACCCCGAAGACGACGCCGCCGAGCAGGGCAAAGGCGATCCACATCGCGTTGAGCTGCGCCATTAAAGAGATGACGGCGCACGCGTCGTGCAGGCGGATCGTCCAGTGCTCCCTGGGCCGATCTGTCCCTACTGCGGCCTGGGGGCGTGCCACATCAGCCTGACTCATGCGTTCTCACCTCTTCGTCGAAGCGTCTGGGCGGACCGTTCCGCCACGAAGCAAGGTTTGGAAACACATTCCGTTCGTTTCCTTGCTGGACGGTAGACCCGGTTGAATCGTGCGGTCAAGCCGGCTAACGCAGAAACTTTCGGAAATCTGCGCTACGCTCGTGGACGTGTCTGATCTGAAACGCGTGACAGCACGCGACGTGGCAACGCTGGCCGGCGTCTCGCCCGCGACGGTCTCCAAGGCGCTCTCCGGCAAAGGGTCGGTCCACCCAGACACCCGCGACCGGATCCTTGCGGCGGCGAGCGAGCTAGGCCTTCGCAGCGGCGTCGACCACCAGCGGGAACCGGCAAGTCGCAACCTCACGGTCGGACTGGTCACTCGGGATCCGTTCGACCGACGGACCTCGCCGGTGCTCCTCGGAGTGCTCGAGACCTTCACCGAGCACGACATCGCATTCCTCGTGTGCGACGGGCGTGGCGATCCCATCCGTGAGCAGCACTTCGTCGACTCGCTCATGCGACGCGAGGTCGACGGCATCCTCGTGGCCGGCGGCGGTCGCGGGAGCTTCTCCCGCGCCCCGCTTCGCGGCGTCCGCGATGATGTCCCGGTTGTCTATATGATGACGGCCTCGACCCAGCCGGACGACGCCTCGGTGATCCCCGACAACCGCGGTGGCGCAGAACTGGCCGCCCGACATCTGCTCGCCACCGGCCGACGGCGCATCACTTGCATCCTCGGCCCTCGCGGCGAGCAGGCGGCACGACTCAAGGCGGACGCCACCCGCGCCGTCCTCGCGGAGCACGGCCTGGAGCTCGCCACCGAACCGCTCTACGGCCAGTGGGACGAACAGTGGGGACGACAGGCCGCGCTCCAGCTCGTCCACAGCCAAGCCGACGTCGACGGGATCGTGTGCGGGAACGACGTCATCGCGCGTGGCGCCACGAACGCGCTTCAGGCTGCCGGCGTCGCCGTCCCCGACAGCATCGGAGTGATCGGCTTCGACAACTGGGATGTCATGGTCGAAGGAAACCGCCCCCGGCTGTCGACTATCGACCTCAACCTCCCCGACGTGGGTCGCAGAGCCGCTGAAGTGATGGTCCGAGCCATCCACGACGGCACCCAGTCTCACGGGACAATCACCGTCGAAGCCCACCTGGTTCCTCGGGAGTCCACCGCTGCGCCAGCAGGGGCGCGTGCAGATCGACGCTGAACGTTCCTGGCCCTGCCGACGACCGCGCCCTTCCGGGCGGGTGGCTGTCGACAGGACCAGGAGGTGCTCCTGCGGTGGGGTTGCAGTCTGCCTGCGCGCACGCAGATCCGGGCCTACTCCCCCACAACCACCGACTGGACCTCGTTGATGCGCCCGGCGTCGGTGATGACCCAGACGTCCGAGTCCGTGTAGTCGCTCGCGCTGTGGCTGAGGATGACGGTCATGTACGGGGCCTCCCGCGCGTGGTCCGCGAGCACCTCCGCGCGGTTCCTGTGCGCGAGGGACTGCTGCAGGATCGGTTGACACCGGGTGAGTGGTGATCATGCCGCAAGGGCGGCGTTCTGGGTGGTGAAGGCGAGTTCGTACTCGACTGGG
>NZ_JBIRXZ010000017.1:0-34795 GCF_044389385.1 Isoptericola sp. NPDC019571
CCAGACCCTCGACTGGGCCAAGCCCGCCGAAGCACTCAACCGCCTACTCTTGGCAGCCTGACGACGCGTGTTGCGACGACCGCTTGAACCCGCCGCCCCAGCGCTTGTCAGGGCCAGGACCACGAGAACGTGATCCTGGCCCTGACAGCTCGCGGGGAGCGCTACCTCGTCGCGACGTCCCGCCGGCGGAAGCCGACGAACGCCAGCACGACCAGCACCAGCGCGACGGCGCACAGCCCGCCGACGTGGCCCCGGTCGACGTCGCCGGAGAGCGAGTCCGGCACCCACCAGAACGGCGAGATCTTCTGCGCCCACTCGGGGATGTGGAACAGGCCCGCGAACAGCGCGACGACGATCGCCCACTCGAGCAGCACCCACGAGACCGAGGCCGCCCGCGGAGCCCACGCGTACACCGCCGCGGTGAAGCCGACGAACACGGCGAGCGCCGGCAGGTACAGCAGGCCCGCCCCGAGGATGGCGCCGAAGGACGGGTCCGACAGCCCGGTGAACACCGCGCCGGCCGCGCCCGCGGCGACGCCCACGACGAGGACGACCACGGTGGCGGCCGAGCTGATGCCGAGCGTGGCGCCGAACCACCGGCCCCGCGCGACCGGCGTCGCGAGCACGTACTCGGCACGACCGGCGTCCTCCTCCGCCTTGGCGCGCAGCATCGCGACGATGCCGTACACGGCCGCGCCGAGGGCGGCGTAGAGCACGATGATGCGCAGGAACCCGGCGACGGGGTCGCCGGCGCCGAGGACGGACGCGTAGACGGGGTTGTCCTGGAGGGTCTTGGTCAGCTCGGGCACGTCGGACGCGACGGTCCCCATCGCGAGCCACATGATCCCCAGACCGAGCCCTGTCCACAGCAGCGC
Organism: Isoptericola sp. NPDC019571; assembly: GCF_044389385.1. Taxonomy (NCBI): domain Bacteria; kingdom Bacillati; phylum Actinomycetota; class Actinomycetes; order Micrococcales; family Promicromonosporaceae; genus Isoptericola; species Isoptericola sp. NPDC019571. The sequence continues at coordinate 876 of NZ_JBIRXZ010000017.1, forward strand.
CATGCGCTGCTGCACCCAGGCGAGCGCGCCGGGCGAGCGCAGGCTGTCCAGGGCGTCCGCACGCCCGGGGCGGTCGGGCACGAGCCCCGCCCCGAAGTCGCGCCGCGACGCGAGGGACGACGCCGCGAGCAGGAGGAGGACGATCACGACCACGCCGATCGCCGCCGGCCACCACCGCAGGTCGACGAAGGCGCGCATCTGCTGCGCCCATCCGATGGGCGACAGCCAGGACAGCCAGGTGCCGCCCGGCTCCTGCATGTTGCCGATGGTGCCCACGGTGAAGGTCGCGCCGAGGACGGCCATGGACAGGCCGGTGGCCCCCCGCGAGTGCTCGGTGACCTGGGCCGCCACGAGCGCGACGGCGCCGTAGGTCAGCGCGGCGACGGCGATGCCGCCCGTCATGCCGAGCGCGTCGGTGAGGTCGAGGTCGGCGGCGGCGAGCACGGCGGCGGACAGCACCGCGATGACGGCGTTGACGACCAGCACGACGAACAGCGCCGCGACCACCGCGGCGTGCCTCCCCACCGCGGCGGCGCGCACCAGCTCGGACCTGCTGGACTCCTCCTCGGCGCGGGTGTGCCGCACCACCTGCAGGATGCTCATGACGGCGAGCGCGATCACCACCCACAGGGTGAGCTCGTTCGCGAGCGCCGGGCCGACCGTGTAGTCGTCCGTGCCGTACCCGGGTCCGGTCATCGCGACCATCGCCGGCGACGACACCAGCGCGGCCCGGACGGCCTGCCCCTCGGAGTCGTCCAGCATGGTGGTGTACTCCGGCAGCGACCCGAGGTACAGCAGCGGGATCCCGAGGCTCCAGACCAGCAGCCGCACGCGGTCGCGGCGCAGGATGAAGCGCACCAGGCTCCACGTGCCGGTGAGCGTGGTGCCGCCGCGCACGGGTTCGGCCCGGTGCAGCGGAGGGGCGGCGGTGACGGCGCTCATCGCGCGCCCGCCTTGCTGCGGGAGCCCTCGACCTGGACGCCGTCGGCGGCGAGCTCGTCGCCGTAGTGCCGCATGAACAGCTCCTCCAGGGACGGCGGCTGCGCGGTGAACGAGTGCACGCCGAGGGCGGAGACGGCGGGCAGGACGCGCCCCATCTCGGAGTTGTCGACGTCGAACGTCACGCGGGTGCCCTCGCCGTCCGTCGTCGTGGCGAGGTCGTGCACGCCGGCCATCGCGGCGATCGACGAGGGGTCGCCGTCGACGACGGCGGTGACGGCCGAGCGCGTGAGGTGGCGCAGGTCGTCGAGGGTGCCGGACTCCACCGCCCGGCCGTTCCGGATGATCGTCACGGTGTCGCAGACCTTCTCGACCTCGGACAGGATGTGGCTGCTGAGCAGCACCGACGTGCCCGCGGCCTTGGCCTGCCGGACCTGCTCGGTGAACACGGCCTCCATCAGGGGGTCGAGACCGGAGGTGGGCTCGTCGAGCACGAGCAGGTCGACCTGGGACACGAACGCCGCGACGAGCGCGACCTTCTGCCGGTTGCCCTTGGAGTACGTGCGGGCCTTCTTCGTGGGGTCGAGCTCGAACCGCTCGAGCAGCTCGGCCTTGCGCCTCTTGTCGGGCTTGCCGCGCAGGCGGGCGAGGTAGTCGATGGCCTCGCCGCCGGTGAGGTTCGGCCACAGGGACACGTCGCCCGGCACATAGGCCAGACGGCGGTGCAGCGCGACGGCGTCGCGCCAGGGGTCGCCCCCGAGCAGGCGGGCGCTGCCGGAGTCGGAGCGCAGCAGGCCGAGCAGCACGCGGATGGTGGTGGACTTCCCGGCGCCGTTGGGGCCGAGGAAGCCGGCCACCTGCCCGGCCTCGACGGTCAGGTCGAGCCCGTCGAGGGCCAGGACGGAGCCGAAGGCCTTGCGCAGGTCGTGGATCTCGACCGCGGGCGTGGCCGCGGTCCCGGCAGCCGAGGTGGCTGAAGCCGTGGTGGTCATGGTTCCTCTTCGTGGTCGTGGGGGGTTCCGTCGGTGGGGGCCTGCGCCCCGCCCGGCGGGTCCGGCACGTACAGGAGGTAGTCGTCGAGCATGCGACGGGTGGTGAGGAAGCCCTCGGTGAAGAGCTCGAGCATCGGCAGGTACAGCTCGTCCATGAAGCGGCGCATCGCCGCCGTGACGTCCTCGGCGTCCTGCGGCGGGTCGAGCGTGACGGAGAGCAGCATCGCGCCGAGCGCGGAGTAGACGAGGTAGCGCACCCGCGCCGCCTCGTCGCGGCTGGGCCGCACGACCCCGTCGCGCACCGCCTCGGACGTGTACACCTCGGCGTCGGCGATCATGTGCTCGGTGAACTCTCGGCCGACCGCGCCGCCCGCCTGCAGCGAGCGCAGCACGTAGCCCACGAGCGGGGCGTACTGGTCCGCCGCCGAGAGCACCTGCAGCAGGTTGCCGCCGGCGGCGCGCCCGATGGAGTCTCGCTTGACGTCGCGGATCCACGCGAGCACGTACTCGTCGCACGCGGCGTGCAGCTTGTCCTTGGACCCGAAGTGGTGGATGACGAGCGCCGGGCTCACCCCGGCGTCCGCGGCGATGGCTCGCACGGACGCGCCGAACCCGGACCGGGCGAAGCGGCGCATCGCGACGTCGAGGATCCGGCCGCGCGTGCTGCCGTCGGGCGCCGGCACGAGCGGCCCGCGGCCCGCCGTCGGGTCCGTCGTCGGCTCCTCGGGCGCGGCATCGACTGAACGCATGTTCAACAGACTAAACACGTGTTCAATCGGCGCGCAAGATCCCCTGTCGGCGGCCTGCACGGCACGATCGACCCGTGACCGAGCTCGCGCGCCGCCTCACCACCACCGACGCCGTCGTGATCGGCCTGTCGTCGATGATCGGGGCCGGCGTCTTCGCCGCCTTCTCCCCCGCCGCCGCGGCCGTGCTTCCCGCCGGCACGGGCGCGGCGCTGCTGCTCGCCCTCGCCGTCGCGGCGGTCGTCGCGTACGGCAACGCGACGTCGTCCGCGCAGCTCGCGGCGCAGTACCCCGCCTCGGGCGGCACGTACGTGTACGGGCGCGAGCGGCTCGGCCCGTGGTGGGGGTTCCTCGCCGGGTGGGGGTTCGTGATCGGCAAGACGGCGAGCTGCGCGGCGATGGCGCTGACGTTCGCCGCGTACGCCGCCCCGCCCGGGTGGGAGCGGCCCGTGGCAGCGCTCGCCGTCGTCGCGCTGGCGGCCGTCAGCTATCGCGGCGTCACGCGCACCGCGCGGCTGGCCCGGTGGATCGTGGTCGTGGTGCTGCTCTCGCTGGCGGTGACCGTCGCCGTGGCCCTCGCCGGCGGCCCGGCGGACGCCCCCGGCCCGACGGCGACGCTGGTCGCGACGGTCCCCGCCAGCACCGGCACGGTGCTTTACGGCGTCCTCCAGGCCGCGGGGCTGCTCTTCTTCGCGTTCGCCGGGTACGCGCGCGTCGCGACGCTCGGCGAGGAGGTGCGCGACCCGGCCCGCACCATCCCCCGCGCGATCGTCGGAGCCCTGGGCGGCGCCGTCGTGGTCTACGCGACCGTGGCGGTCACGCTGCTCGCGGCGCTCGGGCTCGCGGGGACGGCGGCCGCGCCCGCACCCCTGGCCGCCGCGGTGGACGGGGTGCCGTGGGCGGGGGTCGTCGTGCGCGTCGGCGCGGCCGCCGCGTCGCTCGGCGCGCTGCTCGCCCTCGTCGCCGGCGTGGGCCGGACGACGCTCGCCATGGCGCGCGAGGACGACCTGCCGCGGCCGCTCGCCGCCGTCCATCCCCGGTTCCGGGTACCGCACCGGGCCGAGGTGGCCGTCGCCGTCGTCGTGGTCGCCCTGGTGCTCACGGTGGACCTGCGCGGTGCGATCGGCTTCTCCTCGTTCGGCGTGCTGGCGTACTACGCGGTGGCGAACCTCGCCGCCTGGACGCAGACCGGCGCGCACCGCCGCTACCCGCGGGCGCTGCAGGCCGTGGGGCTGGTCGGATGCGTGGTGCTGGGCGCGACGCTGCCGCCGGCCGCGGTGCTCACGGGCGCCGGGGTGCTCGCCGTCGGGCTGCTCGTGCGGTGGGTGCGCGTGTCACGATGACCGGTGCGCCTCCGGCCGGATCATCGACGCGCCCGGCGACGCCCGCCCGCGGGTGCCCCGGATCCCGGTGCCCGACGGGCAGCTGGAGCTCAGAGCCAGCCCAGGCTGGCGGCGATGAGCAGCTGCGTCACCAGGAAGCCGGTGACGAGGTTGAGCCACAGGAAGCGTCGCCACCCGGCGTGCGCCTCCTCGCAGCGGTCGTCGGGCAGGTTCCGGAACGGCGCGACGCTCACGACGTACGGCACGACGAGCACGGCGGCGAGGGCCGCCGGCCAGCCCGCCAGGAGCAGCACGACTCCGGCGGCGAGGTAGGCCGCCATCGCCCCGCGCACCGTGCGCGCCGCGCCGAGCCACGTGGCCACCGAGCCGATCCCGGCGGCGCGGTCCGCCTCGACGTCCTGCACCGCGCCGAACGCCTGGGACGCCATCCCCCAGAGGAAGAACGCCCCCAGCACGGCGACGACGGTGCCGGTGACCGTGCCGCCCGCCAGCGCCAGGCCGAAGGCGGCGGGGCTGACGAAGTGGGTCGCGGACGTCGCCGAGTCCAGCACCGGCCGCTCCTTGAACCGCAGCCCCGGCGCGGAGTACGCGACCACCGCGAACACACTCACGGCGAGCACCGCGGTGGAGGCGGCATCCCCGACGAGGACCAGGTACGCGAGGAACGGGACGTTGCTGAGGACGGCGGCGCGCACCGTGAGGCGGTGCCACCGCCGCAACAGCACCACGCCCTCGATGCCGCCCTTGCGCGGGTTGCGCAGGTCCGACTCGTAGTCCCAGACGTCGTTGAGCCCGTACATCAGCAGGTTGTACGGCACGAGGAAGTACAGCGTGCCGACCACCAGCTCCGCGACGCCGACGCGGCCGGCCCCGCCCGCCAGCAGGAACGCCGCGGCGAACGGGTACGCGGTGTTGATCCAGCTCACCGGGCGCGACGAGCCCACGACCTGTCGCAGCGCGGCCGCCGGCCCCACCGCCTGTCCCCCGGTCACGGGCGCCGTCATGCGTCGGCCCCCGCGCGCTCGTCGTCCCCCGCCAGCGCCCACAGGGCGGGCAGCAGCAGCGCGGCGACGACCGGCCAGGCGAGGTCCTCCAGCGGCGTGAGCCACACGCGGACGCCCAGGAGCGCGGCATCGTCGTACCGGAACAGGTCGGCGGCGATCATCAGGCTGTCGAAGACGACGGTGAGCACCACGAGCACGACGGCGGCGAGCGCCGTCGCCGCCCACCACCGGGCGCCGAGGCGGCGGACGCGCGCCACGACCAGCGCGACGACGAGCGCGCCGGCGACGACGCCGACCGCGAGCCCGGCGTACGTCATCGCGCCTCCCGGACGGGGTCCGGTACCGCACGGAGCGCGCCGCGGCGGGCGGGCCCGCGTCGGGCGGGGCGCCGTCGGGCGACCGCGCGCCGCAGGAGCCCGTGCAGCACCAGCGTGAAATAGCAGAGGAACAGGATGAAGAACAGCTCCTCGAGCGGCAGGTGCGGCGCGAGCTCGACGCCCGTCATGGCGGCGCCGCCACGGGAGTAGAAGCCCGCCCCGATCGCCACGAGGTCCCACCCGAGGAACACCAGGGTGCCGACGGCGAGCACGGCGGCGCCGCGGCCCGGGTGCGCCGACCAGAGGACGAGGCGCGCGCGCCGGTCCACGAGGGCCATCGAGGCGAGGGCCCCGAGCAGCAGCGCGAGGTAGACGAAGGAGGTCCAGTGCAGGGCGATCACTCCCGGGAGGCGAGGGCCGGACGGGTCTCGGGGAACGGCTCGGCCAGCGGGTGGGCGGTCGTGTCGCCACGCACCCGCTTCACGGCGAGCTCCGCGCTGATGAGGCACATCGGCAGCCCGACGCCGGGGATGGTCGACCCGCCGGCGTGGAGCAGCCCCGCGACGCGCCGCGAGCGGTTGCCTGCACGGAACATCGCGCTCTGGCGCAGCGTGTGCGCCGGTCCGAGCATGCCACCCGACCACGACGAGAGGTCGGCGGCGAAGTCGCCCGGGCCCACGGTGCGCCGCACGACGACGCGCTCGCGCAGGTCGGGCACGCCGGCCCATGCGGCGACCCGGTCGATCGCGGCGTCCGCGATCGCCTCGACGGCGGCGTCGCCCGCGCCGTCCTCGCCGCCGCGCCCGAGGCCGGGGTCGGCGGGGACGGGGACGAGCAGGAACAGGTTCTCGTGCCCGGGAGGCGCCACGGTCGGGTCGGTGCGGGACGGCGCGCACACGTACAGCGACGCAGGGTCGGGCACGCGGCCCTCGGCGATGGCGCCGAAGTTCTCCCCCCAGTCCGCGGTGAAGAACAGGGAGTGGTGGGCGAGCTGCGGCACCCGCCCCCGCACGCCGAGCATCACCAGGACGCCGCCGGGGCCGGGGTCGTGCCGGTCCCACCACGCGGGCGACCGGTCGCGCAGGTCGGGCGGCAGCAGGTCCTGCTCCACGTGGTGCAGGTCGGCCGCGGTGACGACGACGTCGGCGGGCGCGTGGTGCTCCCGCCCGGAGTCGTCCACCCATCGCACGCCGGTGACCGCGGCCCGGGGACGGCGGGACCCGGGGGCGGGGAGCCGGGTCCGTGCCGCCCCCGGGCCGTTCCCGACGACGCTCCGCGTGAACGGGGTGGTCGTGATCGCGGTCGCGCGGGCGCGGGTGCGCAGGGTGACCCCTGCGTCCACCGCGAGCCCGGCGACCGCGTCGACCACACGCGCGAATCCCCCCTGTGGGTATCGCACGCCGCCGTCGAGGTCGAGGGCGCTCATCAGGTGGTACATGCTCGGCGCCCGGTCCGGCGACGAGCCGAGGAAGACCGCGGGGTACCCCAGCACCTGGCGCAGCCGCCGGTCCTGGAAGGCCGCCGCGACCCGGGAGCCGAGCGACCTGCCGAGCAGCGGCCCGAGCCGGTGCAGCCGCGTCGCGACGTCCCGGTGCGCGAACGGCCGCCACGACGCGAACGTCGTGTACAGGAAGTGCCGCAGCGCGAGGTCGTACGTGTCGTGCGCGGAGTCGAGGTAGCGCTCCAGCCGCTCCCCGGCGCCGGGCTCGATCGCCTCGAACGCCGCCGCGTTGGCGGCCCGGTCGGGCGAGACGTCCAGCGCGTCGTCGTGGCCCTCGAAGAACACCCGGTAGGCCGGGTCGAGCCCGACGAGGTCCAGCTCGCGGTCGGCGCTCGACCCCATCAGCCGGAACCAGTGGTCGAAGACCTCGGGCATGAGGTACCAGGACGGGCCGGTGTCGAAGCGGAAGCCCGCACGCTCCCACGAGCCGGCGCGGCCGCCCGGGGCGTCGTGCCGCTCGAGCACCTCGACCTCGTGGCCGTCGCGGGCGAGCAGCCCCGCCGTCGCCAGCCCGGCGATCCCCGCTCCCACGACGACCACCCTCATCGGAGCGCCTCCCTCGCCAGGGCCCCGGCCACCAGCCGCGCCTTGACCGGCCCCGGGACCCGGACCCGCTCCCGCCGGATCGTGGCGGCCGGGGTGGCCGCCAGCCGTCGGGAGAGCTCGGCGAACAGGTCGTGCGCCACGCGCACGGCGAGCCGCGAGCTGCGCGGCAGCTCGTCGATCGCGACGCGCGCGGCCGCCAGGTCCGCGTCGACGTCGGCGAGCAGCCGGTCGCGGTCGGCGTCGTCGAACGCGTCCACGTCCAGCCCCGGGAAGTACGACCGGCCGCGCAGGTCCACGTCCTCGGCCAGGTCGCGCAGGAAGTTGACCTTCTGAAACGCCGCCCCGAGGCGGGCCGCGCCCGGGGCCAGCCGCGCGTACGCGGCGTCGTCGGCGGCGACGAACACCCGCAGGCACATCAGGCCGACCACCTCGGCCGAGCCGTGCACGTACGTGGCGAAGCCGGCCTCGTCGTGGGCGGTGACCGTGAGGTCGGTCCGCATCGACGCGAAGAACGGCGCCACCAGGTCGTCCCCGATGCCGAACAGGCGCGCCGTGCGCGCGAACGCGTGCACCACGAGGTTGCTGCTGCGCCCGCGTCCCCGCGCTCGCGCCACCTCCTGCTCGAGCTCGTCGAGCAGCTCGCCGCGCTCGGCGACGGTGAGCCCCGGCCGCGGGTCGTCGACGATCTCGTCGGCCACCCGGACCAGCGCGTAGACGCCGCGCACGTGGTCGCGCACGTCGTCGCCGAGCAGGCGGCACGCCCAGCCGAACGACGTGGAGTAGGCGCGCACGACCACCGCGGCGCTGCGCACGGCCGTGGCGTCGTACGTCGGGTCGACGCCGGCGACCGCGGCCCCGGCCCCGGCCACGGGCACGGGCACGGGCACGGCGGGGACCGCCCCGCTCGATGTCGTCGCGGCGTTCATGCGGCGCTCGACGCCCGGGTGAGGTGCGCCCCGGCCACGTTCTCGGCGAGCTCCCCCAGGCCCAGGGCGAGGCCGAGCGCCACGGCGTCCCGCTCAAGGTCCGCGGCGAGCGTCTCGACGGCGGCGCGCGCCCCGCAGGCCTCGAGGAGCTCGCGGGCCCTCCGCAGCTCGGCGTCCCCGGCGTCGGGGTCGCCGAGCAGGGTGCTCAGCTCGCCCCACGCCGAGGTCCCGTGCGCGAGGGCCACCAGCGGGGTGCACTTGCCCTCCCGCAGGTCGGAGGCGTTGCTCTTGCCGGTCTCGGCCGGGTCGCCGAACACGCCGTCGAGGTCGTCCCGCAGCTGGAACGCGAGCCCGAGGTCGCGACCCAGCCGCCGGACGCCCTCGTCCAGGTCCTCCCTGCCGGCCAGGATCACCGCGGCCCTCAGGGGGAGCTGGAAGGAGTAGACCGCGGTCTTGCGCTCCGCGGTCCGCAGCGTCTCGTCGAGGTCGGCGCACCCCCCGAGGCTGAGGCGGACGTCCGCGAGCTCGCCGTCCGCGGTGAGGTGCATGGCCTCGTCGACGACGTCGAGGAGCTGCTCGGTGGCCGCCGGGGACGCCCCGCAGAGCGCGACCGCCCGCACGGCCGCCGCCAGGGCGAGGTCCCCGGCCAGGATGCCGGCGGCGGCGCCGTAGTCCTCGGCCTGCCGCGCGCTGGCCCCGGACTCCAGCGCCTGCGCGGCGTGCACCCCGGCCACGTTCGGACGGCCGCGGCGCGTGTCCGCGCCGTCGATCACGTCGTCGTGCACGAGGAACGCGTGGTGGAGGAGCTCGAGGGCGGCGGCGACGCGCACGGCGACGTCCCGCGGTTCTGGCGGCGCCGCGCCCGCGAGCGCGTCGTACGCATCGAGCAGGAGGCGGGGGCGCAGCCGCTTCCCGCCGCGGCTCGTGCCGCGCAGGGCGTGCCAGAGCCGGGTGTCGTCCGGGCGGTCACCGTCGTCGAGCAGCCGCTGGACCGCACCCTCCACGACACGGGCGACCGGGTCGTCGGGCGACGAACCTTGCACGCAACCCACCTCCTCGCTGGATGTCACTAGCTTGGCATATCGCTAGCCTAGAAAGATACTAGCCTCATGACGGGCCACTACGATGGGCGCGTGACCCAGGCACCCACGGGGGGCTCCTACTGGTACCAGGAGTCCGACGCGGAGGCCCGCCGCCTCCTGGAGGCCCTGCGGACCTTCCGCCGCGCTGACGAGGCGATGCGACGACGCGCCGGCCGCGACATGAAGATGAACCTCACCGACCTCCGCGCGCTCCAGCACGTCATCGCCTGCGAGGGGCACGGCGAGCCGACGACTCCGCGCGGGCTCGCCGAGTACCTGGCGATCTCCACCGCCTCGACCACGAAGCTGCTCGACCGCCTCGTCGCCTCCGGCCATCTCGAGCGGCGCCCGCACCCGTCGGACCGCCGGTCCGTGGTCGTCGTCGCCTCCGACGAGGCGCACGCCGAGGTGCGCGAGCGGCTCGCCCCGGTGCACGCACGCATGCTCGAGATCGCGCGGGCCGTGCCGGCGCGCTCCCGCCCGGCCGTGCGGGACTTCCTGCTGGCCATGGCCGCGGAGGCCGAGCGGGAGCCTGACGACGTCGCGGGCACCGTCGTCGGCGACGCGTCCGCCTGACGTCCGGCTACGCGCGCGGCGCGGCCCAGCCCGCGGTCCGCAGCTCCCGCACCTGCTCGACCATCCACGGGCTCACCGCCCAGGGAGCGAGGTCGACGAGCGCCGAGGCGTCGCGCGGCCGCACCCACCGCCAGTCCATGACCTCGTCCGGGTTCGGCACCGGGTCGCGGTCCACCGACGCGAAGAGCACCGGGCAGATCTCGTTCTCGACGACACCGCCCGCGTCCACGGCGCGGTAGCGGAACGACGGGAGCACGGGCTCGCCGTCGGTCGCCACGTCCAGCCCGAGCTCGTGCCGGCCGTGCCGCAGGACGGCCTGCGCCAACGACTCGCCCCGGCGCGGGTGCCCGCAGAACGAGTTGGTCCAGACCCCTGGCCACGTCCGCTTCGACAGCGCCCGCCGCGTGAGCAGGAGCCCGCCGTCCGGGCGGAACAGGTAGCAGGAGAACCCGAGGTGCAGCGGGGTGTCGCGGGTGTGCACGGTGGCGCGCGGCGCGGTCCCCGCCGGGGCCCCCGCGTCGTCGAGCAGGACGACGTGGTCGTCGGCGGCCTCGGGCTCCGCGCCGGGTCCGGCGTCGGCCCCGGTCACGACGCGCCCGCCTCGGCGACGGCGGGGGCGCGGAGGGCCCGCACGCGCAGCACCACCGCCGCGCCGAGCACGACGACGGCGGCGGCCACGGCGCTCGCCGCGGCCGGCGCCGAGGTCGGCTCGCCCCCGGACCTCGCGACGGCGACCCAGACCAGACCCCAGGCGATCGCCGCCGCGACGGCGAGCCGCCCGCGCCCGCGCACGGCGAGGGCGACGCCGATCGCGGCGACCGCCGACAGGATCCCCACGGCCCACCAGTCGGCCGCCACGCCCCCGCCGTCGAACCCCGCGGCCGTCAGGGCCGCCGCCACGTTCGCGACGGTCGCCACGCAGACCCAGCCCAGGTAGAGGCCGAGCGTGCCGTCCACCAGCACCCGCTCCGCGACGCCGCTCGCGGGGGTCCGGACCAGGATCACGAACGTCCGGGCGAGCATCACCAGGAGGGCCACGATGACCACGACGCTCCACCACAGCAGGCCCGCCTGGACGGTGAGGATCCAGGCCGCGTTGAGCAGCATCGTCGCCGCGACCGGCGCCCGCAGGCGGCGCTGCCGCTCGTCGAGCGCGTGCGCGGGGAGCCACTGGAAGACCGTGTACCCCGCGAGGCCGAGGTAGATGACGGTCCAGATCGAGAACGCGGGGGACGCCGGGGCCACGAGCGTCGCGTCGGCCGCGAGCGCGCCGCCCGCAGCCTCTTCGACCCGGGTGCCGCCGAAGACCCCGACGCCGATCATCGAGCCCACGACGCACACCAGCAGGCTCACGGTCACCACGACCTGCTGCAGCCGCGGGGACGGTGTCGTGTCGGTCATCGGTCCTCCTCGATCGTCAGAAGGCGCCGCGGGCGAGGCGCCGCGGGCACCCCTCCACCCTGCCATCCGTCGTCGGATATTGCTAGCCTGGCTAGCGACCTGACCGACGATGTCCCCCGACGACCCAGGAGCGACACCCATGCCGATCGACGCCCCGCTCGTGCTGGTCACCGGCGCCACCGGGTACATCGGCGGGCGGCTCGTGCCCGAGCTGCTCGCCGCCGGGTACCGGGTCCGCGTGCTCGCGCGCCATCCCGAGCGCCTCGCCGCGCGGGCCTGGGCGGACGACGTCGACGTCGTGACGGGCGACGCCCAGGAGCGCGCCGACCTGCGCCGCGCCCTGGAGGGCGTCGACGTCGCGTACTACCTCATCCACGCGCTCGGCTCCGGCTCCGGCTTCGCCGACACCGACCGCCGCACGGCCCGGGGGTTCGCGCAGGCGGCCGCCGAGGCGAGGCTGCGGCGCGTCGTCTACCTGGGCGGCCTCTACCCCGACACGGCGGACCTGTCGCCGCACCTCCGCTCCCGCCGTGAGGTGGAGGAGATCCTGCTCGACGGCGAGGTCCCGACCGTCGTGCTGCGCGCCGCGGTGATCCTCGGCTCGGGCAGCGCGTCGTTCGAGATGATGCGGTACCTCACCGAGCGCCTGCCGGTCATGGTGGCCCCCCGGTGGATCGAGAACCGCATCCAGCCGATCGCCGTCCGCGACGTGCTGCGCTACCTCGTCGGGGCGGCGGAGGTGCCCGGCGACGTCAGCCGCGGCTTCGACATCGGCGGCCCTGACGTGCTGACGTACCGCCGGATGATGCAGCGCTACGCCGCCGTCGCCGGGCTGCGGCCCCGGGTGATCCGCGCCGTGCCGGTGCTCACGCCGCGGCTGGCCAGCCTGTGGGTCGGGCTGGTGACCCCGGTGCCGCCGTCGATCGCCCGCCCCCTGGTGGGCTCGCTCGTGCACGAGGTCGTGGCGCGCGACCACGACATCGCGCGGTACGTCCCCGACCCGCCCGAGGGGCTCGTCGGCTTCGACGACGCGGTCGCCCTGGCGCTGGCCCGGATCCGCGACCTCGACGTGCGGACCAGCTGGAGCTCGGCCTCCACGCGGGGCGCGCCGTCCGACCCCCTGCCCGACGACCCGGACTGGGCCGGCGGCAGCCTGCTCGTGGACGACCGGTCGCGCGAGGTGGACACCACCCCGGAGTCGCTGTGGTCGGTGATCGAGGGCATCGGTGGCGCCCACGGCTGGTACTCGTGGCGCCTCGGCTGGGTGGCCCGCGGCCTGCTCGACCGCCTGTTCGGGGGCCCCGGGCTCCGGCGCGGGCGCCGCCACCCGCTCCGGCTGGAGCCCGGCGACGCGCTCGACTGGTGGCGCGTGGAGAAGGTGGTGCCCGGGCGGCTGCTCCGGCTGCGCGCCGAGATGCGGCTCCCGGGGCTGGCCTGGCTGGAGCTGGCGGTCGAGGACGGGCCGGGACCCCGACCCGTGTTCCGGCAGCGCGCGATCTTCTCCCCGCGCGGCCTGCCGGGGCAGCTCTACTGGTGGGCGATCAGTCCGTTCCACGGGATCGTGTTCGGCGGGATGCAGCGCAACATCGCCCGTGCGGCGCACGAGCACGCGGTGGCCGAGGGCCGCCGATGACGTCAGTGGCGGGCCCGGCGCGCACCGAGCGGACCGCCGAAGACGAGCGAGATGCCGAGCACGTACCCGACGTCGTACCAGTTGCCGGTGTTGTGCACCTCGTACACGGACACCGTGTCCGTGAACAGGGAGACGATGAACGTGATCGGCAGGATCATGCCCTGCCACAGGCCCCACCAGAACCCGTAGGGCCCGACGCCGCTGATCGTCGACGTGTCGACGGCCGGGTTCGGGCCCGCCGCGCACGCGCCCAGTAGCAGGAGCGCCGCGACGGCGAGCCCCGCCGTCGCCGCGCGTCGGGCGGCACGGCCTCGGTGCACGAGCTCCTTCTGCCGAGGTTCCATCCGTCCACGATGGCACCGGCCGGCGGCCGCCGCCCCGTGGGCGGCGTCCGGCGGCCCGGGTTCACCCCTCGCCGGGCCGCTGGCTCCCGACGGAGACCGGGATCCGCGCGGGCAGCGCCTCGAGCCGGTCGGCGGTCCCGGCCGCGCACGCCGCGAGCTCCCGCGCGATCTCGGTGCTCAGGCCCAGGTAGCCCGCCGGGTCGAGGAGGGCGCGCAGCTCGTCGTCGTCGAAGGCCTCGCTGACGACGGGGTCGCCGTGCAGCAGCTCGAGGAACGGGCGGCCGTCGGACGCGGTCGCCTGCGCGACGGCGAACACGACGTCGTGCGCCTTCTGCCGCCCGATCTTCTCGCCGAGGGCGAGCATGAGGGACTCGGAGCCGATCATGCCCTCGGACAGGCGGATGTTCGCGCGCATCCGGCCCGGGTCGAGCTCCAGTCCGTCCATCACCACCTCGAGGCGCGCGAGCATGTCGCCCGCCAGCACCGCGGCCGACGCCGAGACGTCCTCGAGCAGGGCAGTCATGGCGCCGTTCGCCTCCTGGTCGTGCAGCATCGACTCGAGCGCCGGGCCCGCGAGGGCGCGCAGCTCCGCCGACATCGTCTGCATGTCGAGGGCGAGCTGCGGGTTGCGCTTGTGCGGCATGGTCGAGCTGCCGACCGTGCCCTCGGGGACCGGCTCGAACGCCTCGGCGAACTCCGGCTGCATCAGCGTGTAGACGTCCCGCCCGATCTTCCCGATCGTGCCCGCGAGCTGCGCCAGCACCAGCACGAGCTCCACGATGCCGTCGTTGACCGACCGGGACGGCACGCGCATCGGGTGCAGCCCGAGCCGCCGCGCCACGCCCGCCTCGATCGCCCGGCCCGAGCCACCGAACGACGCGAACGTGCCCGCCGCGCCGCCCATGAGCACGCAGAACAACCGCTCGTCGAGCCGCTCCAGCCGGTCGGCGTGCGCCGCGAGCTGGTCGATCCACACCGCCACCTTGAAGCCGAACGTCACGGGCACGGCGTGCTGGCTGTGCGTGCGGCCCGCCATCGGCAGCGCGGCGGACGACTCCGCGAGCCGGCCCGCCGAGCGCAGCACGCGGCCGAGCTGGCGCAGCACCGCGCGGTGGGCGTCGCGCAGCACCAGCACGTCGGCGGTCTGCGTGATGTTCTGCGTCGTCGCGCCCCAGTGCACCCAGCCGCCGTGCTTGGAGCCGACGGCGCGCGCGAACTCCTCGATGAGCGGCACCAGCGGGTGGCTCGCCTCGGCGGTCGCGGCGAGCACCCGCTTCACGTCGAGCTTCTCGATCCGCGCCGTGAGCGCGATGGCGCGGGCCGACTCCGCCGGGATCAGCCCGGCGTCGGCCTCCGCGAGCGCGAGCGCCGCCTCGACGTCGAGCCGCGCCTGCCAGCGGTTCTCCCGCGTGAACAGCCGCGCGATCCCCGGGTCGGGGACCCGGCCCTCGGTGAAGCGTCCGAACGGTGCGACGATCATGCGGCCCCCAGGGCGTCCGACGGCGGTGAGCAGCATGATCGCCCCGCCCGGCGCCGGTGTACAGCCCCGGCGCGCTGCGGGTGTCGGAGGTCCGCGGCACGCTGGGCCCCATGAGCGACGAGACGACGACGCGGGTCGCAGCCCTGGACGCGGTGGTCTTCGACGTCCCCGCACCACCGGTCGCGGCCGACTTCTGGCAGCGGCTCACGGGCGCCGAGGTCGAGCAGCAGGGGTACGGCGAGGACTGGATCACGCTGAACATCCCCGACGGCTGGTCGCTCGCCTTCCAACCCGCGCCCGACCTCGTGCCCCCGCGATGGCCCGGCCAGGAGCACCCGCAGCAGGCGCACCTCGACCTGCGCGTGCCGGACGTCGCGACCGCCGTCGAGCGGGCGGTGGGCCTGGGCGCCACCGTGCTGCGCGAGAACCCGGAGTGGACCACCCTGGCGGACCCGGCCGGCCACCCCTTCGACCTGTGCCACGCACCCGACAACGACGGCCTGACGATCATGGGCCTCACCGTCGACGTGCCGGACGCCTCGGCCGCCGCCGCGTTCTGGTCCGGGGTCCTCGGCGACCCCGTCGTCTACGACGCCGAGGGGATGGCGATGCTCGGCGGGGACAGGGCCCTGCTCTTCCAGCAGGTGGAGGGCTACTCGGCGCCGCGGTGGCCCGACCCGGAGTTCCCGCAGCAGCTGCACCTCGACCTGCAGGTCGGCCCGCAGAGCCTGGACGAGGCCGAGGCGGCGGCGCTCGCCGTCGGGGCGCAGCGCCTGCCCGGCGGCGGCGAGACGTTCCGCGTCTTCGCCGACCCCGCCGGGCACCCGTTCTGCCTCTGCCGGGGCTGATCGCCGGCCCGGCGGCTCAGCCCGGCAGCACCAGCGCGGGGCGGTCGGGGTGGTCCACCCGCACCACGACGTCGGCGCGCCGCTCGGGCTGCGCCTCGCGGCGGTAGCGCCCGTACGCGGTGAGGGTCCACGCCTCGTCGAGCGGCGTGTTCCGCGTCTCCGTCGCGGGTCGCAGCGCGAGGTGGACGGCGAGGTCGACGTCGAGCCCGCGCCCCAGCGCGAGCGACCCGTCCAGCACGACGACGGTGCCCGACGGTGCGTCCTCGTACCCGGCGCGGGTCGAGCGGCCGGTGTCCGGGTCGCGCAGGCTCGGCAGCCACCGGCCCCGCGTCACGACCGAGCGCAGCACCTCCCGGTTGAGGCCGTCGACGTCGATCCACTCCTCGAGCAGCGCGTCGGCGTCCCGGCGGCCGCGCTCGAGCCGCAACGACCGGGCCCGCAGGAAGTCCCGGACGCGCACCCGCGCGACCGGGTGCCCCGCCGTGCGCAGCGGCTCGACCAGCGCGTCCGCGAGCGCCTCCGGGTGGGTGGACGGGTGCCCGTCGACGAGCACCCGCACCGGCCAAGTGTCGTCGTGGGCGAGGACCCGCCCGACGACGTGCGTCACCACACCCTCGAGGGTCACCGGCTCCACGCGCACGCCGCCATGCTGCCAGGTCGCGCCGCGCTGCCCTTCCCCGGAGCGGCAGCTCGTGCCCGGCGCGGCAGCTCGAGCTGCCGCCGTGAGCCGGAAGTGCCGCGCCGAGCGTCGTCCGGTGCCGCTCAGCGCGCGTGCTCGACGCAGCGGGTGGCGGCGGGCCGCGCCTCCAGCCGCGCGGCGGGGATGGGCCGGCCGCACACCTCGCAGACGCCGTACGTCCCGGCGGCGACGCGGTCGAGCGCGGCGAGGAGCTGGTCCCGCTCGCGCTCCGCCTCGGCCGCGAGCGCTGCCGCCTGCTGCCGTTCCCACGCGAGCGTCGCGCCCTCGGGGTCGTGCTCGTCGTCGGCGTTGGAGTCGCGCGCGGACTCGACGATCCCGTCGACGGCGCGGCGCTGCGCCGCGACGCGGTCGGTCACCTCGGCGAGGCGCGCCCGCAGGCGGCCCTCGGCACCCGCACGGTCGCTCATCCCGGAAGTCTTGCACCGGCACCGGAAGTTCTCCCGACGGTCACCGACGGGCCACGCGCCCGGCCCCGGACCGGACACCCGGCCCTCCTAGCGTGCCCGGCGACCCGCCACGAACCGCCAGGAGGACCACCATGACCGCCCGCCGCCGCACGCTGCTCGCCCCACCGGGCACCCGCACCGTCTCCGCCACGCTCGCGTTCGCCGTCGCCGCCGGGGTGTCCCTCGCCTCGTTCGGCGCGACGGTCGTCGCGCCGCCCGTCGCGACCGCCGCACCGCTCGCCGCCGCTCCTCTGTCCGGCGCGCCCGGCGACATCGTCTACGCCCAGGACTTCGACGACGTCGCGGACGGCTCGCTGCCCGACGGCTGGCGGGCCGGGTCGGGCGCGTGGGCCGTCCGGGACGGCCGCCTCGTGGGCGAGCCGGCGGCGATCGGGCGCGTGACGTTCGGACCGCACCTGGAGAACTACCGCCTCGAGGCCACGGTGCGCTTCGAGGCCGTGAACAACGCGGCGCGCTGGCTCGCGCCGATCCTCGACATCGACCCCGCCGGCGGCGTGCCGTGGTGGCAGGCCGCCATGCGCTCCACGACGACGGCGAGCAACGGCATCGAGCTGGCCGAGCGCACGGCGGGGAACGCGTGGAACGTGCCCGCCACGGCGTCCGCCCCGTCGGACGCCGGCGTCGGCAAGGACGTGCGGATCGCCATCGAGGTGCAGGGCAACCACGCCACCTGGGTGTACGACGGCCAGGAGGTGCTGGAGGGCCGGATCGGCCGCACCGACGACGGCGTGCTCGGCTTCGCCGCCGACGGCGCACGCGTGAGCATCGACGACGTCGTCGTCACGGAGCTCGAGCCGAAGCCGGTCGTGAACGAGCCCGGCGACCTGCCCGTCACCGCGGCGCACCGCGGCTACTCGTCGGTCAACCCCGAGAACACGCTCGCCGCCTACGCCGCCGCCATGAAGGCGGGCGCCGAGTACGTCGAGATCGACGTGCACACCACCGCCGACGACGTCCCCGTCGTCCTGCACGACCAGACGGTCGACCGCACGACCGACGGGACGGGCGACGTCGAGTTCCTGCGGTCGCCGGACATCGGCTCCCTCGACGCGGGGTCCTGGTTCAGCCCCGCGTTCACGGGCGAGAAGGTGCCCACGTTCGCGCAGGTGCTCGACCTCATGGACACCGGCAGCTCCGACCTGCTGCTCGAGATCAAGGGGCCGGAGACCCGCGAGGAGGTGGACCGGACGGTCGACATGATCCTCGAGGCCGGCCTGGAGGACCGCGTGGTGCTGCAGTCGTTCGACGAGAAGGCGCTGGAGTACGCGTACGACCGGGCGCCGCAGATCCCGCTCGGCCTGCTGCGCGGCACTCTCGACGCCGACCCGGTCGCGACGGCGGAGCGCCTGCACGCCACGTACTACAACCCGTCCGGCGCGGCGCTGGCGACCCGGCCGTCCGTCGTCGAGGACCTCAACGCCGCCGGCGTCGGCGTCTTCGTGTGGACGGTCGACTCCCCCGCCGACTGGACCCGGTTCACCGACCTCGGCGTCGAGGGCATGATCACCAACCGCCCCGGCGCGTTCGTCGGCTGGAAGGCCGCGCAGGAGCAGGCCGACCCGGAGCCGGAGCCCGGCCCCGGCCTGCTCGCCCGCCTCGCCGCGCTCGACCTGTCCACCGGGCAGGCGCAGCAGCTGTTCTCCGCCCTCGCCCACGAGGACTGGGACCGGCTGGAGCGCGTCGTGACGAAGCACGTCGACGACGCCGAGCAGCGCGACACCCTCCTGGCGGAGATCGCCGAGCTCCGCGGCTGACCGGCTCCCGGGCCGCCCACGCCCTCTGACCGTTCGGGGTCAGAGGGCGTGGTGCGTCCAGCGGCCCGCGACGAGCGTGCCGGCGACGGAGGTGGCGCGCAGCGCGTCGGCCAGCGCCACCGGGTCGTGCGACGCCAGGTCGTGCGACGCCGGCAGCGCGAGCGGGTCGCCGTCGAGCACGGCCAGGTCGGCCGGTCCGCCGACGGCGAGGTCCAGCGGCCGGCCGTCGACGGACGCCTCGAGCGCGGCGCGCACGTCGATCCGCTGCTCCGGGTGCCAGGGCGCGCGGCCGTCACGCGACCGGGTGACGGCGGAGGCGATCGCGACCCACGGGTCGAGCGGGGCGACGGGCGCGTCCGACCCGAGGGTCAGCGGCACGCCCGCGGCACGCAGCTCCGCCAGCGGGAACGCGCGCGCGGTACGACCGGGCCACAGCTCCTCGGCGACGTCGCGGTCGTCCATCGCGTGCTCGGGCTGCACGCTCGCGGTGACGCCCAGCGCGGCGAACCGCGCCACGTCGTCGGGGCGCAGCAGCTGCGCGTGCTCGACCGACCCGCGGGCTCCGGACGCCTCGAACGCGTCGAGGGCGAGGGAGTTCGCGCGGTCGCCGATGGCGTGGATCGCGCACCGCAGGCCGGCCGCGTGCGCGCGTGCCATGAGGGGCGCGAGCTGATCGGTCGCGATGTTGAGGATGCCGTGCGCGTCCGGGCCTGCCACGCCCGCGTACTCCTCGAAGCAGAACGCCGTGAGCGTGTTGAGCGACCCGTCGCTGATCACCTTGAGCGGGCCCTGCGTCACGAGGTCCGACCCCGCGGGCTCCCCGAGCGGGTCACCGTGCCGCAGCCCGGCGCCGAGCACCGCGTCCAGGTGCTGCTCCCACACGCCGGCGCGCACGCGCAGGCCGTCCCAGCCGCCGGCCACCCGGCGTCGCCACGCGGTGAGGTTGTCCGCCACCTCGAAGTCGACGACCCCGACGACGCCGCGCGCGGCGGCTGCGCGCGCCGCGTCCACCACCAGGGCGTCCGCCACGGCGTCGTCCACCGTGACGATGCGCGGGCTGGCGGGCATCCACTCCTCCTCGCGCAGCAGGCCGGTCGGGTGCTCCGCGATGCCGAGGAAGCGCAGGCCCGCCGTCGACGCCCACGCGCTGTGCAGGTCGCCGGACAGCAGGACGACCGGCACGTCGCCGGCAACCGCGTCGAGCACCGCCGCGGTCGGGTCGTCCGGCCAGGTGGCCCACCGGAAGCCGTAGCCGACGAGCGGCGTGCCGTCGGTGGGCGGCGCCGCCCGGTCGAGGCGGTCGCGCACCAGGGCCGCGGCGTGTGCCGCGCTCGTCGCCGCCGACACGTCGAGGCGCTGGCGCACCATCGCCCACTGGGTGAGGTGCGTGTGCGCGTCCCACAGGCCGGGGACCACGGTGCGACCGTCGACGTCGACCCGCTCCGGTACCGCGCTCACCGGCACCGGGGCGGGGGCGCCCGCCGGCGTCACCGCGGCGATCCGGCCGCCGTCGAGCAGGACGTCGACGGGCCGGTCGGGCCGGTCGGCGAGGCGGGCGTTCGTCAGGAGCAGCGCGGGCACGGGGCCACCGTAGACGGCGGGCGTCGCGCCGGTCAGGCGCCGCCGGCGGCCTGCACGCGCAACGCCTCGACGACCAGCGCGTGGTCGTCCGCCTGCGCCAGACCGGACACGGTGACGACACCGACGATCCCCACGCCCTCGACCCGCACGGGGAACGCGCCGCCGTGCGCGGCGTACTCCTGCAGGGGCAGCTGCTGCAGGGTGTTGAAGTCCTGGCCGCTCGCGCGGGCGCGCAGGCCCACCAGGAACGACGACGCCCCGAACCGCTCCACGACGCGCACCTTCCGCTGCACCCACGAGTCGTTGTTGGCGGTGGTTCCCTCGCGCGCCGCGTGGAACACCTGCTGGGTCCCCTTGCGGACGTCGACCGTCACGGCCAGGCCGCGCTCGGTGGCGAGCTCGACGAGGAGGCAGCCGAGCTGCCACGCGTCGTCGTGAGTGAACCGGGTGAGCACGAGCTCGCGCTCCTGCTGCTCGACCTCGGCGACCAGGGCTGCGACATCCTCCGTGTTCCCCATGGGCACAGCGTCCCACGCCCACCCCCCTGCGCCCGGCGGGTCGTGCACGGCGCGTCCGCGAGGGCCGGCCGGCACGGGTCGGTACCGTCGCCCGGGTGACCCGACTGGTGCTCGTCCACGGCCGTGACCTCGACGGACGCGACCCGGAGTCGCTCGAGGCGGAGTGGCTCGGCGCGCTCGGCGCGGGCCTCGCGGCCGCGGGCTCCCCGCTGCGGCCGACGGACGACGACGCGTCCTTCGTCTACTACGGCGACACCCTGGAGCGGCTGGTCGACGGCGGCACACCGCCCCCGGTGACGGTGCACGCGCTGGCGGCCGACCCGGCCGCGCTCCCCCGGCTGGTGCGCGCCCTGCCGGACGGCGAGCTGCGGTTCGTGCTCGACGTCACGCGCGAGGTCCTCACGGCCGCCGGGCACCGGCCCGCCGGTCCGTCGTCGCCCGCCGGTCCGTCGCCCGCCCCACCAGCCGTCGAGGCGTCGGTCGTGGCGGAGGGGGTGGTCGGAGACGCCCTCGTCGAGGCCCTCGTCGCGACGCTGGCCCTCGTGGACCGCTACGTGCCCGGCGTCAGCGCCGCCGTCCTGCTCACGCTGACACGGGACGTGTACGCCTCTCTGCACGACGACGCCGTCCGGCGGGTGATCGACGCGGGCCTCGCCGACGCCCTGGCCGACGCGACGTCGAGCGACGAGCCCGCCGTCGTCGTCGCGCACTCGCTCGGCAGCGTCGTGGCGTACTCGGTGCTGACCGCCCGCACGGGCGGCCCGGACGTGCCGCTGCTGCTCACGCCGGGCTCGCCGCTCGGCATCCGGGCGGTCCGGGAGGCGGTGGAGTCCCGCGCGCCGCTGGCGTTCCCCGCGCGGGTGGGGCGCTGGGTGAGCCCCCGCGACCCGCGCGACCTGCTCGCGCTGCACGACCTCACACCCGACGTCTTCCCGCTCCCCGCCGGGTCGCCGACGATCGAGGCCCTGCGCGTGACCAACCGGGCCCCGGGGTTCCACGCCGCGGCCCACCGCCTCGACGACGGCGCCTGGGCGGGCTACCTGGCGCTGCCCGAGGTCGCCGGGCCGGTCGGCGCGGCGCTGACGTAGCGCTCGGTCGTCGTCGTCGCGCAGGACGACGACGAACCGCTACGTCGCGGCGCCCCGCCCGCGGTCCCGCCAGCCAGGGAGCACCCGCTCCAGCGCGTCGACGAGCTCGATCGAGCTGCCGTCCTTGCCGCCCGCGCCCAGGATCATCGGCGGGCGCTGGGGCGCGACGCGCGCGCCGCGCACCCGGTCGAGCAGAGTCAGCGGCGCGGTGAGCACGTAGAACGTGCCGTCGGACGTGACGGCGGCCGTGCGGTCGTGGCGCAGGTACCAGCCGCGCAGCGACGTGCGCGCCGTCCCCCGCCCGCCGTACCCCTTGACCTCCAGCGGCCCGGGCTCCAGCCCGGCGTCCGCCGCGGCCCGGACGAAGTCGCGCAGCAGCGCCTCCGCCTCCGTGTGCTCGGCGTCCTGCCGCGCGCGCAGACGCTCCGCCTGCACGCGTGCCGCCTCCGTGCGCTGCGCCGCCCAGTCGTCGCTCACCGGGGCATCCTCCCACCCTCGCGAGCTGTCAGAACCCTGCAGGCGTCGAGGCCGACGTGGCTCTGACAACTCGCGGGGCAGGGTGGGTCAGAGCTCGCGCTCCGCGTAGACGACGAGGGCGTCGCGCACGAACGTCGCCCCCTCGGTGCCGCCGTAGTTCTTCGCGAACCGCGGGTCGGCCACGTACATCTCCGCCAGGCCCACGACGTACTCCTTCGTCGGCCGCCCGCGGTCGGACCCCGGCGTGCCGGGGATGCCGCCGAGCCAGGCCGCGTGCCGGGCGGCGAGCGCCTGCGCCTCGTCGGACGTCGGGTCGACGCCGCGGCGGGCCGCCTCGCCCCAGGAGTCGGCGAGCTCCTTCGTGCGCGCCTGCCACTCCTTCTGCTTCTCTGCCCCGAGCCCGCGCCACCACGCGTCGCTCTTCGCGTACGCGTCCCCGCCCCAGCGCTCGGTCACCTCCTCCTCGTGCTGCGTGTGGTCGAAGCCGTCGAGCATGTCCTCGGCCATGAGCTGTTCTCCCTTCTCGATCGCGGTCACGGTCCGTTCCACCGACGCGATCCGCCTGGTCAGCCGGTCCTGCTCGGCGCGCAGCTGGTCGAGGTGCCGGCGCAGCGCGCGGGCCTCGTCCGCCTGCTCGTCGAGCACCCGGCCGATGTCGGTCAGCGGCAGGCCCAGGTCGCGCAGCAGCAGGATGCGCTGCAGGCGCCGGACCGCGGCGTCGTCGTAGTGGCGCAGCCCGCCGGTGCCGGTGCCCGACGGCGGCAGCAGACCGATCTGGTCGTAGTGCCGCAGGGTGCGGCTGCTGACTCCCGCGAGCCGGGCGACGTCCTGGATGGAACGGGTCATGACGTCGACGGTAGAGGTTGACGCCACGTCAACCGCAAGGCGGCAGATGAGGACCTTCTCCTCCGCATCTCATGCGGGGGTCACCGACCGCCCGGAGGATCGTCGTCATGAGCAACCGCACCGCACGCCGCCTCGCCGTCCCCGCCGCGCTCGCCCTGGCGCTCGGCCTCACCCTCACCGCCTGCGCCGACGACGACGGCGGTGCCCCCGCCGACGCGCCCGCGACCTCCGCCGCCGAGGACACCGCGACCGACGAGGGCGCGACCGACGACATCACGTCCCCGAGCGCGTCCGCCGCGCCGGAGCACCGCACGGCCGCCGGGCTGCTGGCGATCGCCACCGCGGAGAGGAAGGCGGGCGGCACCGCCTACGCCATCGACGACCCGGACCGCGACAACACCTGGGAGGTCGACGTCGCCACCGGCACGATCAGCGTCGAGGTCGAGGTCAGCGCCGACGGCACCGAGGTGGTCCGGACCCAGGAGGACGACCTCGACGCCGACGACCGCCGCGCGCTGGCCGACGCGACTGTCTCGATCACCCAGGCGATCGAGCGCACGGTCGCGAGGTCCGCCGGCGACCTCGACGACGCGGAGCTCGACGAGGAAGACGGCCGCTACCACTGGTCGGTCACGGTGCTGGTGGACGGCGTCGAGACCGACTACCGCGTCGGCACCCAGGACGGGAAGGTCGTCCAGGAGCGCGGCGACGACTGACCCGCCGACCGACCTCCGCACCGCCTGTCGCTCGGCCCGTCGCACGGCCCGGGCGGGCGTCGCCCCGGGCACCCTCAATCACCCCCGGCGCCCGTTGACCACCCGTGACGCCGGTGGGTCACTGGAGTCATGGCCACTGGAGCGATGGCCCGTTCGATCGACACCGACTACCTGGTCGTCGGCGCCGGGGCGGCCGGGATGGCGTTCGTCGACGCGATCGTCGACCACGACCCGACCGCGCACGCGACGCTCGTCGACCGGCGCACGGCCGCGGGCGGTCACTGGCTGGACGCGTACCCCTTCGTGCGCCTGCACCAGGCGTCGCAGTTCTACGGGGTCGCGTCCACCCGCCTGGGCTCCGGACGCGTCCAGGAGTCGGGTCCTGAGCGGGGGATGCACGAGCGCGCCACCGGCCCCGAGATCTGCGCCTACTTCGCCGGGGTGCTCGAGGAGCGCCTGCTGCCGACGGGGCGCGTCGAGCTGCTCCGCGGCGTCGAGTATCGCGACGGCCTGCTCGTCGACCTCGCGTCGGGGGACGTCGTCGAGACGCGTGTGCGCCGGCGGGTGGTGGACGCCCGCTACCTCGCCCCGTCCATCCCCGCCGTCGGCCCGCCGCCGTTCGACGTCGACGACGACGCCCGCGTCGTCCCCGCGGGCGCGCTGCCCGACGTCGCGGACGCCGCCGCGTACGTCGTCGTCGGGTCGGGCAAGACGGCGACCGACGCCGTGGTGTGGCTGCTCGGGCGCGGCGTGGACCCGGACGCGATCCAGTGGGTGCGGCCGCGGGACCCGTGGATGCTCGACCGCGCCGCGGTGCAGCCCGACCCGGCCGTCTTCCTGGGCATGGCGGGGACCCTCATGGCCGCGGCCTGCGACGCCTCGTCCGCCGACGAGCTCTTCCTGCGCCTCGAGGACGCCGACGTGATGACGCGCATCGACCCGGCGGTGATGCCGACCATGGCCCGCACGCCGACGCTCGGGCGCTGGGAGCTCGAGCTGTTGCGGTCGGTGACCCGCGTGGTCCGCGACGGGCACCTGCGCCGCGTCGAGGCCCGGCGGCTGGTGCTCGACGGCGGCGAGGTCGCGGTGCCGCACGGCGCGGTCGTCGTGCACTGCGCGTCGTACGGCCTGCACGTGCGCCCGGCGCTGCCCATCTGGGGCGAGCGGATCACGCTGCAGTCGGTGCGGGCGGGGTTCCCACCCTTCTGCGCGGCGCTGGTCGGCTACGTGGAGGGCACCCGACATAACCGACCGGATGCCGAGAAGAACGCCCTCTGCCCGCCGACGCCCTACTGGAGCACGCCCGCCGACTGGGCGGCCATGCAGGGCCGCGGCGCGCGGGCGGCGGCGACGTTCATGGCGGACCCGGACGTCGCCGTCTGGGCGCACTCCGTGCTGCTCAACCCCGCCCGCGTGCCGCCCGAGGAGTCCGCACGACCCGAGGTCCGCGCCGCCGTCGAGCGGTACCTCGAGTACGCCCCCGCGGGCATCGCCGGGCTGGAACGGATCGGACGGGACGCCGGGGTGCGGGTCTGACGGGTCTCGCGGGTCCGACGGCGCGCTCGCCCTCAGCCGGCGAGCACCTCCCGCAGCCGGGCCGCGAAGGCCGCCGGGTCGTTGCCCGGCGACCACTCGTTGGACGCGAAGCCGCCGTGGTCGCCGGGGAAGAGGACGGCGTCGAGGCCGAGCGCCGCGGCCAGCGCCTCGCCCCCGCGGCGCGGCATCGTGCCGGGCCCCTGCTCGCCGACGGCGGGCACCAGCCGCACGGTGGTGCGACGCAGAGCGTCGAGGTCGGGCTCGAACCAGGGCAGGGCCTTCATGTTCCCGTTCAGCAGCAGGTCGTCGCGGGAGCCGTCGTCCGCGGTGGGCAGGCCGAACGCCGCCGGGTCCGGGGCGGGCTGCGCCAGGTAGTCCTCGGTGAGCGGCGCGTCCTGCATGGAGACCTGGATGAACTTCGCCATGGCGGGGCCGAACCCGTCCCGCTGGTACGTCTCGACGATGTCCTGGGTGACCCGGCGCTGTACGTCGCGGTCCTCCAGGAGCGCCCACAGCGGGGGCTCGTGCGCGACGACGGTGCCGAGCTCGCCGGGGTGGTCCACGATCCACGGCAGCACGTCGACGGCGCCGCCGCTGGACGCGAACACGTCGACGGGCCCGTCCCCGATCAGCGGGCGGGCGGCGGCCACCACACGGTGGAAGTCGTCGGCGTGGAGCTCCACCGAGACCTCGCCGTCGGGGGCGAGCGTGCTCCGCTCCGTACCGCGCGGGTCGTACGTGACGACGGCGCGGTCGTCGAGGTGGCCCGCGAGCTGGACGAACCCCGACGCCGCCATCGGCGAGCCGAGCAGGAACAGCGGTGGGTGCCCGCCGGGGGCGTCGGGGAGTCGGACGTCGTAGGTGAGGACCGCGCCGGGCACGTCCACGGTGAAGGTCTGCTGAGAGCTCATGGGCATGCCTCCGTCGGCATCGAGGGACGCGGCGATCGTGCCGCACCCCTCTGACACGCGCGCGGCGGGAAACTCATCGGCCCCCTTGTCAGCGACCTGCGTCGTCCGCCTGCCTGCCCTGCTCATCCCGCAGGACAGGACGGCGGCGCGAGCTGCCAGGGCTTGGAGGCTGCCCCCAGGATCGCGCCGTCCACAAGTGCGCGACCGGCGCCTGCCCGCGGCAGCGGCGCGCCGCAGGCTCGGTCCCGGACGCCCGTCCCGCACCCGGAGCCCGAGGAGCCCGAATGCCCGTCGCGACCACACCGCCGCCCCCGCCGCCGGTACCCCGGCCTGCGCGGTTCGTCCCGCCCGAGCTCGTCGACCTGCGGTCCGCCTGGAGGCGCGAGCGCGAGCTCGCGTCCCACGAGGACCACGCGCACCACGGCACCCTCGGCGGGCCGTGTGCGGGCCGCCACGGGTGGTTGCACGACGACGGGCTCGACGTACTGCTCGAGCCTGTGCTCACCGGCTCGACCACGCCGGGGTTCTACCCGTTCGTCGCGCTCGACGAGCGCACCGCCGCCGGCCTGCTGGAGCGGCTCGACGAGGTGGAGCTCGCGACCCAGCGGCAGAACCTCGGCCCCTCGCTCGGCGCCGTGCTGCGGGCCGTCGTGCGGCACCCCGGCCGGGTCCGTGCGCAGGGGTACGTCGTCGGGCCGCTGCGCTGCGACGAACGGATCACGGTGACGGGGGTGCTGCTCCGGCCGGGCCGGGACGTACGGCTCGAGCCGCGCGTGCCGGAGGACGACGGCGCCGACGTCCTGCGCGCCCTCGCCGGGCTGGGCATCGACGACATGCACGCACCCCCGGACGAGGTCGGGCCCTGGCGGGGGCGACGGCCGGACGACGGAGCGCCTGCGGCGACGGACGAGCCGTGGTTCCGCGCCTGGTGGGACTGACCGTCGGGCGGGCGGGGCCGTGCCGTGGCGGCGAGCCGCGCGCCTCCCGGACCGACCCTGTGGATAACCCCGGGGCGGCCGGGCCCGTCGTCGTTAGCGTCGTCCCCGCGCCACGGCGCAGGCAGGGACGACCCGACGACGGACCAGGACAGGGACGGGATGACGCAGCTCGACCTCGAGACCACGACCCTCGCCGCGGCGGGCACCGACGTGCGCGGTGCCGCGCTGGCGCTCCACGACGTGTCCAGCGGCGTGCTGGTCGCGGCGGCGGCACCTGCCGCGACCGGCGACGCCGGACTGGGGGCCGCCCTGCAGGACCTGGCCGCGGCCTGGCGGACCGCCCACGAGGCCCTCGGGGACGAGCTCGGGGCGCTCGCTGCCGGGCTCTCCCGTGCCTCCGAGGTCTTCGAGGGCGCGGAGCGCGCGACGACGCACGCCCTGGCCGCGCTGCTCGGCGGACCCCGCCCGGGAGACGACGCATGACGCCCGTCGGCCGGGAGGGCGACGGGCCTGGAGGTCGGCCGGCGCCGCCGGCCGGCGAGCTCTGCCCGCTCCCCGGGAGCCCGCCCGCCCTGGTCGACGCCGCCACCGCCGCGGGTCGCGCCGCTGCCGGTCTCGAGGACGCGCGCGCCCGCCTGCTGCGGGTGCGATCGGCGCTCGACGGCCAGCGCAGCACGGCCGTCGAGCGGGCGCGCGAGCGGGTCACGGCAGCGGGCGACGCCGCCCGGACGAGCGGCGGCCTGCTCGAGGCGGCGGCCGCCACCCTGCGGCGCCACGCCGCGGTCCTCGGCGACGCACAGGCAGCGGCGCAGCGGGCGCTCGCCTTCCGTGCGGACGCGCTCGGCCGGGAGGCCCGGTGGCAGGCGGAGGCGGACGAGGCGCGTCGTTCCACGTGGAACATCGCGGCGGGCGTCGCCGCGCCGGGCGCCGAAGGTTCGGTCCCTGTGGTCTCGAGTCCTGCGGTCTCGGGCACGGCGGTCTCGGGTGCTGCATGGTCGGGGGCGGCCTGGTCGGGCGCGGCGTGGTCCGGCCCGCCGGCGCTGCCCGGCGATCCGGCGCACGCGCACCTGCGGCTCGCCGCTGCCGAGCGGGAGCTGGCGGCGGCGCGCGCGGACGTCGCGGCGGCGGAGGCACGCTGGCGCGCGGCCCGGGAGACGAAGGACGAGGCGTCGCGGCGGGCGGCTGCCGCGCTGGCGTCGCTCGCCGACGTCCGCGCGGTCCGCGCGATCACGGCGGCCGGTGCGGAACCGGCCGGCTTCCAGGCCTCCGGCGACGCCGCGCGGTCGGTCGTCGCGCTGCTGCCGCGGGCCACGTCCGGCGGGGACGCCGCGGCACGACGCGCCGTGCGCGAGGACCTCCGACACGTCCTGACCGCGCACGCCGACGACCCTGCGTTCTGGGCCGTCTTCTGGGACGACGCCTCCCCCGCGCAGCTCTACGAGGCTCTGATCCCCCGCGGGCCGGGAGCCGCCGACGTCCCCGCCGCGCTCGGGGGCGGCCTCGGCCAGGCGCTGGACGGCGAGCTGGCTCGGGCGCTCGGCGAGGGCATCGGCCTGTGGGCGCAGACGGCGTCGCCCGAGGAGCAGGGCGACCTGGGGCGCCTGGTCGTCGGCGACGTCGCGGCCGGCGCGGGCTCGCCACTCACGCCGGCCGGCAGGGCGGAGGTCGCCGCCGCCCTGCTCCCCGCGTCGCTGCCGGCGGCCGTCCACGCCGGGGCCGACGACGCGCTCGACGCCTGGTGGAGCGAGCGTGCGCCCTTCGACGGGTCGTTCACCGTCCTGGCGCCGGTGGTCGTCGCGGTCGCCGCGGGCCTCGCCGCACACCCGCGGCTGGCGTTCGACCGGCTCGCGCCCGCCGACGCGGGGCGCGTCGGCCCGTCGGCGTCGCGATGGCTCGGCAGCGTGCCCCGCACCGGGTGGCCCGACGGCGGCCGCGCCGTCGCGCGCGCCTTCGCCACCGCCGTCGACGTCGGGACGGCATCCCCCGACCGCGGCGACCAGGCGCGCGCGGCGCTCCTCGTCTCGCACGCGACGGAGGCGTTGCCGGTCGGCCTGCTCCGGACCCCGGGGCTGGCCGACGACGCGGCCGGGTCCGTCGCGCTCGCCTACGAGCCCTACGTCCCGGTCATCGGTGACGTCTCGCAGGCGCAGAGCCCCACGTCCGGCAAGGCCGGCGTCGAACCGGTCCCCGCGCCCGGGGTCGACCTCGACGCCGAGGTGGCGCCCGACCTCGGCGGCCGTGTCCCGCTCGTCGTGCAGCCCGAGCTCGACGCCTTCGCCCTCCGCGACGTGATCGGGGCGACGTCCCGCACGCCGGGCGCGGCGGCGGCCTGGCTCGGGGTGACGGACCGCTACTCGGAGTGGGTCCTCGAGCAGGCCACCTCGGAGGGCTTCGACGTGGACACGGGGCCCCGTGTCCCCCTGGTCCAGGAAGCCCTGTCCGACATCGGCGCCCTGACGGGCGGGATGCAGGCCGAGACCATCGACACGGCCCGGGCCCAGGTGGACACCCGCGAGACCGTGCTCGCCCTCGCCGGCACGGGCGTCGGCTACCTCAGGTTCGGCAGCAGGGTCGTGACGGAGGCCGTGGGGCTGGCGAGCGGGCCGGCGCTGTCGCTCTTCGACCCCGAGGCCCCGCTCGACGACGCCCGGGAGCGGATCTGGTCCACCGAGCACGGGCTGATCGACCGGTACGCCACCGACCTGTACGACGGCGTGATCCAGCACGACCTCGGCCTCGGGCTGACCCCCGACGCAGCCGCGGAGCGCAGCTCCGGGCTCAAGCCGGACGGCAACGGCTCCGCTCCCGCCACGCTGTTCGACGCCCCCTTCGACCACCTGTCCGATCCCGCGGAGGACGACCGATGAGCACCGCGATGCGCCGCGTCCTCGCCAACCCCAGCGTGACCCCGCTCTTGGTCGTCACCCTCGTGGTGACGGGGCTGTTCCTCTGGTACCACCTCGGCCGGGACGCGTGGAGGGACTGGCAGCGCGACCGGGCGATCGCCGAGGCCGCCCGCTGGAGCCCGGAGCCGTGGGGGCTCACCGCGGACGAGTTCCCCGGTCACGACGCGACCGCGCTGCCGGTGGACACGTCGCGGATGACGACGAGGCGGCAGCCGGGGTGGAGCGTCTCGGCGGTCATGCACGACCCGCTCGGGCCGCTGTTCGCCGGCGACCTCGCCGGCGTCCGGTTCGCGACCACGGGCGACCGGGTGCTCCCCTGGACGGACCGCGAGGACGGCCTCTACCCGGTGGACGCCACCTCCGGCGTCGACGTGGACGGCGTCCAGGTGATCACGTTCGTCACCGTCTCCCCGGACGGCCCGTACACGCTCGCGGACCAGGGCAGCACGGTGTGGCAGCTGCAGTACGAGGCGGAGAGCGCCGCCGAGCACGGGCTCCACGACGACTCGCTGGTCTGGAACCCGGGCGGCACGGTGCGGTCCGTCCAGTACGTCGGCCGGCTGCCCGACCCCGCCGAGCGGTACCGCATCGAGCTCGACGAGCTCGGGCCGGTCGGCCTCACCACCCAGCAGCGCGGCGCGGACGGCGAGGAGTTCCGCACCACGTCCCTCGCCACGGTCGCGGAGGGGGCGCTGGTGTCGGTCGGTGTGCTCGTGCCCGACGGCGTGGACCTCCCCGCCGACCTCGAGCCGGCGGTGCTGCTGGAGCGGCTGGCGGACGAGGTGCGCGCGGACCCGCCGTCGTTCCCCGCCACGGACGGGACGACCTCGGGCGCTCAGGCCGAGTCGCGCACCACGAGGGAGGTGGGCAGCGTGATCGCGGCGGGCTCCTGACCGTCGACGACCTCCAGCAGCAGCCGCACCATCTCGGCGCTGATGCGCTCGGACGGTACCCGCCACGCCCGAGGGCCAGGCGGCGGCGTTCCGCGCGGTGCAGGACACGGTCGCCGCCGACTGACCGACCGGGGGACGGCCCGTCAGCAGGTGGCGAGCAGCGCGGGCACCAGCGCCGTGCTGAGGTCGGACCCCAGCGACGTCAGGTCACGGCCGGTGAGGGCCACGGTCACCTGGCGCTCGGCGTCCGGCGACGTCAGCGTGACGCTGAGCGTGCCGAACGACGCGCCGTCGTGCCCGTACAGCCACGCGCCCTCCTCGCACGGGTCGGGCAGGCGGTACACGCCGAGGCCGTAGTCGGGCAGCGTCTGGCTGCCGACGGTGCGCGGCACGAGGACGTCCGTCACGGTCTCCGGCTCGAGCAGGTCGCCCGTCACCAGCGCCTCGGTGAACCGCTGCAGGTCTGCCGTGGTGCTGGTGACGGCGCCGGCCGAGCCGAACAGGCTGGGGTCGAAGCCGTCGAGCCCGTACCACCCGGCACCGAGGTCACCGGTGTACGCGGCCTCGCGGAGGAACGGGCCGCGGTAGCCCGGGTCGTCGGGGTACGCGGAGTGCCGCATCCCGGCAGGCTTGAACACGCGCTTCTCGAGGAGCCGCTCGACGTCCTGCCCGGTGGCGTGCTCGAGCGCGAGGCCCAGCAGCACGTAGCCGGCGTTCGAGTACGAGGCGTCGGTGCCGGGCTCGAACAGCCACGGCTGGTCGTCCATCGCGGCGAGGTGGTCCGCCGTCGTGTACTCCTCGCCGAGGACGGCGAAGAACTCGTCGTAGTCCTCCGGGTCGGTCATCCGGCTCGCGGCGAGCGCGCTGAGGTGGTCCGGCAGGCCCGAGCGGTGCGTGAGCAGCAGCTCGAGCGTGACGTCGTCCTCGATGGCGTCGGGGACGACGGCGGCCGCCTCGGGCACGACGTCGACCACCGGGGTGTCGAGCGTCCACGTGCCCCGCTCGACCTCCTGCAGCACGAGCGTCGAGACCATCATCTTGGTGTTGCTCGCCGCGCGGAACCGGTCCTGCGACCGCGCCGGGCCGTGCCCGTCCAGACGCCGCGTGCCGTCGGCGCCGCTCCAGTGCAGGCCCGGGGCGTCGACTCGCCCGACCACCCCGATCGGGACGCCCGCCGCCGTGTCCGCGAGCGCCTGGTCGAGCGCGTCCGTCACGGCGTCGTCCCCGCCCGACGTCCCGCTCGGCGCGCTGAACGGGCGGGCGCTCGCCCGTCGCTCCGCCTCCGCGACGGCGGCGGCGACCGCCCGCGCGCCGGACGAGCGGTCCTCGTCGAGCGCGGCCGGCGGCGACGTCGGCGACGGAGGCTCAGGCAGCTCGTCCGCACCGGCGGGCACAGCGCCGAGGCCCAGTGCGAGCGCGGCGGCGGTCGTGACGGTCAGGGGCGTGCGCATGCGACGACGCATGGTGTCTCCTTCGTCCTGGGTGTGTCGGTGCTCCCACCCTCGCAGGGCGACCGCCCGGGCGGATCCGTCGGGCGACGGAGATCCGCCGTCGTCGACCTCCACCGTCCGCCGGACGCCGGGGTAGCACGCAAGGCGGCGAGGTAGTACGGGACCTGCCGAGGTAGTACGCCGAACGGCGAGGTAGTACTACCTCGGCACGTTCGGCACTACCTCGCCCGGTTCAGTACTACCTCGCCCGGTTCAGTACTACCTCGCCCGGTTCGGTACTACCTCGGCGTCCGGGGTACTACCTCGGCGAGGCGGGCGGCGGCCTCGTCGCGGCGGCGGGTGGCGTCGGCGAGGGTGCGCTCGGCGCGCTGTCGGGCGACGACGGCGCCGCGCAGCTCGGCGTCGACGGTCGCGGCCTCCTCCTCCAGCTCGGCGAGGCGGCGGCGGACGGCGTCGCGCTCGGCGTCGGTGCGGCGCGCGATCCCCTCGATGCGGCCGACCTCCGCGGCGGCGGCGCTGCCGGCGTCGCGCGCGGCGGCGACGTCGTCCTCCGCGTCGGCGAGCGCCTGCTCCGCCTCCTGCCGGGCCGCCTCCCGCGCGGCCTGCTCCTCGGCCGCCGCGTCGTCGTCCTTCCGTGACGCGGCCCGACGGCGGCCGCCGCGCGCCCCGCCCGGCAGGTCCGGCACGGCGTGCAGGTGCCGCGACGGCGCGCCGTCGTCGTCGACGGGCGCGATGCCGAGCGCGTCGGGGACAGCGACGGCGGACGCGACGTCGGCCCGCCCGATGCCGGTGGCCTGCAGCGGCCCGACCAGCAGCCCGCTGCGGACGGCGCGGCCGGCGTCGGCGTCGATCATCGCGGCGGTGAGCGTGGCTTCCACCTGCGCCAGGACGGCGCCGGACACGGACGCCCCGGCCTCGACGGCGAGGGAGCGTGCCCGCTCCGCGACCGCGGCGACGAGCTGCCGCCGCTGCCGCGTGAGCTCGCGCAGACGCTTGCCGTCGAGGTCGTCCTGCGCCTCGCGGAACGCGGCGCCGAGCTCGACCACCTGCTCCACCTGGTCGGCGTCGGCGCGCGCGAGGAGGTTGACCACCCACGCCGCCGTCGACGGCTTGCGCAGCCGCTTCACCCGGTCGGCAGCCTCGTCCTCGCCGTCGTCGCGCAGGGCGGCGGCGCGGGCGGCGCGCGCGGGGACGAACGCCGCCGGCTCGAGGCCGTAGAGCTCCCCGGCGACGTCGGTCAGCAGCTCCGCCAGCGTGGGCACCCTCCGAGAATCCGGAACGCAGCACGCCACCGCAACCCCACCCGCGCGAGCTGTCAGGATCTGGGGCAGGTTCCCGTGCACGTGGCCCTGACAACCGGACGCGCGGCGGGTTCAAGCGGTCGTCGCAACACCTGATCTGGTGAGGGGTGTTGGGATGGGTGACGGGACGAAGGTCGTGCGGAGTGTGGAGCGCGCGTT
>NZ_JBIRXZ010000018.1:0-1452 GCF_044389385.1 Isoptericola sp. NPDC019571
GCATCGCATGGTGTGGGTTGGAAAGTTTTTCGGTGGGGGATGGGCTCGCGGCCTATCAGCTTGTTGGTGGGGTGATGGCCTACCAAGGCGTCGACGGGTAGCCGGCCTGAGAGGGCGACCGGCCACACTGGGACTGAGACACGGCCCAGACTCCTACGGGAGGCAGCAGTGGGGAATATTGCACAATGGGCGCAAGCCTGATGCAGCGACGCCGCGTGAGGGATGACGGCCTTCGGGTTGTAAACCTCTTTCAGCAGGGAAGAAGCGCAAGTGACGGTACCTGCAGAAGAAGCGCCGGCTAACTACGTGCCAGCAGCCGCGGTAATACGTAGGGCGCAAGCGTTGTCCGGAATTATTGGGCGTAAAGAGCTCGTAGGCGGTCTGTCGCGTCTGGTGTGAAATCCCGAGGCTCAACCTCGGGCTTGCATCGGGTACGGGCAGACTAGAGTGCGGTAGGGGAGACTGGAATTCCTGGTGTAGCGGTGGAATGCGCAGATATCAGGAGGAACACCGATGGCGAAGGCAGGTCTCTGGGCCGCAACTGACGCTGAGGAGCGAAAGCATGGGGAGCGAACAGGATTAGATACCCTGGTAGTCCATGCCGTAAACGTTGGGCACTAGGTGTGGGGCTCATTCCACGAGTTCCGTGCCGCAGCTAACGCATTAAGTGCCCCGCCTGGGGAGTACGGCCGCAAGGCTAAAACTCAAAGGAATTGACGGGGGCCCGCACAAGCGGCGGAGCATGCGGATTAATTCGATGCAACGCGAAGAACCTTACCAAGGCTTGACATGCACCGGAAACACTCAGAGATGGGTGCCCCGTAAGGTCGGTGCACAGGTGGTGCATGGTTGTCGTCAGCTCGTGTCGTGAGATGTTGGGTTAAGTCCCGCAACGAGCGCAACCCTCGTCCTATGTTGCCAGCGGGTTATGCCGGGGACTCATGGGAGACTGCCGGGGTCAACTCGGAGGAAGGTGGGGATGACGTCAAATCATCATGCCCCTTATGTCTTGGGCTTCACGCATGCTACAATGGCCGGTACAGAGGGCTGCGATACCGTAAGGTGGAGCGAATCCCAAAAAGCCGGTCTCAGTTCGGATTGGGGTCTGCAACTCGACCCCATGAAGTCGGAGTCGCTAGTAATCGCAGATCAGCAACGCTGCGGTGAATACGTTCCCGGGCCTTGTACACACCGCCCGTCAAGTCACGAAAGTTGGTAACACCCGAAGCTCATGGCCCAACCGGTTTTCCGGGGGGAGTGGTCGAAGGTGGGACTGGCGATTGGGACTAAGTCGTAACAAGGTAGCCGTACCGGAAGGTGCGGCTGGATCACCTCCTTTCTAAGGAGCATCTGATACCCCCTGTGGCGCTTCGTGCGTCGCTTCATTGCCTCGTCTGCCAGGTCTTCTGGTGGGTTCGGTGGTGGGGTGGGGGTCAGGCAGACCATCTGAGA
>NZ_JBIRXZ010000018.1:1550-4863 GCF_044389385.1 Isoptericola sp. NPDC019571
TCCTTGTTCGTCTCTCTCCTTGTGGGTGGGGCGGGTGGGGTGGTGGGTGGTCTTGATGGATACGGGTCGTGGGCTGGTGTGAACCGCTCCCTTGGTGGGGGTAGGCGTGCCGGGTGTCTGCGGGTCGTCCGTTGCTTGAGAACTGCACAGTGGACGCGAGCATCCCAGATGTTCAGTACTTGTTCCTCGTCTTCTTCTTTGAAGGGGTGGGGGACGGGTTTTCTGATCTCTGTGAAATATTGTAGTGTGTCGAAGTTTTTAAGGGCACAGGGTGGATGCCTTGGCACTAGGAGCCGAAGAAGGACGTGGTAGCCTGCGATAAGCCTCGGGGAGTTGGCAAACGAGCTGTGATCCGAGGGTGTCCGAATGGGGGAACCCGGCTGGGGTCATGCCCAGTCACCTGCATCTGAATACATAGGGTGTAGGGGGGAACGTCGGGAAGTGAAACATCTCAGTACCGACAGGAAGAGATATTCCGTGAGTAGTGGCGAGCGAAAGCGGATGAGGCCAAACCGTGTGTGTGTCAAGCTGTCAGGCGTTGCACATGCGGGGTTGTGGGACCTTCTGACCAGATCTGACAGTCTGGTAGCCAGTAAGAAAGCCGTGTCATAGTCGAACCGCATTGAAAGGCGGACCGTAGTGGGTGTGAGTCCCGTAGACGAAATGGTGCGGCCTGGTTGAGGGGATCCCAAGTAGCACGGGGCCCGAGAAATCTCGTGTGAATCTGGCAAGACCACTTGCTAAGCCTAAATACTACCTAGTGACCGATAGCGGACTAGTACCGTGAGGGAAAGGTGAAAAGTACCCCGGGAGGGGAGTGAAATAGTACCTGAAACCGTGTGCCTACAATCCGTCGGAGCCTCCTTAGCAGGGGTGACGGCGTGCCTTTTGAAGAATGAGCCTGCGAGTTAGTGCTCGGTGGCGAGGTTAACCCGTGTGGGGAAGCCGTAGCGAAAGCGAGTCCGAATAGGGCGGTACAGTCGCCGGGTCTAGACCCGAAGCGAAGTGATCTAGCCATGGGCAGGTTGAAGCGCCGGTAAGACGGCGTGGAGGACCGAACCCACTTAGGTTGAAAACTGAGGGGATGACCTGTGGTTAGGGGTGAAAGGCCAATCAAACTTCGTGATAGCTGGTTCTCCCCGAAATGCATTTAGGTGCAGCGTCACGTGTTTCTTGCCGGAGGTAGAGCTACTGGATGGCTAATGGGCCCTACCAGGTTACTGACGTCAGCCAAACTCCGAATGCCGGTAAGACATAGCGTGGCAGTGAGACTGCGGGGGATAAGCTTCGTAGTCGAGAGGGAAACAGCCCAGATCATCGGCTAAGGCCCCTAAGCGTGTGCTCAGTGGGAAAGGATGTGGAGTTGCACAGACAACCAGGAGGTTGGCTTAGAAGCAGCCACCCTTGAAAGAGTGCGTAATAGCTCACTGGTCAAGTGATTCCGCGCCGACAATGTAGCGGGGCTCAAGTACACCGCCGAAGCCGTGGCACTCACACGTTAGCCCAGCACCAACTTGATTGGTGTTCAGGTGTGTGGGTGGGTAGGGGAGCGTCGTGTGGGCAGTGAAGCTGCAGGGTGACCTAGTGGTGGAGCCCACACGAGTGAGAATGCAGGCATGAGTAGCGAATGACGGGTGAGAAACCCGTCCGCCGAATGACCAAGGGTTCCAGGGCCAGGTTAATCCGCCCTGGGTAAGTCGGGACCTAAGGCGAGGCCGACAGGCGTAGTCGATGGACAAGGAGTTGATATTCTCCTACCGGCGAAGAACCGCCCATACCGAGCCCGGTGATGCTAACCATCCCAGACCACCACCGAGATCCTTCGGGATCTCACCGGTGGCGCGGCGTGGGACCCGAACCGGTAGTAGGTAAGCGTGTTAACAGGGGTGACGCAGGAAGGTAGCCCGGCGTGGCGATGGTAGTCCACGTCCAAGGTTGTAGCCCGCTTCGTAGGCAAATCCGCGAAGCACATAGGGTGAGAACTGATAGTGACCGCGTATGCGGGAATCGGGTGATCCTCTGCTGCCAAGAAAAGCCTCGACGCGAGGTTCTAGCCGCCCGTACCCCAAACCGACTCAGGTGGTCAGGTAGAGAATACCAAGGCGATCGAGCGAATCGTGGTTAAGGAACTCGGCAAAATGCCCCCGTAACTTCGGGAGAAGGGGGGCCCGATCCGTGAACACCCTTGCGGTGGGAAGCGGGGAGGGCCGCAGAGACCAGGGAGAAGCGACTGTTTACTAAAAACACAGGTCCGTGCGAAGTCGCAAGACGATGTATACGGACTGACGCCTGCCCGGTGCTGGAAGGTTAAGAGGACGGGTCAACTTCGGTGAAGCCCAGAATTTAAGCCCCAGTAAACGGCGGTGGTAACTATAACCATCCTAAGGTAGCGAAATTCCTTGTCGGGTAAGTTCCGACCTGCACGAATGGCGTAACGACTTCTCCGCTGTCTCAACCGCGAGCTCGGCGAAATTGCACTACGAGTAAAGATGCTCGTTACGCGCAGCAGGACGGAAAGACCCCGGGACCTTTACTATAGCTTGGTATTGGTGTTCGGTGTGGCTTGTGTAGGATAGGTGGGAGACTGTGAAACCCGGCCGCCAGGTCGGGTGGAGTCATCGTTGAAATACCACTCTGGCCATATCGACCATCTAACCTCGGTCCGTAATCCGGATCAGGGACAGTGCCTGGTGGGTAGTTTAACTGGGGCGGTTGCCTCCCAAAATGTAACGGAGGCGCTCAAAGGTTCCCTCAGCCTGGTTGGCAATCAGGTGTCGAGTGCAAGTGCACAAGGGAGCTTGACTGTGAGACCGACAGGTCGAGCAGGGACGAAAGTCGGAACTAGTGATCCGGCGGTGGCTTGTGGAAGCGCCGTCGCTCAACGGATAAAAGGTACCCCGGGGATAACAGGCTGATCTTGCCCAAGAGTCCATATCGACGGCATGGTTTGGCACCTCGATGTCGGCTCGTCGCATCCTGGGGCTGGAGTAGGTCCCAAGGGTTGGGCTGTTCGCCCATTAAAGCGGTACGCGAGCTGGGTTTAGAACGTCGTGAGACAGTTCGGTCCCTATCCGCTGCGCGCGCAGGAAACTTGAGAAGGGCTGTCCCTAGTACGAGAGGACCGGGACGGACGAACCTCTGGTGTGCCAGTTGTTCCGCCAGGAGCACGGCTGGTTAGCTACGTTCGGAAGGGATAACCGCTGAAAGCATCTAAGCGGGAAGCCTGCTTCAAGATGAGGTTTCCATCCCCCTTGCGGGGTGAAGGCACCCAGCTAGACCACTGGGTAGATAGGCCGGATGTGGAAGACAGGAC
>NZ_JBIRXZ010000019.1:0-1268 GCF_044389385.1 Isoptericola sp. NPDC019571
GGGACTGCTGCAGGATCGGTTGACACCGGGTGAGTGGTGATCATGCCGCAAGGGCGGCGTTCTGGGTGGTGAAGGCGAGTTCGTACTCGACTGGGGTGAGCTTGCCGAGGGCGCGTTGGCGTCGGCGGCGGTTGTAGGTGCGTTCGATCCAGAACACGATCGCGTCGTGCAGTTCGTGGCGGGTGGCCCAGCGGCGGCGGTTCAGGACGTTCTTTTGCAGTAGCGCGTTCCAGGACTCCATGGCGGCGTTGTCGCCGGCGGACGCGACTCTGCCCATCGAGCCCTGCAGGCCCGCGGCACTCAGCACGGCCCGGAAGCTGCGCGCTCGGAACTGCGATCCTCGGTCCGAGTGCACGACCACGACGCCGGTCGGGGCTCGCCTGGCCACGGCGGTGCGTAGCGCGGTCACGGTGAGCTGGGCCGTCATGCGCCCGTCGATCGCGTAACCGACGATCCGGTTGGAGAACAGGTCCTTGATCGCGCAGCAGTAGAGCTTCCCCTCGCCGGTGGGGTGCTCGGTGATGTCGGTGACCCACACCCGGTCCGGTTCCGTGGCGGTGAAGTTGCGTTGCACGTGATCGTCGTGGACCGCCGGGCCCGGGGACTTCCCGGCCACGCGGCGGCCCTTGCGCACGGTCGTCGACCACAGCTTCTGCTGGGAGCACAGTCGCCAGACACGTCGCTCGCCGACCTCGTGACCCGCGCGCTCGAGCTCGTCGGCCAGGAACCTGTAGCCGAACTCTGGGTCGTCGCCGTGCGCGTCGATCAGCGCGTTGGTCAAGTAGGCGTCTTCCAGCTCCCGGTCGCTGACCGGGTGGGCCGCCCAGGCGTAGTAGGCCTGCCTGGAGTGGCCGAGGACCCCGCAGGTCAGCCGCACCGGGATGCCCTCAGCGGCCAGGTCACGGACCAGCGGGTAGCTCATTTTGGGAGCGAGCCGGCAGCGAAGTAGGCCGCCGCGCGGCGCAGGATCTCGTTCTCCATCTCCAGCCGGCGCTTTTCTCGGCGCAATTGGACCAGTTCGTTCTGCTCACTGCTGGTCTGGCCGTCCATGACGCCGTCGTCGATGTCGGCCTGGCGCGCCCAGCGCCGCACCGACTCCACGGACACGTCGAAATCGTTGGCGACCTCGGCATATGTCAGATCGCCGCGACGCGCGACCCGCACGACGTCACGCTTGAACTCAGGCGGGAACTTCTTGGGCACAGAGACATCCTTCCAGCGGGACGGCGTCCCACAGATGGAGTGTCAACCAGCCCTGCAGCAGTCCC
>NZ_JBIRXZ010000020.1:0-1226 GCF_044389385.1 Isoptericola sp. NPDC019571
GGCGGGTTCAAGCGGTCGTCGCAACACGCGTCGTCAGGCTGCCAAGAGTAGGCGGTTGAGTGCTTCGGCGGGCTTGGCCCAGTCGAGGGTCTGGCGGGGGCGGTCGTTCAGCAGCAGGGCGACCTCCTCGAGGTCGTCGGCGGTGTGGATGCTCAGATCGGTGCCCTTGGGGAAGTACTGGCGCAGTAGCCCGTTGGTGTTCTCGTTCGTGCCGCGTTGCCAAGGCGAGTGCGGGTCGCAGAAGTACAGGTCCAGGTCGTCGGCGATCTTGATCTGCGCGAACGGGGTCATCTCGGAGCCTTGGTCCCAGGTCAGGGACTTGCGCAGGTGCGCCGGCAGGGTGCGGATCTGGGTCAGCATCGCGTCGCGGACAGCCTCGGCATGATGCCCGTTGGGCAGGTGCAGCAGCATGACGTAGCGGGTGGTGCGCTCGACCAGGGTGCCGATCGCGGACTTGGAGTTGGCGCCGATGATGAGGTCACCTTCCCAGTGCCCCGGCACGGCCCGGTCTTCGATCTCGGCGGGGCGCTCGGAGATCATCAGGTGCGCAGGGATCGACCGCTTCCCGCGGTTGCTCGTAGAGCGTTGCGGGCGGCGCATGGCTCGCCCGGTGCGTAGTGCGGTAGCCAGCTCGCGTCGCAGCCCACCTCGCCCCTGGACGTATAGCGCCTGGTAGATCGCCTCGTGGCTGATGCGCATCTGATCATCATCGGGGAACTCGACCCGCAGCCGTCGGCTGACCTGGGTCGGGCTCCACGCCCGCGCCCAGCGTCCTCCCGCCGGTGGCGCCAGCTTGTCCTGGACCCACGACGCCAGGCGGGGGTTGGCCGCCAGCTTGCGCGCCTTGGGGCGAGTGGCGCGTTCATCGGCCCGCACCTGGGCCGCGATCGCCCGGTAGCGGCCCGCCGTCGTGCCTCGAACGAGCTCACGCGAGATCGTCGAGGCGGAGCGTCCCAACACCCGCGCGATCTCACGGACCCCGCGCCCCTCGGCGCGCAGAAGAGCCAGTTCCTCTCGCTCTGTCAAGGACAAGTAGCGGCCCGAGGGCTCGCCCAGATCGGCAGGCATCACACCACCACACTGCCGGACCTTGCGATAGCCCGTCGCGAACGAGATCCCTACAGCCTGCGCGGCCTCGAACACGCTCAACCCATCACGCACACCCCGCCAAAACGCGCGCTCCACACTCCGCACGACCTTCGTCCCGTCACCCATCCCAACACCCC